>SEEM01000365.1 GCA_004144595.1 Hyphomicrobiales bacterium
GCGGTCTTCAGCGCCGTGTCGGCCAGACCCTTTCGGGCACCGTGGGTGGAGATGAAGTACTCCAGCACGTTCAGGCCTTCGCGGAAGTTCGCGGTGATGGGCGTCTCGATGATCGAGCCGTCGGGCTTGGCCATCAGGCCCCGCATGCCGGCGACTTGGCGGATCTGCGCAGCGGAACCGCGCGCACCCGAGTCGGCCATCATGTAGATCGAGTTGAACGACTCCTGCTCGACGTCCTTGCCGTGGCGATCGATGACGCGCTCTTTCGAGAGCTTGGCCATCATGACCTTCGACACTTCGTCGCCGGCCTTGCCCCAGATGTCCACGACCTTGTTGTAGCGCTCGCCGGAGGTCACGAGACCCGAGACGTACTGCTGCTCGATCTCCTTCACTTCCTTGGCGGAGCGCTCGATGATGCCGTGCTTCTCGGCGGGCACCAGCATGTCATCGATGGCGATCGAGATGCCGGCCTTCGTCGCGAGACGGAAGCCGTTCTGCAGCAGCTTGTCCGCGAACACCACGGTCTCTTTCAGGCCGCACTTGCGGAACGAGACGTTGATGAGCTTGGAGATTTCCTTCTTCTTCAGCGCCTTGTTGATGTTCGAGAACGGCAGGCCCTTCGGCAGGATTTCGGACAGCAGCGCGCGGCCCACGGTCGTGTCGACCAGCGACGTGGACGCGGTGAATTCACCCGTTTCCTTGTCTTTGGTGTACTCCGTGATGCGCACGGCGATCTTGGCCGTGAGCTCGACCACGTCGGCGTCGAGCGCGCGCTGGACTTCGCCGATGTCGGAAAAGACCAGGCCTTCGCCCTTGGCGTTGATGCGGTCGCGGGTCGTGTAGTACAGACCCAGCACCACGTCCTGCGACGGCACGATCGACGGTTCGCCCGAAGCCGGGAACAGCACGTTGTTGGAGGCCAGCATCAGCGTGCGGGCTTCCATCTGCGCTTCGACCGACAGCGGCACGTGGACAGCCATCTGGTCACCGTCGAAGTCGGCGTTGAAGGCCGAGCAGACGAGCGGGTGCAGCTGGATGGCTTTGCCTTCGATCAGGATCGGCTCGAAAGCCTGGATGCCCAGACGGTGCAGCGTGGGCGCCCGGTTCAGCATGACCGGGTGTTCCTTGATGACCTCTTCCAGGATGTCCCAGACCACCGGCGTGCCGGATTCGACTTCCTTCTTCGCAGCCTTGATGGTGGTCGCGATGCCCATGGCTTCGAGGCGCGAGAAGATGAAGGGCTTGAACAGTTCGAGCGCCATCAGCTTGGGCAGGCCGCACTGATGCAGCTTGAGCGTC
>SEEM01000366.1 GCA_004144595.1 Hyphomicrobiales bacterium
GACTTCAAGACCGGCAAGCTGGTGAAGTCGAAGTCGAGCTACGAGCACCCGCAGCCGCATGCCTGCTTCATCCAGGGCGTGCAGGACGACCTCGTCAACGAGGGCGGCATCATGGACCTCTGGGTCCGTGAAGCGCGCCTGTTCAAATACGGCTCCGGCACCGGCTCGAACTTCTCGATGCTGCGCGGCGAAGGCGAGAAGCTCGCCGGCGGCGGCAAGTCCTCGGGCCTGATGTCCTTCCTCAAGATCGGCGACCGCGCCGCCGGCGCGATCAAGTCGGGCGGCACCACCCGCCGCGCCGCCAAGATGGTCGTGGTCGACGCCGACCATCCCGATATCGAGCAGTACATCGACTGGAAGGTGAAGGAGGAGCAGAAGGTCGCGGCGCTCGTCACCGGCTCCAAGATCGTCAAGAAGCACATGAAGGCCGTGCTCAAGGCCTGCGTGAACTGCGAGGGCGATGGCGACAGCTGCTTCGACCCCGAGCAGAACCCGGCGCTGAAGCGCGAGATCAAGCTCGCCCGCAAGGCGCTGGTGCCGGACAACTACATCAAGCGCGTCATCCAGTTCGCCAAGCAGGGCTACAAGGACATCTCCTTCGACACCTATGACACCGACTGGGATTCCGACGCCTACCTCACCGTCTCCGGCCAGAACTCGAATAACTCGGTTTCCCTGACCGACGACTTTTTGCGCGCGGTGGAAACGGATAGCGACTGGAACCTGACCGGCCGCACCACCGGCAAGGTCATGAAGACCCTGAAGGCGCGCGACCTCTGGGAGAAGATCGGCTACGCCGCCTGGGCCTCGGCCGATCCCGGCCTGCACTTCAACTCGACGATGAACGACTGGCACACCTGCCCGGCTTCCGGCCGGATCCGGGCGTCGAACCCGTGCTCGGAATACATGTTCCTCGACGATACCGCCTGCAATCTGGCCTCCGCCAACCTGCTGCAGTTCTACGATACGCAGGCCAAGAGCTTCGACGTCGAGGCTTACGAGCATCTCTGCCGGCTCTGGACCGTCGTGCTCGAAATCTCGGTGACGATGGCGCAGTTCCCGAGCCGCGAGATCGCCGAACTCTCCTACGAGTACCGCACGCTCGGCCTCGGCTACGCCAATATCGGCGGCCTGCTGATGAGCATGGGCCTCGGCTACGACAGCGACGAGGGCCGTGCGCTGGCTGGCGCTCTGACCGCGATCATGACCGGCGTCGCCTATGCGACTTCGGCCGAGATGGCCGGCGAGCTCGGCCCCTTCCCGGGCTACAAGAAGAATGCCAGCCACATGCTGCGCGT
>SEEM01000043.1 GCA_004144595.1 Hyphomicrobiales bacterium
ATCGTCGGCGACTGGGTGCTGCGCTTCGCCAACGGCTATTCCGGGCGGGCGAATTCCGCGACGCCGCTGAGCTATGGCGCCGCGCTCGACGCCGCGATGCTGGACCTGATCGAGGAACTCTATCGCGCCGACGGGTTGGTGCCGGCGATCCGCCTGACTCCGCTGGTTGCGGATGCGACCCGCGCGGCGGTGCTGGAGCGGGGCTACAGGATCAAGGACAAGTCTTTCGGGCAGATCGCGCCGCTCGCCGGTTTTTCGGCTGCCGAAGAGGCCGAGCTGCAGATCGAGGCGCGGCCCAGCCAGGAATGGACGGCTGGCGTCGCGGCTCTCCAGAGCGGCAACAAGACCCATGCCGGCAATCTCGCTGCGATCATCGATAAAGTCCGGTTGCCGGCGGCCTTCGCGACCTGGCTGGTCGAGGGCGAGGCGGTGGCCTTCGGCATGAGCGTGGCCGAGCGCGGCATGGCCGAGATCGGCCTGATCTGCGTCCATCCCGGCCATCGCGGTCATGGCTATGGCCGCAAGATCGTGCAGGGGCTGATGGGCTGGGCCGCGACGATGGGCTGCCAGAGCGCCTACCTCCAGGTCGAGCAGAGCAACGCCGTCGCGATCAACCTCTATGGAAGTCTCGGCTTCCGCGAGCTCTACCGGTACGAGACGCGCATTCTGGACTGAGGGGCGTCACTCTCGGGCTTAACCCGAGAATCTCCTCCGGAGGGGGCACTGGAGCCTCCGCGTCCCGAGATGCCTTGGTTCAAGGCCGGGCATGACGGTTGCGAATTATCGCGTCAGCAGCGCCGTGCCGTAGAGCCCGATGGCAAAGAGGGTGTGGCCGACGACGTTCAGCAGCCGGATCTGGTTCGCGTTCGGCTTCTTCGAGGCGGCGATGCCCATGCCCATGCCAGGCTGGAGGATGAACCAGCCGCAGCCGATCGTCGCCCAGCCGACGGCGAGCGCCGGCAGGAACGTCGGATTATGGGCCCAGCCGGCACCGGCGATCGCCAACACGATGCCGGCGAAGGCGATACCGACGAGATAATGGCAGATCCAGCCGATCGCGAGTTCGCCGGCGACGGGCTCGGACTTCGCGATGTCGTCATGCAGGACGCGGCCACGCGGCAGATGGGCGAACCAGCGGCCGGGCATCGCCCAGTTCGGCTTGGGGAAGCCGAAAAGCCGCAGGAACTGAGCCCAGACATCCGTGAGCGCCGTCGCGCCGATACCGATGACGATCATCCGCAAGATCAGATCCGACACGTTCGTCCCCCAGGGCTGCATCGCGGCAGCATTTCTCCTGTTGGAGCGGCGTTCGCGGCGACGGTCAACCGGCGCGGCGCGCGAGCGGATTGCGTGCGGCGCATCATCCCTCCGGGGAACCGTGGCCGCTGCCGGCGGGTTGCCTCCGCTGATCCATATCCGAGCGAGGGGGAACGACATGGCCACGGCGACCGCCGAGACGTCACGCAGCGCGGCCAAGGCTGCAACGGGGCCCCATGGTGCCGCCGAGCTGCCTTCCGTGGTGGTCACCAGCTATAACCTGGAAGTCCGCGACGATGACGGCTTCGTCGGCGACAAGGCGAGCCGCGGCGCCTTTGTCGCGCATCTCGACGCGCTGCGCAGCCACCTCAAGCGCAATGGCGACGACCCGCTGGAAGGCAAGACCGCCGAGATCAGCAAGAAGGATCTCGACGCGCTGCTGAAGGAGGGAGATGCGAGAGGCGCTGCGCTGGTGCTGAGCGCCGTCGAAGGCTTCGCCCAATCGCTGGCCTTCGTCATTCGGCGCTTCGCCCGGCTGAAGAACTGGTCCGCGGTCGAGCGCATCGTGGTGGGCGGAGGGTTCCGCGAGAGCAGGGTCGGCGAACTCGCCATCGCGCGTGCCGCGATCATCCTGCGGACCGAGGGCCGCGACATCGACCTCGTGCCGGTCAGCCACCATCCGGACGAGGCCGGGCTGGTCGGCAGCGCTCATCTCGCGCCGAAATGGATTTTCGAGGCCTATGACAGCCTCGTCGCCGTCGATATCGGCGGCTCCAACATCCGGGCCGGTATCGTGGAGCTCAGGCAGAAAAAGGCGCCCGACCTCAGCAAGGCCCGGGTCTGGAAATCCGAACTCTGGCGCCATGCCGACGAGGAGACGAGCCGCGACGAAGCGATCAAGCGGCTGGGAAAGATGCTGCGCGCGCAGATCGATAACGCCGGGAAGGAGGGCCTGCGGGTCGCGCCTTTCATCGGCGTCGGCTGTCCAGGCCTGATCCAGGCCGATGGTGCGATCGATCGTGGCGCCCAGAACCTGCCCGGTAACTGGGAGAGCAGCCGCTTCAATCTTGTCGACCGCATCCGCGACCTCGTGCCGGAAATCGGCGATCACGAAACCGAGGTCGTCATGCACAACGACGCGGTGATCCAGGGGCTCAGCGAGATGCCGGCGATGCAAGACGTCCAGAACTGGGCGGTGCTGACGATCGGCACGGGGCTTGGCAATGCGAGCTATCAGAACCGTGCCAAGGCGAAGGGCAAAGAGCGCGATTGAGGGCAGGACGACCGAACGCGGCGTTCTCGCCATCTTCAGGTCGCGTTTTGCGGTGATGACGCGGTGGGGCCTGTCTCCCCGCCCCGTATCCTCCGCAAACCCGGGAGCCCCTCGTGCCGGTCGAATTCCGCTCTTCATCTTGCCTTGCACGCACGGCTGTGCCGAGGGTCGAGCCGGAGCCGAATCATCTGGACGGGCAGGGCCGCATCCCCATGGCAGCGCGCAGGACGCGAGCGTCGTTTTCGAGCCTGCGAGGCTTCCTGGCGGCTTTCCTCCTGCTGATCGCCATGGCCGGGGCGTCCTTCGCCCAGACGGCGGCGGAGCCCGGCAGCCTTCGCGCCCGGCTCGACAGCGTCCGGGCCGATCTCGCCCAGATCGAGACGACGCTGGCTTCGCCCAGCCCGACCGACGCTGAGTTGCAGCGGCAGCGCCTGCGCCTGCAGCCTTCGCTCGACCAATTGCGCCTGATCCTGGACGAGCAGGCACCGCGGGTCGACCAAGCCAAACTCAGGCTAGACCAGCTCGGCGCCAAGCCGGAGACCGGCGCGCCGGCCGAAAGCGCCGAGATCGTCCGTGACCGCGAGGCGCGGGCCAAGGCCTTCGCCGATGCCGACGAAACCCTGAAGCTCGCCAAGGCTTCGCTGCTCCAGGCGGAGCATCTCCAGAGCAGCATCGGCGACAAGCGTCGGGATCTCTTCACCAAGGAGCTGTTCGCCGCCGGGCCGTCCGTGGCCAACGCCGAAATCTGGAGCAACGCGATCGCGACGGCGCCGGAAGACCTGCGCGCCTCCGGCTATATCTTCGGCGGCTGGCTGGAAGGCGTCAGCGATGCCTTTTCCGGCACGCGCGGCACCGTTGTCGCCTTTGCCATGATGGGCGCACTCCTGCTCTACCTCGCGCGGGCGCGCTATCTGCCGCGCTTCAAGGCCCGCTTCAGCAACACGCAGGACACGGGCAACCTGCACTGCCTCTATATCGCGCTCGCCCATGTCATCGCCGGGGCGGCACCGCCGGTGCTGGCGAGCTGGCTGATCTACAAGGCCCTGAACACGACGGGGCTGCTGCCGCCGCGCATCCAACCGGTGATCTGGGCCGTCGTCGTGGGGCTCGCCTTCTTCGCCTTCGTGCAGGCGCTCGCCGATGCGCTGTTCGCGCCGTCGAGTCCGCACAGGCGCCTCGTCAAGGTGATGGACACCACGGCACGCAGCGTCGTCTGGATCGCGGGCTCGCTCGCGGCCGTGATGTCCATCGGCAAGGTCTTCGAAGCCTGGCTGCAGGCGATCGCAGCAGGCCTCGCCATCTCGATCATCGTCAAGACGTTCTTCGCCATCCTGTTCGCGCTCGCCCTGATCGCCGGGCTGTACCGTATCCGCGACGACGACGAGGTCGAGCAGGAAGCGTGCCTCGGTCCTTATGTCCCGCTCGACGGCGCGAGCCTGGGGCCGGTGCGGATCCTCGGCTGGATCATTGGCTTCGCCATCATCGCGGCGGCGCTCGGCGGCTATGTGGTCTTCGCGGCCTTCCTGGCCGAGCAGGCGCTGTGGGTCGGAATCGTCGCCTGCCTGTTCCTGCTGGCCTTCCAGTTCATCGATCTCGGCATTCCCCGGCTGTTCAGCGGCAAGGGACGCTTTGCGCTGACGTTGAAGGCCGGCATGGGCCTGCGTGCGGCCACGCTCGACAAGATCTCGGTCATCGGCGTCGGCGTGCTGAAGCTCCTGCTGATCGCGGTGACGCTGCTGCTCGTGCTGGCGCCCTGGGGGCTGGAATCCAGCGATTTCCTGGTCTCGCTGCGCGCCGCCTTCTTCGGCTTCCAGGTCGGCGGCGTCACGGTCTCGCTCTCGACCATCGTCGTCGGCGCGTTCGTCTTCGCGATGGGTATCGGCGCGACGCGGGCGATGCAGCGCTGGCTCGACAACCAGTTCCTGCCGACCACGACTCTCGATCCCGGCCTGCGCAACTCGATCACCACGGCCGCCGGCTATGTCGGCTATATCGCGGCGGCGGCGATCACGGTCACGGCGGTGGGCCTCAGCCTGGAGCGCCTGACGCTGGTGGCGTCGGCTCTGTCGGTCGGTATCGGTTTCGGCCTGCAGTCGGTCGTATCGAACTTCGTCTCGGGCCTGATCCTGCTCTGGGAGCGGCCGATCCGGGTCGGCGACCAGGTACTGGTCGGCGACATCGAAGGCATCGTCAAGCGCATCAATGTTCGTTCGACCGAGATCGGGACCTTCGACCGCGCGACCGTGATCGTCCCGAACTCGAACCTGATCTCGGGCGTCGTGCGCAATCGCGTCCGCAACGACCGGACCGGGCGCGTGCTGATCACGCTGACCGTGCCGCGCTCGCTCGATGCCGGCCAGGTCCGCGCGATGCTGTCCGAGGTCGCCTCGAACCACGGCGACGTCATGCAGAAGCCGCCGCCGGCGGTGATGTTCAAGAAGCTCGGCACCACGACGATGGATTTCGACCTCGTCTGCGTGGTCGGCGATGTCGAGATCACCGGGCGCGTGAACAGCGACCTGAACTTCGCGATCCACAAGCGCCTCGCCGAGATGGAACCGGCCGCGGCCGTACCCGAACTTATGGTGCGCGGGCTGGAGGGCGTCGAGCACTCGCTCAGCGGCATCGCCGACGCGGTCGGGCGCGCCGATGGCGCGCGCAGCCGCGCCAGGCGGCACGAGCCGAAGCCGGCACCGGCCAGTTCGGCGCGCCAGGCGCGCAAGCCGGTCGCGGTGGAGGAGCCGGAGGATGACGCGGAAGCGAACAAGCCTCCTGCCGTCCCGGCGCCCGATCCGACCAAGGACGACAGCAAGGAATGATCCGATGCCCAGCCTTTTTCGCCGCAGCGCGGTTTCGCGCGCCGTGACCTGCCCTGCAGCATTGGCCGGCGCGCTCGCCATCCTGGGCGTTGCCGGCTGTGCCGAGCCGCCGCGCCAGGCCCAGCCCACCTTCTATCGCGACCTCGGCTCGGCCTCGGCGCAGGTCGACACGGAGCAGGCGCGGGCGATGATCTCAGCCTACCGCCTCAATGCCGGGCTCGGTCCTCTCGTGCTGGACCCTGCGCTGGTCGCGGCGGCGCAGCGCGAGGCGACGGCCATGGCGGGCTCGGACAAGCCCGCCCAGGCGGATGCGGTCAAGGCGCGTCTCGCCCGGGAGGGCCAGCCGGGGGGCGAGGCGAATCTCTCGGCCGGGTATCGGCGCCTTGCGGAGGCCTTCTCGGGCTGGCGGGATTCCCCCCAGCATGATCGCGTCATGAAGGATGCGAGGGCAAAGCGTATGGGCATCGCCACGGCCTATGCGCCCGGCTCGAAATATCAGGTCTACTGGGCGCTGATCGTCGCGCCGTAATCGGTTGCGCGGATTGCGGAGCCGACTGTCCGTGGCGGTTGCCGTAGCTAACGCAACTGGAAGTTGTGAATTTACGGTTCTGCAACCATATGCAACCTATTCTTGTGCCTCATCCAGTTGCTCCCGTTCTGGGATCATGGAGGGGTGCCGATGTCACGCCGTCCGCTTGCGCTTGTCCTGTTTGCCGCCGTTGCTCTGCCGGGAGCAGCCAATGCCCAATCGGGCGGTCTGATCGATGTCTGTACAGGGCTGAGCGTCAATCTACCGGTGCTCCAGCCCGTGGCGGGCGCAGCGTCCGGACTGCTGACCGGCCTGCTTGACCCGGTGCTGAACGGCATTGTCGGGGGTGTGAACCTCAACCTGCGCGATGCATTGAGCGGCCGGACCATTGGCCTCGATATCCGCGACCAGAACGGCAATCTCGTCTCCCTGCCGGGGAGTTGCAAGCTCAAGGCCGACAGCGTCACGGTCGAGGGACCTGGCGGCATCGCCATCGGCGGTGGCGAGCTCAGCGGACTCGGCAGCACGGCCAACCCCAAGGCGAGTGCGGTGGACCCGAACGCCATCGCATTCGGCAACGGAGCCGCAACATCCGGCACGGCGACAGGCGCGGTCGCGATCGGCCTGCGCGGGGCGGTGACGGTGGCCGATGGCGTCGCGATCGGGCGCGACAGCGCGGTCTCGGCTGCGGGTGGCATTGCGCTCGGCGCGGGCTCGATTGCGCTCCGGACCGGTCTTGCGGGCGGGGCCGAGGCTTTCAGCGGGGTTGCAGTAGCCTCGACGCAAGGGGCGCTGTCGATCGGCTCGACCGGCAACGAGCGCCAGATCACCCATGTCGCGGGCGGCACGCAGGACACCGATGCGGTCAATCTGCGTCAGCTCCGCTCCGTCGCCAACAGTGCAGCGTCCGCGCTCGGAGGCGGTGCGGGCTTCGATGCGAGCGGCAGCTTCACCGGACCGAGCTATGCCCTGCGTGGCGGCATCTACACGACCGTCGGGGCGGCTTTGACGGCGCTCGATCAGCAGAACGGCGTGATCGCAGGCAACAATACCAGCGGCTATGGGCTCGCTTCCGCCGCCGGCAGCGATGCGATGGCCGCGGGCTACGGTGCACGGGCCGATGGCGTGCGCGCGACGGCGATCGGCACGCAGGCGCAAGCGAGCGGTGAGGAGAGCGTCGCGATCGGGGCGGGGGCGGTCGCAACGCGCCCGCGGCAGGTGGCGATCGGCACGGCGACCAGCACCTATACGCTCCCCGGCCTGACCTCGGCAGCGAGCCGGGCGGCGCAGAGCGGGCCGACGCAGGTCGTGACCACGGATGCGGCCGGCAATCTCGCGGCGCTTCCGATCGACCTCGCCGGCCTCGACCAGCGCATCGACGGCGTCGCAGCCTATGCCCGCGAGGGGCGGCGCGAAGCCCGGCAGGGCATTGCCGCAGCGATGGCGATGACGGCGGCGGCGATGCCGTCACGGCCGGGCAAGACGAGCTGGAGCGGCAATACCGCGATCTACAAGGGCGAATGGGCGGCGGGTTTCGCCGTGGCGCATCGGCTCGACGTGGCAATGCCCGTCGCGATCAATGCCGGCATCAGCCTGACCGGCAACAGCTTCGGCGGCGCGCGCATGGGCCTGAGCGGCGAGTTCTGAAAAGCCGCACGACGCTCCCGCCAGATCCTGTCAGCGGCAGGGCTTTCGCCCCCTTACCGGATGCCATCGGTGCAGGTAGCTTGCACGGCATGCCCCCGCGCAAGCCGCTCTCCCTCCCTGTCGAACAGGCCCGCCGCATCTGGCTCCATGCCCAGCGGCTCGACCGGCGCGACCCGTTCGGTGCCGGGCCGGAAGCTGCGCGGGCCGCGATCGAGCATCTCGGCTATGTCCAGATCGACACGATCAACGTGATCGAGCGCTGCCACCACCATATTCTCTATGCGCGCATCCCGGCCTATCGCCGGGCCGATCTCGCGCATCTGCAATCGACCTCGAAGAGTGTCTTCGAATACTGGACACATGCGCTGGCCTATGTGCCGACGCGCGACATCCGCTATTTCCTGCCGGGGATGAAGGCGCATCGCGAGGAGCCGAAGCGCTGGTCTGCGGTCGGCGCCCGCGAGGAGACGCGCAAGCTGCTCCGCCGCATCCGCAAGAACGGCGCGCTGTCGATCCGCGACATCGAGGAGGAGCTGGTGGAGAAGGCGCATCTCTGGGCCAGCAAGAAGCCGTCCAAGGGCCTGCTGGAGCGCGCCTTCTACGATGGCGAGCTGGCGATCTCGGCGCGCGCCGGCATGGTCAAGACCTACGAACTGTTCGACCGGCATTTCCAGTGGGAGAGGAAGCCGACGCCGGCGAGCGAGCGGCAGATCACAGCCTATCTGCTCGACCGGGCGCTGACATCGCAGGGGCTGGTCAGCCTCGATTCGATCTGCCATCTCGATGCACCCTCGAAGAAGGCGGTGGCGGAGCTGATCGCTGCCCGGGTCAAGCGCCGTGAGCTCGTTCCGGTGGCCGTGGAAGGTGCCGGCAAGACGCAGCATTGGGCCAGACCGGCTGCTCTGGCGCCTCTGCCTGCGCCCGACGAGACGCTGATCCATATTCTTTCGCCGTTCGATCCGCTGATGATCCAGCGCAAGCGGGCAAAGCTCCTCCTCGACTACGCTCATGTCTTCGAGGCCTATCTGCCGAAGGAAAAGCGCACCTATGGCTATTTCGGCCTGCCGGTGCTGGCGGGCGAGCGCGTCGTCGCGGTGCTCGATCTCAAGACCGACCGGGCGGCCGGCAAGCTCCTGATGCAGCAATGGACCTGGCTCGACGGCTGCGAGACGCCGGCGCTCAAGGCCGCGATCGAAGAGGAACTGCAGCGCTTCGAGCGCTTCCAGCTCGCGCTCGACGAAGGCGTGGCGGAGCCTGTGCCGGAGATCACAAAAATGTCGGCTTGATCGGCGCTGTTGCCCCGGCACGGGAGCGGGGGCAGAAGGCCGATGACGAGGATGGAGCCATCGGCGGTGCCTGCCGGCGGCAGGGCTACGGCCTGATCATGGCAGTCGCGATCCCGGCTCTGCCTTCGATGCGATCTCCGGGCCTGCCGATCGCCGCGATCCTGCATGCGGCGCTCGTGGCCTGGCTGGCCACTGTCGCGATCCAGACGTTCGAGAGCGTTCCGATCACCGAGCAAAGCGTCGAAGTCGAGTTGCAGACGCCTGAGGAGTTCGAGGCACTGACCAGACCGAGCCCGCCACCCGTCGTCGCGGCGCCCGCTCCCGCACCGGCGCCGCAGCTGCTGCCGGATGCGCCTCCAAAACCGGACGAGCCGGCTCCTTCGCCGCAGCCGCCCGCCCCGAGTCCTCGGCCGGAGCCTGCCGAAGCCGACGGCATGATCCATCCCCCGCGCATGCTGTCGCAGCGGGTGCTGGCCGATCCGCGCAGCCGCGAGACGCTCGCGCTGCTGCCGCGGCTCGCGCCGGACGAGCGGGTCGAGCAGCTCTGCGGGCTGGAGGCGATGGGCCAGATCCATGACTGGCGGCGCGATTTCGAGCCGGATCGCGTCACCGCCTATGCGCAGGCCGGCACGAAGCTTTCGGGTGGCGTCCTGACGGCCGAGGGCGCGGCCTTTCGCAGCAAGCGGCACTGGTACGGCCTGCGCTTCGCCTGCACCGTCTCGGCCGACCTCAAGCGTGTCACGGCCTTCGCCTTCCATGTCGGCGAGGCGATTCCCAGAGAACGCTGGGAGGCGCTCGGCCTGCCGGCCGTGCACTGACCTCAGGCGCCGAGCAGGTCGATCAGCGGCGGGATCAGCGGCTCGTCGGCCGGCGGCATGGCGAGATCGCGCAACTTGCCGGGGCGGACCCATTTCAGCGCCTGGCCCTCGCCGGAGATCGGCGTGCCCTGCCAGCGCCGGCAGATATAGAGCGGCATCAGCAGATGGAATTCGGGATAGGCGTAGCTCGCGAAGGTCAGCGGCGCGAGGCAATCCTCCTTCACGGTGATGCCGAGCTCTTCCGAAAGTTCGCGGATCAGCGCCGGCTCCGGCCGCTCGCCGGGTTCCAGCTTGCCGCCGGGGAATTCCCACAAGCCCGCCAGCGCCTTGCCTTCCGGACGCTGCGTGACGAGGACACGGTTGTCGGTATCGATCAGGGCGCAGGCGACGACGAGGAGCAGCTTCACGGGGAACTCAGTTGCCGGAGAGGATGACCTGGACGGGCTCGGTTTCCTTGCCCGTCAGCGTGACGCTGTCATAGACCGAGCCTCCCTCGCGGGTGAAGGCCGTCTCGTCGCCCCAGATCACCTGGGTCGTCAGGAAGTAGGTGCCCGGCGCGACCTTGTCGAAGGCGAAGCGCCCGTTGGCCTCGGCCTTGGTCGTACGGGTGTATTCGGAATAGGCGGAATCCGCATTGTCGTCGCGCGGATAGGCGCTGTGGGGCACGTATTTGGCCTTGCCGTAGAAATTGGCGAAGCGTTCGCGGGCGAAAGCTGTATCGGGAATGAGGCGAACGACCTGGCCGGCCGCATTGACGACCACGCCGCTCGGCTTGGTGCGGAAGGCGTGGCCGGTGATGACGCCTGTCCCCGTCTTCTTGATGAAGGCGGCTTCCTCGGCGGAAAAGGCCACGGTCGCCGGCTTGCGGTCGACGCAACCCGACAGGAAAAGCGCCCCGGCGAGCGCCAAAGATCGCACCAGCACGTCTGTAAGCCCCATTCCCTTGCCCCTCGGGATCATGCCGGGGCAGGCGGTGCCGCGCAATGCCATAACGTCATGGCCGGGCTGGTCCCGACCATCTACGTCTCGGACGCCGAGGTCAGGACCTCAGGAGCGGTAGTCGCCATTGATCTCGACATAGGCCTTGGTCAGGTCGCAGGTCCAGACCGTGGCCTTGCCGCGTCCCAGCCCGAGATCGGCGGTGATGACGATATTGTCGCCCTTCATGTAATCGGACACGGCGACTTCATCGTAGGACGGCGCGCGGGCGCCCTGCCTGGCCACGACGATATCGCCGAAGCCGATATCGAGCGTGTCGCGATCGGCCGGCTCGCCGGCCTTGCCGACGGCCATGACGACGCGGCCCCAATTGGCGTCCTCGCCGGCGATGGCGGTCTTGACCAGCGGCGAGTTGGCGATCGAGAGCGCGACGCGCTTGGCCGATCGGGCGGAGGCCGCACCGGAGACGCGCACCTCGACGAACTTGCGAGCGCCTTCGCCGTCCTTGCAGACGAGATGCGCGAGTTCGAGCAGGATCGAATTCAGCGCGCGCTTGAAGCCGGAAAGGCGGGGATCATTGATCTCGGTGATGGCGGGGACGCCGCGTGCCGTCGCCTTGCCGGTGGCGAAGAGCATCAGCGTGTCCGAGGTCGAGGTATCGCTGTCGACGGTGACAGCGTTGAACGAACCCTTCACGCCCTTGGAGAGCAGGGCCTGCAGCACCGGCGCGGCGATCGGTGCGTCGGTGAAGACGAAGGACAGCATCGTTGCCATGTCAGGCGCGATCATCCCGGCACCCTTGGCGATGCCGGCGATGACGACCTCGTTGCCGTCGATCTTGGCCTTGCGGGTCAGAGCCTTCGGGAAGGTATCGGTGGTCATGATCGCGCGGGCGGCGTCGATCCAGGGGCCGTCCGCGACGCGTTTGGCGCAGTCGTCGAGCACGCCCTTGAACTTGGTCGCGTCGAGCGGCTCGCCGATCACGCCGGTCGAGGCGATGAAGACCTC
This sequence comes from Hyphomicrobiales bacterium, assembly GCA_004144595.1. Taxonomy (GTDB): domain Bacteria; phylum Pseudomonadota; class Alphaproteobacteria; order Rhizobiales; family Beijerinckiaceae; genus Allobosea. The sequence goes on from SEEM01000043.1 coordinate 11,577, forward strand.
GTGGGGCTTGCAGCCGGCGGCCTTGGCGGCGATCTCGGCGGTCAGCTGGACCGCGTCACGGCCCTTCAGGCCGGTGAAGGCATTGGCGTTGCCGGAATTGACGACGACAGCGCGGGCGGAGCCTTGGCTCAGGTTCTCGCGGCACCAGTCGACCGGGGCGGAGGGGCATTTCGAGCGGGTGAAGACGCCGGCGACCTGCGTACCCTCGTCGAGCAGCGCGAACCAGACGTCCTGACGGCCCTTGTAGCGGATGCCCGCTTCGGCGGTGGCGAAGCGTACGCCCGGCACGGCTGGAACCTTGGGCTGGCGCTTCGGCGCGAGCGGGGAAACGGGGACATCCTTGCCGGCCATCGGGCTTCCTCCTGCGGAGCGCTGCTGGAAACCGACGAATCGTTTCGTCGCCGGGCAGCGCGTCTCGTTCGAGAGCCCCTCTGCCGCAGGCCGATGACGAAAACAAGAAGGGCGGCCGCAAGGGCCGCCCTCTAAAATCGCGCAGGGAGGAGCGAAGCGCTCAGTTCTTCTTCGGCTCAGCCGGCTTGGCGGCGTCCGGAGCCGGCTGAGCCGGCTTGTCGAGGCGCTCGACCTTGGCCTTCTCGCGCATGGCGAGGACGAGGTCCTGCTGGGCCTTGCGCTCAAGGTACTGGTCGATCTGCGGCTTCACCGCCGCGAAATCCGGCAGCGGCTTCGAGCGCTTGTCCTCGAGCTTGATGACATGCCAGCCGAACTGGCTCTTCACCGGCTCGGAAACCTCGCCCTTCTTCAGCTTGAACGCGGCTTCGGCGAATTCCGGCACCATGCGGTCCTTGGTGAACCAGCCGAGATCGCCGCCCTCCTTGCCGGAGCCCGGGTCCTTGGAGAGTTCGGCCGCGACCTTGGCGAAATCCTCGCCCTTCTTCAGCCGCTCGACCGCAGCCTTGGCCTGCGCCTCGTCCTCGACGAGGATGTGGCGGGCATGGGCCTCTTCCTCGGGCGTCATCGCCTTGGTGGTGTCGTCGAAGAGCTTCTTGGCGGCTTCGGCGGTGACGGCCTTCTTGCCCTCGCGCGACAGGTATTCATCGAGCAGCACCTTCTCGCGATAATAGGCGAGGCGGGCGGCGAAATCGGGGGTGTCGCCGATCTTGGCCTCGGCCGCAGCCTTGGCGCCGAGCTTGAGGTCGACGAGATAGTTCACGACCTCATCTCGCTTGCGCTCTTCCGGCAGCTGGGCGAGGCGCTCGCCGAGATCCTCGGTCGCGAGCTGGACGTCCTTCTCGGTGATCGCGATGTCATCGACCTTGGCGACGACCTTGTCGGCCTGGGCGAAGGCCGGGGCCGCCAGCAGCGTGAAACCGAGGACGGCAATGTAACGGGCTGAGCTCATGAATGACGGCCTTTCGTCGGAAACCGAGGCGGTTTGGCGGCTGCACTGCCCGATCAACGCGGCAAAGGCAAGGCGGTTCAGGCGATTGCGCCGCCCGATCACGCAGCTTTGCACCGGCCCCGATGCCGCAGCGTCCGACGATATCGGGGACGGCTCTTGGAAGCGCAGCGGAAAAACCCCACATCCGGAGCCGAATTCACTTGGCGTTTCGCTGCCGATTGGTCGAAACGCAAGCTGGACCCTGCCCGCGCTCGCGTCTAAACACGCGGTCGCAATTCGAGAATACCGAACCTTCGGTTCGCGCGCGACAAGCGATACGCGCCGGCCGGAGGCTCAAAGCATCATCTGAAAGGCCCAACATGCTTGGCGCGCTCGCAAAGAAACTCTTCGGCTCGTCGAATGACCGCCGCGTCAAGGGGTACCAGCCCCGCGTGGCCGCGATCAACGCGCTGGAGACGGAGATCGCCGCGCTGAGCGACGAGGCGCTGAAGGCGCGTACCGAGGAATTCAAGAAGCAGATCGCCGAGGGCAAGAAGCTCGACGACCTCCTGGTCCCCGCCTTCGCCACGGTGCGCGAGGCGGCCAAGCGCGTGCTCGGCCAGCGGCCCTACGACGTGCAGCTCGTCGGCGGCATGGTGCTGCACGAGGGCGCCATCGCCGAGATGAAGACCGGCGAAGGCAAGACGCTGGTGGCGACCCTGCCGACCTATCTCAATGCGCTCGAAGGCAAGGGCGTCCATGTCGTCACGGTCAACGACTACCTCGCCCGCCGCGACGCCGAGTGGATGGCGAAGCTCTACAACTTCCTCGGCCTGACCGTCGGCATCATCGTTCACGGGCTCGACGACGAGGAACGCCAGCGCGCCTATGCCTGCGACATCACCTACGGCACGAACAACGAGTTCGGCTTCGACTACCTGCGCGACAACATGAAATACGACGTCGGGCAGATGAGCCAGCGCGGCCACCATTTCGCGATCGTCGACGAGGTCGACTCGATCCTGGTCGACGAAGCCCGCACGCCACTGATCATCTCCGGCCCGCTCGACGACAAGTCCGATCTTTACGTCGCGATCGACAAGGTGCTGCCGGGCCTCGTCCCCGCCGATTACGAGGTCGACGAGAAGCAGCGCACGGTGGCGCTGACCGAGACCGGCAACGATCACATCGAGGAGTTGCTGCGCGAGGCCGAGCTCCTGAAAGAGGGCGACCTCTACGACGCCCACAACGTCACGCTGGTCCACCACGTCAACCAGGCGCTGCGGGCGCATTCGCTGTTCACCCGCGACAAGGACTATATCGTCCGCGGCGACGAGGTCGTGATCATCGACGAGTTCACGGGCCGCATGATGCCGGGCCGGCGCTATTCGGAGGGCCTGCACCAGGCGCTGGAAGCCAAGGAGCATGTCACCGTTCAGCCCGAGAACGCGACGCTGGCCTCGATCACCTTCCAGAACTATTTCCGCCTCTATGCCAAGCTCGCCGGCATGACCGGCACGGCGGCGACCGAGGCCGACGAGTTCTTCCAGATCTACAAGCTCGAAGTCGTCGAAATCCCGACGAACGTCCCGATCTCCCGCAAGGACGAGGATGACGAGGTCTACCGCACCTTCGAGGAGAAGGTTCGCGGCGTCATCCGCGAGATTCAAGCCGCGCAGGCCAATGGCCAGCCGCTGCTGGTCGGCACGACCTCGATCGAACGCTCGGAGCTGATCGCCGACATGCTGGAGAAGGCGGGCTACAAGCTCCTCGACTTCACCGATCCCAAGGCGCTGGAGCCGGTCTACGAAGCCGCTCGGCAGGGCAAGACCACCAAGGCCTTCGCGGTGCTGAACGCCCGCTTCCACGAGCAGGAAGCCTATATCGTCGCCCAGGCCGGCGTGCCCGGCGCGATCACCATCGCCACCAACATGGCCGGCCGCGGCACCGACATCCAGCTCGGCGGCAATGCCGACATGCGGATCTCCCATGACCTCGCGGGTGTCGAGGAAGGCCCGGAGCGCGATGCGAAGGCCGCAGCCATTCGGGCCGAGGTCGCCGATTTCAAGCAGCGCGTGCTCAAGTCCGGCGGGCTCTACATCGTCGGCACCGAGCGCCACGAGAGCCGGCGCATCGACAACCAGCTCCGCGGCCGCGCCGGCCGCCAGGGCGACCCCGGCCGCTCGAAGTTCTTCCTGTCGCTGCAGGACGACCTGATGCGCATCTTCGGTTCCGACCGGATGGACGGCATGCTGACCAAGCTCGGCCTGAAGGAGGACGAGGCGATCGTCCATCCCTGGATCAACAAGGCGGTCGAGAAGGCCCAGGGCAAGGTCGAGGCGCGCAACTTCGACATCCGCAAGAACATCCTGAAATACGACGACGTGATGAACGACCAGCGCAAGGTCGTGTTCGAGCAGCGCCGCGATTTCATGCGCCAGGCGACCGTGCGCGAGACCATCGACGACATGCGCCATGGCGTGGTCGAGGACGTTGTCGCACGCCACATCCCCGAGGAGGCCTATCCCGAGCAGTGGGACACGCCCGGCCTGAAGCAGGAGGTGATCCAGCATCTCAACCTCGATCTGCCGATCGAGGACTGGGCCAAGGAGGAAGGCATCGCAGACAGCGAGATCCGCGACCGCATCCGCAAGCTCGCCGACGAGGATTACGCCGGCCGCATCGAGCGCAACACCGAAGAAGTCATGACCTATGTCGAGAAGCAGGTGCTGCTGCAGTCGCTCGACCATCTCTGGCGGGACCACCTGGTCACGCTCGATCATCTGCGCCAGGTCATCGGCTGGCGCGGCCTCGCACAGCGCGACCCTCTGCAGGAATACAAGCAGGAAGCCTTCGAGCTGTTCGACGGGCTGATCGGCCAGCTGCGCCAGCAGGTCACCGGCCATCTCTCGCGCATCGAGGTCCGCTTCGACCAGCCGGAAGATCAGGAACAGACGCAGGCGCAGGATGGCGCAGGCGCGGGTTTCGGAGACTATGGCGGGACCGGCGTGCAGTTCGCCGCTGACGATGCCGACGTGGCGGTGGTCGACCGCAACCCGGACGATCCGGAAAGCTGGGGCAAGGTCGGCCGCAACGAGCCCTGCCCCTGCGGCTCCGGCAAGAAGTTCAAGCACTGCCACGGCCAGTTCGCCTGAGGCGAGGTTTCCAAGATGTCTCCCGATGCCCGGCCTCGTGCCGGGCATCTTCGTTTCTGGGGGCAGCGCGACCGGTTGTCCTGCGCCGGATCGACGCATGGATTGTCCAGGTCCTATTTACGCCTCGGTAACACTCTCCTTCTCAAGTTGCCCGCGATGAAAGGAGATCAGACCATGTTCAAGACAGCGCTTTCGGCCGCCTGCCTCGCCATCGCGGCGGGGACCGGCGTACAGGCGGCGAGCCCCACACCCCTGGGACAGTTCGGCGAATGGAACGCAGCCACTTACGCAACGGGCGATTTGGCGCGTTGCTTCATCATGAGCAAGCCTTCTTCGGAAGAGCCGTCGAATTTGCGTCATGGCGAAGTTTTCTTCTTCGTGCAGACCGGTGAAAAAGCCTCAGCTACGGAATCGAGCTTCCAGACGGGTTACGATTTCGCCGAGGATTCGGTCGTCACCGTGACGATCGGCGACGACAGCTTCCGCATGCTGACCGAAGGCAGCAATGCCTGGCTCGAACGGCTGGAGCGCGAGCCGGCGCTGCTCGCGGCGATGCGGGCAGGGAGCAGCATGACGCTCGAAGCGCGCTCGCTGCGCGGCAACGTCACCAGCTACACCTTCTCGCTCGCCGGGGTGACCGCAGCGTCGCGGATGCTGGCTCGCTGCGACACGAACGCGACGCAGAGCTGACGGAGGCTTTTTGCGGTGAGCCGGCGTCACGGACGGCTCACCGCCCGGCGACGCTGCTTGCATCCGGCCCTCGCAACCGCCAGTTTGGCGCCTGCACAAGCATAATGGCGTTCAGGCGCCGCGGGGGAACGAGATGGAACTGTCGGGCTTCAACATCGCCGTGATCGTCATCGTGGCGCTTGTCATCCTGACGATCGCGCGCGGCGTCCGCACCGTTCCTCAAGGCTACAACTACACCGTCGAGCGCTTCGGCCGCTATTCACGGACGCTGAGCGCAGGGCTCGGGCTGATCGTGCCCTATATTGATCGCATCGGGCATAAGGTGAATGTCATGGAGCAGGTGCTCGACATTCCCTCGCAGGAAGCGATCACCAAGGACAATGCCGGCGTGCGCATCGATGCCGCCGCCTTCTACCAGGTGCTCGACGCGGCCAAGGCCTGCTACGAAGTTTCATCGCTCAACGACGCGCTGATGGTCCTGACCATGACCAATATCCGCACCGTCGTCGGCTCGATGGACCTCGACCAGTTGCTGTCGCATCGCGACGAGATCAACGAGCGGCTGCTGCGGGTGATGGATGCCGCGGCCTCGCCCTGGGGCGTCAAGGTCACGCGCATCGAGATCCGGGACATCCTGCCGCCAGCCGATATCGCCGGCGCGATGAACCGGCAGATGAAGGCCGAGCGCGAGAAGCGCGCGGCGATCCTGGAAGCCGAAGGCCTGCGACAGGCCGAGATTCTCAAGGCCGAAGGGCAGAAGCAGTCGCAGATTCTCGCCGCCGAGGGCCGCAAGGAATCGGCGCTGCGCGACGCCGAGGCGCGCGAAAGGCTGGCGCAGGCGGAAGCCGCTGCCACCGCCATGGTCTCGGAGGCGATCGGCAAGGGCGATATCCAGGCCGCCAATTTCCTGATCGCGGAACGCTATACCGATGCGCTCAAGGCGATCGCCTCGAGCCCGAACAGCAAGGTCGTGATCGTGCCGATCGAGGCCGCTTCGCTGGCCGGCACGGTCGGCGGTATCGCGCAGCTCACCAAGGCGGTGTTTGGCGAGGATGCGGTCGCGCAGCGCCGTAACGGAGCTGGGTCGGTGCCGTCATCCGGCCGCCCGGGCGTCTGACCGGAGGCTGCCATGCTCGACGGGTTCGTGAATCTGGGCGGCTGGAGCTGGGCCATTCTCGGCCTCGTCCTGATCGGCGGGGAGATGCTGGCGCCGGGCATCTTCCTGATCTGGCTCGGCCTCGCCGCGCTTCTCACCGGCGTGGTGGTCGGGCTGTTCGGCATCGGCTGGCAAGCAGCCATGCTGGTCTTCGCGGTCTTCGCTGGAGCGAGCGTCCTTGCCGGGCGCTTCCTGACGCGCCGCAAGGGCGAGGAGCCGGACGCGGCGACCGGGCTGAACGACCGCGGCCGCCAGCTCATCGGCCGGGTCTTCCGGCTGGATGCGACGATGACGGGCGGCGAAGGACGCGTGCGCGTCGGTGATTCGTCCTGGCGGATCGTCGGCCCGGAGCTGCTGGCCGGCGCGGAGGTCAAGGTCATCAGAGTCGAGGGCTCGACGCTGGTCGTCGAAAAGGCGTGACGCCGTCATGAGGTTTCTGCATCCGCCGCGACGTTTTTCGCGATAGCGTTGCGTCCAGGGCGTTGGCCTCTTGCGGCGCGGGGACTATAGCAACCGCTCCTCCATGAGCGTGACCTCCATGACCCCTGCCAGCGAACGCCTTTCCCTTCCGAAGGACCGCATCAAGGTCCTGCTGCTGGAAGGCATCAACGATTCCGCCGTCGAATTGCTGGAGCAGGCCGGCTACAGCAACATGCAGCGGCTGCCCAAGGCGCTCGACCGCGATGGTCTGCTCAAGGCGATCCAGGGCGTGCATATCCTCGGCATCCGCTCGCGCACGCAGCTCACGCCGGAGATCTTCGCGGGGGCCGACCGGCTCTTCGCCGTCGGCTGCTTCTCGGTCGGGACGAATCAGGTCGATCTCGACGCGGCACGGCTGCAGGGCGTGCCCGTGTTCAATGCGCCGTTCTCGAACACGCGCAGCGTCGCCGAGCTCACGATCGGCGAGATCGTGATGCTGCTGCGGCGCATTCCAGACCGGTCGCGCGATGCCCATCAGGGCGGCTGGGACAAGTCCGCCAACGGCTCCTTCGAGGTGCGCGGCAAGACGCTCGGCATCGTCGGCTACGGCAATATCGGCAGCCAGCTCTCGACGCTGGCCGAGGCGATGGGCATGCGCGTGATCTATCATGATCACACCGACCGCCTGCGCCACGGCAACACGGAGCCCACGGCGACCCTCAACGCTCTGCTGGGCGCTGCCGATATCGTCTCTCTGCATGTGCCGGAGACGCCGCAGACCGCGGGCCTGATCGGGCCGGCGCAGATCGCGGCGATGAAGAAGGGCGCCTACCTCATCAATAATTCGCGGGGCACCGTCGTCGATCTCGACGCGCTGGCGGCGGCGCTGAAGAGCGGCCATCTCGCGGGGGCTGCGGTCGACGTCTTCCCGGTCGAGCCGGCCTCCAATGCCGAGCGCTTCGTCACCCCGTTGCAGGGCCTCTCCAACGTGATCCTGACGCCGCATATCGGCGGCTCGACCGAAGAGGCGCAGGAGCGCATCGGCGCGGAGGTTGCGCGCAAGCTCGTCGATTATTCGGATGTCGGCTCGACGGTGGGCGCGGTGAACTTCCCGCAGGTCCAGTTGCCGGCCCGTGCCATCGGCACGCGCTTCATCCATGTCCAGCGCAACGTGCCGGGCATGCTGCGGCGGCTGAACGACGTCTTCGCCAGCCGGCACGTCAATATCGCCGCCCAGAATTACCAGACCGATGGCGAGATCGGCTATGTCGTCATGGAGGCGGACGGCGTCTCGAGCGCCGAGGCGCGCGATATCCTCAAGGACATCCGCGCGCTCGACGGCACGATCCGTGCCCGGCTGCTGAATCAGCGCGACTGAGCCTCACGCCGGTTTCTTCGTCTTGGCGCCGGGCTTGATCGGCGTCTGGGCCGAGACAGGGTCACTGGCGGGGAAGGTGGCCTTCAGAGCGCGGTCGAGTTCGGCGTCCTTGCCGTGCTCGCGCACGGCCTGACGCTGCTCCTTCTGTTCCTGCCGCAGGCTCTCCTTGGCGGGATTGTTGGCGGAGGTCATGGTCGCTCCCTTCGGCGTGGACGGTTCCTGCCAGAAACGCGGCAGGGCCGGGCCCGTTCCGCCAGAACGCCAGCGCAGGCACGCCATGACGAAGCGGGTTCGCCTCTGGACCGGGGCGCCCAGCCTTCCCATGTGGTGAAGCTACGCCTTCCCGCCGGCCGTTCACCGGCGCCAGCTTGCAGGGGCCGTCATGGTCGCGATCTCCGTCCTCGATCTCGTTCCCGTCGTCGAAGGGGAGGGGCCGCGCGAGGCGCTGCTTAAATCCACCGATCTCATCCGCCATGCCGAGCGGCTGGGCTATACCCGCTACTGGGTGGCCGAGCACCACAACATGGTCGGCATTGCCAGCGCCGCGACCTCGGTCGTGATCGGCCAGCTTGCAGCGGCGACCAGCACGATCCGCGTCGGCGCCGGCGGCATCATGCTGCCGAACCATTCCCCGCTCGTCATCGCCGAGCAGTTCGGCACGTTGGAGGCACTGTTTCCGGGCCGCATCGATCTCGGCCTCGGCCGGGCGCCCGGCACCGACCAGCTCACGCTCAGGGCGCTGCGCCGCAGCCCGATGTCATCCGACAGCTTCCCGCAGGACGTGCTCGAATTGCAGGCTCTGTTCGCGCCGGCGGGGCCCAACCAGGCGATCCGCGCCGTGCCGGGCGAGGGGCTCGAGGTGCCGCTCTGGATTCTCGGATCGAGCCTGTTCGGGGCCCAGCTCGCTGCCGAGCTCGGCCTGCCCTACAGCTTCGCCTCGCATTTCGCCCCGGATGCGCTGATGCAGGCGCTGGCCGTCTATCGCGAGCGCTTCAAGCCCTCCGAGCAATTGGCTGCGCCCCATGCCATGCCGGGCATCAATGTCGTGGCGGCCGATACCGACGAGGAGGCGCGCCATCTCGCGACCTCGCTGCAGCAGCGCTTCGTCGGCATGGTCCGCGGCGCGCGCGGCAAGCTGCAGCCGCCGATCGACGATATCGAGCAATACTGGTCCCCGGCGGAGAAGGCGCATGTCTCCGGGATGCTGCGCTACGCCTTCATCGGCTCGCCGGAAACGCTGAAGCGCTCGCTCGGGGCCTTCGTGCGCGAGACCGGCGCAGACGAGATCATGGTCACCGCCCCGATCTACGACCACGAGAAGCGCAAGCGCTCCTTCCAGATCGTGGCCGAGATCGCGGAAGGTCTTACGCGGGCGCGTGCCTCCGCCTGATTGCAGGAACCGGTCGCCTCGGTCATACGTTGGCCGCGCAATGCTGCGCTGCAGCGATCTTCATGAGGCGTCCGGATGAAACTTTCGATCGAGGCAAGGCTGCGCTACGGCTTCGACAATCCGACACAGGTCATCGCATCGATCGAGGCGGCACGCTCCTCCGACCAGACGATCCTTTCCGAAGAGCTCGTGCTGCCGGAAGGCGCGCTGCTGTTGCGGGACGAGGATGCCACGACCGGCGAGCGCCGGTTCAGGACGGTTCTGACCGGCGAGGTCGAGATCACCTATCGCGCGGTCGTCGACAACGGCGTGAGGGAGCTGCTCCAGCCGCAGGCGCGGCAAATGGCATGGTCGGAACTTCCGGTCGATGTCCTGCCTTATCTCCTGCCCAGCCGCTTTTCACCCTCAGACGAGTTCATGCGCTTCGCACAGCGCGAATTCCACGAGATCGCGGAAGGCGGGGCGCGCGTCCTGGCCGTGCTCGACTGGCTCGATGAGCACCTGGATTATGTTCATGGCGTCAGCCATGCGCGCACGACGGCGGAGCAGACCTTCATCGATCGTGCCGGCGTCTGCCGCGACTTCAGCCATCTCGGGATCACGCTCACGCGCGCGCTCAACATCCCGGCACGTGCCGTGAGTGCCTATGCGCTGGATCTCAATCCGCCCGATTTCCATGCGGTCTACGAGGTCTTCCTCGATGGACGATGGTGGCTCGTGGACGCAACCCGGCTGGCGCCCATCGAAGGCATGGTCCGTATTGCCAGCGGTCGGGACGCGGCAGACATCGCCTTCCTGACCAGCGAGTACAATGCACGCTGCCTGGAGCAGAGCATCAGCGTGATGAGAGCGGCGTGAGCCTTCGCGGCTTTCGCACTGTTTCTTGCAAACGCTAATTCTTCTCAACTGCATTACGGCTGTTTGCCGACCTGATCGCTGCATGGGGAATTTGCAAAACCGCGCGTTCGCGGTATCTCCGTGAGATGACTGAAGTGGATCGGCGCATCGTCGTCTTCGAGAACCAGCTGAAGGGAGCCGGGCTGCGCATGACGCAGCAGCGGCGGCTGATCCTGCGCATACTGGCCGAAGCCGACGACCATCCCGATGCGAAGGGCATCTTCACCCGCGCCTTCGCGCATGACCCGACCCTGTCGCTCTCGACCGTCTACCGGACGATGAAGGTGCTGGAATCGCAGGGCGCGATCGAGCGGCATGCCTTCGAGGACGGCATCTCGCGCTACGAGCATGCCGACCAGGAGCATCACGACCACCTGATCGACGTCGATTCGGGCGAGGTGATCGAGTTCTCCTCCGATGCGATCGAGGAGTTGCAGCGGCGGATCGCGGCCGAGCTCGGCTACGAACTCGTGCGCCATCGCCTGGAGCTCTACGGCCGCAAGAAGCAGCCAGCGCGCCGGGGCGGCCGCAAGGCGCCCTGATCGGCCGAGCCTGCCGGCTCAGCCGTCGACGACGTCGTTGTAGTCCGGGTGCTTCGCGAGCCAGCCCTTTAAGAATTCGCAACGGATGACGGCCTTGCGCCCGCTTGTGCGCAGCAACTCGAAAACACCTTTTGCCAGTCTGGAGCCGACACCCTGTCCGCCGAACTGGGCGGGCACTTCGGTATGGATCAGCACCAGCCGTTCGCCGTCGCGGCGATAGGCGACGAGCGCGATGCCGTCGTCCAGCATGAGCTCGAAGCGGTTCTCGGCGGTGTTCTCCACGACGTCCATGGCGAAGGCTCCTTTGGGTCAGCCCTGTTCGGTCATTCCTGCGCCTCGGCGCGCCAGGGGTAGCTCCAGGTTTCGGTCAGCGTCTTGCCGCCGCTGCGCAGGAAGGCGCGCATCTCTGCGAGCTGGCCCGGTTCGACCACGACGTCGATGAAGGCGCGGAAGCCTTCGGTCTTGCGGTTCGGCACGATGAAGGCGCGGTCGATCCGGCCATAGGCGATCGAGGGCACGATCTCGACCTTTTCCGGCTGCTTCAGGTGATAGTCGAGATCGCCGCCGGCGAAGTCGATGATGAAACGGCGCGAGCCCGCGGTGACCGGCTCGCCCGAGCCCAGCGCTTTGGGCTTGGCCTGGTAGGTGTTGACCACGCGCCCGCCCGGGTGAAGCTCGCCTGAATCGAGCATCGAGATCAGCTTGTAGCCGAAGGAGAACTCCTTGCCGGGCTCCAGCGGCGTCTTCGGCGCCCAGAGCGCCACGATATTGTCGTTGGTCTCGTCGGTCGTCGGCATCTCGATCAGCTCGACGACGCCCTCGCCCCAGTCGCCCTGCGGCTCGATCCAGTAGGACGGGCGCAGCTCGTAATTCAGGTCGAGATCCTGGTAGTGCTCGAAGGTGCGGTCGCGCTGCATCAGGCCGAAGCCGCGGATATTGCGCTCGACGAAGGATGACACGGCCTGCTGCCTGGGATTGCGCAGCGGGCGCCAGATCCATTCGCCGCTGCCGGAATGGATCATCAACCCGTCGGAATCATGCAATTCGCTGCGGAAATCGTCGAAGAAGCGGCGGTCGTTCTCGCCGGTGAAGAACATCGAGGTCAGCGGCGCCAGGCCGAGCTTCTCGATGGGGCTACGCGGATACAGCGTCGCCGCGACCTCCATGACGGTGTCGAGGTCGGGATAGATGGTGAAGCGATAGGCGCCGGTGACCACAGGCGAATCGAGCAGGGTGTGAATGACGATGCGCTCGGCATTGGCGGCCGGCTGCTCGATCCAGAACTCGCGGAAGACCGGGAACTCCTCGGCCGTCGTGCCCGCCCCGATGGCGAGGCCGCGGGCCGAAAGGCCGTAGCGCTGGCCGCGGCCGAGCACGCGGAAATAGCTGGCGCCGATGAAGGAGATCAGCTCGTCGAAGACGCGGGGGTCGTTGAGGGGGTAATGCAGGCGGAAGCCGGCGAAGCCGAGATTGACCGGCAGCGGCTTGTCGAACTTGACCTTGCCGTAATCGAAAAGGCTCGCGGCATAGGGCACGGGCATCGCCACGCCGTCGCGCACGACATTGACCGTGACCGGGCGGGTGAAGAGGAAGCCCGGATGGAACATCTGCATGCGGAAGGGCGAGCCGTTCTGCTGCAGCAACGCCCGGTCGGCGCGGAAGCGGATGTCGCGCCAGGAATCATAGTCGAGCTTCGCCAATGCCTCCGGCAGGGGAGCGATCGGCTCATAGGGAACGGCGGCGATCTCGCGGGCGCGGCGCTGCACGTCCTCGAAGCCGAAGCGCGGCTGCGGCGCGGCGTTCTGCGGAACTGGCGGCGGCTGCGGGCCCTGCTGTTGCGGCTGGGGCTGCTGAGCCAGGAGGACGGAGGGCGCCACCGAGAGGCTCAGCGCAGCTGATAGTCCGCCCAGGACGCGGCGGCGGTCTGTCGTGGTCATGCGTGGTCCGTCTTCCCCGTCGCCTCGGCTGTCAAAATAGGCGGCTACCGAGAGTTAAGGCCATGAAATGGGGCTGGTCTAGGGCATGCGTATGGCATCCGCCATTGACAGGAGATGAAGATGCCGCGAGCTTCGCGGTCGGCCGGATGCGGCCAGCCGCTCGCGCCCAGCCAAGGGCAAGGTGAACGCATCCATCAAGTCCCTGTCCTGATCCCGATCGACTCGTGGACGGATATCGGCAAGGCGAGCCCCGATCCCAACCGTCCGCAGCGAGAAGGATCACGACGATGCGTAGCTTTCGCGATGCGAAGCTGATGGCCAGGAGCCTGCGCGAGACCTTAGCGGCCAAACATCTGCCGCTCTCCCATTCCGAAGCCCTGGAAATCGTGGCGCGCCAGTTCGGCTGTGACGACTGGAACGTGCTGGCGGCGAAGATCGGCGAGCCCGGCTCGAAAGCGGGAGGCGTGATCGCCGAAGATGCCGTGCGCCTTCAGATGGGCATCCCGATTCTCAGGATCTTCGACGAGGCCAAGGCCAAGGAATTCTATCTCGACTTCCTCGGCTTCACGATGGACTGGGACCACCGCTTCGGGCCGAACATGCCGCTCTATATGCAGGT
>SEEM01000367.1 GCA_004144595.1 Hyphomicrobiales bacterium
GCGGGGCTGGTCGACATGTCCAGCTTTGCCAAGTTCCTGCTGCAGGGACCGCAGGCAGAGGCCGCCCTGCAGCGCCTCGCCGCCAATGATGTCGCCGTTCCGGTCGGCACCTCCGTCTATACGGCGCTGCTCAACGCCCGAGGTACGTTCGAGAGCGACCTCACCGCCGCCCGCATCGCACGCGACAGCTATCTCCTGCTGACAGGCACCGCGCAGGCGACGCGCGACGCGCACTGGATCAGGCGCCAACTCCCCGAAGGCGTGACGCTGACCGACGTCACCGCTTCCTATGCCGTGCTCTCGCTCGCCGGGCCGAAGGTCCCCGAGCTTCTGGCCCGCCTCTCGCCGACCTCCTTCGACCTCGCCGATTTCCCCGCCAATGCCATCCGCAAGATCACGATCGGCTACGCCACGACCTGGGCCTGCCGCCGCTCCTATCTCGGCGACGGGTTCGAGCTCTATGCCCCCGTCGAGTTCACGGCTGCGATCTACGATGCGCTGCACGAGGCCGGGACCGATCTCGGGTTGGTCGATGCCGGCTATTACGCCGTCGATTCACTGCGCATCGAGAAGGGGTTCCGCGCCTGGGGCCGCGAATTGACGCCGGACGTCAACCCTTACGAGGCCGGGCTCGGCTTCGCGGTGAAGCTCGGCAAGGGCGACTTCCTCGGGCGCGAGGCGCTGGTCGCCGCCAAGGCCGCGCCGCGCACCAAACGCCTGATCGCGCTTGTCGGGCCGCGCCCGGACGGGCAGATGGCCTGGGGCGGCGAGGCGATCCTGGCGGACGGCAAGCCGGTCGGCGAGATCACCTCGGCCGGTTTCGGCGCGAGCCTCGACGGCATCGTGGCGCTGGGCTGGACCTCAAGTGACCAGCCGATCGACCAGGCCTGGCTCAATGCGCGGAGCTGGGCTATTGACCTCGCCGGCACGAGCGTATCGGTCAGCGCCAGTCTCGCGGCACCGCTCGACCGAACGCATTCCCGATCCTGAGCACCGCCGGGGTCTCTTAGGAGAAGGCGACGTTTTGCGCCTGCGCCCGCAGGCGCGGGTCCCGTGAACGGATCTGGACCGGTCTGCCGTCGAGAACCTCGAAGCAGCGCGCCAGCGTGTCGTCCGAAAGGCGCCGCATCGCCTCCACCGTGAAGAAGGTCAGGTGCGGGAACAGGATGACGTCGTCGCGACCGAACAGGAGGCTTAGCGGATGGCCCTGCCGGGCGAGCGGCTCCTGGCTGTAGACATCGAGTCCGACGCCGCCGAGGCGCCCTGCCAGCACCGCCTCGACCAGCGCGGCCT
>SEEM01000368.1 GCA_004144595.1 Hyphomicrobiales bacterium
CCCGCGACCGCCCGGATCAAGGTGCTCTTGCCCGTGCCGCTCTCGCCGGCGACCAGGACCTTCGCGCCGGCGAGAGCGGCACGGGCAAGAGCACCTTGATCCGGGCGATCGCGGGCCTCTGGCCCTGGGGGTCGGGCTCGATCAAGCTGCCGCCGGGCAAGCGTATCGCCTTCGTGCCGCAGAAGCCCTATCTGCCGATCGGCACGCTGCGCGACGTGCTGCTCTATCCGGAAGCCGAGAGCCGCGTCGACGACGAAACGGTCAGGGACGCGCTGAAGCGCTGCGGGCTCGCCTCGCTCGGCCGGCGGCTCGACGAGGAGGAGCGTTGGGACCAGACCCTGTCTGGCGGCGAGCGTCAGCGCATCGCTTTCGCCCGGCTGCTGATCCAGAAGCCCGACATCATCATCATGGACGAGGCGACCTCTGCGCTCGACGAGGCCAGCCAGGATTCCCTGCTTGGGCTGATCGATAGCGAGCTCTCCTATGCGACGATCATCAGCGTCGGGCATCGGCCTGGCCTCGAGGACTTCCATGAGCGCAAGATCACCTTCGAGAAGCGCGAGGCTGGCGCGCATCTGACCTCGAAGCGCCTGACCCGGTCGCTCTGGCGGCTCTTCCGCCGGGGCGAGGCCGCCAATGATCGGTCGGCGGCCTGAAAAACGAATCGCGCCTGAAGAAAGAATCGGGACCGCCGCGATTTTCGCGCAAACCGGAACAATTCCCTGCCAGACGGGTTGAAAAGCCGTTCCGCCTTTCAAGAACGACCACACGAACCGGGAGAGCGAAGATGACCACCGCCAGCCTTGCCCCCTTCAAGCGCGCTGCCACCTTCTTCGGCGGCATGGCGCTGGTCGTGACCGCCCTGACCATGGGCGCCTCGTACCAGAACGGCTTCGGCGAGAGCTCGGAAGCGGTCGCTCAGGCCAAGCTCCAGCGTGGCGCCCCGGGCGATGTCCAGTACGCGGCGGTCAACCCGGCCGAGATGCGCCGTGACTTCGCGCATCGCGTCGTCCCGACCTCGCAGCGCGAGGCCAGCCTCAAGGGCAACACCGTCCTGCGCTGAGTTCTGCTTCTCGTCCTATCGCATTGTCTTCGCGCAAACCGGCCCCCGCTTCGCCTGAAAAAGTGCTTTGAGCGGAACCGATCCGGCGCTCGCGCGTAATTGACCTGCCTGACCAGCAAAGCCGCCGCGAGGCGGCTTTTCGGCGTGATGGCGAGTATGATGGATCGGCTGGAGATCAGATGTATCTGCGCATTCGCCACGCGACGACCTATCGCTACGCCGAGCCGGT
>SEEM01000369.1 GCA_004144595.1 Hyphomicrobiales bacterium
AGCTGGTGCAGGTCGGCACGCTTCAGCGAGCGCGAGGGCGTCGCGCCCTCGACCGGCGGGGCGAACGGCATGGTGAGCAGCGGCTCGCCGCCGCCCCAATGGCCGATCGCCAGCGCCTCGGGGCGAATCGCGGCGCGGCGCAGGGCCAGGCCGAGATCGAGCGATTCGAGCACGCGCCCGGCATTGGGCGAGAGCTGGATGCCGGCGCCGGCCTCGTCGAAACGGGTGCGCTTCTCGGCGATGGCGACGGGAATGCCGCGGCGGGCGAGCGCGATCGCTGCGGTCAAGCCACCGATGCCGGCGCCCGCGATGAGGATGGGTAGCGTTGCCATAGGGGCAGTCCCGCCGCGCCCCCGGCGGGAGGCGTCGCTCACGCCGCCTTGGCGGCGGTGTCGTGATATTCGCACTCGGCCGGCTTGCAATGGCCATGGCCGACAGACGGCTCGTATTTGAACAGCGTCGAGCAATAGGGGCAGACGATCTCGTCATCCGAGCCCATGTCGAGGAAGACGTGCGGATGGTCGAAGGGCGGCTTGGCGCCGATGCACATGAACTCGCGCGCGCCGACATGGATCACGGAAACGCCGGGATCATTGTGGAAATGCGGGGTGCCGTGATCGGCCATGGCTGGTCTCGTCCTTACCAAATTGCGCGGCACCATAATCGTTCGCCGCGGGCCGCGCCAGCGCGTGCGATGGATTTCGCAGTTCGCGACGCTGCTTCAGCTCGTCATGCTCGCCCCTGTGGCGAGCATGCACGTCTTGGACACCGTCTTTGACCAGCGAAGACGTGGATGGTCGGGACAAGCCCGACCATGACGGAAAGGGCGGTGATCATGGGGGCTCGGCGCAGGCCTTCTGCTTGCCCCGGAATGACTGCAGTTCAGGGTTGGCGGGCGCAGGCCATGCCGATCTCGCGGGCCTGCTCGGTTTCGGTCGGGCTCAAGGCGTCGGCTGTCGCCTTCACCCAGAGATTGGCCTGTTTCAGCCCGTCCATCGAGCAACTGCAGACCCGCTCGCAGACCTCCTTCGGCGTGCCGGTCCCTGTGCAGGAACGCTGGCAGGCGGTCAGGAACGGTGCGGCCTCGGCATCCGGAAGCTTCTGCGTGGCCACCTGGCCGGTCGCCTGCATGAACAGGAACAGCGCGCCGATGAAGAGCGGCTGGTGGACGAGATAGACGAACAGGCTGTTGCGGCCGCCGAGGACGATGATCCTGGCGGGGGCGGACGTCGCCCGCCAGTTCGCCCAGCCGCTGCCCTGCGCCTTCGGCAGAGCTGTCCGCGCCAGCAC
>SEEM01000370.1 GCA_004144595.1 Hyphomicrobiales bacterium
GGCCTCCTCGTCCTCGAACAGCAGATTGACCTGCCGCCCGGCGATGCCGCCAGCCGCATTGATTTCCCTCGCCGCGAGTTCGAGGCCCCAGCGGACCTGCTGGCCGATCGGCGTGTAGGTGCCCGAGAGCGGCGTGACGACCCCGATCTTGATCGGGCCCGACTGGGCAAACGCACTGCCGGTCAGGGCGGTGGCGGCGAGCAGGGCCGCAGTGAGCGTCGTGATGGTGGCGGTCTTCATGGTCGTTTCCCTCTTGCTTGGCTTGTTGTTGTCGGACGGCGTCAGGCGACCGCGCGGCGTGTCCTTCGCCGCGCGGATGGGCTCAGCTCCCGATGAATTTCGGGGCGCGCTTGGCGTGGAAGGCCTCGACACCCTCGCGGAAGTCGTCGGATTGGCGCAGGCGGCTGTAGCAGTGCCCCTCAAGCTCAATCGCGATGGCGAGCGTCGAGTCCTCGGTGTCGTTGAGGAGCTTCTTGGCGGTGCGCTGGGCGATCGGCGAGAAGCCGCGCAGTTCGTCGACGAGCCTGTCGGTCGCCGCTTCCAGCTCGGCGTCGGGCACGCATTCGGTGGCTACCCCCCAGTCATAGGCCTGCTTTCCGGAGATGCGCTTCGAGCGCATCACGATGTCCTTGGTCCGGGTGATGCCGACCATCTTCTGCAGCCGGGCGGAGCCGCCCGAGCCCGGGATCTGGCCGAGCTTCTGCTCAGGCAGCGCGTATTGGCAGGTCTCGGAGACGATGCGGAAATCGCAGGCGAGCGAGATCTCGAAGCCGACACCGAAGGCATAGCCGCGATTGGCGACGATGACCGGCTTGGTGCAGCGCGCCGGGGCGGCGATGTTCCAGGCGAGCTTCGAGACATGCTCGGGCGAAGCCTCGAGGAAGCCCTTGATGTAGCCGCCGGAAGAAAAATTCCCGCCGATCGCGCGCAGCACGATGACGCGGACGCGGTCATCCTCATCCAGCGCCTCAAAAACCTTTCGCAGCTGGTCGCGCTGCGGCATCGAGATCACGTTCATCGGCGGGCGGCCGAGGATGATGTCGGCGCGCTCGCGGGCGGCGTCGATCTCGACGCTGAAGCCGTCGAGGCCGGTCAATGCGGGGTGAATCGGGGCTATGGCGTTCATCTGACGGGCCTTTCGGTCGGGACGGGGATGGGGGGATCATTCGGCCGCGAGGCCGGGCTCTTCGGGTTCGTACTCGCCGGCCACGAGCTGGCGGCGCAGCAGCTTGCCGACGGGCGATTTCGGGATGGCCTTGATGAATTCGAAGCGGCGCGGGCGCTTGAAG
>SEEM01000044.1 GCA_004144595.1 Hyphomicrobiales bacterium
GCCCCCGCGACCCCGCCCAAGCCCTGAGCGACGGCGCGACCGCTTGAAACAGTAAAGGCCGGTCCCTCGCGGGGCCGGCCTTTTCTTTGGTCGATGGGCTGGTCGCCGATGAGCCCTGAGCTTCAGTTCAGGTCGGCGCGGTCGAGCTTGTAGCGGCCCTTGCGGTCGCGGCGGAAGAATTCCTTGGCGCGGGGATGGCGCACGGGCTCGCCGGAATCGTCGTCGACGAGGTTCTGCTCGGAGACATAGGCGACGTATTCCGCCTCCTCGTTCTCTGCGAAGAGATGGTAGAAGGGCTGGTCCTTCGACGGGCGCATGGCTTCCGGAATCGCCATCCACCACTCCTCGGTGTTCGAGAAGACAGGGTCGACGTCGAAGATCACGCCACGGAACGGGTAGATGCGGTGCTTGACCACCTGCCCGATCCTGAACTTGGCCGAACGCGCTTCCATGACAGATCCATCTTGCGCCGGCCGATGCGCCGCCGGCTTACGGTCTTGCCGCCTTGCTCAAGCAATGCGTCGTAAATACGTCGAAATCAATCGATCGGGATCGGCCTTCCATCACATTCCGTAGCGTTGCGCTAGCGCGGGATCGCGCGCCGCGACCTGGACGGCGAGGTCGACGATCACCTTCGCCTGCTTCCAGGTGGCGTCGTCCTGCATCTTGCCGTCGATCATCACGGCGCCGGAGCCGTCCGGCATCGCCTCCAGGATGCGCCTGGCGAAGGCGACCTCGCTCGGGTCGGGACTGAAGACGCGCTTGGCGACGGCGATCTGCGAGGGGTGCAGTGTCCATGCGCCGGCGCAGCCGAGCAGGAAGGCGTTGCGGAACTGCGCCTCGCAGGCCGCCTCGTCGCCGAAATCGCCGAACGGGCCGTAGAACGGCTTGATCCCGGCCGAGGCGCAGGCATCGACCATCTTGGCCAGCGTGTAGTGCCAGAGGTCCTGCTGGGCGACAGCGCGCGGCCCGCCATCGGGGGAGGGGTCGGCGATCACCTTGTATTCGGGGTGTCCGCCGCCGACGCGGGTCGTCTTCATCGCGCGCGAGGCGGCGAGATCGGCCGGGCCGAGGCTCATCCCGTGCATACGCGGCGAGGCTGTCGCGATCGCCTCGACATTCTTCACGCCCTCCGCCGTCTCCAGGATCGCATGGATCAGGATCGGCTTGCGCAGCTGGTGCCGCGCCTCGAACTGGGCCAGGAGCTGGTCGACATAGTGGATGTCCCAGGGGCCTTCGACCTTCGGCACCATCACCACGTCGAGCTTGCCGCCGATCTCGCTCATGATCGCGGTGATATCGTCGAGAAACCACGGCGAATTCAGTGCATTGACGCGGGTCCACAGGCCGGTCTTGCCGAAATCGACCGCCTTGCCCATGGTGATGAAGCCGTCGCGCGCCGCCTGCTTGGCCTCGACCGGAATCGCATCCTCGAGATTGCCGAGCACGATATCGACCTGTCCGGCGAGCTCGCCGACCTTGGCGCGAACCTTCTCCAGATGCGGCGGCACGAAATGGATCATCCGCTCGAGCCGCAGCGGCAGCTCCCGGAACGGTTCAGGAGCGCCGATCGCGAGCGGGCGGAAGAACTGGCGCGGCGTCCTGATCGTCATTGGCAACTCCATGCTGCAATGCAGCGACTGTGGCCGAGGCGGCGCATGCCGTCCATGGTTCTTTCGACCACGGATAGGTCGATAGGCCTAGGTTATTATTCCTGAGCTAATATATAGGCAATTTATCCTAGGCATAATGTCTTCCTGTTGCGTTGAGTGAGGGTAACCCCGCTCCGAAAGCCCTTGCCGCCCCCGAGCCATGCGCTAGATGCAGATGTCCGCCGGGGTTCGGGTCGAAGGTGGGCGCCTTCACCGCAGGACGAACGCCGCCGATGGCCGACCTTCTCAACATCTTCAATCTGGTCGCACCGTTCTTCGGGCTGATCCTGCTCGGCTTCGCCATCGGCCGCTACAAGCAGTTGCCGGAGGATGGGCTCGCCTGGCTGCAGTTCTTCCTGATCTATGTCGCGCTGCCGCCGCTGTTCTATCGCCTGATCGCCGACAAGCCGCTGAGCGAGCTCGCCAACTGGAAGTTCATAGCCGGCACGACCTTCGCCACCTTCTGCGCCTTCAGCCTGTCGCTGGCGATCGGGCTGCGGGCTGCGAAGGGGGACCTGCCGCAGGCGGTGATGCAGGGCGTCGCCGGCGCCTATTCCAATATCGGCTATATGGGCCCGCCCTTGATCCTCGCGGCGCTGGGACCAGAGGCGAGCGCGCCTGTCGTGCTGATCTTCGTCTTCGACAGCGTGTTGCTGTTCTCGCTCGTGCCGCTGCTGATGGCCGTCGCCGGCGTGGAGAAAAAGAGCCTGCTCGCGACCGCCGGCGAGGTGGTCTGGCGGGTGATCACCCATCCCTTCAACGTCGCGACGTTGGCCGGCGTGCTGGCGAGCTATCTCAAGTTCGAACTGCCGGTGGCGCTCGACCGGATGGTTTTGTGGCTGTCGCAGGCGGCCGCGCCCTGCGCGCTCTTCCTGCTCGGCGTCACCGTGGCGCTGAGGCCGATGAAGACGATGCCGGCTGGTGTCCCCGCGCTGGTCTTCATCAAGCTGCTGCTGCATCCGCTGCTGGTCTGGGTGCTGCTCTCGGCAATCGGCGGTATCCCGACCAACTGGATCTACGCCGCGATCATCATGGCGGCGCTGCCGCCGGCTTTGAACATCTTCGTCATCTCGACGCAGTACAAGGTCGGGATCGAGCGCGCCTCGGCCTGCATCCTCGTCGGCACCATCGTCTCGATGGTCACGCTCTCGGGCTTCCTGTGGCTGGTGAAGACGGGCAGGATAGCGGCTGATCTGTTTCACTAGCTCGTCATTGCGAGCGGAGCGAAGCAATCCAGAGAACCGGATGGAATGCCTCACCCCGTCCTCCTGGATTGCTTCGTCGCTTCGCTCCTCGCAATGACGATGTCCGTTGGTCGACGACGCAACTGAGGATGCCGGATGCTGCCGCTGGACGACCTGCTGGTCCTCGATTTCTCGACGCTTCTGCCCGGGCCGCTGGCGAGCCTCTTCCTCTCCGAGGCCGGCGCGCGCGTCATCAAGATCGAGCGGCCGGGCGGCGAGGACATGCGCGGCTTCCCGCCGCGCTTCGGCGAGACGGCGGCGCCCTTCGCGGTGCTCAATCGCGGCAAGGAAAGCGTCGAGCTCGACCTGAAGGCGCCCAATGCGCTGGCGCGGCTCACCCCGCTGATCGCGAAAGCCGACATCGTGATCGAGCAGTTCCGGCCGGGCGTGATGGAGCGGTTGGGCTTCGGCCATGAGGCGCTGAAGGCGCTCAATCCGCGCCTGATCTATTGCTCGATCAGCGGCTATGGCCAGCACGGCCCGCGCGCGCAGGAGGCCGGGCACGACATCAACTACCAGGCGCTCGGCGGCCTTCTCGGTCAGTCCGTAAAGCGCGGCGAGGCGCCGCCTCTGCCGCCGCCGCTGGTCGCCGATATCGCCGGCGGCACCATGCCGGCCGTGCTCAACATCCTGCTGGCGCTTCGCCAGCGCGACCGCACCGGGCAGGGCTGCCATCTCGACATCGCCATGGCCGATGCGATGCCGACCTTTGCCTGGTACGGCCTGGCGCAGGGACAGGTGACCGGCTCGTTTCCCGATGGTGGGGAAGGGCTCCTGACAGGGCAAAGCCCTCGCTACGGACTCTATGCGACCGCCGATAGCTGGTTCCTCGCAGTCGGCGCGCTCGAACCCAAGTTCTGGCAGAGTTTCTGCGAGGGCATCGGCCTCGACGAGCGACTGCGCGACGACCGCCGCGATCCGGAGGCGACGCGAGCGGGCATCGCCGCCATCATCGCCAGCGAGAGCGCCGCCCATTGGCGCGCCTTCATCGAGCCGCTCGATTGCTGCTGTACGGTGGTGCGGACCTTGGAGGAAGCGGTCTCCGATCCGCAGATGAGCGCGCGCGGCCTGATCGACGCGCAGGTCGAGGAGCCCGGTGGCCGCCGCCTCGTCTCGACGCCCCTGCCGCTGGCGCCGGTGTTCCGCGAGCAGGCGGCAGGCTTGCGCAAGGTCGCGGCGAGCGGCGCGGATACGCAGGCGGTGTTGGGGGAAGGCTGACCTGCCTCAGCCGTCACCTGACTTCACCGTCATTCTAGGGCGGAGCGAAGCGCAGACCCGAGAATCTCTTCCCGGAAGGGGCTCCAAAGCCTCCATCGGCGTGAGATGCCCGGGTCAAGCCCGAGCATGACGGCACCTCCTCTACCGCGCCGCGCCGCCAGCCAGCCCCTGCCGCATCACAAGGCGCCTGAGCGGCCCGATCCGCGACAGCGCCAGCAGACCGGCGCCGCGCATCAGGTCGGCCGGCAGAAGGTCGGCCAGCAGCGTCCGGTTGAGCATGTCGACCGCACCCGTGCGCAACCTTACATCGGTCTGCCGCGCCCGGTCGTAGTCGGCGAGGACGCTCGGAGCGCCGGCATCCGCGCTCCCTGTTACAGCCTCGCTGAGCGCCGCGACATCGCGCAGGCCGAGATTGAGGCCCTGCGCCCCGATCGGCGGGAAGACATGCGCGGCTTCGCCGATCAGCGCCATGCGGCCGGCGCTGAGGCGCTCGACCGAGAGCCCGCCCATCGGCACCTTGCCGCGCGGTCCCGCCACCGTCATGGCGCCGAGCAGTGACTGCACCTGCTTTTCGACGCGACGGGCAAAGGCTGCATCGTCGAGCGCCGCGACGGCTTCCGCCGCCTGCGGGTCGAGCAGCCAGACCAGCGAGGAGCGCCGGCCGGGCAGCGGCACGATGGTGCATGGCCCCTTGCGGGTATGGAATTCCGTCGAGATGTCCCGATGGTCTCTGGCGTGCTCGAAGATCGCGGTCAGCGCGATCTGCGGATAGCGCCAGTCGCGGCTTGCGATGCCTGCCGCCGCCCGTACCTGCGAATTGCGCCCATCCGCGCCGACGACCAGCCGCGCTTTCAGCGGCGCGAAACCTTCACCGGAAAGACGCACGCCGTCCGCTTCCGGCTCGATGGCCCGGACGAAGCCGGGGACCATGCGCAGGCCGGACAGCGTGCCGGCCTTGTCGGCGAGGATACGGGTGAGGTCGGCGTTCTCGATGTTCCAGCCGAAAGCCTCCAGCCCGATCTCGGACGCCCGGAATTCGACCGGCGGCTGGCGGAACAGGCTGCCGCTGTCGTCGACCAGCCGCATCACTTCTAACG
Organism: Hyphomicrobiales bacterium; assembly: GCA_004144595.1. GTDB lineage: Bacteria > Pseudomonadota > Alphaproteobacteria > Rhizobiales > Beijerinckiaceae > Allobosea. Next base: position 5,212 of record SEEM01000044.1, read on the forward strand.
GCGCAGCTTTTTCGAGCAGTGCCTCCCGCACGCCGAACTCGGCCAGCATCCGCCAGGAACCGTCGAGCAAGGCGACGGTGCGTCCGTCGCGCGGCGTCGCGACCGGGCCGAGCAGGGCGACGCGGCGTCCCTCGCGGCTCAGTGCCAGCGCTGCTGCAAGCCCGACGGCGCCGGCGCCCACGATGGCGATATCGACCTGATCGGCAGTCTGCGTGCTCATCGCCCTTGGCTAGCCGATGCACGGCGTCTTGGCCACGGGCCGCAAAGTCGCAAGGTGCGTTCTGCGTTGGGCACGGATGCCTTTCCCGCCCGATGAACTATGGTCGGGCATCCATCCCCAAGGAGATGCTTTCATGGTCAAAGCCATTCGCGCCCACAAGACCGGCGGCCCCGAGGTCCTGCAGTTCGAGGACGTCACGCTGCCGCAGCCGGGTCCCGGCGAAATCCTGATCCGGAACCGGGCGATCGGCCTGAACTTCATCGACACCTATTTTCGCTCGGGCCTGTATCCGGCGCCGCAGATGCCCTTCATCCTGGGCAACGAGAGCGCCGGCGACGTGCTCGCGGTCGGCCCGAACGTCACCGAGTTCAAGCCGGGCGATCGCGTCGCGGTGGTCGCGGGGCTCGGTGCCTATGCCGAGGAGCGCATCGTTCCGGCGGCTTCGGTCGTGGCTCTGCCCGAGGGCATCTCCTACGAGGCCGCCGCGAGCATGCTCCTGAAGGGGCTGACGGCCGAATACCTGCTGCACCGGACCTACAAGGTGAAGCCGGGCGACACGATCCTCGTCCATGCCGCGGCCGGCGCCACCGGCCTCATCCTCTGCCAATGGGGCAAGGCGCTGGGCGCGACCGTGATCGGCACCGTCGGCTCGAAGGAGAAGGCGGAGCTCGCCAAGGCGCATGGCGCCGACCACGTGATCAACTACCGCGAGGAGGATTTCGCGGCGCGGGTGAAGGAGATCACCGGCGGCGCGCTCTGCGACGTGGTCTATGACGGCGTCGGCAAGGACACCTTCATGAAGTCGCTGGACACGCTGAAGCCCTTTGGCATGCTCGCGAGCTTCGGCAATGCCTCCGGGGCGGTTGAGGCCTTCAATCTCGGCATCCTCGCCGCCAAGGGCTCGCTCTATGTTACCCGCCCGACGCTGAACACCCATACCGCCAAGCGCGAGACCATGATCGCGATGGCGAAGAATCTGTTCGGGGCGGTGACGAGCGGCAAGGTCAAGGTGCCGGTCAACGCGACCTTCCCGTTGAAGGAAGCTGCCGATGCCCACCGCCTGCTCGAATCGCGCGGCACGACGGGCTCGACTGTTCTCATTCCCTGACAAGGGCCGTCCTGCTTGGGCTTGACCCGAGCGTCTCATGCCGAGAAGGCGCTGGTTCCCGGGATGCCCGGGTATGACGTCAGCGAGAGCGATGCGCCCGGATTACCGGGCGCATTTTTTTGCGGACCGTGAACCCGAACAGGCCGTGTCACGACGAATGGGTATCGGCAAGACATGCCGACAACCCTTCAAGGTGACGTCATGGCCAACAGGTTTCATATCGTCGGTCTTCTCTTCGCAACCCTCGTCCTCTCAGGCACCGCCCTGGCTCAACAAGGCGGTGGTAACGGTGGCGGCGGAGGCAGCGACAGCGCTGGCGGACAGAACGACAACGCGATCTTCGAGATCCGTCGGCAGGATCAGGAGCGCCTGCGGGTGCCCGGCGCGGCGCGCACACGGGCGGCTGGCGCCAACTGCCTCAGCCATGCCTGCAACGAGCCGCCTCGCCGTGAGGCGCCTCCGCCGGTCGTGACTGCGGAAAGCTGCGGCGGCGACCTCCAGGTCGTGCGTGATCGCAACGGACGCGTCGTTCGCCGGATCTGCGAGTTCAGAAACTGACGGACGTTTCGCTCAGACCGCGATGCCGTGCAGGTCGTAGGCGTCGGCACGCTCGATCTTCACGGTGACGATATCGCCGGCCCGCAAGGGGCGGCGGCTCGCGACATAGACGTTGCCGTCGATCTCCGGCGCATCCCATTTCGAGCGGCCCTTGGCCACGGTCGGGCCGGCCTCGTCGATGATCACCTGGATGCGCTTGCCGACCCTGGCCTTGACGATGCGGGTGGAAATCTCCGCTTGCGCCTTCATGAAGCGGTGCCAGCGGGCTTCCTTGACCTCTTCGGGGACGAGGGCGAGGCCGAGATCATTGGCGGGCGCGCCCTTGACCGGCTCGTACTTGAACGCGCCGACGCGCTCCAGCTTCGCCTCCTTCAGCCAGTCGACGAGGATGTCCATGTCCTCCTCGGTCTCGCCGGGGAAGCCGACGATGAAGGTCGAGCGGATGGCGAGGTCCGGGCAGATGTCGCGCCATTTCCGGATGCGGTCGAGCGTGCGGTCCTGATGGGCCGGGCGCTTCATCGCCTTGAGGACGTTGGGCGAGGCATGCTGGAACGGGATGTCGAGGTAGGGAAGGACCAACCCCTCCTGCATCAGTGGAATGACTTCGTCGACATGCGGATAGGGGTAGACATAGTGCAGTCGCACCCACATCCCCATCTGGCCGAGCTCGCGGGCAAGCTCGAAGAAGCGGGTGCGGATCTCGCGATCCTTGAACATCGAGGGCGCATACTTGATGTCGAGCCCGTAGGCGCTGGTATCCTGCGAGATCACCAGCAATTCCTTGACGCCGGCCTTGGCCAGCTTCTCGGCCTCGCGCAGCACGTCGCCGATCGGCCGCGAGACGAGGTCGCCGCGCAGCTTCGGGATGATGCAGAAGGTACAGCGATTGTTGCAGCCCTCTGAAATCTTGAGATAGGCGTAGTGCCGCGGCGTCAGCTTGATGCCCTGGTCGGGCACGAGGTCGACGAAAGGGTCGTGGCGGGGCGGCACCGCCTGGTGCACGGCCGAGACGACGCTTTCATAGGCCTGCGGGCCGGTGATCGCGAGCACGTTCGGGAAGGCGTCGCGGATCTGCTCGGGCTCGGCGCCCATGCAGCCGGTGACGATGACCTTGCCGTTCTCGGCCATGGCCGAGCCGATCGCCTCCAGCGACTCCGCCTTCGCGCTGTCGAGGAAGCCGCAGGTGTTGACGATCACGAGGTCGGCCCCGGCATGGCTCTTCGAGAGCTCGTAGCCCTCGGAGCGCAGCGAGGTGATGATCCGTTCGGAATCGACGAGCGCCTTGGGGCAGCCCAGCGAAACGAAGGAGATTTTCGGCGCGACGGCGTTCATCGGCTGATGGCTTATGTCCAGAATGTCAGGAAGCGGCGCCGCTCAAGCGCGCGCTGCTCTTTGACGCCTTTTTCCGCTTTTTGCAAATAAAGACTGGATGCATCCGCCGTCATGCTCGCCCTTGTGGCGAGCATCTACGCTTTGAACGCCGCCTTGCTCGAAGGAAGCTGTGGATGGTCGGTGCAAGCCCGACCATGACGAAGAAGACCGCGTCAGGCCGCCTTGCCGGTCGCGACCGGACGGTCCGGGTCCTGCGTCCAGTCGGTCATCGAGCCGTCATAGAGCGCGACCTCGTCGCGCCCCAGAACCTCTGACAGCACGAACCAGTTCGCCGCCGCCGAGTGGCCGGTGTTGCAGTAGGAGACGACGGGCCCCTGCGGCACGGCTGCGAAAAGCTGCTCCAGCTCGCCGGGCTCCTTGAGCTTGCCGCTGCCGCCTTGGAAGGCGCCGGCATAGTCGCGCTGGATCGCGCCGGGGATATGGCCGGCACGCGCGGCTTCCGCCGCTTTCTCACGGCCTTCGAAATAGCTGGGGCCACGCGCATCGACGAGGCTTGCCTGCTTGCTTCTGGAGGCGACGAGCGTCGAATCCGCCGTGCTGCGCAGGCCCTGCTGCGCCACGACCGGATAGGCTGCAGTGCTCTTCGGCTTGGAGGCACCGGTCGCGACCGGGCGCTTCGGATCGGCGGTCCAGGCCTTGAAGCCGCCATCGAGGATCGCCTGCTGGCCATGGCCGATGAATTTCAGCGTCCAGTACACGCGCGCCGCCGCAGCGAAATCGGTCGCGGCGGTGCCGGCCGGTACGATGACGATGTCGTCATGCGGGTTGATCCCGAGCCGGCCTGCGAGCGCGGCGAGATGGTCGAGCGGAGGCAGCATGCCCGGTGCATTGCCGATCTTCGCCCGCCAGCCATCGGCGGCATAGTCGGAATGGACCGCGCCGGGGATATGTCCGGCCTCGAAGGCCTCCTTCGCGCCGTCGGCGGTCGTGCGGATATCGATGATGACGAGGTTTTCGTCGCCAAGCCGGGCGACGAGCGCGGCCGGCGTGATCAATCCGGCGAGTTCAGTGCGGCTCATTCAGCAGCCTCCTTGTGCAGTTCGTCGATCACTTCGAGGCTGTAGCTCATCTCGGCGGTCGCCCCGAGCATGATCGAAGCCGAACAGTATTTTTCCTTCGACAATGTGACGGCGCGCTCGGCCTTGGCATGGGACAGGCCCTTGCCGGTGATCCGGTAGGCGAGGTGGATCTTGGTGAAGACCTTCGGGTCGGTCGCGGCACGCTCGGCCTCGACATCGACCTCGCAGCCGGTGATGGTCTCTCGGCCCTTCTTGATCATCCCGACGACATCGAACGCCGTGCAGCCGGCGAGCCCGATCAACAGCATCTCCATCGGCCGGATGCCGAGATTGCGCCCGCCATATTCCGGCGCGCCATCCATGATCATGGCGTGCCCGCTGCCGGACTCGCCCATGAAGGCCATGCCATCAACCCATTTCGCGCGTGCTTTCATCGCGATCTCCTGTCGGCGTGATCCGCTATGCGACAGGCATAGCCTGACGGGTCTGTCGAGGCGAGGGCGGCTTCATGACGCTGACGCGATGCCGGGCGTCATTCTCGGGCGAAGCGAAGCGCAGACCCTGGAATCTCTCGCAGGAAGTGGCGACCCTCCGTCCTGAGATGCTCGGGTCAAGCGCGAGCATGACGGCGACCCCTTCACGCCGCCGCGAACAGGTTGCCATGGGTGATGCGAAGCCGGACCCGCTCGCCGATCGCCGGCGCAACCTGGCTGGCGAGGTCGACCTCGAGCCGTTTCTTCAGCCCCTCGACCGCGACCTCCGCCCGGCGGATCGGGCCGTTGCGGCGCAGGTGCTCGACCGTGCCGGGCAGCGCCAGCGGCGTTTCGTCGACGATGCGCAGGTGCTGCGGCCGGACGTAGAGCGAACCAGGACCGCCCTGGTTCTGCGACAGCCCTCCCAGCACGGGGCGGTCACCAAAGAAGGCCTGGCTGCCGACGACCTTGACCGGCAGCTTGTTCACCTCGCCCAGGAATTCGCAGATGAAGGGCGTGGCCGGATGGTCGTAGACGTCGTCGGCCGAGCCGACCTGCTCGATGCGTCCCTCGTTGAGGATCGCGACCCGGTCGGCGAGCTCCAGCGCCTCCTCCTGGTCATGCGTGACGAAGACGGTCGTGTGCCCGGTGCGCCCATGCAGCTCGCGCAGCCACGCCCGCAGGTCCTTGCGCACCTTGGCGTCGAGCGCGCCGAAGGGCTCGTCCAGAAGCAGCACGCGCGGCTCGATGGCAAGCGCGCGGGCGAGCGCGACGCGCTGGCGCTGGCCGCCGGAAAGCTGGCTCGGATAGCGCTTCTCCAGCCCCGGTAATTGAACGAGGTCGAGCAGGTCGCTGACACGCTTGCGGATTTCGTCCTTGCTCGGGCGCTCGTGGCGCGGACGGGACTTCAAGCCGAAGCCGATATTCTCGGCGACGTTCATCGTCTTGAACAGCGCGTATTGCTGGAAGACGAAACCGATGCGGCGTTCGCGCAGCGAGAGGTTGCGCGTATCGGTCTCGCCGAACAGGACGCGGCCGCGATCGGCCTCTTCGAGTCCCGCGATCAGGCGCAACAGGGTGGTCTTGCCCGAACCGGACGGGCCGAGCAGCGCGACCAGTTCGCCCGGCTGGATATCGAGCGAGACGCCCCGCAGCGCCGGGAAATTATCGAAGCGCTTCTCGATGGTCTCGATGGTGACGGCGACCGACATGGCGAGCAATCCTTCGTCCGTGGGTCAGTGACGACGGCTGGCGGCGATGACATCGCCGTAGTGCCATTCGAGCAGGGTCTTGAGCACGAGGGTGACCAGCGCCAGTCCCGCCAGCAGCGAGGCCACAGCGAAGGCGGCGGCCCCCATGTACTCGTTGTAGAGGATCTCGATATGCAGCGGCATGGTGTTGGTCAGGCCGCGGATCTTGCCCGAGACGACCGCGACCGCGCCGAACTCGCCCATCGCGCGGGCGTTGCAGAGCAGCACGCCGTAGAACAGGCTCCATTTCACGTTCGGCAGCGTCACCGCGAAGAACACGCGCCAGGGCGAGGCGCCAAGCGTCAGCGCCGCTTCCTCGTCGGATGATCCCAGCGAATGCATATGCGGGATCAGTTCGCGTGCCACGAAGGGAAAGGTGACGAAAACGGTAGCGAGGATCAGACCGGGCAGGGCGAAGACGATCTTGAGGTCGTTGGCCTGGAGCCACGGTCCGAAATAGCCCTGCGCGCCGAAGAGCAGCACGAAGACGAGGCCCGAGATCACCGGCGAGACCGAGAAGGGCAGGTCAATCAGGCTGGTCAACAGGTTCTTGCCGCGGAATTCGAACTTGGCGATGGCCCAGGCGGCGGCGATGCCGACGACGATGTTGAACGGCACCGCGATCGCCGCGACCAGCAGGGTCAGCCGGATCGCCGCCAGCGCATCGGGCTCGATGATCGCCGCGCGATAGGCTTCCCAGCCCTTGGCCGCGGCCTCGACGAACACCGTGACAAGCGGCAGCAGCAGGAAAAGCAGCAGGAAGGCGAGCGAGATCGCGATCAGCACGACCTGCACGACGGGGCTCTCGCCGCGTGCCCGGCTGGTACCGCGACGCTGCTTGGCAGCGACAGCGGAGGGCAGGGTGGCGTCAGCCATCGCCGAACCTCCGGCGGGCGCGGGCCTGGATCAGGTTGCCGGCGAGGATCAGCGCAAAGGAAATCAGCAGCATCATCGTCGCCACCACGGCCGCGCCCGCATAGTCGAACTGCTCGAGCCGGATCACGATCAGAAGCGGGGCGATCTCCGAGATCATCGGGACGTTGCCGGCGATGAAGATCACCGAGCCGTATTCGCCGACGGCCCGCGCGAAGGCGAGCACGAAGCCGGTCATCAGTGCCGGCAGGACAGGCGGCAGGATCACGCGGAAGATCGTCCGGGCACGGCTGGCACCCAGCAGCGCAGCGGCCTCCTCCACATCGCTCTGCAACTCCTCCAGCACCGGCTGGACGGTGCGCACGACGAAGGGCAGGCCGATGAAGATGAGCGCGACCATCACGCCCAGCGGCGTATAGGCGACCTTGCCGTCGAAGCCGAAGGAGAGGCCGGTAAAGGGGATGGTGAGCTTGAAGGCAAGCGGCGCCAGCAAGGAGCCGACCCACCCGTTCGGCGCATAGATCGCCGCCAGCGAGATGCCGGCGACCGCGGTCGGCAGGGCAAAGGGCAGGTCGACGGCGGCGTCGATCAGGCGCCGGCCCGGAAAGTCGTAGCGCACGAGAACCCAGGCCAGGATCAGCCCGAACACGGCGTTGACCATTGCGGCGAACAGGGCGGCGGTGAAGGAGAGCTTGAGCGCCGCGAGTGTCCGCGGCGAGGTCGCTACCGCCCAGATATCGGCCGGACCGGCGCTGGCGGCCTTCAGGAAGAGCGCTGCCAGCGGGATCAGCACGATCAGCGACAGTGCCGTGACGGTGATGCCGAGCGCCAGCCCGAAGCCGGGCAGGATGCTCGGCTCGCGCCAGCGGAAGGTCGTCGTCGCCGCTGTCATGGACAGATCCTCAGCGTGCCGGCTTGTACAGCTGGTCGAAGGTGCCGCCATCGCCGAAATGGGTCGGCTGCGCCTTCTTCCAGCCGCCGAAGACGTCATCGATCGTCACCAGATCGACCTTCGGGAAATTGGCGATGTCCTTGGCGTCGGCGGCTTCCGGATTGCGCGGGCGGTAGAAATTCCGGGCGATGATCGCCTGGCCCTTCGGCGTGTAGAGGAATTCGAGATAGGCCTGCGCCTGCTCGCGGGTCTTCTTGGAGTCGACATTGCCATCGACCAGCGCGACCGGCGGCTCGGCCAGGATCGACAGGCTCGGCACGACGATGTCGAACTTGTCGGCGCCGAACTCCTTCTGCGCAAGGAAGGCCTCGTTCTCCCAGGACAGGAAGACGTCGCCGATGCCGCGCTGTGTGAAGGTCGTGGTCGCGCCGCGCGCGCCGGTGTCGAGCACCGGGACATTGGCGAGCAGCTTGCCGATATAGTCGCGGATCTTCGCCTCGTCCTTGTTGAAGACCTTCTCGGCATAGGCCCAGGCGGCGAGATAGTTCCAGCGCGCCCCGCCCGAGGTCTTCGGATTCGGCGTGATGATCTGCACGCCCGGCTTCACCAGGTCGCCCCAGTCCTTGATCGCCTTGGGATTGCCCTTGCGGACGAGGAAGACGATCGTCGAAGTGTAGGGCGAGGAATTGTGCGGCAGGCGCTTCTGCCAGTCGAGCGGCAGCTTCTTCGAGCGTTCGGCGACGGCGTCGATGTCGCCGGCCAGGGCCAGCGTCACGACATCGGCATTGAGCCCGTCGATCACGGTGCGGGCCTGCGCGCCGGAGCCGCCATGCGACTGGCGGATCGTCGAGATCTTCTTGTCCGGGTTCTTCGCGTTCCACTCGGCGATGAAGGCCGCGTTGATCTCGCGATAGAGCTCGCGGGTCGGATCATAGGAAACGTTCAGAAGCTCGGTCTGCGCACGCGCCCCGGCGACGACGCCGAAGCAAAGCGTGAAGGACCCCAGAACCAGTCCGGCCCGGAGGAGGCGGCTATAGGCAGGGCGCGTCATGTCAGGGCTCCGTTGGTTCACGGCGAGGCTCGGATGAGGCATCGATCCGTTCTGAATAACAAACGAAACGTACTGAATTGTCGTCCTTCTCTCAATCACCCAACGCAATGGGCGCCTTCCAAATTCGGGCGCCGGAGGAGAAAACGCATCTCCGGCGATGGCGTTCCACCCGGCCAGGTAGCCGGGCCTCGATCAGGCCCGGCGGCGATCTTCCGTGGCATTCGCCGCGGACAAGGCCGGGCCGAAAGCATGTCCGAGCAGGACGAGAACCGGCCCGTTCGCCGGCAGTTCGCCGAGGCGTTCCGGCAGCTCCGCGATCGTCGCAGCGACACGTTTCTCGTCCGGTCGCGTCGCTGAGAGCATCGCGACGGCCGGGGTCTGTGGATCGAGCCCCGCCGCGATGGCGCGCTCGCGGAAGCCGGGCAGCGTGGCGCGCGCCATGTAGATCACGGTCGAGGCGGCGGGGTCCGCCATCGCGTGCCAGTCGAGATCATCGGGCAACTCGCCATTGCGCGAATGGCCAGTGACGAATTGCAGGCGCCGCGCATGGTCGCGATGGGTCAGGGACAGGCCGAGCGAGGCGGCGGCACCCTGTGCTGCCGATATGCCCGGCACGATCGCGACCGGGATTCCGGCAGCGTGGCAGGCATCGATCTCCTCGCCCGCACGCCCGAAGATGCCGGGATCGCCGCCCTTCAGCCGCACGACATGCTTGCCTTGTCCGGCGAGCGAGACGATCAGCCCGTTGATGTCGCCCTGCTTCACCGAGGGGCCATAGCCGGTCTTGCCGACGAGCATGCGCTTGGCCTCGCGTCGGGCCAGTTCGAGCACGCCCGGGGAAACGAGATCGTCATAGAGGATGATGTCGGCGCTCTGCAGGGCGCGGATGGCCTTCAGCGTCAGCAGTTCCGGATCGCCCGGTCCGGCGCCGACCAGCGTGACGCGGCCCTTGCCGTCATGGCCGGCCTCGATGCGCGAGAGCTTCGCGAAAAGCTCCGTCGCGTCGTCGAGGCTCGGAATGCGCTGCGGCTCGGCCATCGCCTTGCCGGTGAAGAGCTCCCAGAAGGCACGCCGCAGCGCGAACGGCAGCTCGCGGGCTTGCACGGCCGGGCGCCAGTCGGCGGCGGCCTGCGCCCAGTTCTTCAGCCCGGCGGGCAGCAGCGTCTCGATCCTGGTACGGATCGCCTGGCCGAAGACGGGTGCCGCGCCATCGGTCGAGATCGCGACGATGAGCGGCGAACGGTTGACCAGCGCGCCGAAGGCGAAGTCGCAATGCTCCGGCTTGTCGACGATATTGACCGGCACGCCCGCCTGCCGGGCTGCCGCGACGAAGGCGCGGACCGAGTCGGCATCGTCGAGATCGGCGACCGCGATGGCGGCTTCGGTGAGATCGTCGGCCTGCCAGGCCCGGCTGTGAACATGGACACGGCCGCCAACCTCGCTCAGAGCCAACCCGGCGAACAGCGCGTCCTTCCCCTCGCAGAAGACATGCAACTCGGCCCCGGTCGCCGCCAGCAGCTCGGCCTTCCACAGCGCCCCCTCGCTTCCGCCGACGAGCACGACCTTGCGCCCGACAAGCTTATGGAAGAGCGGCAGCGTCGCCAGCGGCTCGATGCGGGCCGCAGTTGATTCGGGCTGTCTGTCGGTCATCGGTTGGTCGCTACGGCCTTTTCGTCTGCCGCATGGTGCCTGCCGCCCGCCGGGGGCGTCAGCAGCCACAGCGCGGCCAGTGCCAGGATGATAAGGCGAAAGCAAAGATCGAACCAGCGTCTGCGCGTCTCGCTCGCAGTCGAACGAGGCATGAAGGCGTCTACCTCCGCGTCCAAGCGATCTTGGTCGATGCCCGGGGCAGTGCGAGGGCGTTCGATCGAGCCATGGGTCGCGGTCGAGATCGTCATGCCTCACTCCGCCTCGACGGCTGCGGCTGGTCTCGCCGCTCGGCGCTGGTCGAGGATGTTGCGGCCGGTCTCGCCGTAGCCACGCTGGTAGGTGGCGCTGAAGGAGTCCTTGGCATGCAGCCATTGCGGCACCGGCTGTCGGGCAGCGTTCGCCTCCGGCAATTCGATCGTGTCGAAGCCGCAGGAGAGGGCGTAGGCGAACTGGTCGGCGATCAGCGGGCCGCTGGCCCGGATCTCGCCAGCGAAACCGGCGCGCCGGATCTGGCGGGCGAGACTGAAGCCGCGTCCGTCGGCATAGGCGGGGAAGGCGATGGCGATGAGCGCCAGACGCGGCAGGAATGGCGCGACCTCGGAGAAGGCGATGTTGTTGGGAATCAGCACGCCGATCACCTGCTCGGACTCCTGCACGTCGAGCGCCTCGACGAGCACCTCCCAGGGGACGATCGCCGCCGGGATATTGCCGATCGCCGCGCCCTCGCTGCGGGTCCAGCGATCCCCAGCGTTTCCGTTCCGGTCAAGCAGCGGCACGGGCGGTCTCCTGGAAGGCGGCCTTGAAGGGGGCAAGCCCGATGCGGCGGACGTTGTCGATGAAGCTCTCGCCTTCAGCGCGGGCGGCGAGATAGACGGAAACGATCCGCTCGATCGCATCCGGCACTTCCTCGGCAGCAAGGCCCGGACCGAGGATTTCGCCGATCGCGGCATTCTCGGTGGCGTCGCCGCCGAGCGTGATCTGGTAGGATTCGATGCCGCGCTTCTCCAGTCCGAGAATGCCGATATGGCCGACATGGTGGTGGCCGCAGGCATTGATGCAGCCGGAGATCTTGATGCCGAGCGGTCCGATCTCGCGCTGGCGGGCTTCATCCGCGAAGCGGCTCTGGATCGCCTGCGCGATCGGGATCGAACGCGCCGTCGCCAGCGCGCAATAGTCGAGGCCCGGGCAGGCGATGATGTCGGTGACGAGCCCGACATTGGCCGTGGCGAGCCCCGCTTCGCCGAGCGCCTGCCAGATTGCGTAGAGATCGCGCTGGCGGACATGCGGCAGCACGAGGTTCTGGGCATGGGTGACACGCAGTTCGTCGAAGGAGTAGCGCTCGGCGAGATCGGCGACGCGGCGCATCTGCTCGCTGGTCGCATCCCCCGGCGCCTGTCCCTGCGGCTTCAGCGAGATCGTCAGCGCGGTATAGCCGGGCGCCTTGTGCGGGGCGGTATTGACCTCGACCCAGCGGGCGAAGGCCGCGTTGCTCGCCTTGGCCGCCTCCAGCGTGTTGCTGACGGCCGGCAGCGTCTCATAGGCCGGCGGCGCGAAATAGGCGGCGATGCGCGCGGACTCTTCCGGATCGGCATTGATCGAGGGGCCGTCGAGCTGCGCGAACTCGGCCTCGACGCGGCGGGTGAATTCCTCGGCGCCGATCTCGTGGACGAGGATCTTGACGCGCGCCTTGTACTTGTTGTCGCGGCGGCCCTCGAGATTGTAGACCCGCATGATCGCTTCGAGATAGGCGAGCAGGTCCTTCTTCGGCAGGTAGTCACGCACGACCTTGCCGATCATCGGCGTGCGGCCGAGCCCGCCGCCGACGCTGATCTCGTAGCAGGTCTCGTGCGTGTCGGGATGGCGACGCAGGCGCAGCCCGATATCGTGCGCCTTGATCACGGCGCGGTCGGCTTCGGCGCCCGTCACCGCGATCTTGAACTTGCGCGGCAGGTAGCTGAACTCGGGATGGGCCGAGGACCATTGCCGGATCAGCTCGGCGGTCGGGCGCGGGTCCTCGATCTCGTCCTGCGCGACACCGGCGAAATGGTCGGCCGTGACGTTGCGGATGCAGTTGCCGGAGGTCTGGATGCAATGCATCTCGACATCGGCGAGCAGCCCAAGGATTTCAGGCACGTCGCGCAGCTTCGGCCAGTTGAACTGCAGGTTCTGGCGCGTGGTGAAATGGCCGTAGCCGCGGTCGTATTTCTCGCCGATCAGCGCGAGTTGGCGCAATTGCCGCGAATTCAGCGTGCCATAGGGCACGGCGATCCGCAGCATATAGGCGTGGAGCTGGAGATAGACGCCGTTCTTGAGCCGCAGCGGCTTGAACTCGTCCTCGGTCAATGATCCGTCAAGCCGGCGCGTCACCTGGTCGGTGAACTGGGCGACCCGCTCCCGAACGAAACGCTCGTCGAATTCGTCGTAACGATACATGAAATCAACCCTTCGGCGCGGAGGCGATGCCGTCTCCGGCCTGCTTGCCGAGATCGGAACGATTGCTGGGGCCGAGCGTCTTGAAGCGCTCGCGGAAATGGCGCGGCACCGGGCTGCCGCTTTCGATCGCGACATCGACGAGATAGGCGTCGACGACTTTGTTGCCGCGCAGTTGGGCGGCGGCGAAGGCTTCGAGCTGTTCGGCGGCCGCATCGTCGGCCGCGACGAGCGCGAGTGCAGGGTCGCGCGTCCAGCCCAGCGGCCCGGCGCCGTCGACGAAGGCGAACACGACATCGCCGTCGAGCAGGTCGTTGGCGAGCAGGATCGCCGGCAGGGGAACGCGTTTCGCTGGAGCGGCCATCACGCGGCCTCCGCAAGCGTCAGCGTCAGCCCGTCGAGATCGTCAGCCCAGATGATCTGGCAGGAGAGACGCGAGGTCGCCTCGATCAAAGGCAATTCGTCGAGCGCGTCGATCTCCTCGTGGCGCGGCTCGGGCAACTTCCCGGCCCACTCCTGCGCGACGATGACATGGCAGGTGCCGCAATCGCAGGAGCCACCGCAGACGCCTTCGATGCCGACCTTGTAGTCGCGCAGGATTTCCATGACCCGCCAGCCTTCCACGGCTTCGAGTTCATGGCTGCGGCCCTGTCGATCGATGACGTTCAGAACTGCCACGACAACGCCCATCCCCGTTCGGTCTTTCGAACAGGGATTTTACGCCATGGGCAGGGCGCGGCTCAATTCACATCAGGTAGTCGGTTTTTTCGAATTATCTGCGCGGTAGAGTAGAATTATCCTGAAGAAGAATTTTCCGGCCGATCTGCCGCAAAATTATGCCATTCTGGCGGGCTCAGATGCCGCATTTTGTCATTCCGGGGCGCCCGAAGGGCGAACCCGGAAGCCACGACTGGGTGTGATGTTCCAAGTCATTTGCCAGCCGCTCGCCCAGTCGTGGGTTCCGGGTTCTTCTCTGGGCGAAGCCCCGGAATGACACATGCGGTTCCCCTAAAGGACCCGTTCGCGCCTCAGGCGCTTTTCAGGATCGTCTCGACGATGTCCTGCACATCGAACGCTTCGCGCAAAGTCGCGAGATGATGCGGCTCGCCGCGGGTCAGCTTGGCCACGCCTTCGAGCTGGCGACGCAGGGCCAGCGGGCGCGCCTCGTTCTGGGAGAGCGCTTCCGGATCGGGCTCCCAGCTCCCATCGGGGAGGCGACGCTCGGCGCGCGACCAGTCGCAGAGCCGGACGGCTCCCTTATCCCCCTCCAGCGTCCAGACGTTATGGTCGTCCTTCGTGGTCGTGCCGACGCTGCCGCTCAGGCTGACGGGCAGGGCGCCTGCGCTCAGCGTCGCTTCGATTCGCCGCTCGCTCTTGCCGGCTTCGGGATAGGCGGCCTTGGCGGCAAGGTCGGTGAAGGGGCCGGCGATGCGGCGGGTCAGGAAGAGGAAATGCGAGACGACCTCGCGGGTGAATCCGCCCTGCGCCGTGCGGTCGAGCCAGCCGGCCGCATCGACCTGCCACGAGCGCGGCCAGTTCGCGAAAGCGACCTCGATCGTGACGCGCTGGGGCTTGCCGACGGTGCCGGCCTCGATCCACTCCCGCAGTCGCGCGACCGCAGGCGACGAGGCGAAGGGGAAGTTCACTGCGCCTCGATCGCCGGCCTCGGCAACGAAGGCGCGCGCATCATCGACATCGACCGCCAGCGGCTTCTCGCAGAACACGGCCTTGCCGGCAGCGAGCGCCGCCCGCGCATGGCCGAGATGCGAGGAAGGTGGCGAGGCGACATAGACGCAATCGCTTGCCGCGATCAGGCCTGCAGCATCCGGTTGATGCGCCACCAACGGCAGTGCGGAGCCGATGCGCGCCATCGCTTCAGTGGAAGGGTCCCAGATGCCGGCGACACGAAGCACCGTTGCAGGCTGGTCGAGCGCGGCGCGCAGCATACGCTCGCCCATGATGCCGGCGCCGATCAGGCCAAGTGAAATCGGGGTCGCGCTCATGGGTGCCTCGCTCGTCGGAAACCGGGCCGCTTGCGATGGCCCTTTCGAAGATCCGATCAGCCTTGGATTAATCCTAACTGCCGGCATGTGTTGAAAGCGGCTCGGCCGCCGGTCCATATCCTCGCCTGCTCGTGATGCAGCCACGCATCCAGGTGAAGCATGATCCGGTCCTACCGTTCCCTTCCAAGCGCTGCCGATATCCTGAACCGCAACGGCGGTGAAGGCCCCGGCTTCAATGCGATGCGCCTGATCCTGTCGCTGACCATCCTTGCCGTGCATTCGGGCTGGGTCGCAGGCGCCGACACGAGCCGCGACTGGGACGGTCTGCACGGCATCTTACTGATGAGCCTGGTGCCGGCCTTTTTCGCGCTCAGCGGCTTCCTGGTTACCGGCAGCGCCCTGCGGACCAACGCTGTCCGGCCCTTCATCACGCTGCGAGCGATCCGGATCGTGCCGGCGCTCTTCGTCGAGATCACCCTGTCGGCGCTGGTGCTCGGCCCGCTCCTGACGACCTGGCTGCTGCGCGACTATGTCGGCGATATCCGCTTCTGGGAGTATTTCGGCAACATCGTCGGCCGGATCCGCTTCGAATTGCCCGGCGTCTTCGAGAGCAATCCCGTCGCCGGCGTCGTCAACCAGAACCTCTGGACCCTGAAGCCGGAATTCTACTGCTACATCCTGATGGCGATCATGATCGCGGTCGGCGTCCTGCACCGGAGGATGCTCTTCGCCACGCTGACGCTGGCGGTCAGCCTCGGTGCCACCGTGGCCGCGTTCAAGATCGGCTTCGGCGTGACTGGCGGTAATTATCACTGGACCGTCGTGGTCTTCTATTTCCTGGTCGGCTGCCTGTATTTCCAGTGGCGCGAGCATGTGAAGATGCACTGGCTGCTCTTCGTCGCGGCGACCCTCGCCTCCGTCGCCCTGATGGCGGCTCCGCGGGAATACGCCTTCTTCGTGCCGCCCTTCCTGACCTATTGCGTGGTCTACCTCGGCCTGCTGCCGCTGCACCTGCCGGCGCAGATCAAGAAGCTCGACGTATCGTACGGCATCTATCTCTACGGCTTCCCGATCCAGCAGGCGATCGTCAGCCAGACCGATTTCGTCCATGGCAGCGGGCCGCTGCTCTTCGCCGTCTCGGCGCCGGTCGTCATCGGCTTCGCGCTGGTATCCTGGCTCTGGATCGAGAAGCCTTTCCTCAAGGTGAAGCCCTACGTGCTTGGCCAGAAGCAGTGGCGCAGCCGCAAGGCTCCGCTTCTGGCCGCGGCCGAGTGAGGCGTCGCGTCAGGAGCCTTTCGTCCGCATTCGGGCCGTCAGGCCAAGCCCCATCACCGCCATGGCGAACAGGACCCAGAGCGGATCGGCGCGGTTGAGCAGAAAGGACTCCAGCATCCCGACATAGGTCATGAAGACGACGATCATGACGAAAAGGTCGGCGAGATTGCGGTTGGCCGGGATCATGCGGCTGCGCATGTAGTCGACGAGCGGCCGGCCCATCAGCAGCCAGGCCAGGACGATCGCGCCGGGCACGCCGAACATCAGCGCTGCGTCGAGATAGCTGTCATGCCCGGAGCCGATGCCGCGGATATCCCAGCTCGCCTCGTAATTCTCCTCGAGACCGGTCACGGCCGGCGTCTGCCAGAAGCTGGCATAGCCGTAGCCGAGCCATGGCCGCTCCGCGATGCGCTGCAGGGCGAATTTCCAGATCTCGTCGCGCCCGGTGAAGGTCGGGTCCGCAATCATGGCCTTCAGCATGGCGTTGAGCGCAGGCGACACCACCGAGCCGACGGTCAGCGCCGCGATCAGCGCGACCAGTACGACATGAACCAGCACCGCCAGTCCCGGCCGTCCGCTGAAGCGCCCCAGCGTGACCACGCCAATGGCGAGCGGCAGGAAGCCCATAGTGGTCTTCGAGCCGCTGTTGAGCACGAACAGCACGCCGAGCGCGACGACGAGCGCGCCGCGCCAGCGCAATCCGCTGCGCCAGCCGTAGATCCCGATCATCGCCACGATGGAGAAGACCGGGGCGGCGAAATTCTTGTGCGGAAGGTGCCCGCGCCAGTCGCCGGCATGCACGCCCTCGGCGCCTTCCGAGCCGTGAATGACCAGATGCGGCGCCAGCACCAGCATCGCGTAGACCAGCAGCAGCAGCACGAGGCAGGCATTGACCGCCGCCACGGCAAAGCTCTGCTCGTCGCGGGGCAGCACGAGCACGCCGGCGACGACGATCATCACGATGGCCGTCAGCACGAGCCCGCGCAGCGAGCCGGTCGGATCGAGCGATTGCGCCGCCGACAGCGCGGCGATGCCGAAGGCGACCGCCCAGCGGCCCAGGCCGAGCCGCGCCAGCACGTCCCGCCGCGTCAGGCCGAGCATGGCCGCCAGGTACACGAGGCCGAGCCCGAACCAGCCGACCTGGTTGACGATATTGCCGGTCGATTCGCCCGGCGCAATCTGCTCCGGCACGCCGGCGAAAGGCTGCAGCGACAGCGTCAGGATAAACAGCCCGCAGCCGGCGAGAATGCTGCCGAGCAGGCCGGGCTCGGTCGCGGATCGGGGCGTATCGCTGATCGTCGCGCCGTGGACGCTGTCGCTCATGGATGGTTCGCGGCCGCTTTCGGGAAGCTCGCCGGCACCCTAGGCGCGGAATCTTAAGGGCGTCTCACCGTCGCATGGCGCCGCGATTGACGATTCCGCCTGCGCTGCCCCATGACACGGGCTTCGACCAAGGAGGGCCCGCCCCATGAAAGCCGTCGTCTACGAAGCCTTCGGGCAGGCCCCCGAACTGCGCATCCTGCCGGACCCGACGCCGGAGCCGCACAGCGTCATCATCAAGGTCGAGGCGACCGGCCTGTGCCGCAGCGACTGGCATGGCTGGGTCGGCCACGATCCCGATATCCGCCTGCCACATGTGCCGGGCCATGAGCTGGCCGGCGTCATCGCCGCGGTCGGCCGCAGCGTCGTGCGCTTCCGCGAGGGCGACCGCGTCACCGTGCCCTTCGTCGCGGGCTGCGGCTCCTGCCCGCAATGCCATTCCGGCAACCAGCAGGTCTGCGACGACCAGTTCCAGCCCGGCTTCACCCATTGGGGCTCGTTCGCCGAATATGTCCGGATCGACCGGGCCGATTTCAACCTCGTGCGCCTGCCAGACGAGATCGACTACGCCACGGCCGCGAGCCTCGGCTGCCGCTTCGTGACTTCGTTCCGCGCCGTGGTCGACCAGGGCAAGGTGACGGGCGGGCAATGGGTCGCGGTGCATGGCTGCGGCGGCGTCGGCCTCTCCGCGATCATGATCGCCAATGCGCTCGGCGCCAACGTGGTCGCCGTCGACATCTCCGACGACAAGCTGAATCTCGCCCGCCAGGTCGGCGCCGCGGTGACGATCAACGCCAGGACCCAGCCCGATGTCGTCGCCGCCGTGCGCGACGCGACCGGCGGCGGCGCCCATGTCTCGCTCGATGCGCTCGGCCACCCCCAGACCTGCTTCAACTCGGTGGCGAACCTGCGCAAGCGCGGCAAGCATATCCAGGTCGGGCTGCTGCTGGCTGAGCAGGCGACGCCGCCGATCCCGATGGCGCAGGTCATCGCCCACGAGCTCGAAATCCTCGGCAGCCACGGCATGCAGGCGCATCGCTATGGCGCGATGCTCGACATGATCAGCGCCGGCAAGCTCACCCCCCAGCAGCTCGTCGGCCGCCGCATCGACCTCGCCGAATCGATCCCCGCTTTGATGGCGATGGACCGCTTCGAGGGCACGGGCGTGACGATCATCGACCGGTTCTGAGGGGGAGGGGTACCGCGACGCCTTGTGGGCGAGGGAACCGCGACACCTCGCATGTAAGAGAACCGCAATGCCTCTTTCCTTCTCCCGGATGGGAGAAGGTGGCCCGGAGGGCCGGATGAGGGCCGGCGCTTTCCGCAGAAGGTGCGGCGGCCCCGTCGCGCCTCCATATTGGACGGCGGTCCCTCACCCCTGCCCCTCTCCCATCCGGGAGAGGGGTTCCCCGCGCGTATTTTAAGGTTGCGCCGTCACTCCCCCTGCCGCGCGATCTCCCCGGCGACGCGGGCCTGCGCCCGCTCCATCGCCTCGCCGGGCGTGAGCCCGGCGGCGCGGTTGTCCAGCGCGTAGCCGATCTCCCGGCGCTCCGCGTCGGGGATCGCCTGCATGAAGGCGCGCAGGCAGGCCGTGTCCTGGCCCTGGCAACTGCGCGCCCGGCTGCAGGCCTTGTTCGCGCAAACCTCCCAGACGCCGAGGATGTCGGCGAAACGGCGCAGGATCAGCGGCCGCGCCCTCTGGCAGCTCTCGAAATCGGTGATCGGCGGAATCTCGGTGGGGGTGTTCCGGCGTTTCGGCATGGCGGGTCTCCCAAGGGTCAGGCACGCAGGATCATCCGCCCGCGCGAATGCGCGGCGGGAATGAGCGGGGCTGGCGGAGCGCCGCGACGCGCGAGGGATATCCGCAACCGTTGAGCCAGGCTGCGGCGCGGCGGGATTGAGCCACCCGTCGCACGCCCCGTGGCGCTCCGCCTCCGGCGACTTTTGGCTCCGGGCCGCGCTTATCGGGCAAAGGCGGTTCAGGATGGGCCGGTTTCGACGCCAGTTTCCCTCAGCGGGTCGTCGCGCCGTCGCCTTGCCCGTCCGTCACCGGCCGAGCCTTCCAGCGAGCTCCTCGCACAGGGACCGTAATATCCCCAGGGCGGTGCCCCGAAGCCTCCCGGGAGCAGGGCGTAACCCCCGCCCGCAGGCGCCGACCCTCACCCAACCTCCAGCATACCTCCGGACGGCCGCCCCGTTTGGGTGATGGGCGAGGGCGGGAT
>SEEM01000128.1 GCA_004144595.1 Hyphomicrobiales bacterium
CGTCGCGCTCGTTGACGAAGCGGCGCTGGCCATGGACGGAGGGCGCCTGTCCAAAATTGCCGAAGCGGTAGAGCACCGGCAGCAGGGTGAGGCCGAGCCCGGTTTCCTGCGCGGCCGAAGCGATCGCCTGCCCCATCGTCGCGATATTGGCGTAGGCGCGCCCATCCTTGTCGTGATGCAGATAGTGGAATTCGGCGAGCGCGGTGAAGCCGCCTTCCAGCATCTCGACGAAGGCCTGCGCGGCGATGGCCCGGACATCATCGGGATCGAGCCGGTCGAGGAAGCGATACATCACCTCGCGCCAGGTCCAGAAGGAATCCTCCGGCGCACCGCGGCGCTCCGAGAGGCCGGCCATGCCGCGCTGGAAGGCGTGGCTGTGCAGGTTCGGCATGCCGGGCAAGGCGATACCCGAGAATCGACCGGCATCTCCGGCCGGCTTTACCCCCGCCTCGACCGAGGTGATCGTGCCGTCCGAGACGGTCAGCTTCACATCGCTGGCAAATCCTTCTGGCAGAAGCGCCTCGGCCAGATGCAGGGTCTCGGTCACCGTTTCGCTCCATCGCTCATTGGCGTTTAATTGCATATGCAAATACCACTTGCCAATTGCATATGCAATTGGATAGCATGGCTTCAAATCAAAGAGTAGCTGGAGGACGCACGGTGGCGAAAGCGCCTGGTGAGACGATTGTCTGCGACAAGCTCTGGACGAATGCGCGGCTGGCGACGATGTCGGCTGTGGTCGATGTGCCCTATGGCGCGATCGAGGATGGCGTCATCGCCTCCCGTGACGGCCGCATCGCCTATGCCGGGCCGCGTAGCGAGGCACCCGCCTTTCAGGCCGCCGAGACCATCGATTGCGCGGGCCGCTGGATCACTCCCGGCCTGATCGATTGCCACACGCATCTCGTCTATGGCGGTGACCGGGCACATGAGTTCGAACTGCGTCTGCAGGGCGCGACCTATGAGGAGATCGCACGGGCCGGCGGCGGCATCCTCTCCACCGTCAAGGCGACGCGCGAAGCCAGCGAGGACATGCTCTTCGCTTCCGCCGACCGGCGCCTCGCCGCGCTGATGGCCGAGGGCGTCACCACCGTCGAGATCAAGTCCGGCTACGGGCTCGAACAGCAGGCGGAGTTGAAGCAACTGCGCGTCGCCCGTCGCATCGGTCGCGAGCGGCCGGTTACCGTGCGCACCACCTTTCTCGGGGCCCATGCCGTGCCGCCGGAATACAAGGGCCGCTCGGGCGATTACACCACGCTCGTCGCCGGGCCGCTGCTCGATGCGGTCGCAGCCGAGGGGCTGGCGGATGCTGTCGACGTCTTCTGCGAGGGCATCGCCTTCTCGCCGGCTGAGACGAAAGCGGTTTTCGAAGCCGCCAAGGCCAAGGGCCTGGCGATCAAGATCCATGCAGAGCAGCTCTCGAACCTGCATGGCGCGAAGCTCGCGGCAGAGATGGGCGCGCTCTCCGCCGACCATCTCGAATATCTCGACGAAGACGGCGTCATCGCCATGGCCAAGGCCGGGACGGTCGCAGTCGTGCTGCCCGGCGCTTTCTACTTCCTGCGCGAAACGCAGAAGCCGCCGATCGACCTTCTGCGCAAGCATGGCGCGGCGATCGCGCTCGCGACCGACGCCAATCCCGGCTCCTCGCCGCTGACCTCGCCGCTGCTCGTGCTCAACATGGCCTGCACGCTGTTCCGAATGACGCCGGAGGAGGCGCTCGCCGGCCTCACCCGGCATGCCGCGACAGCGCTTGGCCTTCAGGACGAGGTCGGAACACTCGAAACCGGCAAGCGCTGCGATCTTGCGATCTGGGAGATCGAGCGCCCCGCCGAACTCGCCTACCGCATCGGCTTCAATCCCCTTCACACCCGCATCTGGAACGGACAATGACCACGGTTTCGCTGAATCCGGGCGCAGCCCATCTCACCGACTGGCGCGCGATCCTCGACGGCGCCGTCGCCTCGCTCAGCGGCGATAGCGCCAAAAACATCGCCTCCGGCCAGAAGATCGTCGAGGAGATCGTCGCCGCCGGGACCGTGACCTATGGCGTCAATACCGGCTTCGGGAAGCTTGCCAGCGTCCGCATCGCCGATGCCGATCTCGCCAGGCTCCAGAGCAACCTGATCCTCTCGCATGCGGTCGGCACCGGCCCCGCCCTTCCGGACGGCGTGGTGCGCCTGCTGCTGGCGATGAAGGCGGCGAGCCTGGCGCGCGGCGCCTCTGGTGTGCGGCCCGTCGTGATCGAGGCTCTGACCAATGCACTCAAGGCCGATGCCCTGCCGGTGATCCCGGCCAAGGGCTCGGTCGGCGCCTCCGGCGACCTCGCCCCGCTGGCCCATATGACCGCGGCGCTGATGGGCTACGGCGAGATTCGCCTGAAGGGCGAGACCCTGCCGGCGGGCGAGGCGCTGAAGCGGACGGGCCTCACCCCGCTGGCGCTCGGCGCGAAGGAAGGCCTCGCGCTGATCAACGGCACGCAGGTCTCGACCACGCTCGCCATGACGGGTCTTGCCGCCATCGCCCGCGTCTTCGACGCGGCGCTCGTTGCCGGTGCGCTCTCGGTCGATGCGCTGAAGGGCTCCGACACGCCGTTCGATCCGCGCATCCAGAGCCTGCGCGGCCAGCCCGGCCAGATCAAGGTCGCCAGGATCCTGCTCGACCTCATCGCCGGCAGCGCGATCCGCGAGAGCCATCGCCATGGCGACAGCAAGGTGCAGGACCCCTACTCCCTGCGCTGCCAGCCGCAGGTGATGGGCGCGGTCCATGGGCTGCTGGAAAATGTCGCCGCGACTCTCTCGATCGAGGCCAATGCCGTCACCGACAACCCGCTGGTGCTCGGCCCCGGCGAGATCGTCTCGGGCGGCAATTTCCACGCCGAGCCGGTCGCCTTCGCCGCCGACATCCTGGCGATGGCCGTCTGCGAGATCGGCAATCTCTCCGAGCGCCGCATGGCGCTGCTGGTCGACCCCGTGATGAGCGGCCTGCCGCCCTTCCTCGCCCGCGATGCCGGCCTGAACTCGGGCTTCATGATCGCGCAGGTCACCGCCGCGGCGCTCGCCTCCGAGAACAAGCAGAAGGCCTACCCGGCTTCGGTCGACACCATACCGACCTCGGCCAATCAGGAAGACCATGTCTCGATGGCGACGCATGGCGCGTTCCGCCTGATCGATATGGCCCGAAACGCAGCCAGCATCATCGGTGTCGAACTGATGGCGGCGGCGGAAGCGATCGAGCATCACCGCCCCCTGAAGACCAGTGCGCGCCTGGAGCCGGTGCTCGCCCTGCTGCGCAGCAAGATCGCGCCGCTGACCGAGGATCGCTATCTCGCTCCCGATCTCGCGGCCGCGACCGAGTTCGTGCTCTCCGGCGCCGTCGGCAAGGCGGCAGGCCTCGACAGCTTCGCGGAGTGCGGGGCGTGAAGGCGGCCTCTCCGTCATGGTCGGGCCTGTCCCGACCATCCACGTCTTCGCTGAGCGCAGGTCGTGTCCAAGACGTGGATGGTCGCCACGAGGGCGAGCCTGACGAAGCGGTTACGGAGGCAAGATAATGAGCACCGACATCGTTTCCGTCCGCCAAGGCACCTCCCCGCTGATCCTCTCGATGCCGCATCCCGGCACCGGCATCCCCCCGGAAGTCGCGGCGCAGCTCAACGCGCGCGGCAAGCTGGTCGAGGACACCGACTGGCACATGCGCCAGCTCTACGGCTTCGCCGAGCGCTTCGCCCCCACCATCGTCGAGGCGCAGCTCTCGCGCTTCGTCATCGACCTCAACCGCGACCCGGCCGGCGTCTCGCTCTATCCCGGCCAGGCAACGACCGAGCTCGTGCCGACCACGACCTTCGACGGCGCGCCGATCTGGCAGACCGCACCGGACGCGAACGAGATCGAGCGGCGCAAGGCGGCCTATTTCCAGCCCTATCACACGGCGCTGGCTGCCGAGATCGAACGGGTGAAAGCCGAGCACGGCTATTGCGTGCTGTGGGACTGCCACTCGATCAAGTCGGTGATCCCGCGCCTGTTCGAGGGCACGCTGCCGACGCTCAATCTCGGCACCAACTCCGGCGAAAGCTGCGCGCCGCGCGTCGAGGCTGCGGCCGTTACTGCGATGGCCGAGCATCCCCTGACCCAGATCGCCAATGGCCGCTTCAAGGGCGGCTGGATCACGCGCCATTACGGGCGCCCCTCCGAGCGCGTTCACGCGCTCCAGATGGAAATCGCGCTCTCGGCCTATCTGACCGACGAAACCGCGCCCTGGACCTTCGACGCACCGAAGGCCGCCGCCTTGCAAACCACCTTGTCCGCCATCATCGCCGCCGCCCTCGACGCGGCCAAAGAACTCGAACGGAGCCGTTCATGACCCGCCTGGACAATACCCGCGTCATCCGCGCCGCCACCGGCACCGAACTGACAGCCAAGAGCTGGCTGACCGAAGCGCCGCTGCGCATGCTGATGAACAACCTGCATCCGGACGTCGCCGAGAACCCGCAGGAGCTCGTGGTCTATGGCGGCATCGGCCGCGCCGCCCGCTCCTGGGAGGATTTCGACCGCATCGTCGCGGCGTTGCGCCAGCTCGAGGCGGACGAGACGCTGCTCGTCCAGTCCGGCAAGCCGGTCGGCGTGTTCCGCACCCACAAGGATGCGCCGCGCGTCCTGATCGCCAATTCGAACCTCGTGCCGCACTGGGCGACCTGGGACCATTTCAACGAGCTCGATAAGAAGGGGCTCGCGATGTACGGCCAGATGACGGCCGGCTCCTGGATCTATATCGGCACGCAAGGCATCGTGCAGGGCACCTACGAGACCTTCGTCGAGGCCGGGCGCCAGCATTATGGCGGTAACCTCAAGGGCAGATGGGTGCTGACCGGCGGCCTCGGCGGCATGGGCGGCGCCCAGCCTCTGGCGGCTGTGATGGCCGGCGCCTCCTGCCTCGCCGTCGAGTGCAATCCCGACTCGATCGATTTCCGCCTGCGCACCCGTTATCTCGACGAGAAGGCGCAGACGCTCGACGAAGCGCTGGAGATGATCGCGCGCTGGACCAAGAACGGTGAGGCGAAGTCGGTCGGCCTGCTCGGCAACTGCGCCGAGATCCTGCCCGAGATGGTCCGCCGCGGCATCCGGCCGGACATGGTCACCGACCAGACCTCGGCGCATGACCCGATCAACGGCTACCTGCCGAAGGGCTGGACCATGGGCCAGTGGAAGCAGGCGCGCGAGGCCAATCCGAAATCCGTCGAGACTGCGGCCCGCGCCTCGATGCGCGAGCATGTCGAGGCGATGATCGCCTTCCAGGACATGGGCATCCCCACCTTCGATTACGGCAACAACATCCGCCAGGTCGCCAAGGACGAGGGGCTGGAGAACGCCTTCGCCTTCCCCGGCTTCGTGCCCGCCTATATCCGCCCGCTGTTCTGCCGCGGCATCGGCCCGTTTCGCTGGGCCGCGCTCTCGGGCGACCCGGAGGACATCTACAAGACCGACGCCAAGGTGAAGGAGCTGACGCCCGGCAACACGCATCTGCATAACTGGCTAGACATGGCGCGCGAGCGCATCGCGTTCCAGGGTGTGCCGGCGCGCATCTGCTGGGTCGGCCTCGGTGACCGCCACCGCCTGGGTCTGGCTTTCAACGAGATGGTCCGGACCGGCGAGTTGAAGGCGCCGGTCGTGATCGGCCGCGACCATCTCGATTCCGGCTCGGTCGCCTCGCCGAACCGCGAGACGGAGGCGATGAAGGACGGCTCGGACGCGGTCTCCGACTGGCCGCTGCTCAACGCCCTGCTCAACACGGCCTCGGGCGCGACCTGGGTCTCGCTGCATCATGGCGGCGGCGTCGGCATGGGCTTCTCGCAGCATGCGGGTGTCGTGATCTGCGCCGATGGTACGGATGACGCGGCCGCCCGCCTCTCACGCGTGCTCTGGAACGACCCTGCCACCGGCGTGATGCGCCATGCCGATGCCGGCTACGACATCGCGCTGGACTGTGCCCGCGAGAAGGGGCTCAACCTGCCGGGTATATTGGGCTGACCAAACCCGTCATTGCGAGCGAAGCGAAGCAATCCAGGGCGGCAGAGCTCTATGTCCCCCTGGATTACTTCGTCGCTTCGCTCCTCGCAATGACGGCGGTTGCAACACGCTCACCTGTCGAGGAGTCTGCCATGCGCATCATCCGCGCCGCCGATTGCAAGGTCATGCCGTGGAAGAACGGAGGCG
>SEEM01000371.1 GCA_004144595.1 Hyphomicrobiales bacterium
ATGGACTGCCGGATCTCGGCAAGGCGCTGCAGAAGCTCGTCAACCAGGGCGTCGATGCCGTCGTCACCGGCTATGGCAATGATCTCGACGGCTTCAGCAGGCTGCTGACCGCGCCGGCGCGCGGCGTCGAGACGGTCCTGCTGCTCGTCCCCGTGCCGGCCTTCGTCCTCGCCGTCGCCGCAGGCGCCTGGCTGGCGCGGCGCAGCCTGGGCTTCACGCTCGCCATGGCGATCCTGCCGCTGGTGCTCGCCGGCCTCGGCGTCTGGACCGAGGCGATGCAGACGCTTGCGCTCGTCATCGTCGCGGTGGTGCTGGTCGTTCTCATCGGCCTGCCGCTCGGCGTCGCCGCGGCGCGCCTGCCGCGGCTCGGGAAGGCTCTCGCGCCGGTCTACGACCTGATGCAGACCATTCCGAACTTCGTCTACCTGATCCCGGTTGCGATGCTGCTCGGGCTTGGCCGGGCGCCGGCGCTGCTCGCGACGCTGATCTACGCGCTGCCCCCCTTCGCGCGCCTGACCGAGCTAGGCCTGCGCGGCATCGATGCCGGCATGGTCCAGGCGGCCCAGGCGCTCGGCCTGCGCCCGCGCCAGACGCTCCTGCTCATCGAATTGCCCCTCGCGCGGCCGGTCATCCTGCAGGGGCTCAACCAGGCGATCATGCTGTCGCTCGCCATGGTCGTGGTCGCCTCGATGATCGGCGCCAAGGGCCTGGGCGAGGTCGTCCTCCTCGGCCTGCAGCGGGCCGATCCGGGCCTCGGCTTCGTCGGCGGGCTCGCCGTCGTGGCGCTCGCGATCCTGCTCGACCGCATGGCGCAGGCGATCCTGGGCGAGCGGCGGCCGCCTGTGTGACGAGCGCGGCCAGGCCGGGTTGCGCTGCTGACAGCTTTGGTCAGTCACCCGGTTGCGCCCCGCTTGGCGCTTGGGCACGGTGCCGCCCGAACCGGAAGAGGGCGCTGCCATGTACGGACTGATCGGGAAGATGCGAGCCAAGTCCGGCGAGCGCGAGGCGCTGATCGGCTACATTCTGGAGAGCAGCGGCACGATGCCCGGCTGCCTGAGCTATGTCGTCGCCCGCGATCCGGACGATGCCGATGCGATCTGGGTGACCGAGGTCTGGGACAAGGAGGAGAGCCACAAGGCCTCGCTCGCGCTGCCGGCCGTACAGGCGGCGATCGCCAAGGCCAGGCCGATCATCGCCGGCTTCGACAGCCATGTGATCACCGAGCCGGTCGGCGGGTTCGGGCTGGCGAAGGGCTGAACCATTCCCCCGTCATGGTCGGGC
>SEEM01000129.1 GCA_004144595.1 Hyphomicrobiales bacterium
GCCGCGACGAAGGCGAGCGCCAGCACCAGGCTCGGGAAGGCCAGAAAGATGTCGACGATGCGCATCAGCACGGTATCGACCCAGCCGCCGAGATAGCCCGAGGTGGTGCCGACGATCAGCCCGAGCGGCGCCGCGATCACCGCCGTCAGCATGGCGATGTAGAGCGTGATCCGCGCGCCGAAGACCAGCCGGCTGAAGATGTCGCGGCCGAGCTCGTCGGTGCCGAACCAATGCGTGCCGGAAGGCCGTTGCAGCCGGTTCGTCAGGTCCTGCGCATAGATGTCATGCGTCGCGACCAGCGGCGCGAAAAGCGCCACCAGCACGATCAGCACGATGACGGCGAGGCCGAACATGGCGGCCGGGTTGGCCCTGAGCCGCCACCACTTCAGCGACAACTGCTGCATCCGCGCCTGGAAGGGCGAGGACGGGACGGGCGCCGCCAGCCAGGCCCGGAGGCCTCGCCCGTCGGCCTGGTCGATGGGTTGTGGTGCCATGGCCATGCCTCAGCGGGTCCGCGGGTCGAAGACCCGGTAGAGCAGGTCGCACAACAAATTGATCGTGACGAAGATGACGCCGACGAGCAGCGTGCAGCCGACGACCGCGTTCATGTCGCCGGCTAGCAGCGCGTTGGTCAGGTAGCGGCCGAAGCCGGGCCAGGCGAAGACCGTCTCGGTCAGCACCGCGCCTTCGAGCAGGAAGGCGTAGGACAGCGCCACCACCGTCACCACCTGCACGGCGATGTTGCGGAAGGCATGGCCCCAGACGGTGCGCGCCCAGGACAGGCCCTTCACCCGCGCGGTCACCACATATTCCTGGCTCAACTGCTCCATCATGAAGCTGCGGGTCATCCGGCTGATATAGGCGAGTGAGCTGAACGCCAGAATCGAGGCCGGCAGGATGATGTGCGAGACGGCGTTGACCAACATGTCCCAGTTGCCGGCGAGCAGACTGTCGATCAGCAGGAAGCCGGTAACGGGCTCCAGGTCGAACTCATAGGTGAAGTCGATGCGGCCCGGCCCGCCGACCCAGCCGAGCGTCGCGTAGAAGAGCACCAGTCCCATCAGGCCGAGCCAGAAATTCGGCGCGGAATAGCCGATCAGCCCGACGACCCGGACGATCTGGTCGAGCCAGGAGCCGCGATACATCGCCGAGAGCACGCCGAGCGGAATGCCGAGGCTGGTGCCGATCACGATCGCCACGCTGGCGAGCTCGATCGTTGCCGGGAAGACGCGGGCGATATCCGTCATCACCGGCTTGCCGGTGGTCAGCGCCATCCCGAAATCGAGATGCAGCACGCCCCAGAGATAGCGGCCGAACTGGATGTAGAGCGGCTGGTCGAGGCCGAGCTGCTTGTACATCGCCTGATAGGCTTCCTGGGTCACGTTGTCGCCAAGCACGGCGACGACGGGATCGAGCGGCAGCAGGCGGCCGATGAAGAAGGTCAGCGCCGCCAGCCCGAGCAGGGTGACGGCGAAGGAGACGAGCGTTCGACCGGAAGCCTTGAGCCAGGACGGAAGCAGGGTCCGTCCCGGATCGGAGCTCAGGCCGGGCGCCGCGGCGGCGGTCCGGGACATCGCGTCGGCCTTACTTGGCAACGCGCTCGTAATAGGTCCGGAAGCCGTTCCAGGTCCACGACTTCAGGTCCTTGCGCACGCCGGCGACGCTGTTCATCTGGAACATGAAGGCCATCGGTCCCTTGGCCATAACCTCCTTCTGGAGGGTGGCGTAGAGCGCGTCGCGCTTGGCCGCGTCGGGCTCGAGCAGGGCCGCGTCGATCTGCTTGTTCAGCTCGAGATCCTGATAGGCCGAGCGCCAGCTCGGATACTGCGTCTGCTTGGCTTCCAGCCGGTTGTCGGGATTGAAGACGAGGCGGGAGGCGTTGCCATGGGCATCCGGCACGCCGGTCTGCCAGGCGAGCATCGCCGACTGGTATTCACGTCCGCGCACCTTGCTGAAGAGCTGGGCATTGGCCATGCGTTCGAGCGAGAGCTTGACCCCGACCTTGGCCGCGTTCTGCTGGACGCTCTGCGCGATCGGGTTCGCATGCGGCAGCGTGCCGAAGAGCACGCTCGCCTCGAAGCCGTTGGCATAGCCGGCCTCAGTCAGGAGTTGCTTGGCCTTGTCGAGATCGAGCTTGAAGGGCTGCCCCTCCTTCTCGTCGAGGGCACCGACCGCGCCGAGCTGGGCGAAGCTGGCGCGGGGCACGCCGAGATGGGTCATAACCGTCTTGCCGAGGCCGTCATAATCGATCAGGTAGCGCATCGCGAGGCGCACCTTCTCCTTTGAGAACGGGCCGTCCGCCACGTTGAAGCCCCAGTAGAACAACTGCGGCCGCAGGACCTTCTCGATCGCGATGTCCTTCGAGCTTTCGAGGTCCCGCAGATCCTCGGGAGTGAGGTCGCGCGCGACGTCGACATCGCCCTGGCTGAGCAGCAGGCGCTGGGTGCCGGGCTCCGCGACATGGCGGATCAGCACGCGCTTCAGCGCCGGCGCCTTGCCCCAATAATTGTCGTTCGCCTCAAGCACGATCGACTCGCCCGCATTCCAGCGCGTCAGCTTGTAGGGACCGACGCAGGCCGTGCGCGTCGCCAGATACTTGTTGCCGAGATCGGTGCCCTGCTCGTTCGCCATCAGGGTCTTCTTGTCCATCACCATGGAGACCCGGTTGGCGGCGATGGCCTGCAGCACCAGCGTCGTCGGATAGGGCTTGTCCAGCTTGAGCGTGAGCGTGTCGCCGCTTCCGACGATGGTCTGCTCGATATTGTCCTTGGTGAAGCCGTACTCGGTCAGCGTCGCGGCGTTGCCGAAGTTCAGCTTGACGACGCGGTGCATCGACCAGGCGACATCCTCGGCCGTGACCGGATTGCCGGACGGGAACTTCGCGCCCTTCTGCAGGTGGAAGGTGATCTCCTTGCGGTCCGCCGAAACGTCCCAGCGCGCGGCAAAGGCCGGCACCACCTTGCGCTCGTCGGCCGGGTCGAAATCGACCAGCGTGTCGCAGGTGTTCTGCAGGATCTCGTTGGTGACGACCTCGCCGACCTGGGCCGGGTCGAAGGTACTGATCGCATCGATGTTCCAGGCCATCACCAGCGCATTCTTCGGCGTGGCCGCGATGGCGGCTCCCGCGCCGGCGCAAAGGGCTGCGGCCGCAGCCGCCGACAGGAGCTTGCTCACGGCGAGGCGTCGCTTGGTTCCGGTCTCGTGGTTCTGGTTGGCCATGATCTCTATCCCGCTCTTTTGGTTTGTTGTTTGATTGAAGACGCGTCGGTCGCCGGGAGCAACCGATAATGCTGCTCCCGAGGGCTCGGCTCAGGCGGCCTGGGGCCGCGGCTTGATCGGCGGCTTCACGTCGGCCGGGATCGGGCAGACATAAGGCGTCTGCGTCACCCGCTCCTGATGGTCCTTCTTGGCGCGTGCCAGCAGCGTCTCGTCGCTGATCACGTCGACAGCCGTCGCGGCCATGATCTTGGCGGCATGGACCATGCCCTTGTGGGCGGCCGGTGCCTTGCCCTGCGCGGTGATCTGCCAGGAATGACCGGGCGTGCCGATCGCATGGGTCGCGACCCGCGCCTGGATGGTAGGCACCTTCCAGCTCACGTCGGCGACATCGGTCGAGCCGATCATCGGCACACCGCGCGTACCCTGCGGCACGACGAAATCGCAAAGCGGCGTGTCCTCGCGCGGCGCGATGCCGGTGCGGCGATAGTCGTTCAGGATATCGGCCGGGCCGAGCGTCGCCTGGATCTTGGCCGCATAGGCCTTGTCCGCCGCATCGAACGGCACGGGGCCGAGCCGGTCGATGTTCTTGAACATCGCGTCTTCCAGCGGCGTGTTGCCGAGCATGTTGGAGACCGCGCTCATGATCGAGATCGAGACGGTGGTCTCGGTCATCAAGGCCGCGCCCTCGGCGATCTTCTTCACGCGCTCGTTCAGCTCCAGCATGCCGGCGAGGTCGCGTGCCCGGATGGCGTAGCGGACCTTGGCCGAAGCCTGCACGACGTTCGGCGCGATGCCGCCGGCATCGAGATAGGCATAATGGATGCGGGCATCCGACGGCGCGTGCTCGCGCATGTAGTTGACGCCGACATTCATCAGCTCGACGGCATCGAGCGCCGAGCGGCCGAGATGGGGCGCAGCCGCCGCATGCGAGGCACGACCGGTGAACTGGAAATCCATCCGGGTATTGGCCAGCGACAAGGCGTCATCGACCTTGGTCATCGAGGCCGGGTGCCAGGATATCGCGACATCGACATCGTCGAAGGCGCCAGCCCGCACCATGAAGGCCTTGGCCGCGCCGCCCTCCTCCGCCGGGCAGCCGAAATAGCGCACGCGCCCCGGCCGGCCGGTCCTGGCGAGCCAGTCCTTGACCGCGGTCGCCGCCAGCAGCGCGGCCGAGCCCAGCATGTTGTGGCCGCAGCCATGGCCATGGCCGCCGGCCTCGACCGGTTTCGGCTCGGCGATATTGGCCTCCTGGCTCAGGCCCGGCAGCGCGTCGTATTCGCCGAGGATGGCGATGACCGGGCCGCCCTCGCCCGCCTCGCCCATCACCGCGGTCGGGATGCCCGCCACGTTCTCGGTGATGCGGAAGCCCTGTTCCTTGAGCATCGCGATATGCTCGGCCACCGAGCCATACTCGGTATAGGCGATCTCGGGCATGCCCCAGATACGGTCGCTCAGCGCCTCGAAGGGCTGCCGCTTCGCATCGACGAGCTGCCAGATAATCTCGGAATTCTGCATGGCGTATTCCTTTGTCAAAGATGCTCTCGCAGGAAACGGGCCATGCCACCGAAGACCGTGCGCCGGTTCTCGATCCTGGCGAAGCCGTGACCCTCATGCGGGATGCGCAGATACTCGACGGGCCGGCCGAGACCGCGCAGCACCGAGTAGATCATCTCGCTCTCACCCGGCGGCACGCGCGGATCGTCGAAACCCTGCGCGATGAACAGCGGCACGCGGATCCGGTCGAGCTTGTGGATCGGCGAGAAGCGGATCAGGTTCTCGCGATCGGCGACGGGATCGCCATATTCGACCGCGCGCAGGTAGCGCCGCCACGGCCCGGTCGTCTGCAGCAGCGTCAGGAAATTGGCGATGCCGTAGAACTCTATGCCGACCTTCCACAGCTCCGGCTGCTCGGTCAGCGCCGCCAGCACCATGAAGCCGCCATAGGAGCGGCCATAGACCGCGACGCGGTCATCGTTCACATCGCTCTGCTCGCGCAGCCAGAGCCTGACCGCCTTGAGATCGGCCACGCTGTCCATCCGCAGGTGCTTGTCGTCGAGATGGTGGTAGCTGCGGCCATAGCCGGTCGAGCCGCGCACGTTCGGCGCGATCACCATGATGCCCTGGCTCAGGAAGAACTGCAGGTCGGCCCGGAAGATCGGGGTCCACTGCGCCTCAGGCCCGCCATGGACCACGACGACGGCAGGATAACCGCCCTCCGGCGCCTTGCCGCGCGGCCGATAGACGAAGAACGGCACTTCCAGCCCGTCGAAGCTCTTGGTGCTCGCGACCGTAGGCTCGACGAAGCCGGCGGGGTCGAGCCCTGCCTTCGAGGCATCGGTCAGGCGCTTCACCTGCTTCGAGGCGACATCGAAGTGCCAGATATCCGGGGACGAGGTCGAGCCGTCGAGCGGGAAGACGAGCCCCGAACCATCCGGCAGCCAGGCAACGGAGCCGATCGAGCCGGCAGGAAACCCCTCGACCTCGAACTCCGCTCCACCGGCGATCTCACGCACGAAGATGCGGTTCCAGCCGCGATCATTCGCGACATAGGCCAGGCGGTTCTGGTCCGGCGCCAGCGCCACCGCCTCGATATCCTGCCCGTCGCGCTCGATGATCCAGTTCAGCGTGCCATCGCTCGCGGAGCGGAAGGCGACGCTGAGAAACTCGCGGCCCTGATCGGTGATCGAGAAGAAGCCGCTGCCATCCTTCTTCATCCGGTTGGCGGCATAGCGGGCGCGGCCCTCATGCGGCAGCAAGGCCTCGCGCGCCCCGCTTTCGAGATCGAGCCGGTAGAGATCCTGATCGTTCATCGCATGGGTGGCATCGGCGACGAGGAGCGAGCGCCCGTCCGGGAAGAAGGCAACCGCCTCGCGATAGCCGCTGCCTTCGAAGACGCGCCGCGCCGCCCGCGTCGCCATGTCCATCACATAGATGTCCATGCTGGTGCCGCTCGTCGCCGCCGCAATCCATCGTGAACAGCAGGTCGCGGCTCTTCGGGTTGAAGGCGATGGAGCCCACCGGCTCCGGCATGTCGGTCAGGCGCCAGGGCGCCCCTCCGGCCAGCGGCCGGAGCCAGATCTGGTGCGTACCGCTCTCGTCGCTGAGATAGGCCAGAAGCTCGCCATCCGGCGCCACCGCCGGGCTCTTGGCGCTGCGGATTTCGATATAGGGCTCGATGCCCAGGCGGGTCTGACTGGTGGGTTCGGACATGGTCGTTCCTTCAGGCCGCGAGGGCCGGCATCGAATCGCGCAGGCGATCGGTCGCGTCGCGCAGGGCCAACGACAGGGCGGGCGCGCTCGGCGTTGCCGCGTGATTGGCTTCGGTCACGATGGTGAAGCGCGCCTCGGGCCAGGCGGTCTTCAGGCTCCAGGCCGTACACATCGGCGTCACGATGTCGTAGCGCCCCTGCACGATCTCGGCCGGCAGATGCCGGATGCGCGAGACGCCGCGCAGCAACTGCCCCGGCTGGAGGAAGGCGCCGTTGACGCAGTAATGCGTGAAGATGCGGGCGAGCGCGAGCGCGGCATCCGGCTCGGTCAGGGCCGCGACATGTTCGGCATCGGGCAGGAAGGTCTGCGTCTTTCCCGAGAAGGTACGAAGAGCGATCGCCGCGGCCAGTTGCTGCTCGCGATCGGGACCGGTCAGGCGGCGGTAAAAAGCGCCGAGCAGGTCGCTGCGCTCCGCTTCCGGCACGAAATTGGCGAAGGTCTCCCAATGGTCCGGGAAGATCGTGCGCGAGCCGTGGAACCACCAGTCGATCTCGGCGCGCTCGGCCATGAAGATTCCGTGCAGGCGGAAGCCGAGGCAGCGCTCCGGATGGGCCTGGCCATAGGCAAGGCCGAGGCAGCTTCCCCAGGAACCGCCGGTGACCAGCCAGCGCTCGATGCCAAGATGCTCGCGGATGCGCTCCAGATCGGCAATCAGCGCCTGCGTGGTATTGCCGGCGAGCTCCGCCAGAGGGCTGGAGCGCCCGGCCCCGCGCTGGTCGAAGGTCACGATCCGGAAGGCCGAGGGGTCGAAGGTCTTGCGCTGGGCCGGCTTGGTGCCGCCGCCGGGACCACCGTGCAGGAAGACCACGGGAATGCCGTCGGGATTGCCGCTGAGGTCGACATGAAGCTCGTGTCCATCGCCCACCGGCAGGCGGAGGGACTGATAGGGCTCAACTGCCTCGTAGAGAGCGCTGTAATCGTCTGCCACGCCTGACCCCGCCGAACCGGAGCGTCCTGACGCTCCCTTAATACCGGCAGGATGGCATGGCCAAAGCGCCGATGGCTAATGCATTTGCCGCGCATTGTTATGACGAACAGGAATAGATTTCTCGCGCCGAGAGTGGTTCGCGCGAAGACGATCCGGGAGCTAGAGTACCCGACTCTTCCGTCCGATGGGGGTCGCTTTGCCAAGCCCTGCGTCTGTTGTGTCTCGCCTTGCCATGCCCGGCTTCGCCGGCAGGCTCCTGCTCGGCCCCTGCCCCGGCCGACGTAGGGAGATGCTCGACGACGCCACAGCGCAGGGCGCACTGAGGAAGGACGTGTCGCATCTGGCGCAGATGGGCGCGACGGGCCTGCTCAGTCTCGTGGAAGCCAAGGAATTTCCGGAGGGCTTCGCAGACGCCATTCGTGGTGTAGGGCTGGAATGGGTCCATCTGCCCATCCCCGATTTCGGCGTGCCGGATGCGAGATTTATGGACCGGTGGCGCGCGCTCGACCTGGCGCACCGCCTGCGCGAGGGCGAAAGCTGGGCGATCCATTGCCGCGCCGGCCTTGGCCGCACCGGCACGGTCGCCGCGCTGCTGCTGGTCGAGAATGGAGCGCGCGCGGCGGACGCCATCGCCCGGATTCGCCGCGAGCATGACGCGAGAGCAGTCGAAACCACAGCCCAGGCCGAATTCCTGATTGCGCAGGAGCAGGGCGCGGCTTGGCCGGCAGCGGCAGGAAGCGCACGCTGATCCGAAGCGAAATTCAGCCGGAAACTGCCGGTGATTGGCGGGGGGAGAGTGCACACAGGGCCATTTGCTGCGACGGCAAACCTGTTAGGCTGCCTCTCGACCTTGAACAGCCGACAGGAACAAAAGCCGTGCCGATGCCGACCGGACCGATCTCCCCGGGCGAAATAAGATCGCCGAGACCATGACGGAGGATCGCGTCAAAGCCTTCGTGCCCGGCCCGCGCATTCGCGTTCCCGGCCGGCCGGGCGGCCCGCTCTCGGGCCTCACCTTCGCGGTCAAGGACCTGTTCGACGTCGCGGGCACGCCGACAGGCGGCGGCAACCATGACTGGGCCAGGGTCAACCCCATCCCGGAGCGCCATGCCTGGGCCGTGCAGACCCTGCTCGACGGCGGTGCCGATATGGTGGGCAAGACCATCACCGACGAGGTCTCGCTCGGCATCCTCGGCGAGAGTGCCTTCGATGGCACGCCGCTGAATACGGCCGCCCCGGACCGCGTGCCGGGCGGCTCCTCGTCCGGCTCGGCCGCTGCCGTCGCCGCCGGGCTCTGCGACACCGC
>SEEM01000130.1 GCA_004144595.1 Hyphomicrobiales bacterium
GGTTCTTCCGCGCCTTCAATCGCTTCTTCAACCGCTCGTCGGAGGCCTATGGCGGCGGCGTGCGCCGGGTGATCTCGCATCGCGCGGTGATGCTTGCGGTCTATGTCGTCATGCTCGGCCTGACCGGCGTGCTGTTCAAGGCGGTGCCTTCGGGCTTCGTTCCCGGGCAGGACAAGCAGTACCTCGTCGGCTTCGCCCAGTTGCCGGATGCCGCGACCCTCGACCGGACGGAGGATGTCATCCGCCGCATGGACGAGATCGCGCTGAAGCATCCGGGCGTCGAGAATGCGATCTCCTTCCCCGGCCTCTCGATCAACGGCTTCACCAACTCGTCCAATTCCGGCATCGTCTTCGTCGGCCTGAAGCCCTTCCACGACCGCAAGGACCCGTCCTTGAGCGGCAACGCCATCGCGATGCAGCTCAACAAGGAATTCTCGGGGATCAAGGAAGCCTTCATCGCGATGTTCCCGCCGCCGCCCGTGCAGGGCCTCGGCACGATCGGCGGCTTCAAGCTGCAGATCGAGGATCGCGCCGGCCTGGGCTATGCCGCGCTGGACGAGGCAACCAAGGCCTTCATGGGCAAGGCCGCGACCGCACCTGAAATCGCCGGCATGTTCTCGAGCTTCCAGGTCAACGTTCCCCAGCTCTATGCCGATATCGACCGCACCAAGGCCCGCCAGCTCGGCGTGCCCGTGACGGAAGTGTTCGACACGCTGCAGACCTATCTCGGCTCGACCTATGTCAACGACTTCAACCGCTTCGGCCGCACCTACACCGTGCGCGTCCAGGCCGATGCGCCCTTCCGCGCCCAGCCCGAGCATATCGGCCAGCTCAAGGTGCGCTCGACGACGGGAGAGATGATCCCGCTCAGTGCCGTGCTCAACGTGCGCACCGATTCCGGGCCGGAACGCGCCATGCGCTATAACGGCTTCCTCTCGGCCGACATCAATGCCGGCGCGGCACCGGGCTTCTCCTCCGGCCAGGCGCAGGAGGCGGTGGAGCGTATCGCCAAGGAGACCCTGCCCAAGGGCTTCGCCTTCGAGTGGACCGAGCTGACCTATCAGGAAATCCTGGCCGGCAACTCGGCTGTGATCGTGTTCCCCGTGGCGATCCTGCTGGTCTTCCTGGTGTTGGCCGCCCAGTACGAGAGCATGACCCTGCCGATCGCGATCCTGCTGATCATCCCGATGGGCCTGCTCGCGGCGCTGACCGGCGTCTGGCTCTCGGGCGGAGACAACAACGTCTTCACCCAGATCGGCCTCGTGGTTCTCGTCGGACTATCCGCCAAGAACGCCATCCTGATCGTCGAATTCGCCAGGGAGCTCGAATTCGAGGGCAGGACGCCGGTCCAGGCCGCGATCGAGGCCAGCCGCCTGCGCCTGCGTCCGATCCTGATGACCTCGCTCGCCTTCGTGATGGGCGTGGTGCCGCTGGTGATCTCGACCGGCGCCGGCGCCGAGATGCGGCAGGCGATGGGCATCGCGGTCTTTTCCGGCATGATCGGCGTCACCGCCTTCGGCATCTTCCTGACGCCGGTGTTCTACGTACTGATGCGGAAGCTGGCGGGCAACCGCCCGCTCGCCCGGCACGATATCGAACCGCCGGTCTTGCAGGCTGCCGAATGACGCAAACGGAAGACCGCCTCCGGCCACCAGCCCCGGGGGCCGGTTTCTCATACGAGTATGAGGCTTGATCCGGCTGCCCCGTCATTGCGAGCGCCGAAGCAATCCAGGGGAACGGGCGAGACGGTTCAACCCGGTCCCCCTGGATTGCTTCGTCGCTTTGCTCCTTGCAATGACGGCCGATGTCGGTCTGACCAGAAGCCGTGTCAGCGATAGCGCCGCTGTACGGTGAGATGCGCGACCATGGTGAGCAGGATCGTCGCGGTCATCAGGATGAACGAGATCGCGCCGCCGAAGGGCCAGTTGTTCTGCTGCGCGAACTGGCCATAGACCAGCGGCCCCATCATCTGGAATTTCGGCCCGCCCAGCAGCACCGGCGTCGCATAGGCGTTCATCGCCAGGATGAAGGTCAGGATCGTGCCGGCGAGGATGCCGGGCAGCGCCAGCGGCCAGAGCACGCGGCGAAACATCGCAGCCGGGCCGGCGCCGAGGCTGAAGGCGGCCTCCTCGACATTGCGCGGAATGCCCTCGATCACGCTCTGCAGCGTCAGCACCATGAAGGGCAGGTTGACCGCGACGATGCCGATCAGCACGGCATTCTCGGTATACATGATCTCCAGCGGCTGATCGATCAGGCCCAGACCCATCAGCGAGGCGTTGAACGCCCCCTTGCTGCCGAACAGCGTCATCCAGCCGGCAGCGCGCACCGCATTGCCGACGAAGAGCGGCAGCACGACGGCGATGACCATCAGGTTCTTGAAGCGGCTTTGTGTGCGCGCCAGCACATAGGCGAGCGGAAAGCCCATGATCAGGCAGGCCAGCGTGCAGATAACCGCGACGCGGACCGTGCGGAGGAGCACGTTGAGGTAATAGGCGTCGGTGAAGAACTTGACGTAGTTCTCGATGACGAGCGCATCGACCATGAACTGGCCGGGCACGAACTTGTTGAGCGAATAGCGGAACAGGATCGCCAGCGGCCCGATCAGCATGAGCGCGACGAAGAGCGTCGCCGGCACGACGAGCAGGCCGGCGAGCCTGGTGCGGGCGCCGGCGACGGCTTCGGGAGCGGAGGCGTTCATGATGTCAGCCCGTCATGCTCGGGCTTGACCCGAGCATCTCTGGACGATTTGGCGCTGTTCATGAGGACATTCCCCTCATCGTCAGGAGATTCTCGGGTCTGCGCTACGCTTCGCCCGAGAATGACGGCCTGCATGGTGGTCAGCCCTTGAAGACCTTGTCCCACCACTCCTTCATCGCCGAATCGTTCTTGGCGAGGAAGGCGTAGTCGAGATCCCTGAGGGTCTTCTCTTCCTCGGGCGTGAAGCCGATGCGCTTGTGCAGCGCCGGATCGACCGTGAGACCGGTGACGGTGCCGTTATAGCCCATGTCGACGGCGAAGGCCTCCTGCGGCGCCTTGGCCAGCATGGCGTCCATATAGGCGTAGGCGTTGTCCTTGTTCGGCGCGTTCTTCTGGATCACCTTCCTCGTTCTTCATCGCCTGAGCGAAGGCCTCGTTGGTCGGATAGACGCGCGCGCCGGCCTTCTTGACCGCGAGCAGGACCTCCTTGGCCTTTTCGAGATCGTTCATATCCTTGCCGTCGGTCGCGGCCATCGACGCCGCGATAAAGATCGACTGGTACTGGATGTCGATGAAGCCGATCTTCGAGCCCCATTTCGGGTCGAGCCAGTCCTTGAAGCCCTTAGGCGCCGGCGAAATGATCTTGGGATTGTAGATGACGACGTTGCCCGAATAGATGTGCCCCATGCCATAGGGGTACTTCATCGTCGGCAGCAGGTTCTTGGCGTTGGGAAGCTTGGAATAGTCGATCTGCTCGAGCACGCCGGCCTCGTTCATCTCGTACATGTTGGCAGCCGAGAGGCCCTGAATATCGACGGTGCCGCGCGGCAGGCGGCGCTCAGCCACCATCTTGGCCCGGCGCGGCGCGTCACCCGCCTGATCCTGCACGACTTCGAGGCCCTTGGGCTTGAGAATCGGGTCCTCGACATTCTTGGTCAGCAGCCTGGCATAGTCGCCGCCCCAGGTGCCAACGACGACACGCCCGCCGGATTGGGCGAAGGCCGGCATGCCGGTGGCCGCGGCGAGCGCCGCAGCGCCCGCGCCCTTCAGAAGATCCCGCCTGTCGAATGAAGCCATGGTATTCCCCTCGTTTCTGGACGCCGGATGGGCTTCACGCCCCTTGCGGATAGACGAGCCCGGCGCTTTCGGCCCAGCCTATCGTAATGCTCTCGCCGACATGCGGCTCGGCGAGCCCGACCTTGTTCGGGATCTGCAGCAGCATGCGGTCCTGCTCGTTGAGCGCGACCTGAACGTCGAGCTGCGCACCGAGATAGGAGGCATGCTCGATCCGCGCCGAAAAGCGGTTGGGCAAGCCCTCCGCCTCAGTCCCGACGGCGATCCGCTCGGGCCTGAGCGCCAGCGTCGCCGGCCCCGCGGCTGAAGCTGCACCGCAGGCGATGTCGAGCCCGCCGGCGGTGCGGAAGCGGCCCTGCCCCCTGACCTGCCCCTCGATGAAGGCACTGCGCCCGATGAACCCTGCGACGAAGCGGTCGGCCGGCTGCTCATAGAGCTCGCGCTGGGTGCCGATCTGCCGCACCTGGCCCCTTTCCATGACGACGAGGCGGTCCGCCATCGTCAACGCCTCCTCCTGGTC
The DNA here is from genome assembly GCA_004144595.1 of Hyphomicrobiales bacterium. Taxonomy (GTDB): domain Bacteria; phylum Pseudomonadota; class Alphaproteobacteria; order Rhizobiales; family Beijerinckiaceae; genus Allobosea. The sequence goes on from SEEM01000130.1 coordinate 4,295, forward strand.
ATGGGTCACCATGATCGTGGTCAGGCCCAGCTTCTGCTGCAACTCGCGGATTTCGATCCGGACCTCCAGACGCAGCTTGGCGTCGAGATTGGAGAGCGGCTCGTCGAGCAGCAGCACCTTCGGCTCCATCGCCAGCGCCCGGGCGAGCGCCACGCGCTGCTGCTGGCCGCCGGAGAGCTGGCGCGGATAGCGCTCGTCGAAGCCGCCGAGCCGCACGAGCCGGAGCGCTTCGGCGACGCGCGGCCCGCGCTCGGCTTGCGGCACCTTGTGGGAACTCGCCGTCCGCGACGGCTATATCGACATCGTCGACGACCGTGATGGCGCCGTAGGTCTTCTTCAGATGCGAGATCGAGAGACGTGCCATCGCTAGGACTTTGCCATCCGTTCACACCACCCGGCTCAGTTTGACATAACGATCGGTCACGATCATCGCGACGGCGATCAGGACGATCTGGATGAGCGAAGCTGCAGCCACCGTCGGATCGATCTTCCATTCGAGATACTGGAGGATCGCGATCGGCAGCGTCGTTCGGCCCGGACCGACCAGGAACAGGCTCATCTCGAGATTGCCGAACGAGGTCACGAAGCCGAACAGCGACGCCGCGACGATGCCGGGCCGGATGCTCGGCAGCGTCACGCGCCAGAAGGTCGTGACCGGCCCGGCACCGAGATTCTGCGCGGCTTCCTCGATCGAGCGGTCGAAACCGGCGAGGCTCGCCGTCACCAGCCGCACCACCCAGGGGATCACGACGAGCGTATGCGCCGCGATGAGGCCGGCGAGCGAGCCCATCACCGGCAACTGCGTGGCGATCTCGACCTCGATCTGGAAGACATAGGTCGCGGTGCCCAGCACGATACCCGGCATCACCAGCGGCAACAGCAAGAGCGTGCTGACGCCGCCTCCCAGCGGAATGCGATGGCGCACCAGCGCCAGGCTCGCCGGCACGCCGAGGAGAAGCCCGATCAGCGTCGAAGCGATGGCGACCTGAAGGCTCAGCATGAAGCCGTCGATGAAGGGCTTGTTGTTCGCCGCAGCCGCGAACCATTTCAGCGAGTAGCCCTCCGGTGGAAATGACGGGATTTCCTGCCGGAAGAAGGCGAGCCAGGTCACGAAGATCAGCGGCAGCAGAATGAAGCCGAGCGAGAGCGTGGCCGCACCATTCAGCGCATAGCGCCCGAAGCGCTGCGACCCGGCACTCACCCTGCGTTTTCCCGATGGCAGGCCACAGGGCCTTGCCGCTTGCCGTCCGCTGCGAAAACCAAAACCGTCCCCTCTTTTGCCCGACAGTTTGCGACGCCATTTACAAACAGTGAAGCCCGCTTTTCCGTCACTGTCTGGGCGGTGCTTGGGCAGGTCTCAGTGCAGCGTGTTCTTGTGGAAGGACCCGCCCTTCATGATCGCCGCGAGATGCTTGCCCTGCTCCTGGAACAGCGCGAGATCCTTCAGTGGATCGCCATCGACGAGGATCAGGTCGGCGAAGGCGCCGGTTTGAACGGTGCCGAGCTTGCCTTCCATGCGCAGGATCTGGGCACCGACCGTCGTCGCCGAGCGGATGATCTCGATCGGGGACAGCACCTCCCGGCGCAGCAGGAACTCGCGCGACTGCTCGACCTGCAGCTGCCCGAGCAGGTCCGAGCCGAAGGCGACCGGCACGCCCGCGCGCTTGCAGATTTCCAGGGAACGCAGGCCGCCGTCGATGACGAGGTCGTTCTTGGCCAGCATGTCGCCGGTCATGCCGAACTCGGCCGCCCGCTCCTTCATCGCGTAATAGGCGACGAGATTGGCGGTGAGGAACATGTTGTTTTCCGCCATCAGTTTGGCCGAGGCGTCGTCGATCAGATTGCCGTGCTCGATCGCCCGGACGCCGCATTGCGCCGCCCGCGTGATCGCCTCCGGCGTATAGGCATGGGCACAGACATAACGGCCGAAGGCCTTCGCCTCCTCGACGGCGGCCTTCACCTCATCGACGCTGAACTGCATCGAATCCAGGGGGTCATAGGGGCTGGCGACGCCGCCGGACATCATGATCTTGATATGGTCGGCGCCGAGCCGCATCTGCTCGCGCACCGACTTGCGCACCGAGGAGACGCCGTCGGACACGTTCATGGTGTAGGCCATGGCGTTGCAGCAATGGCAGCGCGCGCCGAAATCGGTGCGCCGGCGCGGATCGCTATGGCCCCCTGTCGGGCCGATCGCAGCGCCGGCGATGAACAGGCGCGGACCATCGACATCGCCCTTCTCGACCGCTTCCTTGATGCCCCAGTCGGCGCCGCCGGTGTCGCGCACGCTGGTGAAGCCGCGGTCGAGCATGCCCTTCATCAACCGCACCGCGCGCGCCGTCATCAGCGTCAGCGGCATGCTCTCCATCGTTCGGATGTAGACCTCGGACAGGAAGACGTGGACATGGCTGTCGATCAGGCCCGGCATCAGCGTGCGCCCGCCGCAATCGACCACATCGGCCTTGGCGGGCTTCAGCGGCTTGTCGGAGAGCTCGCGGATGGTGTCGCCTTCGACGACCAGCTCATAACCCCGGCGCAGCTCACCGAAACCGGGTTCGAGCAAAGCGAAGTTCTTGAAATGCAGCATTCCCATTCCTGCCTCCGAACATGCCTGCCGGCCAGCGCTCGGCTCCGGGCCGAAGCATGATATGCGCGCAGCATCCAAGTTGTCGACAGCGTCGCATCGCTGGAATGCCGGTCCGGAGAACGTCTTTTCCTCACGGCGAATCCGCGGTGGCGCCCTGCCGTGAGCGGCGTTGCACCATCTGCCGAGGGCGGCTTCACTGCATCCGATACGGAGATTCGCAAGCGCCATGCCGGGACCACTGGACGGGATCAAGATCGTCGACCTGACCACGGTCATCGCCGGCCCCTATGCGACGCAAACGCTCGGCGACATGGGTGCCGATGTCCTGAAGGTCGAGCCGCCGGGCGGCGACATCATGCGCGCGCCAGGCCCTGCCCGCACGCCGGGCATGGGCGCCGCCTTTCTCAACTGCAACCGCAACAAGCGCAGCATCGCGCTCGACATGAAATCGGCCGGGGACCTCGCCCGCCTGCGGGAGCTGATCGCGGATGCCGACATCTTCATCCACAACATGCGGATGAGCGCGGCCCGCCGTTACGGGCTCGATCCCGAGACGCTGCTCGCCCGGCATCCGCGGTTGATCTATTGCGCCATCGTCGGCTTCGGCCAGGACGGCCCCTATCGCGACCGCCCCGCCTATGACGACGTCATCCAGGCCGCCTCGGGCTGGGCCGCGCTGGCCCAGCGCACCGGCGATGCGCCGGCCTACGCCCCCACCATCGTCGCCGACAAGACGACGGCCCTCTTCGCCGTCGGCGCGATCAATGCCGCGCTTTACCATCGGGCGGTCTCGGGGGAAGGCCAGGCGATCGAGATCCCGATGTTCGAGGCGATGGTCTCCTTCCTCGCCGTCGAGCATCTCGGCGGGCGCAGCTTCGAGCCCGCCCTCGGCGACAGCGGCTATTCCCGCGTCCTGTCGCGGCACCGCCGCCCCTACCGGACAGCCGACGGCTTCATCGCGGTCATGCCCTACACGGCCGCGCATTGGCGCGCCCTGTTCCAGGCAGCCGGGCGGGAAGATTGGGCAATGGACGAAGCACTGGGGGACGGCACCGCGCGAGCCGCCATGATCGACACGCTCTATAGGCGGCTGGCGGAGTGCCTGCTGCACCGCAGCTCCGCCGAATGGCTCGGGATACTCGACCACATCGACGTGCCCTGCTCCGCCGTCAACACGCTCGACGACCTGCTGGACGACCCGCATCTGAAGGCGACCGGCTTCTTCGAGACCGTCGAGCACCCCGAAGAAGGACGATTGATCACCACGAAGCCGCCGATACGCTTCAGCGCGACACCCTGCGCCATCGCCAAGCCGGCGCCGAGTCCGCCCCGGTAGAGAAGCCAGGGCACCCGCGACACGCAGCCCGGCCATTTTTCCAGCAGTTCCACCGCGCCCTTGCTGTCGACGTTTCGGAATGCGAAAACGCCCGCAGTGCCAACGACGACCGGCCATGCCGGAATGGAAGGACTGTTTCTCCCTTCATCCGCTTGCGCGCCGAACGGCATAGCTGCTGTTGACTACAAACCGATGAGACATCGTTCGCTCCTGACAGCCGCAGCACTGCCGTTGCCCGATCGGGAGATCGGCGGCGGAGCAGGGCGGGTTCAAGGATTGTGAGGCCCCGCTTGCGCATTCTCCTGCTCAATCCCAACACCATGCCGGAGATGACGGCGCTGGTCGCCCGCGTGATCCAGCCCCATCTGCCGGCCGAGGTCGAGCTCGTGCCTGTCACCGGCCGCTTCGGGGCGCAGTATATCGCCAGCCGCAGCGCCGGCGTCATAGCCGCCCATGCCGCGCTCGAAGCCTTCGCCGAGCATGGTCGGGATTGCGACGGCGTCTATCTCGCCTGCTTCGGCGACCCCGGGCTGCTTGCGCTCAAGGAGATCGCCCGGATTCCGGTGATCGGGATGGCGGAGGCCTCCAGCCGCCATGCCGCGGAGAAGGCCGAGCGCTTCGCCATCGTCACCGGCGGCGAACGCTGGGGGCCGATCCTCAACGAATTCGTCAGCTCGATCGGGCTCGGCAACCGTCTCGCCGCCGTCGAGACCGTCGCCCCCACAGGCGCCGACATCGCCCGCGATCCCGACGGCTCCATCGCCATGCTCGCCGAAGCCTGCCGCCGCGTCGCCAAACGCGACGGTGCCGGCGCGGTCATCCTCGGCGGGGCCGGTCTCGCGGGGCTCGCGCCGCGCGTCCAGCCGCATGTCGACGTGCCCGTGATCTGCTCGGCCGAGGCCGGCATAAGGATGCTGCTGGCCGAACTCGACCAGCCGCAGCCGAAGCCGCGCGCTGGCGACCTCGCCCTGCCGGCGCCTGTCGCCAGCACCGGGCTCTCGGAAGGGCTCTCCCGGTTGCTGGCTCAGCCCTGAACGGGCGCCTTCAGCCCTTGCCGGCGAGCGAGGTGCCGTTGAGCCCGGCGATCCAGTCCGACAGCATCGGCACGTAATCCTCGCCCTTGCCGCTGGCGACGGCGGCCGCGTAGCTGTTCTTCACGGCATTGCCGATCGGGTTGGCCACGCCGGCCTCGTTGGCGACGCTCTCCAGATAGCGCACGTCCTTGAGCGCATTGCTCAGCGTGAACTTATGGGCGTTCCGGTCACGCTCCAGCACGTATTGCATGAAGGTCTGGTAGAAGCCGCAATCCATCCGGCTGCCGCGCAGCACGCTGTCGAAGGTCTGCGGCGTGATCCCGATCTTCTGGCCGAGGGTGAGCGCCTCCGCGTAGATCGCGGCATAGCCGAGCGACAGGAAGTTGTTGATCAGCTTCATCTTGTGGCCGTCGCCCACCGGCCCGAGATGCACGATCTTCTGCGCCCACGCCTCGCAGGCCGGCTTGATGCGGGCGAAGACCTCGGGGGAGGCACCGACCATCGCCGAAAGCTGCCCCAGCGCCGCTTGCGCCGGGGTGCCGCCGAGCGGCGCGTCCGCCAGATGCAGGCCCTTCGCTTCCAGCTCGGCAGCGAGCTTTACCGTCACCGTGGGATCGGAGGTCGAGCAGTCCACGACCACCGTGCCCGGCTTCGCCCCCGCGACGATGCCGTTCTCGCCCTTCAGCACGGCCTCGACCTGGGCCGAGCCGGTCACGCACAGGAAGATGATCGCGGAGCGCCCCGCCAGCTCCTTCGCCGTCTTCGCCTCGACGGCCCCGGCCGCCACCAGCTCCTCCACCGGCTTGCGGTTGCGGTGGCCCATCACGGTGAGCGGAAAGCCCTTGTCCACAAGATTGCGGGCCATGCCTTGCCCCATCAGGCCGACACCGATGAAGCCGATGGACTCTTTGCCTGCGCTCATCTTCAAATTCTCCCGCTGATATGGTTGAGGTGGACCCGGACGTCGGCGACATGGCCGGACCGGAAGCTGGCCGCGAGGCCTGCGCTCAGTGTGGACGAGTCATGACTGCCAGCGACCCGCCCGGGTTCCGCCAGCCCAAGAGCCCGACGCCCACCGGCCGTGGCCGCGTGACCTTGCAGGTCATCGCCGAGCGCCTTTCGG
>SEEM01000372.1 GCA_004144595.1 Hyphomicrobiales bacterium
TGCTGCGGCTGCCGGATGAGGAGGCGAAGGAGGCCGAGACCAGGCGCTTCATCGCCGATCTCAAGCAGGTCGGCAGCCTCGCGCCTGGCTTGCGCCTGCCGAGAGCAGCTTGACCGGGGCTGGCGCGCAGTGTCCGCTGCCGCGGCGTGTGGAAGAGGCGGGCCGATGTTCGAGGATCTCAAGGGCAAGCGGGTTCTGGTGACAGGCGCGTCTTCGGGGTTAGGGGCGCATTTCGCCCGATTGCTCGCCGGGTCCGGCGCGCTGGTCGCCGCCGCGGCGCGCCGGACCGAGCGACTTCAGGAACTGGCGCGCGCGTGCGAAGGGCTGCCGGGCAAGGTCGTGCCGCTCGCGCTCGATGTCGGTTCGGTCGCGGCGATCGAGGCTGGCGTTGCTGAGGCCTCCACGCTGCTCGGTGGCCTCGATGTGCTCGTCAACAATGCCGGCGTCGCCGACACCGAGCGTGCGCTGTCGGTGAGCGAGGCGCAGTGGGACGCTCAGCTCGATGTCAATCTGAAGGGCTGCTTCTTCGTCGCGCAGGCGGTGGCGAAGCGCATGGCCGAGCAGGCGGGCGGCGGGGCGATCGTCAACATCGCCTCGATCCTCGGCGAGCGGGTGTCTGCGAGCGTCGCGCCCTATGCGATCTCCAAGGCCGGGCTGATCCAGATGACCAGGGCGCTGGCGCTGGAATGGGCACGGCACGCGATCAGGGTCAATGCGCTGGCGCCGGGCTATATCGTCACCGACATCAATCGCGAGTTCTTTGCGGGCGATGCCGGCGAGGCGCTGAAGAAGCGCATTCCGATGCGCCGGGCCGGCGAGCTCGACGATCTCGACGGGCCGCTCTTGCTGCTTTGCTCGGATGCCGGGCGCTACATGACCGGAGCGGTCGTCGCGGTCGATGGCGGCCATCTGGTCAGCGGGCTGTAGCGGGCCGGAACAGCGAGCGCTTCGCCACGTTGGCTTGGTGAAACATGGAGAATGCCATGCACAAGCCCGATGGGCACAACGCCGTCTCGCCCTATCTCATGGTCGCCGATGCCGAGCAGGCGCTCGCCTTCGCCAAGGCGGTGTTCGGGGCCGATCCGAGCTTCATCGCCCGGCGCGAGGATGGCGGGATCATGCATGCCGAGTTCAGGATCGACGATTCGATCGTGATGCTGGGCCAGGCGCCGGGCGGGCCGGAATGCCATGTCCATGTCTATGTCGCCGATCCCAATGCCCTGATCGCGAAGGCGCTGGCGGCCGGCGGCACGCTGATCCCGGCGC
>SEEM01000373.1 GCA_004144595.1 Hyphomicrobiales bacterium
TACGAACAGCAGCCTGTCGCGGGTTTGAAGGGCAAGGAGCGGCTCGATTTCCTGCTGAAGGTCCAGATGATCTTCCAGGATCCCTACGCCTCGCTCGATCCGCGCATGAAGGTCAGCCGCATCGTCGGCGAGGCCTTGAGCGTCCACAAGCTCTTGCCGAAGGCGGAGATCGACGGGGCGGTGGACCAGGCGCTGAGCGAGGTCGGGCTCGATCTCGCCTATCGCGAGCGCTATCCGCACCAGTTCTCCGGCGGACAGCGCCAGCGCATCGGCATCGCCCGGGCGCTTGCGGTCAAACCGGATTTCCTGGTCTGCGACGAGCCGGTCTCGGCGCTCGACGTCTCGATCCAGGCGCAGGTCATCAACCTGTTTATGGATGTGCGCGCGCGCCACGGCCTGACCTATCTCTTCGTCAGCCACGATCTCGGGCTTGTCCGCCATATCAGCGACCGCGTGGCGATCATGTATCTCGGCCGCATCGTCGAAGTCGGTACCGCGGCCGAGATCTTCGCTGAGCCGGCGCATCCCTATAGCGCGGCGCTGATCGCGGCGATTCCCTCGGCGGCGCGACGCAAGCGCGCTTTCCAGCCGCTCAAGGGCGAATTGCCCTCAGCCCTGGCGCCGCCGCCGGGCTGCCCGTTCCATCCGCGCTGCGAGCAGGCGATGCCGGTCTGCCGCGAGGTTCGGCCTGTTCTCACCGAGATCGCGCCCGGCCGCAGCGCCGCCTGCCATCTGCACACCAGCATCGGACCGAAAAGTGGAATCCACTTTTCGGAAAAATCCGATGCGGTTCCAATAGAATAGATCATCGTTATCGCGTCCGATCGGACGCGCGATGATCTAGGCTCCGGAGGCCGCATGACCACGAAGACCCTGAATCCGCCCGTCGGGCGCAGCGCGCTGCCCTTCATCGACGCGAGCCACCCGGACAAGCCGCTGGAGGTCAATTTCTATCGCCCGGCACGGCACCAGCCGAACGACCCGGTCGTCGTCGTGCAGCATGGCATGCTGCGCAATGGCGACGATTATCGCGATTTCTGGATCGACGCGGCGGAGAAGCACAACCTGCTGATCGTCGCGCCGACCTTCCCGAACGCGCCTTTTCCGAAGGCCGAAGGCTACAATAACGGGCTGGTGGTCACGGCGGATGGCGCCGTGGCGCCCCGCACTGAGTGGCTCTACGCGGTGCCCGGCCGCGTGCTCGATGCGCTGCGCGCTGCCGGCGTGATCGACAAGCCGGTGATCCGCATCTTCGGGCATTC
>SEEM01000374.1 GCA_004144595.1 Hyphomicrobiales bacterium
CATCACGATATCGGGCTGGAAATCGGCGAAGATCGCCCGCATCCGCTCACTGTGGCCGATATCGGCCTGCTCGAACCGGTAGCGGTTGCTGCGCGAGACCGGCTCCAGCGAAGCGAGGTTGCCGGCATAGGTCAGCTTGTCGACGACGCAGACCTCATGCTCGCTCTCGCCGATCAGCTTGCGCCCAACCGCAGAGCCGATGAAACCCGCACCGCCAGTCACAAGAAATCTCAGGGACATCCGTGGCAATCCTGAAGCGGGGCAAGGTGGAGACCGGGATATGGAGCGAGCAAGGCGAGCAATCCTCCACGAACGGCAGCGCGCAGGCTCGGATCGCTCAACATCACTATCGGCGTCAACTTGTTTCCCTTGTTTACCTTACGACGCCCGCCACCGAGCATTGCCGCATGACAGCAGAACGACCGAACCGGGCAGGATAAGGACGGTCGTTCTCGGGTCATGGCAGTGCTTAGGCGCGTTCGAGCGCGACCGCGATACCCTGGCCGACGCCGATGCACATGGTGGCCAGCGCGCGGCGTTTGCCGGTGAGAGCCAGTTCGAGCGCGGCCGTGCCGGTGATGCGGGCGCCGGACATCCCGAGCGGGTGACCGAGAGCGATCGCGCCGCCATTCGGGTTTACATGCAGTCCGTCCTCGGCGATTCCGAGTTCGCGCAGCACGGCGATGCCCTGACTCGCGAAGGCCTCGTTCAGTTCGACCACGTCGAAATCGGTCGGCTTCAGGCCGAGGCGCTCGCAGAGCTTTCGCGTCGCCGGAATCGGCCCGAGCCCCATGACGCGGGGAGCGACGCCACCCGTCGCCCCGCCGAGCACGCGCGCGATCGGCGTCAGCCCGTATCTAGCGGCGGCCTTTTCGGAGGCGATGATCAGCGCCGCCGCGCCGTCATTGACGCCCGACGCGTTGCCGGCCGTGACGGTGCCGCCTTCCTTTCGGAACGGGGTACCGAGCTTCGCGAGCTTCTCCAGCGTGGTGTCGCCGCGCGGATGTTCGTCGATCTCGACGCGAACGGGATCGCCCTTGCGCTGTGGGATCAGGACCGGGACGATCTCCTTGGCAAGACGTCCATTCTGCTGGGCGGCGACCGCCTTCTGCTGCGAGCGCAGCGCGAAGGCATCCTGGTCGGCGCGGCTGATGTTGCAATCGGCAGCGACGTTCTCACCGGTCTCTGGCATCGAATCGATGCCGTACTGCGCTTTCATCAGGGGATTGACGAAACGCCAGCCGATCGTGGTGTCGTGGAT
>SEEM01000375.1 GCA_004144595.1 Hyphomicrobiales bacterium
CTCGGATCACCGCAAGGATGGGTTCGCGCTGGCCGTCTGAGGAACGCGGCTTTAACGCCCCTCCGCTATCGCTCGTCGCCAGCGAGGGAGGGGCGCTTGGCGCAGCAAAAACCATTCGGCTGGGGGATCATGGGCACCGGCGCGATCGCCGGGCTCTTCGCTGCCGATCTCGGCCTGTTGCCGCAGGCGCGCATTGCCGCCGTTCACTCGCGTTCGCTCGATAAGGCGCAGGGCTTCGCGGCGCGCCTCGGCGAGGCGAAGGCCTACGAAGATGAAGCCGCCTTCCTCGCCGATCCCGCCATCGAGGCGGTCTATATTGCGACTCCCAACCATCTCCACGCCGCACAGGCGCTGAAGGCCATCGCGGCCGGCAAGCCGGTCCTGATCGAGAAGCCGATCGCGCTGGCGAGCGCCGATGTCGAGGCCATCGCGCAGGCCGCAGGTGAACGCGGCGTCTTCGCGATGGAAGCCCTGTGGACCCGCTTCCTGCCGGCGGTGCGCCGGGCGCGGGAGCAGACCGCGGCAGGCCGCATCGGCGCGATCAGGCGCATCCGTGCCGACCTCTCCTACCTTCATCACGAGGAACCCGGCAGTCGCTTCTTCGATCCGGCTCTCGGGGGCGGCGCGGCCTTCGATCTCGGCGTCTATCCGCTGTCGCTGGCCCTGTATCTGCTGGGCGAGCCGCAGGCAGCGGGCGGAAGCTGGCTTGCCGCCGGCACCGGCGTCGACCGGCGTAGCAGCTTCCGTCTGGAATACCCGGTAGCGGTCGCGGACCTGTCCTGCGGCTTCGATCGGAACGGAACGAACCGGCTTCTCGTCGAAGGCGAGCGCGGCGGGCTGATTTTCGAGGCGCCGTTCCTGAAGGTGCAGCGGCTGTCATGGTATGCCGATGCCGGAAAGGCCGTTGCAGCTTACGGGCGCGGAGCGGGTGGCGTGGCCCGCCTGCTCGATCACGTGCCTCAGCCGGGGCGGCTCGGCGAGAGTTTCGCCTTTCCCGGCAGCGGCCTTCAGTTTCAGGCTGAGGCGGTGATGGCGGCGGTTCGTGCAGGGAAGAGTGCCTGCGCGGAGATGCCGCTCGGCGAAAGCGCCGCCGTGTTGCGGATTATCGAAACGGTGCGGGCGCAGCCGGCTACAGCGCCCTGACCACCTGCTCAGTGGCGGGTGCCGCAGGTGAAGGCTCCGCAGCGAACCTTGTCGGCCAATGTCTCGGCGAAGGTCGCGGTCGCGTCCTCGCCATAGGTCTCGACCAGC
>SEEM01000376.1 GCA_004144595.1 Hyphomicrobiales bacterium
CGACCATGACGAGGACGACGAGCTGATCGAGGCGGCGATCGCCGCCGCGGTCGGCCATCTCGACGGCCATAGTGGCATTCTCGGTCGCGCGCTGATGCCGCAGGAATGGTGCGAATATGCATCGTTCTGGCCGGCCTCCCGCGCGATCGAGCTGCGCCTCGCCCCTGTGCTTGAGATCGCCGAGGTCAGGTCGCGAGATGGCGATGGCGTCGAGACGGTGCTCGACGAGAGCGCTTATCGACTGCTCGTCCCGACATCCTCGCGGCCGATCCTCCTGTTCGGCGTGAACGTCGCCCTGCCCGCCCTGGCCTCCGCGCCCGATGCGCTCTCGGTCACCTATCGGGCCGGCTACGAGGATGCCGAGGGCAATCCGGCCATTCCGGCGGCCCTGATCAGCGCGATCAAGCTGATGATCGGCGATCTCTATAGATATCCAGAGACGGTCGCCCAAGGTGCGGTTTCGGCCGTGCCGATGTCGACGACGGTCGATCGGCTCGTCTCGCCCTATCGCCGGTATCAGATCTGATGCTTTCGGCAGGCCAGCGTAACTTTCGTGTCCGCTTCGAGCGGCGCGTCCCGGGCGGTGATGATGGCTATGGCAATGAGCTGCCGGCGACGTGGACGGCACTTGGCACCGTCTGGGGGGCCTTCCGCCCGAAGTTCGGCCGAGAGCAGCTTGAGGCCGGTCGGCTCGAAAGTACCATGCAGGGCACGCTAACCGTCTTGCGGTCGTCGGTGACGGCGGCGCTCAAGTCCGACAGCCGCGCCGTGTTCATTTCCGGTCCCTACAAGGACAAGGTCTGCCAGATCCGCTCGATCATCCCGACGCCGGACAATCGCGAGATCGAGATCATGCTCGAAGAGGGAAGTGCGACGTGATGCGGGTCGCACCGGTTTTGATCGCGGGCGTGGGGCTTTTCGTCAGCGTTCTCTTGAACACAGCATGGGGCGCGGCTTCAGGGTTCATCCTTGCCTCGCTCGTCCCTGACACCATTAGCGGCGGCTTCGCGGCCGTTGGCCTCACAGTGAACCCAGACCAGTTCTACAAACTCGGCGCAGCTCTCGGCTGGGTCGGCGGGTTCGTCCGGGTCATATCGCCACCGGACGGCAAGCGATGCCACGCGTGACCTTCCTCCGCGAATTCACCTGCCCATTCCCCGGCGGCTTCGTCGAATACAAGGCCGGCGTCCCAAAGCTGATCCCAACCGCCCACGCCGAGCGCGCCCGCGCCGCAGGAGTTCTCGCTGATGG
>SEEM01000377.1 GCA_004144595.1 Hyphomicrobiales bacterium
CGAGATAGCGCCCGATCAGCAGGAAAAAGAGCAACATCATCACGCCGTCGAAATAGGCGTGGCGGCCATGGGCCCAGGTTTCCGCAACGGACATGACGAACGCCAGCACAACGCCGATCGTGATCGGCACGTCCATGTTGACGGCGCCGGCCTTGAGGGCGCGCAGCGCGCTTTCGAAGAACGGCCGGCCAGCGTAAGCCGCCGTCGGCAGGGCGATCAGCGCCGAGAGCCAGTGGAAGAAATCGCGTGTCGTCGGGTCGATATCCCCGCTGTTGCCAGCCCAGACCGCGACCGAGAGCAGCATGATGTTCATCGCGGCGAAGCCGGCGACACCGAGGCGGCGCATCAGGCTGCGCTCCTCAGCGACGGCGCCATCCTCCTGACGCTCGGCCACGAAGGGATAGGCCTCGAAGCCGAGCGCGCCGAGCTTGTCGACGACCGCTTCCGGCCGCAGCAGCGCCTCGCGCCATTCGACCGAGACGCGCTTCAGCGCGAGATTGACGCGGGCGCCGAGGATGGCGGGCTCGCGGGCAAGCCCGCTCTCGATCGCGTGCATGCAGCCGGCGCAGCGGATGCCGTCGACGGCGAGCTCCATGCTGGCGATGCCATCATCGCGATGGCGCACGAAGACGGAAAGGTCCTGCGCCGCCATGTCATCTCTCCGGCAGGGTGATGCGGCTGCGCGAGACGAAGACGACCTCCTCGCCGCGCTGCGCCTGCAATTCGAGAATCCAGGAGCCGGCCTCGACGCGATCGATAGTCGCCTCGTAACGGCCGGGCTGACGCTCGCTCAGCGTGACGGCATGATCGCGCGCCGCGGTTGCGGGATGGCGCAATAGTGCCGTCGCGGTGAAACCGGAGAGCGGCTGGCCGAGGCGATCCGCCAGCGTGACGCCGAGCGAAGCGCCTTCGCCCTGTCGCGCCAGCATAGCCGCGGCCTTCCAGCCGTGGGCGTCGCGCTCGTGCTGGCGCGCGATCTCCTCGTTGAAATGCTGGCTGGCCTCATAGGCGCTTTTCGTCTCGACACCCGGCATGGTGCGCAGCGCCACGGTCAGGATCGTCGCATTGACCGAGACGACGACGCCGAAGAACAGCACCAGCATCGCCGCGACCATCCCTCCGGTCAATTGGAAGGGGCGGCGCGGGCGCGGGGCGGCAGGGGTGTCGCAGGACATCAGGAAAACTCCGCAGCAGCTCATGGTTTGGCTCCGGGCGCCATGAAATGGTCGGTCGCGCGCACGGTCTC
>SEEM01000131.1 GCA_004144595.1 Hyphomicrobiales bacterium
CGCGGCGAATGTTCGGCAGCTCGATGCCGATCGCGTTCTTGCCCTGAACCACCGCCACGCGCGCCGAGATCGCGCTCATCGAACGCGCGATGTCGTCCGCGAGAGAAATCACGCGGGAGCTCTTCGTGCCAGGCGCCGGCTCCAGTTCATACAGCGTGACGACCGGGCCGGGACGCACCTGCGAGATTTCGCCGCGCACACCGAAATCCTCCAGCACGCCTTCGAGCAGCGTGGCGTTCTGCTCCAATGCGTCGGTCGAGACCGTATTGGCCGCGACCTTCTTCGGCTCGGCCAGATAGGTGAGCGGCGGCAGTTCGAATGTGTCGCGGTCGAGCAGGGAGGGCTGCGCCTCGCGCTGGATGCGCTTGCCTGGCTTGGGCGCGGCGCGCGGCATGGCGACGCGCGGAGCATTGAGATCGCGCAGGTCCTGCGCTTCGTCATCGGGATCGAAGGGCGCGTCATAGTCGGCGCTCGCCCGGCCGGGCGCGGCCGGGCGAGCGCCGGGCAGGGGCTCGGGCTCGAAATCGGGCAGGCTGCGACGGCCGCCCTGTGCTTCGCCGAATTGCGGTTCGCGGCGGACGCGGCTGGTGTCGCGGGTGGGAACGACGCCGGTATCCACCGCCGGCTCGGGCGGCTGCGGCAGTCGGCGCAGGATCGCGGCGCGCAGCGCCATCGCGCCATGGGCAAGCCAGCCGATCAGGATGACCGCGATACCTGGCTCGTCGTCGCGGCGCTCGTCGCTATCGGACCAGCTATCCTCGGCCTCGTCGCTGTCGAGCGCCGGGTCCTCGTCTGTGACGAAGCCAAAGCCGGCGGCCGCGGTGACGGCGAGAATGGCGATGCCGGCATAAAGGAAGCCGACGAGGCTGCCGACAGCGCTGCCGGCGATGCCTGCGATATTGCGCGTGCCGAACAGCAGGCCGTCGCCGATGACGCCGCCCATGCCGGTCGGCAGGGGCCAGCGCGGGGTGGCCGGCAGGGCGCTGGCGACGGCGGCGGTCGCGGCGACGCCGACGACCCAGAGGCCGAGCTTCAGCGCGCCGCGGTCGAAGATGTGGAAGCGGACGAGCCGGAGCGCCCAGATCACCGGCGGAAAGAGCAGGGCAATGACGCCGAGGCCGATAAGCTGCATCAGGAGGTCGGCGACCATGGCGCCGGGGCGGCCGAGCCAGTTGCGGACGGCGCCGCTGGTGGCATTGTTCAGGCTGGGGTCGTCGACCGACCAGCTTGCCAGTGCCGTGGAGATCGCGACCATCAGGGCAAGCACGCCCATCCCGGTCAGCTCCGAGGCGCGGCGCGACAGGAACTCGCGCACCGGGTCGGGCAGGCGGTCCATCAGCGATTGGGAGCGGCGGATCGTGCGCATGCGGTTCGGGTCTTGTCCAGACTGTCAGGCCGCACCATTCGGCCATCCGCGGAAGGTTAGGAAGCCGAGGTTAAGACCCGCTTAACCTTGCCGGTCGGCGCTGCGTCATTCTCCGAGGATGCCAAGAAAAAAGCCCCGGCATCGCTGCCGGGGCCTGTTTCGCGTGAAACCTGAGCAGGATCACATGTTGTAGGCGCGCTCGCCGTGTTCGGCGATGTCGAGGCCCTCGCGCTCCTGGTCCGAGGTGACGCGCAGGCCGATGACAGCGTCGATGATCTTGAACAGGACGAACGTGCCGACGCCGGACCAGACGACCGCGATGACGACAGCGACGAACTGCTTCCAGACCTGGGCGCCCATGGCGTAGTCGGCGACGCCGACGCCACCCAGCGCGGGGGCGACGAAAATGCCGGTGCCGATCGAGCCGATGATGCCGCCGACGCCATGCACGCCGAAGACATCGAGCGAATCATCGTAGCCGAGCGCGTTCTTCACCGTGGTGCAGAAGAAGAAGCAGACCACGCCGGCGATGGCGCCGAGCACGATGGCGCCCATCGGGCCGACCAGGCCGGCAGCCGGGGTGACCGCGACGAGGCCGGCGACGATCCCCGAGAGCATTCCGAGCAGCGAAGGCTTGCCCTTGATGATCCACTCGATGAAGAGCCAGCCCAGCGCCGCGGCGGCGGTCGCCGTGAAGGTGTTGATCATGGCAAGAGCCGCGCCGCCCGTGGCTTCGAGATTCGAGCCGGCATTGAAGCCGAACCAGCCGACCCAGAGCACGGCGGTGCCGATGAAGGTCATCGTCAGCGAGTGGGGCGACATCAATTCCTTGCCGTAGCCGATGCGCTTGCCGATCACGAGTGCACCGACCAGGGCCGCGATGCCGGCATTGATGTGGACGACCGTGCCGCCGGCGAAATCGAGCGCGCCGAGGGTGAAGAGATAGCCCTCCGAGAACCAGACCATGTGCGCCATCGGGAAATAAACGATCGTTGCCCAGAGCACGACGAAGAGCAGCAGCGCCGAGAACTTCATGCGCTCGACGAAACCGCCGACGATCAGCGCCGGCGTGATCATCGCGAAGGTCATCTGGAAGCAGATGAAGACATATTCCGGGATCACGACTCCCTTGGTGAAGGTGTCGGATGTGCTCTCGACGGTCACACCGGCAAGGAACGCCTTCGAGAAGGAGCCGATGAAGCTGGTCAGCGAGCCGCCGCCGGTGAAGGCGAGGCTGTAGCCGTAGACGACCCAGACGATGCACATCACGGCGGCGACGGCCGTCACCTGGCTCATCACCGAGAGCATGTTCTTCGAGCGGGCAAGGCCGCCATAGAACAGCGCAAGGCCCGGCAGCGTCATGAAGAGGACGAGCAGGGTGGACACCAGCATCCAGGCCGTATCACCCTTGTTGGGCACGGCAGCGGCAGCTGCGGCGGCGGGGGCCTGAGCCAGTGCGGCGCCGGCTGAGAGAGCGGCGAGAACGAGGCCGGCGGAGGCGGCCCGCACAGAGTTCCTGAAAATCATCGTTGAAAACTCCTGGAGGGGGCGGGGCTCAGAGCGCGTCGGCATCGGTCTCGCCGGTGCGGATGCGCACGGCCTTCTCGATCGAGGAGACGAAGATCTTGCCGTCGCCGATCTGGCCGGTGCGAGCGGCGGCGGTGATCGTCTCGATCACCCGGTCGACGAGATCGTCGGAGACCGCGACCTCGATCTTGATCTTCGGCAGGAAGCTCACGGCGTATTCGGCGCCGCGATAGATTTCCGTATGGCCCTTCTGGCGGCCATAGCCCTTCACCTCGGTCACGGTCAGGCCATGGACGCCGACGCCCGTGAGCCCGTCGCGTACCTCCTCCAGCTTGAACGGCTTGATGATCGCCATCACGATTTTCATGGCTGGGTTTCCCGTTTGCGCCGCCCGGTCGTCAGCCCCGGCGATCTCGTTGCACCTCTCGCGCCTGCGGGACCGCAGTTGCGTCGCAACATGCAATTCAAGGGACGTGCCAACCTGCTCCAGGCGCGTCAAAGCCGCATCGGGAGGCGAAATCAGAGGAGGGAGGGAGGATAAGCCGGCACGATTGCCTAATAATAAGGCAATCGTCTGCTTTCTACGCAGATGCCCGAAATCCGGTCAGCCTCGATCGGGCCGGGGCCGGATGAGGCCCTCCTGCGCGACCGAAGCGACGAGACGCCCTTGCCGATCGAAGACCAGGCCGCGCGAGAAGCCCCGCGCGCCGGAGGTGGAGGGGCTGTCCTGCGAATAGAGCAGCCAGTCGTCGGCGCGGAACGGCTGATGGAACCAGAGGGCATGATCGAGGCTGGCGGCCTGGATCTTCTGGTCGAAGACGGTCGCGCCATGGGCGATCAGGCTGGAATCGAGCAGCAGCAGGTCGGAGGCATAGGCGAGCACGCTGCGGTGGAAGGCGGGCTCGTCGGGAAGCGGCTCGATCGCCCGAATCCAGACGTTGAACTTCGGCTCGAGACTGCCGCCGCCGCGATAGCGATCGAGCTCGACCGGGCGGATCTCGATGGGCCGCTTACGCTGGTAATAGGTCTGGATGGGGTTGGGCAGATGTGAAAGGAAGGTTTGCGCCATCTCTTCCCGGCCGGGCAGCTCTTCCGGCATCGGCACCTTCGGCATCGGCATCTGGTGCTCGTATCCGGGTTCGTCGACATGGAAGGAGGCGGACATCGCAAAGATCGCTTCGCCCTTCTGGACGGCCAGCACACGGCGCGTCGTGAAGGAGCGGCCGTCACGCAGGCGGTCGACCTCGTAGACGATCGGCACCTCGGGATCGCCCGGCAGCAGAAAATAGGCATGCAGCGAATGCGGCTGCCGATCCTCGACCGTCTTGCAGGCGGCATAGAGCGATTGCGCGATCACCTGCCCGCCGAAGACGCGCGGCCAGGTCGATTTCGGACTGCGACCGCGGAACAGGTTGCGCTCGAGCGGTTCGAGGTCGAGAATCGCCGTCAGGGAGGCGCTGATCTGGGACATGGTCGGCGGCATCACGGTCAGGTTGACGGAGCGGCCGGCGGCCCGCACAGGGACAGCCGGTTTCGCCTGGCATCAGCACCGAGGCATCCCGTGGCGTCAAGTCGGCGCGGAGAGAAGGACGAGATGGCTATCGAACAGGGATCCGCCATGCGCATCGTCATCGCAGGTGGCGGCATTGTCGGCCTGGCGCTGGCGCTCGCGCTGAAGCTGGGGTTGGGCGCGGAATTCGCGATCATCCTGGCCGATCCGGCGCTCGCGGCCGCGCCGCGCGGCGACAACCGCGCCTATGCGGTCGCGGCCGGAGGGCGGGCGATGCTGCAGACGCTCGGCATCTGGGACGCGATCGCTCATACCGCCCAGCCGATGCTGGAGATGATCGTTTCGGACAGCCGGACCGAGGACGCGGTACGCCCGGTCTTCCTGACCTTCGATGGCGCGGTCGAGCCCGGCGAGCCCTTCGCCCATATGGTGGAGAACGCGGCCCTGGTCGCGGCGTTGCACGCGTCCTGCGCGAAGGCGGGCGTCGAATTGCGCAGCACCGGTGTGCGAGGTTTCTCCGCCGAGGATGGAGCGGTCGGGCTGATTTTCAGCGACGGAACCCGCTGCGAGGCTGCCTTGCTGGTGGCAGCCGACGGCGCGCGCTCGAAATTGCGCGAGCAGGCCGGGATCGGCTGGGTCGGCTGGGAGTACGGCCAATCCGGCATCGTCGCGACGATCGGGCACGAGCGGCCGCATGACGGCCGGGCGGTCGAGCATTTCCTGCCGTCGGGGCCCTTCGCGATCCTCCCGCTGACCGAGGGCGGCAGTCTCGGGCACCGATCCTCGATCGTATGGACGGAGCGGACGGAGAATGTCGGGCCGCTGCTTTCGCTCGATGCCCAGGACATGCTGGCCGAGATCGAGCGGCGCTTCGGGCTCGAACTCGGCGAAATCGCGCTCGAAAGCGCGGTGAGCGCGCATCCGGTCGGCTGCGGCGTGGCGCGGCGCTTCGTCGGCGAGCGGCTCGCCCTGCTGGGCGATGCCGCGCATCTGATCCATCCGATCGCCGGGCAGGGGCTCAATCTCGGGCTGAAGGACGTCGCCGCTCTGGCCGAGGCCATCGTCGATGCGGCGCGGCTCGGGCTCGATCCCGGCTCGGCCGATGTGCTGGAGGATTACGAGAAGGCGCGGCGCTTCGACACGGTGGCGATGGGTGTCGTCACCGATGGGCTGAATCGGCTGTTCTCGAACGATGCGACGCCGCTCAGGCTGGCGCGCGATCTCGGCCTCGGCCTCGTCGACAGGCTGCCGGGCCTGAAGCGCTTCTTCATCCGCGAGGCGGCCGGGGTGGCTGGCGCACCGCCTCGACTGCTCAGAGGTGAGGCGCTTTAGGTAACCTGCGCGTCATGTTCAGGCTTGACCCGAGCATCTCAGGAAAGAAGGACCGCTTCTATCGGCATGAGATTCTCGGGTCTGCGCTACGCACGGCCCGAGAATGACGCCTTGTCGTCAGTCCTCCAGCGGGCGCGCCTCTTCCGGCAGCATGATCGGGATGCCGTCGCGGATCGGGTAGGCGAGCTTGGCGGAGCGGCTGATCAGCTCCTGCTTTGCGGCGTCGTATTCCAACGTCGCCTTGGTCAGCGGGCAGACCAGGATTTCGAGCAGCTTGGGGTC
>SEEM01000132.1 GCA_004144595.1 Hyphomicrobiales bacterium
GGCCAGCGTGGGGTGGACGAGCGTCGCGCGGCGGGGGCGGGGGACATCCAGGTGGTCGGGCTGCTGCGCTTGAGCGAACCCGGCGGCGGCTTCCTGCGCAGCAACGATCCCATGGCCGGCCGCTGGTATTCACGCGATGTCGCCGCGATCGCCGCTGCGCGGGGGCTCGGCGAGGTCGCGCCCTATTTCGTCGATGCCGGTGCGGCGGCCGAGCCGGGCCCCTTGCCGCAGGGCGGCATGACCCAGGTCAGCTTCCGCAACACGCATCTGATCTATGCGCTGACCTGGTTCTGCCTCGCCCTGATGAGCGCTGGGGGCGCGATCTTTCTGATCCGCCGGGGAGCGAACGAGCCATCCGCAGACTGAACGGGGCAGTGCAGGCTCAGGCGACGACGAAGCCGTGGGCGAAGGGGTCGCGGTCGTCGATGAAGATGGTGTTGTAGCCGGTCATCCGGGCCCAGCCGGCGATCGAGGGGATGATCGCCGGGCGGTTGGCCACTGTCGTTGCAGCCTCGATGCGGCCCTTGAACAGCGACCCGATGATCGATTCATGCACGAACTCGTCGCCGACCACGAGCTTCCCCTTGGCGGCGAGCTGCGCCATGCGGGCCGAGGTGCCAGTGCCGCAGGGCGAACGGTCAATCGCCTTGTCGCCGTAGAACACGGCATTGCGGGCGTGGGCTTCGGACTTCGTCGCCTTGCCGGTCCAGAGGATGTGGCTGAGACCCTGGATCTGCGGGTGTTCGGGATGGACGAACTCGTATTTCTCGTTGAGTGCGGCGCGCAGCTTCGGCGACCATCCGATCAGCTCGCCGGCGGTATGATCCGCCATGTCACGAAAATTCTTCTGCGGCTCGACGATCGCGTAGAAATTGCCGCCATAGGCGACGTCGACGACGATTTCGCCGAGGCCTTCGACCTCGGCCGTCAGGCCCTCGGCATGGAGGAAGCCCGGCACGTTGGTCAGGCGGACTTCCTCGACGAAGCGGCCCTCCTGACGGTAGCTGATATCGACCTTGCCGGCCGGCGCCTCGATCGAGAGCCTGCCCGGCTCGCGCGGGGTGATCAGCCCGTTCTCGATCCCCATGGTGATGGTGCCGATCGTGCCGTGGCCGCACATCGGCAGGCAGCCGGAGGTCTCGATGAAGAGCACGGCGACGTCGCAATCGGGGCGGGTCGGCGGATAGAGGATCGAGCCCGACATCATGTCGTGGCCGCGCGGCTCGAACATCAGGCCGGTGCGGATCCAGTCGAACTCGCGCAGGAAATGGGCGCGCTTCTCCAGCATGTTGGCGCCTTCCAGCCGCGGGCCGCCGCCGGAGACGAGGCGCACCGGATTGCCGCAGGTATGGCCGTCGATGCAGGAGAAGGTGTGGCTGGCCATGGTCCGACTCTCAGAAGCGCTGCGGTGAGAAGGAAGCGATGTCGATGGCTGGGGGCCGATCCGTCAAGAGGTCTGCAACCAGCCGGGCGGTGCCTGCCGATTGCGTCAGGCCGAGATGGCCATGCCCGAAGGCATAGACCACGCGCGGCGTCGCGCGGGCGCGGCCGACCGCCGGCAGACTGTCCGGCAGCGAGGGGCGAAAACCCATCCACTGCACGCCGTCATCGGACTTGAGCCCGGGCAGGAACGCGCGAGCCTTGGCCAGCATCGCCTCGGAGCGGCGGAAGTTCGGGGGCAGATCCAGCCCGCCGAGCTCGACGGCGCCGCCGACGCGGATGCCGATGGAGAGGCGGCTGACGACGAAGCCGTGGCCGCCGAAGGTGACTTGCGTGCGCAGGTCGAAGGCATCGGGCGGCAGCGTGGTGTTGTAGCCGCGCTCGGTTTCGAGCGGGATGCGCTCGCCGAGGCTCTTGGCGATGCGATGGGAGAAGGCGCCGGCCGCGAGCACGACCTGCGCGGACTGCCGCGTCTGGCCGCCACGGGCATGGATCGTGATTCCGTCTTCGCGCTGCTCAAGGCTCTCGACCTCCAGCCGCTCTATGCGACCGCCGCGGGCGCGAAAATGATCGGCGATGGCGACCGTATAGCCCCGCGGATCGGCGATCGAGTACCAGCCGGGGGTGAAGGTGCCGTGAGTGAAGCGCGGGGCGAGGCCGGGCTGGATCTCGGCCATGCCGGAGGTATCGAGATGCCGGAATTCGATGCCGTGTTCCTCACGGGCCCGCCAGCCGGGCAGCGAGGCCTGGAGCTCGGCCTTGCCCTCGTAGACCTGAAGATTGCCGTCCTTCCGCAGCATTCCGAAGGTTCCTGTTTCGTGCAGGAACGGTTCCAGCTCCGCCTTTGACAGGTCCATCAGGGCGGTCTGCGCCGCCGTGGAGTGCGCGACGCGGGCGGGCGAGCAGGCGCGCCAGAAACGGACCATCCAGGGCGCGATCCTGAGCGCATAGGCCGGCGGCACCGAAAGCGGCCCGAGCGGATCGAGCAGCCATTTCGGCGCCTTGCGGAGGATGCCTGGCGAGGCCAGCGGCAGGATGTCGGTGAAGGCGAAGGCGCCGGCATTGCCGGCCGAAGCGCCCGCCGCCGGTCCGGTCTTGTCCAGCACGGTAACCGACAGGCCGCGCCCCTGCGCCGCGATCGCGGCGGAGAGGCCGACTACGCCGGCGCCTATGACGATGACATCGGAATTGGGCATCTGCGGATGCGTTTCGCGTATGCGGATTGCGGTTGTAGCCCGGGCCGATAACCGGTGGGGATACCGGCATCGAGCTTGGCCTTGCGCGACGGAAGAGCGTCCGCCGCGCAGGACGTATGATCAGGCCGCCTGCTTGCGGGCGACGTTCACCTTCGACCAATCGGCATACCAGGCGTCGAACAGCTTGAGCTGAGCCTCGGCATAGCCGCGCTGGCTGTCGCTCAGTGCATCGGTCTCGTTGAAGTGCAGGGCGTATTCCTTGTCGCCCTTCAGCACCATCATGTGCTTGAAGAACAGGACGAGGTCCGGGCCGGCATCGAAGGAGGAGAGCACGGCCAGCGCCTGCTCCAGCTCCTGCGCCTGGCGGCGCGCCGTGGCATCGCCGGCGGCTGCGGCCACCGAAAGCTGGCAGAGATGCAGCACTTCCTTCGGCAGGACGTTGCCGATGCCGGTGATCGCGCCGCTCGCGCCGCAATTGACGTAGCCATGGACGACGGTGGTATCGATGCCGATCATCAGCGAAACGTCATCGTCGCGGCTGGTGATGTTCTCGGCCGCATAGCGCATGTCGTCGGCGCCGCCGAATTCCTTGAAGCCGATGAGGTTCGGGTGCTCGGCGCGCAGCGCGAAGAACAGGTCGGCGCGGGTGGCGAAGCCATAATAGGGGCTGTTGTAGATCACCGCCGGCAGGCCAGGCGCGGCTGTCAGGATCGCCTTGAAATGCGCCTTCTGGGCGGCGATGACCGAGCCACGCGACAGGACGCGCGGAATCACCATCAGGCCCTTGGCGCCGACCTTCTGGGCGTGGGCGGCATGGGCGACGGCAGAAGCGGTGTTGACCGCGCCGGTACCGACGATGACCGGGATGCCGGCCTTCACCAGGCGCTCGACGCCTTCCATGCGCTGGGCGTCGGTCAGGAGCGGCCAGTCGCCCATCGAGCCACAATAGACCACGGCGGACATGCCGGCGGCGATCAGCTCCTTGCCCTTGCGGACCAGCCCGTCGAAATCGGGCGTGCGGTCGGCCTGGCACGGGGTCATCAGCGCGGGGATCACGCCGGAGAAAATCTGGGCCTTCATCTCGCTCTCCTTGAGGCTGTCGTTCCTGTGGAGACCTCGCCGCTACCGCCGCGCGCTCCTCCCGAGCTCCATATAACGCCTTGCATATTATTTGTCGACAAGAATTCGACAGCGATGCTCACAGAGAGATGTCAAGCCGGTCTTCGCCGATCATAAGCTTCTGGATCTGCTGAACGATCTGCTCTGCATGCGCCTTGCCGAGGCGGTCGGCGAGGGCGGTGTCGCGGGCCACGATCGCAGCGATCATCGCCTCGTGCTCGTCGACGAACTGCTGCGGCAGCCGGTCGTCATAGGACTGGTAGTAGAGCCGCAGGAAGCGCCGGCCCTCGTCGAGGAGGCGGCTGAACAGGCTGTTGAAATAGGGGTTGCGCCCGGCATTGGCGATCGCGGCATGGAAGTCGGCATTGGTCGCGATCATCGCCAGCGCATCCTGGGCCTTCACCGCGGTGGCGAATTCCGCCTGCCTGGCGCGGATCGCCTCCAAGTCTTCCGGCCGGCGGTTCTGAGCGGCAAGCTGCGTCGTCACGCGGTACATCAGGGTCAACGCGTCGAAGAAGGGCGACATGTTGAGGAAGTCGAGATTGGCCACCATGGTCGAGCGGTTCGGCAGCGTATCGATCAGGCCTTCGCCGGCCAGCCGCACCAGCGCCTCGCGGATCGGGGTGCGCGACATGCTGAAGCGCTCGGCGAGCTGCACCTCGTCGATCGGGCTGCCCGGCGGCAGGACGAGATCGAGGATCTCGTCGCGCAGCAGGTCGTAGACGAATTTGACGCCCGAGCCGCGCTTTCGCTCCGGGACGGCGGCGGGCTTGGTCTTGGTGGCTTTCATCGGAATCCCCTTGTCGACAAGAGGAATACGGGCGGCATGGCGCTTGATCAATCGGATACCGGGCGTGGGGCGATAATGGCCGTCGGCCCGCTCGCATTCGTGCCGGCGGCCGGATGGTTGTCGACAGGATCCAACGACCTGGCGGCCCGGGCGCAGGTCAGCGTCCGGAAGCGGGCTCGGCGACGGAGAGGCCGGTGACGCCGTGCCTGGCGATCAACTGTGCGACGATACCGCTCTCGATGGCGGCCAGGACGAAGCTCCTGAGATAGCCGATGGCGATGCCGGAGGCCTTCGGCGTTCCGAGCGCCTGCTGGACCGCCATGAAGCGGCCGGGCAACAGGCGCGAGCCCAGCAGCGTCTTCTCGTCCTCGATCAGCTTCGGACGCAGGCCGGCAAGGGCATCGAGCTTCTGGTCGACGAAATGCCGATAGGCGCCGTCGAAGCCGATACCGCTTACCAGTTCGGCCGCCTGAACATTCCGTTCGAGCCATAGGCCGTAGGCGGTGCGGGCTGCGACCGCGATGCGCTGCCCCGCCCGGTCAACCTCCGCCACCGATTGCAGGACCGAGCCCGCCGGCACCAGATAGGTCGCCTCGATCTCGGTATAGGCCGGGGTGAAGTCGATGACGGCGGCGCGCTGCGGCTCGGCGCCGACCAGGGCGACGTCCCATTCGTCGCGCTCTGCGGCGTCGGCGAGCGGGCCAGGCGATTCATAAGGCACATATTTCAGCGGCAGGTCGAGGCATGCGGCCAGGATCGCCGCCATGTCAGGCGAAACGCCGGCCGGGCTGCCATCGGCCGTGCGGCTGGAGACCAGCAGGAAGTTCGACAGGTTGATCCCGGCCCGCAGCACGCCATGGCGCGACAGCGCCTGGCTAGCCGCGTCGGGCGGCGCGCCGATGATCGCGCGGATCTGCCGGGCTTCCGCGCTCATCGTCAGGCCGTCCGCAGAGTTTCGGCGACGAGCGCGCCGAAGCGTTTCGTGCCGGTCTTGCCGCCGAATTCGGAGGTGCGCGGGGCGGGGTCGGTCAGCACAGTGTCCATAGCCTTGTCGATCGCATGGAAAGCTTGCGCGAAGGCGCGCAGCTTCCGCTTTTCGGTTGGTCACCGCAACAGTCTACTGCGGGATCGAGGGCGGCGCCGCCGACCGCTCCTCAGCAGCCGATCACCTTGAACTCGACGCGGCGGTCGAGCGCGTCGCTGGCGTCGTCCTTGCCGGTGCCGACAAGGTTTTCCTTGAAGCCGCGCCCGGTCGCGATCATGCGGCCGCGGTTATCGGGCGCGCCGGTGAGCAGCAGGTCCATGACGAACTGCGCGCGCAACGCCGAGAGCCGGTCGTTCACCTGCGGCAGGCCGGTATGCGAGGTATGGCCGACGATTTCCAGGCAGGCGCCCTTCTGGCGGGAGCGCGTCGCGATCTGGCTCAGCCACATCGGGTAAGGCTCCGTAATCTGGCGGTCGTCGACGAATTG
>SEEM01000005.1 GCA_004144595.1 Hyphomicrobiales bacterium
TCCGGGCGATGATGAACAACTTCGCCATCGCGGTCTCGCTCGGCCTGCAATACGGCGTGCCGCTGGAGGAGTATGTCGAGGCCTTCACCTTCACCCGCTTCGAGCCCTCGGGCTTCGTGGCCGGCAACCAGTCGATCAAGAACGCGACCTCGATCCTCGACTACGTCTTCCGCGAATTGGCGATCTCCTATCTCGGCCGTCACGACCTCGCCCATGTCGATCCCAGCGAGATCGGCCATGACGTGATGGGCAGCGGCGTGAACCAGGACAAGGCGCCGGACGCGACCACGCCGATCACGACGACGCCGTTGGCCTCGACGGGTTTCCGCCGCGGCAAGCCGATCTCCTTCCACTCGATCCAGGGCGGCGCGGCGGCTCCGGCCATCGAGACCGTCGCCCGGGGCGGCGCGGCGCTCACCGCGCTTGCCACCATCGGCGCCACCGCTTTGAAGGACGAGCCGCAGGCTTACGGCGAGGCGGAGATGGCCAAGCTCGGCTTCTCGGCTCCGGCCGCCCAGCCGTCGGCTTCGGAACGCCGCGCAGAAGCGATCATGAAGGGCTATGTCGGCGACTCGTGCGGCGAGTGCGGCAACTTCACGCTGGTCCGCAACGGCACCTGCCTGAAGTGCAACACCTGCGGCTCGACGACAGGCTGCTCTTAAGATCGCAAACATCCTGAAATGTGAAATGAGAGGCGAAGTTCCCCGTTTTTGAACTTCGCTCTTCCGCCAAATTCCGTCTCGGTACGGCGTCAGCCAAACTGAGACGGTCTCCAGAAGACCCTTCATACCTCCGCTGGATCTCCCTCGAATTTCGCCATCTCGGACGATCGAGGCCGGCTTTCAATTGGGCTCGCAGTCATTCGGCGACAACCGGTGGGCGACCGGGTCGCTGCGAAGGTCCGGTGGACCGCGGATGCGGGGCGGAGATCGGTCGCCTGCATCATCCGGGTTGCCCGGCGGGAGAAACGGCAGGCATAACGCCCCGATGCGGATTTCGGCTCAGCTGGCGACCTTGAATGCGTTGGCGCTTGCCCATCGCCTGATAGGCATGGAGCTTCTCGTCGAAGGCGTAGGCGGCACGATCGTCGAAACCGAGGCTTATCTGGCCGACGACCCGGCCTCGCACAGCTTCCGCGGTCCGACCCGGACCAACGCAGCCATGTTCGGCCCGGCCTGGCACGCCTACGTCTACCGCTCCTATGGCCTGCACTGGTGCTTCAACGTCGTCGCGGCAGACAATGGCGCCGTGCTCATCCGGGCTCTGGATCCACAACGCGGGCTCGGCGAAATGCTGGCCCGACGCGGAACGATGAAACATCTGTGCAGCGGTCCCGGACGTTTGACGCAGGCGCTCGGCATTTCCGACGCCCATGACGGCCTGGATCTGAAAACGGCTCCGTTCGCGTTCATTGACCGACCGCACGCGCCAGAAATGATCTGCGGCCCTCGGATTGGGATCACCAAAGCGGCCGAATACCCATGGCGATTTGGGCTCGCGGGCTCCCGCTTCCTGAGTCTCCCGTTTCCATCGAAAGGAAGTCGCGCCATACCGAGCTAGGACGCCGACCATCGGGCCCCTGTCAGCCGTGGCGATCCACGTCTGATCTCACGAGAGCAGCCCGCGCGGCCGCAGATCACGCCCTTCATAGCCAACGCCTGCACAGGTCGGGCTCGATAAGCCTTGATGTAGCGACCGCATTACGAGATCGTAGCCATGCGATTTTCAGCCTAGGACTTTACTTTTGTCAGCTCTCTCCAGCGAAGCCTCCATCCATTACGAGCCCGACGAGCAAGTCGAGCGCATCAAGGCGGAGGTGCTCCGCAAGCTTTCCTATTCGCTCGGGAAGGACCCGGCCGTCGCGCAGGCGCATGACTGGCTGACGGCGGCGATTCTGGCCGCGCGCGACCATGTCATCGACGTCTGGCAGAAATCGACCAGGGACAGCTATGCGACCGGTCGGAAGCGGGTCTACTACCTCTCCCTGGAATTTCTCATCGGCCGGTCGCTGGCCGACACGCTGAACAATCTCGGCCTGACCGGCCCCATGGCGCAGGCGCTGCGCGAGCTCGGCGTCGACCTCGCCGATATCGAGAACCTCGAGCCGGATGCGGCGCTGGGCAATGGCGGCCTGGGCCGGCTCGCCGCCTGCTACATGGAGGCGATGGCCACCACAGGCGTGCCGGCGCTCGGCTACGGCATCCGTTACGATCACGGGCTGTTCAAGCAGCGCATCGATGGCGGCCGGCAGATCGAAGTGCCGGAGGATTGGCTGTCCTTCCGCAATCCCTGGGAGTTCGAACGGCGCGAGAGCGCCTACAAGATCGGCTTTGGCGGCACCGTGACCCCTACCGAAAAGGCTGGGCAGGTGTTCTGGGCACCGGAGGAGACGATCTTTGCCGTCGCCTACGACACGCCCGTCGTCGGCTGGCAGGGACGCGACGCCAACACGTTGCGGCTGTGGCGGGCGCGGGCGATGCATCCGCTCTCGCTGGATGCCTTCAACCAGGGAGATCTGGTCGGGGCGGTCGCGGAGCGCAATCGCGCGGAAGCGATTTCGAAGGTGCTCTACCCCAACGATTCCACCCCGGTCGGGCAGGAACTGCGCCTGCGCCAGGAGTTCTTCTTCACCTCCGCCTCGCTGCAGGACCTGATGCGGCGTCATCACCGCCAGTTCGGCACGCTCGACAACCTGCCCGAGAAGGTCTCGATCCAGCTGAACGACACCCATCCTTCGCTGGCTGTCGTGGAGCTGATGCGCCAGCTGATCGACGAGCACGGGTTCGAATGGGAACGCGCCTGGGAGATCACGACGGCGACGATCTCCTACACCAACCACACGCTCCTGCCGGAAGCGCTGGAAACCTGGCCGGTCGCGCTGATGGAGCGGCTCCTGCCGCGCCATATGCAGATCATTTTCGGCATCAATGCCCATTTCCTCAACGGGGTACGCCGCAACGCGCCCGATTCCGACCTCTCAGAACTCTCTCTGATCGACGAGCATCACGGAAAGCGGGTGCGTATGGCCCATCTCGCCTTCGTCGGCTCGCACAAGGTCAATGGCGTCTCGGCTTTGCACTCGAACTTGATGAAGGAGACGGTGTTCGCGCCGCTTCATCGGGTTTTCCCGGACCGGATCACGAATGTCACCAACGGTATCACGCCGCGCCGCTGGCTTCTCAACGCCAATCCGGGCCTGACGAATCTCCTCAAGGAAACCTGCGGGGAGAAGGTCGCTGATGATATCGGGCTGGTCCGCCAGTTCGCGACGCATGCCGACGACCCGTCAGTCCATGAACGGCTGGCCGCGATCCGGCGCGAGAACAAGCTCAAGCTGGCGAGGATCATCCGTCAGGACTGCGGCGTGACCGTCGACCCCGCCGCACTCTTCGACGTGCAGATCAAGCGTATCCACGAATACAAGCGCCAACTGCTCAACATCCTCGAGACGATCGCGCTCTACGACGCCATCCGCTCCGAGCCCTATCGGGATTGGGCGCCGCGCGTGAAGATCTTCGCCGGCAAGGCTGCCTCGAACTATGCCACCGCCAAATCGATCATCAACCTGATCAACGACGTCGCGGCCGTGGTGAATAACGACATCAGCACGCGCGACCGGCTCAAGGTGGTGTTCCTGCCGAACTACAATGTCAGCCTCGCCGAGACCATCATCCCGGCCACGGACCTGTCGGAACAGATTTCGACGGCCGGCATGGAGGCATCCGGCACCGGCAACATGAAGTTCGCCCTGAACGGAGCCATCACGATCGGGACGCTCGACGGCGCCAATATCGAGATCGGCGAGCGGGTCGGCGCGGACAACATCGCCATCTTCGGCATGACGTCGGAGGAGGTCGAGGCAGCGCGGCGCAATCCACGGCCCACCGCCGAGATCATTCATGCCTCGGCTCATCTCGAAGGCGTTCTCGACGCCGTCGCCGGCGGGGCCTACTCGCCCCGCGATCGCGACCGCTATGCCGGCCTGGTCGACGGCCTTCTCGCCAATGACTGGTTCATGGTGCTCAACGATTTCGAGAGCTACCGCCTCACCCAGCGTCGGATCGACAGCATGTGGGCGGACCAGGCGCAATGGTGGCGCATGTCGGTGAACAACACGGCCCATTGCGCCTGGTTCAGCGCAGACCGCGCCATCCGCGAATATGCGCAGCGCATCTGGCACCTGCCGGCCGCGGCACCGGGAGAAGGCTGAGCCATTGGCTCCGCTGCAGCGCATCCTCCCCTGCCCGCGCCCGCTGCGCATGGGTGCGTCCCTCGTTGAGGACGGGGTCTGCCTCGCGGTCTTTTCGCGCCACGGCACCCGCGTCTTCGTCTGCATCTTCGACGAGGCCGGCGAGGCAGAGCTGGCATCGCTGCCGCTGCCCTGCCGTGATGGCGACATCCATTACGGCTTGCTCGAGGGCGCGAGCGCGGGGATGCGTTACGGCCTGCGCGTCGAGGGGCCATGGCAGCCGGAACTCGGCCATCGGTTCGACCCGGCGAAGCTGCTCGTCGACCCGTATGCGGCGCTGATCGACCGCCCGTTCCGCTGGGACCCGGAACTCGCCCGTCGTGGCGCGGAGACATCGGCGCTGGTGCCACGCGGCATCGTGCAGCCACCGCCCGCCTCCTCCCTCCCTCTCGATGAAGCAAGGGCTGCCGCAACCTCACCCAGCTTCATCTATGAACTCGCTGTCAGGGCTTTCAGCATGCGCCATCCGGCCGTGCCCGAGACGTTGCGCGGAACGCTCGCCGCCCTGCGCGAACCTGCCGTCATCGCCCATCTCCAGGAACTCGGCGTCAGCCATGTCGAGTTGATGCCTGTCGCCGCCTGGATGGATGAGCGCCACCTGCCCCCGCTCGGCCTCGCCAATGCCTGGGGCTACAACCCCGTCAATTTCTTCGCGCTCGATCCCCGGCTTGCTCCCGGCGGGCCGGCGGAGCTCTCGGCGCTGTGTGCGGCCTATGCCCGGGTCGGCATCGGCGTCATTCTCGACATCGTCCTGAACCATACCGCCGAAAGCGACGAGTTCGGCGCCACGATCAGCCTGCGCGGCCTCGACAACGCCGTGTATTACCGCCACGCCGCGGACGATCCGGGCCGGCTCGTCAACGATACCGGCTGCGGTCATACGCTGGCGCTCGACCGCGCCCCGGTCGTGCGTCTGGCGATGGACTCCCTGCGCCACTGGCTGCGCCTCGGCGTCAGCGGCTTCCGCTTCGATCTTGGTTCCGTGATGGGTAGTACCGAGACTGGTTTTACGCCCGATGCGCCGCTCTTCGGCGCCCTTCTGCAAGACCCGGCGCTCTCTCGCGCCATTCTGATCGCCGAGCCCTGGGATATCGGACCGGGAGGCTATCGCCTGGGCGAATTCCCTGCCCCCTTCGCCGAATGGAACGG
Organism: Hyphomicrobiales bacterium; assembly: GCA_004144595.1. Classification (GTDB taxonomy): domain Bacteria; phylum Pseudomonadota; class Alphaproteobacteria; order Rhizobiales; family Beijerinckiaceae; genus Allobosea. The sequence goes on from SEEM01000005.1 coordinate 5,399, forward strand.
CCGCTACCGCGACGATATCCGCCGCTTCTGGCGCGGCGATGCCGGTGCCGCCGGTGCGTTGGCGACGCGGCTTGCCGGTTCCTCCGATCTCTTCGCCGAGGACCATCGCGGACCGCGCGCCAGCGTCAATTTCATCACCGCCCATGACGGCTTCACGCTGCGCGACCTCGTTTCCTACGAGCGCAAGCACAACGAGGCGAATGGCGAGGACAATCGCGACGGCGACAGCGACAACCACAGCTGGAACGAGGGCAGCGAAGGCCCGACCCGCGACACCGCGATCGAAGCGGCCCGCAGCCGCGACATCCGCGCCCTGCTCGCGACCCTCTTCCTCTCGCGCGGCACCCCGATGCTGACCGCCGGCGACGAGTTCGGGCGTACCCAGCACGGCAACAACAACGCCTATGCGCAGGACAATCCGACGTCCTGGCTGGACTGGGAGCGCGCCGACCACGCGCGTATCGCACTGGTCGCGGCGCTTGCCGCGCTGCGCCGCAAGCACCCGCTTCTGACGGCCGACACCTTCCTGACCGGGACAGGAGAGCCCCCGGATGCGACCTGGCTTAAAGCCGACGCAACGGCGATCGCCGACCCTGAATGGGCCGGCCTCGACGCCTTCTGCCTGCTGCTCGACAGCGGCGCCGAGAGCCTGCTCATCGCCGTCAACCGGCGCCGGACGGCCGCGGCACTGACGCTGCCGCCTGGCCGATGGGAGCAGGTGTTTACCTCTGACGGCGGAGCGGAGGGCGTCCTGCCCGCCCGCAGCGTCTCACTGTGGCGGAAGACCTGATCACATCAGCACGATCAGGGAGCGGGGCGAAAGCGAGATCTCCTGATCGGCCTTCAGCCCCTTGCGACCCTCGTCCGAGTTCGGCCCGGTCTCCGTATCCAGCACGACCGACCAGGAACCCGTCTTCACCCGCGGCGGAATCTTGAAGACGACCTCTCCATCAAAGGCGTTGAACAGGATCAGGGCCTCGTCGCCGCCTTCCTCGACATCCGGCATATGCATCAGCAGGCCGATCGCGAGGACGCCGGGGTCATCCCAATGCTCCTCCTGCTGGTCGCCACCGGCCGGGTTGACCCAGCGCAGCACGCATCCGTCGCGGAAGGAGGCGCGCCGGAAGATCGGATGCTCGGTCCGCAAGGCAATCACGCGCCGCACGAAGCCGGCCAGCGCCTCGTCGCGCTGCGTGATCTCATCCCAGCGCATCCAGGCGATCTCGTTGTCCTGCGCATAGACGTTATTGTTGCCGCGATTGGAATGGCCGTGCTCGTCGCCGGAGAGCAGCATCGGCGTACCGTGGGACAAAAGCAGCGTCGCCAGGAGATTGCGCTTCTGGCGTTCGCGCACCGCGATGATGCCCTCGTCCTCGGTCGGCCCTTCGACACCGTGATTGAAGGACAGGTTGTGGCCGTGCCCGTCCTTGTTGTCCTCGCCATTCGCCTCGTTGTGCTTGTCGTTGTAGGACACGACGTCAGCCAGCGTGAAGCCGTCATGGGCGGTGATGAAGTTCACGCTGGCCCATGGCCGGCGGCCGCGCTGGTCGTAAACGTCGCCCGACCCCGTGATGCGGGCCGCGAGATCGCGGACGATCCCCTCCTCGCCCTTCCAGTAGCCGCGGATCGTATCGCGGTACTTGTCGTTCCACTCTGCCCAGCCCGGGGGAAAACCACCGACCTGATAGCCGCCGGGACCGATATCCCAGGGTTCGCCCACGAGCTTGACCTTGCGAAGCACAGGATCCTGCCCCATCGCGTCGAAGAACCCGCCGCGCGGATCGAAGCCGTGCGGCTCGCGCCCGAGGATGGTGCCGAGATCGAAGCGGAAGCCGTCCACCTCCATGACCTCGACCCAGTATCGCAGGGAATCCATCACCATCTGCAGCACGCGGGGGTGCGAGGTGTTGACCGTGTTTCCGGTCCCGGTGTCGTTGATGTAATAGCGCGGCTCGCCGGGCATCGTGCGATAATAGGAGAAGTTGTCGATCCCCTTGAACGACAGCGTCGGGCCGAGTTCATTGCCCTCGGCGGTATGGTTGTAGACGACGTCCATGATGACCTCGAGCCCGGCATCGTGGAAGCGGCGGACCATGTCGCGGAACGAGGCTAGGCCGGCCTGTCCGAGATAGCGCGGCATCGGCGCAAAGAAGCCGATCGTGTTGTAGCCCCAGTAGTTGGACAGGCCCTTGGCGACGAGATGATGGTCGTCGAGATAGGCATGCACCGGCAGGAGCTCGACCGCGGTGACGCCGAGGCTCTTGATGTAGTCGATCACGGCAGGCTCGGCGAGGCCGTCGAAGGTTCCGCGGCGGCCCTCCGGCACGGCCGGGTGCAGTTTGGTGAAGCCGCGAACATGCGTCTCGTAGAAGACGGTCCGGTCCCAGCCGATCTGAGGAGCGGGAGTACGCTGCGGATCGGCATTCCAGTCGACCACAACGCATTTCGGCATATAGGGCGCGCTGTCGAGTTCGCTGAAGCTGAGATCGCGATCGTCCTCGACGCCGATCTCGTAGCCGTAATGCGCGTCGTTCCAGTCGACCGCGCCGAAAAATTCCCGCGCATAGGGGTCGAGCAGCAGCTTGTTCGGGTTGAAGCGATGCCCCTCCTCCGGGGCGAAACGGCCATGAACGCGATAGCCGTAGCGCTGCCCTGGCCCGACGCCCGGCAGGTAGCCGTGAAAGACGTCGTCGGTGTATTCCGGCAGGGTGATGCGGGCGGTCTCGGTCTGCCCGCTGTCGTCGAACAGGCAAAGCTCGACCCGCTCGGCATGAGCGGAGAACAGGGCGAAATTCGTGCCCTCGCCATCGAACACCGCGCCAAGGTCCGAAGCCCGGCCAGGCTTGAGCTCATAAGCTGTCATATGTTGCTTTCACCCTGTCACAGCACCTTCGCGTCAAGGTGCAAAAATAAGAGTCGTCACTCGGTGGCTCGGTCGCCTCGCGATGGCAGCAACGTGCTGCGGGAAAAGCAGTTCCGGATTGCTGGCCTCGATCTTGCGTAAATATTTTGCGGCGACGCAGGAACTCGGGTATCGGCAGACCTGTTCTGCTTCGCGGGATGCCGAGGGCCTGACGATGACGGACGTACTGAAGCTGGCGGAGATCGGCGGCTTGCCTGCAACATCTGGCCACGCCTTGCATTACGCGCCGGTCGTCAAGGACGACATCGCCGACCGCCCTTCGCCGATCCCTGCAACCACCAAACTGCTGTTCGTCACCTCCGAGATGAGCGAATTCATCAAGGCCGGTGGCCTGGGCGAGGTCTCGACCGCGCTGCCTCGCCAAATGCGCAAGTTCTGCGATGTACGCGTCCTGCTGCCCGGCTTCCGGCAGGTTCGCAAGGCGAGGCCGGCGATGGATATCGTCAAGCAGATGCCGCGGGTCGCCGGTCTGCCGCCATGGTCGCTCGGGCGCTTCACCACCAGCGACGGCCTGATCATCTATACCGTGCTCTGCGACGAGCTTTATGATCGCGACGGCTCGCCCTATGGACCATTCGGCGGCGGGGATTTCGGTGACAACGATATCCGCTTCGCGCGGCTTTCGCTCGCGGCCGCGGAGATCGCCGCCGGCGAGGCAGACCCGAACTGGAAGCCTGACGTCGTCCATGTGAACGACTGGCCGTCTGCTCTCGCGCCCGGGTACATGCGCTGGAAGGGGCTGGAGACGCCCTCTATCCTGACGATCCACAACCTGGCCTATCAGGGGTTGTACCATCCGCAGCGCATGCGCCTGCTGGGCATCCCGGATCTCGCCTACAGCATCAACGGCTCCGAATTCCACGGCAAGATCTCGTTTCTGAAGAGCGGCATCTATTACGGCTCGCACGTTACCACCGTGAGCGAGACCTATGCCAACGAGATCACCACGGCAGAGCACGGCTGCGGCCTCGACGGTCTCCTCAAGACGCGGATGGGCGAAGGCCGATTGACCGGCATCGTCAACGGCATCGACGATAGCTGGAATGCCCTGATCGAAGGCGGCCGCTCCGGAGACCAGATCATCCGGCAGTGGAAGCGCCGTAACGCCGCCGAAATCCGCCGGACCTTCGAGCTGCCGGATTCGCGCGGCCCGCTGTTCTCGATCATCTCGCGCCTCGTGCACCAGAAGGGCATCGATCTGTCGCTCGAGGCGGCCGAGACCATCGTGGCGCGAGGCGGCCAGCTCGTCGTGACCGGACGCGGCGAGCCGCGCATCGAGGAAGCCGTCGAGAAACTGGCGCGGCGATATCCGCATGCCGTCGCCGCCCGCATCGGCTTCGACGACAACGAGGCGAGGCGACTGTTCGCGGCCAGCGATTTCCTGCTGATGCCGTCGCGCTTCGAGCCGTGCGGGCTGAGCCAGATGTATGCGCAGCGCTCGGGCGCCTTGCCGATCGCCTATCGGACGGGCGGGCTCGTCGACACCATCGAAGACGGGCTCTCGGGCTTCCTGTTCTCCAGCCTCACCGGCGTGGGACTGACGGGGGCGATCACCCGAGCGCTCGATGCCTTCCGCTCTAAGCGCTCCTTCCGCCTGATGCGGGATCACGCCATGGCCAAGCGCTTCGACTGGCGTCGCCCGAGTTTCCGCTACGCGGATGTCTACGCTCGCGCGCTTACTGCCTGAATATGGGGCTGGCGGAGCGGTCAGCGATCACAAGCCGCCCGACGCTTGGCCCGGCGGCGATCTCGCTACGTCAGCCGAACGCGGGCGGATCAGGCTTTCGCTTTAGGCGCGGACTTGCTCGCAGCCGCTTTTTGGGCAGGGGCGGCCTCGGTCGCGGCCTTTTTTGCCGGGGCCGTCACCTTCGGCTTGTCGCTCGCGGCGGACGACGTCTTCCCCTTGGCGGGCTGGGCCTTCTTGGCCCCTTGGCCGGTGCTGGCAGCGACCCGCTCCTCTGCAAGGCGCCAGTGCTGGGCGTCGCGGCCCTCGGGCTTTCCCTCGGCCTCCCAGATCGCGTAGGCGGTGTCACGGACGATCTGTTCACGGCTCATCATCTGTCTCCCTGCACGGCGGCTGAAACGCTGTGGATGAACTGCATCCCGGGTTCTTGGTTCCGGTTCTCGTTCCTGCGTTTTTACCATGCTGCGGGAGCGGAACGCAGCTCCCTTCTGCTGCGTTGCATCATCACCGATTCCACCTTTCGGGCGGAACACCCTTAGCCTCCGGACAAGCCTCTTTATGCGCCAGTCTGCATTTCCACTGCCCTCCTTGACCCCGCACGATCTGGTTCTGCTGGAGGAAGGCCGGCATCCCGATCCGTTCGCGGTCCTCGGGCGCCATGCCTTCGAGGGAGGCAGCTTCGTGCGTGCCTTCCTGCCCGGCTGCAACTATGCCGAACTCGTCACCGGAGAGAACGAGGACCGCAACGCGGTCTCGATGATCACGCAGGGCGACGGCGTCTTCGAGGCAGTCGCACCGCCTGACCAACCCTACCGACTGCGTATCTCCTGGCCGGACGGCATCGTCGAGGCGGCCGATCCTTACGCCTTCGGCCTTTCGCTGTCGGAGGACGACGTCTATCTCTTCGCCGAGGGCCGCCATTTCGATCTCTCGACACGGCTCGGCGCCAATCCGTGGTCCTTCGGAGGCGTAGACGGCGTACTTTTCGCCGTCTGGGCGCCAAATGCCTCGCATGTCGCCGTCGTCGGCGATTTCAACGGCTGGGATGCCCGCCGTCATCCGATGCGGCGTCGGCTCGGCCCCGGCATCTGGGAGCTGTTCATTCCCGGCATAGGCCCGGGCGCCGTTTACAAATACGCGATCACCGGACCCGATGGCGAGAAACTGCCTTGGAAGGCCGATCCGCTGGGGCGCCGGCAGGAACTGCCGCCACGCACCGGCTCGATCGTGGCCGCCGCCCCGGCTTTCGTCTGGAGCGACGAAGAATGGCTGGCGAAGCGCGAGCGCGCGAATCCGATGGCCGAGCCGCTCGCCGTCTACGAGGTCCATGTCGGCTCCTGGCTAAGGACCGAATGGGGTCAGATGGGCAGTTGGGACGAGGCCACCGAGAGGCTGATCCCCTACCTTGAATTCATGGGTTTCAGCCATGTCGAGCTCATGCCGATCACCGAGCACCCGTTCGGCGGCTCATGGGGCTACCAGCCGCTCGGCCTCTTCGCGCCAACCGCGAGGCTCGGTCCGCCCGAGGCCTTCGCCCGCTTCGTCGACCGCTGCCATGCCGCCGGCATCGGCGTGATCCTGGATTGGGTCCCGGCCCATTTCCCGTCGGATGAGCACGGTCTCGCGCGCTTCGACGGCACCGCTCTTTATGAGCATGAGGATCCGCGCCAGGGCTTCCACCAGGACTGGAACACGCTGATCTACAATGTCGGCCGGCGCGAGGTCCGCGGCTTTCTGATCGCCTCGGCGCTGTGGTGGCTGGAGACCTTCCATCTCGACGGCCTGCGCGTCGATGCTGTCGCCTCCATGCTGTATCGCGACTACAGCCGGCAGCCCGGCGAATGGGTGCCCAACCACCTCGGCGGCCGCGAGAACTTCGAGGCGATCTCCTTCTTCCAGGAGCTCAACACGCTGGTCGGCGCACGCGGGCGCGGCGCCATCACCATCGCGGAGGAATCCACGGCCTGGCCCGGCGTCACCGCGCCGGTCCATCATGGCGGGCTCGGCTTCCATTTCAAATGGAACATGGGCTGGATGCACGACACGCTGCGCTATTTCGCGCGCGATCCGATCCATCGCGGCCACCACGGCGACGATGTCACCTTCGGATTGATCTACGCTTTCTCCGAAAACTTCATGCTGCCGATCTCGCATGACGAGGTCGTGCACGGCAAAGGCTCGCTCATCTCCCGCATGCCGGGCGACGACTGGCAGCGCTTCGCCAATCTGCGGCTGTGCCTGTCCCTGATGTGGACCCATCCGGGCAAGAAGCTCCTGTTCATGGGCTGCGAGTTCGGCCAGGAGGAAGAGTGGAACGTCGATGCGCCCTTCCCCTGGCCCGCTGACGATGACGGCCTCCGTCGCGGGACGATGCAACTGGTGCGCGATCTCAATGCACTCTATCGCGGCACCCCATCCCTGCACCGCCTCGATCACAGCGCCGAAGGTTTCGCCTGGCTGATCGCGGATGACAGCGCCAATGCCGTCTTCGCTTTCACGCGCTCGGCCGGCGACGGCAGCCCGCCGCTTCTGGTGATCGCGAACATGACGCCGGTGCCGCGCCACGATTACCGCATCGGCGTCGCTGCCGCGGGGGCATGGGCCGAGCGGCTTGACAGCGATGCGGAAGGCTATGGCGGGGCCGGGCTCGGCAGTGGCGGGCAGGCGACGGCGGAGCCAATACCGTCGCACGGACAGGCGCAGTCGCTGGCGCTGACCCTGCCGCCGCTCGCGCTCCTCGTGCTGGAACATGTGGGGTCGGCCGAAACCGGAGGGCCCGCGCGATGACGGACGAGATCCTGCGCCAGCTCGCCGCCCGCGCCGGCGTCGCGCCCGAATGGACCGATCAGACCGGCGCGCTGCGTCAGGTCACGCCCGACAGCCTGCGCGCGATCCTGCACGCGCTCGGCCTGCCCGGCGATACCGACGACGCCTTGCGCAATTCCCTGGCCGCTGTCGAGGCGCTTCCGCTCTCGGGATCGACGCGCTTCCTGACCTCCCGGGTCGGGCAGCCGGTCGACCTCCCCATGGCCGGTGATGACGATGTCGATATCGACGTTGTCCTCGAGGATGGTACGCGTCGCGTTCTCAGGGCGGATAGAGCCGGTGACCGCCTGCTCCTGCCCGCCTTCGATCAACCCGGCTACCACACGGTCCATCTCGGCGCCGAGGCGACCACCGTGGCGGTCGCACCGGCGCGCTGCGTCACCTTTCCTGATCTGTCCGGTGGGCGAACGGGCTGGGGCCTTGCAGCGCAGATCTATTCCCTGCGCAGCGCCCATGACGGCGGGATCGGCAATTTCGCCGGCGCGGCTGCGCTGGGACGGGCCGCCGCAGGCCTCGGGGCCGATGCCCTGGCGATCAGCCCGGTCCATGCGCTTTACGGAGCGCTGCCCGGCCAGTTCAGCCCGTACTCGCCCTCGACCCGGCTGTTCTACAATCCGCTGCACGCCAATCCCGCAGCAGCGTTCCCTGACGCGTTGCTATCGACCATCGCCGCGCAGGCCGGTGTCAGCGAAGAGATGGAGCGGCTCTCCAGGCTCGACCAGATCGACTGGCTGGCCGCGACGCCGCTCCGGCAACGTTTCCTGCGCGCGCTCTTCGATCAGCTGGATAAGGCCGGAGAGAGCCGCGCGGCTTTCGAGCGCTATGCCGCGGAAGCCTCGCCGCTGCTGCGATCCCACGCGATCTTCGAGGTCCTGCATGCCACGGAGCTTGCGCGCGACCCGACCGTGCGGTCCTGGCGCGACTGGCAGCCCGGCTATCGCGACCCGGACGGCCCGCAGGTAGCGGCTTTCGCCGAAGCCCATGCCGGCGATGTCCGCTATCAGATCTTCCTGCAATGGCTGACGAGCTTGTCCTATGGCGACGCCCAGCGCGCCTGCCGCGAAGCGGGCATGACGGTCGGGCTCATCGCCGACCTCGCCATCGGCATGGACGGCGCCGGCAGCCATGCCTGGAGCCGGCAGGACGAGGTGCTGCACGGTCTGAGCATCGGCGCCCCGCCCGACTATTACTCAGCCGATGGCCAGAACTGGGCGCTGACCACCTTCTCGCCGCGGGGGCTTGCGGCAAGCGGCTATGCTCCCTTCATCGAGACGCTGCGGGCGAGCCTTCGCCATGTCGGCGGCATCCGTATCGACCATGTCATGGGCATGAGCCGGCTCTGGCTCATCCCGGAAGGCGCGGGAGCGCTCGACGGGGCTTATGTCAGCTTTCCTTCCGAGACCCTGTTCCGCCTGATCGCGCTCGAATCCTGGCGGCATCGCGCCATCGTCATCGGCGAGGACCTCGGCACCCTGCCCTATGGCTTCCGTGACTATCTGCGGGATCAGGGGGTGGCGGGCCTGAGAGTGCTGCGCTTCGAGCAGACCCAGCATGGCTATGTCCGGCCCGCGGATTGGGATCGCGATGCGGTGGCGCTGACCAGCACGCATGACCTCGTGCCGACCGCCGGCTGGTGGGCCGGCTCCGATCTCGCGCCGGATGATACCGGCGAAGCCGAGGAGGTCCGGGCCTGGGATCGCGGCCTGCTCTGGGGCGCTTTCCGGGATGCCGGCGTGGCGGACGGCGAACGCCCTCTCCCCGAGGATACCGACCCCGTCGTCGACGCCGCGATCCGCTATGTCGCTGCGACGCCATGCACGTTGAAGATCGTACCGATCGAGGACGCTCTCGGCCTGCGCGTGCAGCCGAATGTTCCCGGCACGACCGTCGAGAAGCCGAACTGGCGGCACCGCCTTGACGGCGACGCCGCTGATGCGCTGGACGCCGACAATCTCGATGAACGGTTGGCGCCGCTGCGTGCCAAACCCTCCCAATGATGTCTCAGGTGCGCGCGGGCCAGCCGCGCCGGGGGATTGCCGGGCTATGTCCGGCGTTTCGGTGACGCAGCGATAATGCGCGATGGCGTCGCGCAGCGCAGCGTTCTCGATTGCGTCTGCCGAGCCCGGTCACGTCGGAACGTCAGGTTCCGCTCCAGACAGCCGGACTGTCCAAGCTTTTTTGCGAAACCGTCGCTGCCGCGGATTTGGAGGCGAACCCAAGGGCTCGATAGCGCGTTGGCAGGATGACGGCGGCAAGGAAGCGGCCGGCGAAAACGGGGGTATCGTGACGCAAGCCTATCCAGTGCGGGCCACTTATCGGCTGCAGTTTCACAAAGACTTTCCCTTTGCCAGCGGGGCAGCCCTTGCAGGCTACCTCGGTCGGCTCGGGGTGAGCCACGTCTACGCGTCGCCGATCCTTGCCGCCCGCGCCGGCTCTCTGCATGGCTACGACGTGATCAGCTATGACGCCGTCAACCCCGAGCTTGGCGGGCTCGACGGCTTCCACGACATGGCCCGCGCCTTCCGGGCCGAAGGATTGGGGATCATCCTCGACATCGTGCCCAACCACGTCGCCGTCGGAGGCGACGACAACGCGATGTGGCTCGACCTGCTCAAGTACGGGCGCGGCAGCCGGTATGCAGGCTGGTTCGACATCGATTTCGAGGAAGCGGACCCGCTGCTGGACGGGCGCGTCCACGCGCCTTTCCTTGGGGAGCCTTTCGACGAGGCGCTCGCAGCGGGAAAGATCACGCTGGTCGATGACCCGGAGCGTCATGGCTTCGCCTTGCGCTATAGCGAGCACCTCTTTCCGATCCGGCCGGAGGATGACGCCGGGCTGCGCGATGGCTTACCCGAGACACAGAGGGATCCCGAAGCCCTGCGCGCTCTGATCGACCGGCAGCATTTTCATCTCGACTACTGGCGCAATGCCGGCGATCGGCTCAACTGGCGCCGCTTCTTCGATATCACCCAGCTCGCAGGCATGCGGATGGAGCGGCCGGATGCCTTCGATGCGGCCCATCGCATCGCCTTCGCGCTCTATGAGGAAGGCTGGATCGACGGGCTCAGGATCGATCATGTCGATGGGCTGACGGATCCGGCGGGTTACTGCACGAGCCTGCGCGACCGGCTCACGGCGCTGGCGTCGCGGCGCCCCGGCTGGGCTACTCCTGGCCCGGCCTGGATCGTGGTCGAGAAGATCCTGGCTGCCGGCGAAGCCCTGCCCGCCGAGTGGAAAACCGACGGAACGACCGGCTACGACTTCATGGATCAGGCTAGCGCGGTCCTCCATGCCCCAGATGACGAGAACCGGCTCGGCCTGTTCTGGTCGGAGCTCAGCGGGCGGCCCGCAAGCTTCGCCGATGAGGAGATAGCGGCACGGCGTGAAGTGCTCGAACAGGCCTTCGACGGGCAACTGGAGGCGATCACGGCGCGCCTTATGGCGCTGGCCCAGGCGACCGGCCGCGAAGCGGACATTCCGCGGGGCGCAATGAGACGTGCCCTCACGGCCATCGTCTGCAACATGCACTGCTATCGGACCTATCTGACCGGCAAATCCGCTCCGGAAGATCCCGGCTCCGGCTTCATCGAGGCTGTCGCGGCGGCGCGGGCTCAGCCTCAGGCCGAACTCATCGCGCTCGACTTCGTGGTGGCCGTCCTGACGGGAACGGACATCGCCTTGGAACCGCCTGCGAGGCGCGCGGTGATCCGGCGTTTCAACCAGCTCACCTCGCCGCTGGCTGCCCGCAGCGTCGAGGATACGGCGTTCTACCGTTTTGGACGCCTGCTCTCCCGTAACGATGTCGGTTTCGATGCGGCGCGTTTCGCGCTGCCGGTCCCGGAATTCCATGGCGCCATGGCCAAGCGCGCCGATCTCCAGCCTGACGCGATGCTCGCCCTCTCCACTCATGACCACAAGCGCGGCGCCGATGTCCGCGCCCGCCTCGCGACGATCAGCCAGAACCCCCAGTCGTGGATGGATGCGGTTCAGAGCTGGTTCGAGATCAACGACCCGATCCGGCCGGAGGGTCTGGATCGCGGCGACGAGTACATGCTTTATCAGATGCTGATCGGCACCTGGCCGCAGGACGGACTGACCGGCGACTATGCCGATCGTGTCAGTGGCTGGTGGCGCAAGGCTTTGCGCGAGGCAAAGCTGCGCACGGGCTGGGCCACACCGAACCAGGATTACGAACAGCTGACGCAGGATTTCCTGCATGCCCTGCTCGATCGGAAGGTCAGCTCTCGCTTCCACGAAGAGCTGGAGCGCCAACTTGCCTGCATCGGCCCGGCGAGCGCACTCAATGGGCTGGGGCAAATGGTGCTCCAGTGCACCGTGCCGGGCGTTCCCGATATCTATCAGGGCTGCGAGTTCTGGGATTTCAGCATGGTCGATCCCGACAACCGCCGCCCGGTCGATTTCGCGGCGCGCGAGGGCGCGCTGGCGCAACACGAGGCCGAAGATCGCCTCCGGGCCGGCTGGAAGAGCGGGCGGATCAAGCAGGACATTCTGCAGCGCCTTCTGATGGCGCGACGCGATCATGCCTCGCTGTTCCGGAGCGGTCGCTATCGCGCCCTCTCGGCGCACGGGACGCGGGCTGAGAACCTGATCGCATTTTGCCGTGAGACTGAAACGCAGATGCTCGCTGTGATCGTCCCGATCGGCTGTCCGGCCGGGGTCGACGGCAGCCTCTCCCTGCAAGCGGACTGGTGGGCCGATACGATGGTCCCGCTTCCGTCCATATCCGGAGAGTGGCGGCCGCTGGTGGGTTCACCGGTCTCGGGCGGACACGTCACGCTTTCGAATGGGAGCCTCGGTTGCCGTGTGCTGCTCGGAGATCGCTGAGCCGGCACGCATTCGACGAGAGAAAGGACGGAACGACCTCGCGCCGAGCATCAGGGTAGCCGGGCTCGGCTCCGCCTCATCCAGCGTGAAGATCAACCTCGCCTTGGGGCTCAGCTCGAACAGCTGCGGGTCAAAAAATGCTTTGTGACCCTCCGGAGGAATCGTGGCAGGTCGTCGAACCCATATGGCGTGTAAATTCTCTCGAGCCTCTGGTGATATTCGCGGCCCCATGGCCCGATGTTGACGACCGGAAACTGGAGAGCGTCTGCTTGCGAGCGGTCGATGAGAGTACGCGCTGGCGTGTTGGCCGCCACGAAAGCGCCATCGGCGGCGGATGGACGATGCCCGAAGAAGCTCATGTCGGATATTCCGGCAAAGTACTCCCGGTATCGGAGCTTCCTGCCCCCAGAGCCTTCGTGGTCCAGCCGCGCTGCTTCGAGCGCCTCGGCGAAGGCAAGGTCGGCGGGCGCATCGGTCAGGTGCGTCGCGGGGTAGACGAGGCTGCTCAGGCCGAACACGACGGCCGGCCCGGTGATGCCGGCTTCGACGACCATCGCGTTGACGATCGTCCGCGTGAGCTCCAACGGATCGTCGCAGTGCCGCAGGTCGCCCTCGACCTGCTGCAGCCGGGCGACGGCAGCAGCTCCTCCGGAGGCCTCGACCCGTTCGCGCAACGCTGCAATGGAGATGAGCTCGGCATTTGCGACAGAAGCCGATGGGGCGGCACCGGATAGTGCGGCAAATCTGCCGGCCCGCGCGTTGAACTGCGCGATCGCGCTGGCCGCCGCGGCTTCCAATGTCCGCTCGAACAGCCGGAGAAGGTCCGCGGCTGTCCAGTGATGCGAAAGCCAGTTGAAGGCGACCCAAGCCCGTTCCGGTGTGGTGACTTCGTAACCCCCACGCAAATCCTTGGCTTCCAGGCAGATCGGCGGCGGAGAAAGCTCCCCTGCCCCGCGATCGCAGAGCTCTGGGTTGCCCTCAATCGCCTTGGTGATTTCCGCGGCGATCAACGCTGCGCTGATACCGTCGAAAGGATAACTGGCGTGCGAGGAATGGCCGATCGCGAGCGCAAAGGGCAGAGCTTTTCCGATCGTGCCACGGTAGATCGCCTGGCCTTCGCTTCCGTCGCCTTGATCGCTGGTCGCATCGAGATTGATGCCCGCTTCGATCTGCAGTCCGAGCTCCGCCACCAGCTTCGGCAGCGCGTCGCGCATGCTTCGCATCCCGCGCGACCCGCGTTCCTCATCGGGCGTCGCAATGAGAATGAGATTGCCCTGTCTGTCGGGGTCGGCAGCAAAAGCCTCGAGAACCGCAATGCCTGCGGCGATACCGCTCTTCATGTCGAGCAGCCCCCGGCCCGGCAGGAAATCACCGCTCCTGAAATCATCGAGCGCACGCTGCTCGCCGGCATTTAGCTTCCGGCTTTCCAGATCCGCCGTCAGCGCAGCCAGCAATTCATCCGGCCTGAACGCCAATGCAGCCAGCTCGCGATAATTTTCGATCGAGACGACATCGTAATGCCCGGCCAAGGCCAGGGTGCGAGCGCCGCTTCCCCGCACGATAGCCACGACATTCTGCCGAGCCGGCTCGCCATGGCTTTCGATCAGATGCACATCCTCCGGCCGGTCGCGGAAATACGGAATCTCGCGCAACAGACCAGCAAGCTTCGCGCCGAATTCCGCCTCGCCGTCGGACCCGGTCTCGCTGCCCCATCCGACCATACGGCAGGACAGTTCGCGGACGCGCGCGCCAGGATTCCAGTCATCGTGATCGCACATCTGTAGGTCCGCAACGCTGCATTCAGAGGCAGGTATGGCGGAATCCTCCATGGCGGATCAATAGCGAGGATCGGCAATCCTCGTCCGAGATGGCCGTTGCGGAGCGAACGGTCGGAGGAATAGATCCCCGAGGCACCTTGAGCGCCCGCGGGGATAAAATGCTTCATGCCGCAGGTGTTCTGAGGGAGATGTTCCTAGCGCTGTTCGGAATGTTCGAGCGTCGAGACATCTTGGGTGGTTCGCGCAGCTTTGCTCATCTCCCGCAATTGCTGCATCAGAGCCGGACCTTCGATCTGGCCAGCATTGTATCCCTCCTCCTGGAGTCTTCGCCGTAGTTCCCGGATTTTCGGAAAACGACCCGTTCTCGCCAGCTCGAAAGCACGTTCGAGTACCGTTTTCATTATCATTCCTGCGTCGTGATACGCAGACCAGGTTATGCTCCAGCCCTTGGAGCGCATTAACGTATGTTACCTTCCCTGCAGCCGTACTTCGTCGTGGGCCCATGCCGATGCCATGAACTAAAGGGTCCGGGCTCCGACGCATATGAAATCAATGGAGAGCCCGGCCAGCCGCACCGGACGACGACATGGTCGATACAGGAGGGCCGCCTTCATCGCGGCACCAGTCGGTAAAGAGCGCGCGCTGACGGGGATGGTCACCGCGCCTGACAAGGCTCACTCGCGATTGCAACCCTGGCGCGACCTCGCGCAATGCATCGATGACGCCGTTTCGACCCAATGCGTCCCAGCAAGCTTCACGCGTTGGAAGCACGCACCGTCATGCAGCGGACGACAGAATGCGCCCGGTCACAGCCAGATATCGATCACTGGAATGCATGACCGCAACCATGAGGTCTCTACCGTCCTCGCATTCGACCTTCAGCAAACCAAGCAAGGCGGCGGGGTCGAGGTCGGCGGTGTTGCAAAGCAAATAGCCGCCGCGCGTATCGCCGAAATCGTTGCTGAACTGAAAACTGACGGGAAGACTGCGGCCATCGCGCAGGATCAGGGAGCCTTTTCCGCTATGCATGACAGATCTCCGACCAGGCAGCATCAATGTACGCCGCCAGCGGTCATCTGCTAGGACTGCTGGAGACAACGCCTGATCATTGATGCGCATTCACAGCCGGACCACACTAACATACGCTAGCCAAGTCCACATTCCGGCCACAGCGCTACGCCGAAGGTTTGCCGAGACCGCTTTCCTGCGGCAATTCCGGGGGTGATTGAGCCGCGATCCGTCCCACAATCAGATCGACGAGTTGCCGGACGCTGCCGCAGGCTTTCATCTCGTCATCCGGAACCATGTCGCAATCAAACTCCCGTTCGACCGCGTTGCCGATCAAGGTGAGGTCGTCCAGCGAGAGCCCGAGATCGCCTTCCAGTGATGCGCCGGGGTCGAGCCGCTCAGGATGGACGAGACCTTCGGTCGCGATGATCTCGACCAGGCGTTTGACGAGGACAGCTTCGTCTGCGCTGAGGTCACCCATGTCAGCCTCGGCTTGCCACGACTGGGTGCACGAGGCGAGCGCTGCGCTTGCCTCCCGCGATAATTGGTTTGATCGTCATTCGGGCATGTTCCTCGTGATGATCGGTAAATCGGGGAGCGCAGCTCCCTGCTCCGCCATCGCCATCTGTCGTGCCGATCAATCGGTCGTAAACCGCCGACGCGCCTCCGAAGTTCCGGCTGTTCCTCGTGGTTTGTACGCATGGGCACAATCGGCCCTTGGCAAAGGGAACGCCTAGGGCACCCTCCCGTTTCGAGGGAATACGCAACCTCAAAACGGGAGATGACGATGGGTTGGTTTTCAAAGGACATCGCAACGATGGACGACCTCTTCGTCCACACGCTTCAGGACATTTATTACGCGGAAAACCAGATCAGGAAGTCCCTTCCCGACATGATCGAGAAGGCGACGAGTCCGGAGCTGAAAAGCGGGTTCGAAATGCATCTTCGCGAAACCGAAGGGCATATTGACCGGCTGAAACAGGTTTTTCGTCTGCACGGCGCAGAAGAAAAGGGCATCACCTGCCCCGCGATCGACGGCATCCTCGAAGAGGCCAGCGATATCGCCGGCGATGTGGCCGACAAGCAGGTGCTGGATGCCGCATTGATCGCTGCCGCACAGGCCGTCGAGCACTACGAGATCACCCGCTACGGCACCCTCGTCGCCTGGGCCAAGCAGCTCGGCCGCGAGGATTGCGCTGCCCTCCTCCAGCAGACGCTCGACGAGGAGGACGCCACCGACAAGAAGCTGTCGAAGCTCGCCCTCAGCGGGGTCAATCGCAAAGCGGCCTGAAAACCCCGACAACGTAACAGCGCCACTGTACGGCTTCGTACAGTGGCGTGACGGGTGAGTTGTAGCAAAGCGCCTTTATCCGGATTTCGGTCCCTTGGTATCGCGGTCACGCCCATGACCTTCGCCTTGGGTCGCGTCGCCCGATCCTGAGAGCACGACCGGATTGGCGCTGACCAGGCCGCCCTCATTCGGGTCGGCTTCGGTCGGAGCGAACTGGCCTTTCGCATCGCGCTGCGCGGCCGTTCCGGTCCTTGCCTGCTGGTCCAGCTTCTCGTCCAGTTTGTTCTTCCCGCGTGTGGGCATTGGATGTCCTCATTCTGTGAGGCGGCTCGCCACCACCAACCCGCCACCTCTTCAACCCGGTGGCCGACCGATGGTTTCCCATCCACCGCTCGGTCATCGGAAAGCGTGCGGCACCGCACCTTCGGAAGCTGAACGTTGGCGCCGTCATCTGCTTCTTTTGGGAACTGGCCGCTGGGCCGGCGAGTTTGGGCGCCAAATCAACAGACTGATGGAATGAGAATGAGCCTGCCACCATCCGCCGGGCCAGATGATGCCCCGTCCGACCTCTTCCGCCCGTTGCAAGCGCGGGATTTCCTGAACCCGCCGATCCTCTTGGCCGGGGTCGTCGATAACGTGATGTACGCTTTCTTCCGGGATCGCCTGATGACGGCCCCGCGGGAAGGCGTTGTCGTCATCGAGCTCAGCACGCTGGGAGGCGACCCCGAGGTCGCACGGATGATGGGAGAGGACATCCGGTTCCACAGCGAGCAGGAGCCGAACCGGCGCTTGGTCCTTCTCGGCAAGACGGCGATCTACTCGGCCGGCGCGACCTTCATGAGTTTCTTCGCCCGCCCGAACCGTTACCTGTCGCGCGGCACGCGGCTCATGATCCACGAGCGGAAGCTGCAGGCCACCGTGACGCTCGATGGCCCGCTGACCATGTGCATCGCCAACCTCAAGGCCAAGCTCAACGAAATCGAGCATTCGATCCAGATCCAGAATGAAGGGTTCCAGAACCTCATCGCCGGCTCGTCGATAACCATGGAACAGGTCCTCAGGCTGGCACCGGAGAACTGGTACATCGAGGCCAATGAAGCGATGAATCTTGGTCTCATCGAAGGCGTTATCTGAGAAGCAGGGGCCGCGCGCAGGCGCTCGCAGGGTTTCAGCCCGCCTGACGCATCCGAGTTCGATCAGCTCGCGCCCATCCGGGTTGAAACGGTAGCGCATGGGGTGTGTTCGTCATCACGCACCGCCTCGCTCGAAGACCGCCCCGCACTCTACGAGACGTTCCGCGCCAGTCAGGGCGGTTGCATCAGGGCCATCATGCCCTTCTGACCGTAGCGTTTCATGGAACAGGCAACGCCCACGACCCGGCTCGCCGTGACCACCAGAGTTCCAGTCGAACAACCGATGACCGGCCTGTCCGCGGGAACCGGTTAACCTGGATGGTGTTCATAAGGCCGCCGGCCCGTTGGGTTGGTCATAGCCTTCGAGAACGAACCGACACATCGTGATACCCCTACCCTTCAAGCCGGCATGCACATGACGTTCCGACGGCACCCCCTGGTCATCGCGCTCATCTCGGCCATTCTGGGTGTCGCGGGCTGCATCATCGTGGGCAACCTGCTGCCGGAGCCACGGGAGCTGAAGCAACCGCTTCCACATCACCTCGCCTCGTCGGATCGCCAGCTCAAGACGTCCATGGGCGCCCTGTTCGGGTCTAGCTATGTTCCCGGCAACAAGGTGGAGACGCTGGTCAACGGCATCAGAATCTTCCCCGCGATGCTGAGCGCCATTCGCGAGGCGCGGCAGACGATCAGCTTCGAGACCTATATCTATTGGCGTGGCGCCATCGCCGAGGAGTTTGCCGATGCTCTCGCGGCAAAGGCCCGGGAAGGGCTGAGCGTGAAGGTGCTGCTCGACTGGGTCGGCAGCTTGCCGATGGACGATCAGCTCATCAAGCGGATGCAGGATGCGGGCGTCGAGGTCGTCCGCTTCCGCCCCGTCACCTGGTACACGCTCGACCGGTTGAACAACCGCACTCACCGAAAACTGCTGGTCGTCGATGGGCGCGTTGGTTTCACCGGCGGCGTCGGCATCGCCGATGAATGGAACGGGGATGCGCGCACGCCGAACGAATGGCGCGATACGCACTATCGGATCGAAGGACCCGCTGCGGCAGAATTCCAGGCCGCTTTCGCCGAGCACTGGATCGAGGCAACCGGAGAGCTGCTCCTGGGCGACCGCTTCTTTCCGGAGATTGCTCCGGTAGGCGACCACGCCGCGCAGGTCGTCGTCAGTTCGACCCATCAGCGCAATACCATGCATCTCATGCTGATGACTGCGCTTGCCGCCGCGCAGAAGAGCATCCGCATCGCGACGCCCTATTTCGTGCCCGACGAACTGACACGTCAGCAGCTTCTCGAGGCCCGCAAGCGGGGCGTCGAGATCGAGATCATCGTGCCGGGGCCCCGCACGGATGCGCGCATCGTCAGGAAGGCGTCGCGTCACCTGTGGGGCGATCTGCTCGAGGCCGGTGTGAAGATCAGCGAGTATCAGCCGACCTTCTTTCACTGCAAGCTCGTGATCGTCGATGATGTCTGGGCGTCCGTCGGCTCGACGAATATCGACGACCGCGCCCTGAGGCTGAACGACGAAGCCAACATCAATCTGTTCGATCGGGAATTCGCAAAAACCCAAACGGCCTTGTTCGACAAGGATGCCGCAGCCTCCCGCCCCTACACCTTCTCGGACTGGCAAAACCGCTCATCCAGTGAGAAGTTCTCGGACTGGCTGTCCAGCCTGGCTCGATCGCAGATCTGACCACGCACGAGGCCGTTTGCTGAACGGTGCTGGCAAGGTACAACCCGGCCATCGACCGCGACACCGTGCCAACGGCCGGCATCCCCACCGAACGATCAGACCGAAATCGGAGTCGAGGCGCTTTCATAACGCTCCGGCTCCTATAGCATTTGATGCAGCGCGAGACGGCACGATCTCATATCTGCGAGACGTAATCCGGCGTGGCAGGAAACGAATGGACAAGCAGCACTATCTTGAACGCCTCGTTCTCAAGCTCGAGACCCATGTTCCACTGCCCCCTTCCGAGCGGGAGAAATTGCTGCGACTGCCGCTCACGCTGAAGCGCCTGGAAGCCAATCAGGACATCATCCGCGAAGGAGAGCTGACGAAGCAGTGTTGTCTCGTCGCCGAAGGACTGGTCTGTCGCTACAAGATCGTCGGCGACGGCGCGCGACAGATATTGTCGCTCCACCTGCCCGGCGACATCCCGGATATCCATTCCCTCCTGATCGAGCGCATGGACCATTGCCTGGGCACCCTGACACCGGGTGTGGTCGGGCTCATCCCGCACGATGCGGTCAGGTCGCTCACGCGGGAGTCGTATCGGATATCTGAGGCATTCTGGCGCGAAACGCTCATCGAAGCCTCGATATATCGTGAATGGATGGTCGGCATCGGACGCCGTCCGGCTCCGAACAGGATCGCCCACTTGTTGTGCGAGTTCATCACCAAGATGACGGCGATCGGGTTGTCCGACGGCGTGACCTGCGAGCTGCCTTTGACGCAGCCGGAAATCGCTGATGCGCTCGGTCTCTCGACGGTTCACATGAACAAGAAGCTTCGTGAAATCCGCGAAGCCAAGCTTGTTCGGATCAGGGCCAATCGCTTGACTGTCCTGGACTGGAAAGGCCTCTGCAGCTTGGCTGAATTCGATCCGGACTACCTGCATCTCCAGTCCGGTGCCGCCAAAATCAAGGGCGATTGAGGAACCGGTGTGCCTTGGCTGCATTAGGCAGACATGCCCAGCTACTTCTTTCACACGCGCGATGGACAGAAGCTCGAAATCGACGAGGAGGGTACGGATCTACCCGACGATCAAAGCGCGCGAAATGCCGCGAAGGAATTGCTGTCGGCCCTGAATCGCGAGAAGCTTCCCAATGGTGACCACATGTCCCTCTCTGTTACCGTGCAGAACGCCGAGGGCGTGGACATCTACGTCGCAAACCTGCGGTTTGACGCCGGTTCTACCGGGATTCCACCTGGTCCGAAGATCCGGAAGCTGGATGGCGAATGAGGTAAGCCGGCGGCGGCTTCCATGCTGATGTCTCATTGCGGGAATCGACGGCACCACAAGCGGGGCAATGCACAGGCACGATTGGCGCACAATATCATTTGTTGTTGATCCGGAAGCTGTGATTGCGCAGAGGGGTGTACTTCCTCTAGCTGGTCCCTTGCATGCCCATCTCCCAGGCGTTCTTCCGACGCTCGAACGCCCTGCTTCTGGCCATCGGAATCGCAGTGCTGGTCGCCATCGTCGCGACGTCGCTGTGGCTGACGAGCGCAAGCGAACGCTATTTCGGCGAGGTTACGGCTGCCCGCGCGGTCCGGAGTGCCAGCGCTGACCTGTTGTCGCTCGTGCAGGACGCCGAGACCGGCCAACGCGGCTTCCTGCTCACCCGGGACGAAACCTATCTGGAGCCCTATAACGTCGCGGTATCCAAGCTGGCAGACCAGCGCACGAAGCTGGAGCAAGCTGCCGCCAACCTACGCGAGGTCGGACCGCTGCTTCAGCGTGTGCAGGGCGAACTCGAACGAAAGATGGCGGAACTTGCCTTGACGGTCGAGGCGACGCGCAGAGGTGACATCGAGACGGCGATGCGCCTGGTCCAGGGCGGAACCGGCAAGCAGCTCATGGACGATCTGAGAGCCGATCTGAACGCCATCCTGAGCAATTCCGAGGCGGAACTCAGGGAAGCGATCAATGCGCAGGTGACCGCATCGACGCAGTTGCGCTGGACGACGATCATCGGCGCCATCCTGATCCTGGCAATGGCGGGCGCGGCAAGCTGGACGATCGTCAGCTACACGCGCGAGATCGTCGAAACCCGGCACGAGGTCGAGATGCTCAATGTCGGCCTGGAGGGGCGGGTGCGCGAGCGCACCGATGCGCTCATCAAGGCGAACGAGGAGGTCCAGCGCTTCGCTTATATCGTGACGCACGATCTGCGCGCCCCGCTGGTGAACATCATGGGCTTCACCAGCGAGCTGGAAGCGATGTTCAAGCCGATCGAGGCCTATGTCGGCGCCGGACCCACAGCCACCCCGGAGCAGAAGGCCGCCGCTGAGGAGGCGCTGCGCGTCGATGTCGCCGAGGCGATCGGCTTCATCCGCTCGTCGACACGCAAGATGGACGGGCTCATCAACGCGATCCTCAAGATCTCCCGCGAGGGGCGGCGCGAGTTGCGGGCCGAGAGCGTCGATCTTACGGCGTTGATCGAGGCCGCGGCAAAGGCCGTCCACCATCAGGCCAGCGCGGACGAGGGCGGCGGGATCGAGATCGACTCGCAGGTTCCCCGTATCGTCAGCGATCGCCTTTCGCTCGATCAGGCCCTCGGCAACCTCCTGGACAATGCTATCAAATACCGGTCTCCGGATCGCCCGATTCGGATATCCGTGCGGACGCGGCGGGAGAGCCGTGGCAGCGTGAAGATCGAGATCGAGGATAATGGCCGCGGCATCGCGGCAACCGACCATGAGCGCATCTTCGAGCTGTTCCGGCGCTCGGGCGCGCAGAACACGGCAGGCGAAGGCATCGGCCTCGCCCATGTCCGCACGATGCTGCGCAATCTCGGCGGCGACATCGCCGTGCGCTCAGAACTTGGCAAGGGCTCCACTTTTATCGTGACCCTGCCGCCCGACCTCGCGGCCTACAGACGGAGTGCCGAAGCGTGACCAATGGAAATCCTGTCTCCATCATCATGATCGAGGACGATGAAGGCCATGCCCGCCTCATCGAGAAGAACATCCGCCGCGCCGGCGTCAGCAACGAGATCATCCCCTTCGCCAACGGCACGGATGCGCTGAATTACCTGTTTGGCCCCGATGGGTCCGGCACAGTCAGCGCCGGCCGCCAGCTGCTGATCCTGCTCGACTTGAACCTGCCGGACATGGGCGGCGTTGACATCCTGGAGAAGGTGAAGGCGAACACGCACACCAAGCGTTCGCCGGTCGTCGTGCTCACCACGACCGACGACAGCCGCGAGATTCAGCGCTGCTACGATCTCGGCGCCAATGTCTACATCACCAAGCCCGTGGATTATGACGGCTTCGCCAATGCGATCCGCCAGCTGGGCCTGTTCTTCGCCGTAATCCAGGTTCCGGAAACGCCATGACCGGCTTGCGTGGCGTCCGCTGATGCCGAACCGGCCGATCAAAGTCCTCTATATCGACGACGACGCCACCTTGGGGCGCCTCGTGCAGCGCATGCTCGCGCGCCACAACTATGTCGTGGAGCATGTCGAAACCGCCGAGGCGGGGCTCGCGCGCGCAGAGGCGGGCGGGATCGACGTCATCATCCTCGACCATGATCTGGGCACGGCGTCAGGGCTCGATGTTCTCTCGGCCTTGTCCACCGACGCATCATCTCCCGCGGTCATCTATGTGACCGCATCATCGGAGCTGTCGATCGCCGTGACCGCCCTGAAGGCCGGCGCGATCGACTATGTCGTGAAGACGATCGGCGAGGATTTCGAGGTCCTGCTGCGGGCGGCTCTGGAGCATGCCGTGGTGAAGACGCGGCTGACCCGCGCCCGCGAGCAGGCGGAGAAGGACGTGCGGGCCGCGCGCGACCACGCCATGACGCTGCTGGCCGAGGTCAATCACCGCGTCGCCAACAGCCTGTCGCTGGTCGGCTCGCTCGTGCGCATGCAGGCCAATTCTGTCGAAGACCCCGGCGCCAAGGCGGCGCTTGCCGAGACGCAGGCGCGTATCACGGCGATTGGCAACCTGCATCGCAGCCTCTATACCTCCGACGATGTCCGCGCTGTCGACCTCGCGGGCTATCTTCGTTTGCTGCTGGAGGAGTTCGCGCACTCGCTCGCCGGCTCCGGCCAGATGCCGTCCATCCGCTTCGAGGCGGAGCCCGTGCTGGCGAAAACCGACAAGGCGATCTCGATCGGCCTGATCGCAACGGAATTGGTGACCAACGCGCTGAAATACGCCTACCCCGACGGCCAGGGCGAGGTCCGGGTCAGCCTCTTCTGCGAGGGCGATACGGTCACGCTCAAGGTCGCCGATGACGGTATCGGCTGGTCAGGAACCGGCACAATCCGCGGAACCGGCCTCGGCAGCAAGATCGTGCGGGCGATGGCGAAGGGCCTCGCAACCGAATTGCGCTATGTCGATACCGGCGGACGCGGCACGCAAGCCGTCATGGAGCTTTCGCTGGCCGGCCTGGCACCGCCGACATCCGAAGCGGCCTGAACCGCTTCGGACGCTGGCGAGCCGGAGTGCGTTGATCTGCATCGGCTTTTACTGAAAGCCGCGGGCGACTTCCGGGCCGATGCTCTAGCCCGCGCCCGGAATCTTGCGGAGCGCGGCTTCGAGCGAGCCGAGATTGTAAGGCTTGCGCAGCGTCGTCGCCTCGGCGACTCCCAGGATCGCGAGATCGTCGTAACCCGTCGCGAAGAGGAAGGGTACGCCGAGCTCGCGCAGGCGATTGCCGATCGGCTCCGAGGTTTCCGAGCCGAGATTGACGTCGAGAATTGCGAGATCCGGCGCCGTCCGGCCCAGGAACGACAGAGCTTCCGAGACGTTTGCGCAGACTTCGACCTGGCTCGCCCCCAGCGTCGTCAGCATGTCCTCGCAATCCATGGCGATGATGAACTGATCCTCGACCAGCAGCACGCGCTTGCCTTCGAGAGGCCGGCCAGGTTTGCCCTTGACCGGAACGGGAGCGTCCTCGGGCGGTGCTACATCCTCGGTCCAGCGAACGAACTTGGCGGGAATGCAGAGTTTCGCCGTGATGCCTTCGGGCTCGAACGACAGGTCGCTCCGCCCGCCGAGATCGTAGGGGATGCTGCGGCCGATCAGGATGCTGCCGAAACCCTGACGGGACGGCGGCTTGACCGGCGGGCCGCCCCGCTCCTGCCAGACGATATCGCAATCACCCACCGCATTGGCGGACCACGTCACGGTGAGTTCGCCGGTCTTGACGGATAAAGCTCCGTATTTGGCGGCATTGGTGATGAGCTCATGGATCACCAGAGCGACGACCGAGAAGGCGCGGGCGTCGAGCGATACGGCCGGGCCGCGCACCGTGATCGCGCCGCCGCTGGTCCGGTAGGGCGAGGCTTCCGCATTGACGAGGTCGAGCAGGAAACCGCCGCCGCTTGCCCGCATCGCCTGGTCATGCGCGATGGCGAGCGCTTCGATCCGCCCCTTGAGCGACATGACATAGGCCTCGATCGTCGCACCTTCCGCGAGCGGATGGGCGACGATCGACTTGATCAGGGCGAGGATGTTCTTGACCCGGTGGTTGAGCTCCTGATTGAGCATCTTCTGGCGGATATCGGCCTTGTTGCGCTCGTCGGCGAGGAGCTCGCTCTGTCGCAGAACGACCTCGATCAGGGTCCGGCGTGCCGATTCGGCTAGCTCGCGCTCCACCGGCGTCCAGATACTGGAATGGCCGGCCACGGTCTCCTTCCAGACGGCGAAGCTCTGCCGTGGCGTGAGACGGTCGCCATGCGGGCCGCTCGTATAGGTCTTGTGGGGGTCGCCACCCCATTCGATCGTGTGGACCAGCTCGCGACGGAAGAAGAAGAGATAGTCGCGCGGGATCTGCGACAACGGGATTGCAAGCATCCCGGCGAACTGCTCGGCATGAGCCCGCGCGGCAGGAAGCGCCTCGGCGAGCGCCGTCGTCGCCCAGATCCGCCCGTCGCAAACCGATCCGGCAAACGCAGCCAGCTCCTCCGCGAACTCGGCCGGTGGGGCGCTGCCCTCGCTCCGCCACGCGCCATTGACCCAGACGCCGACGCCGTCGCTTTCGACGAGATTGCGGAACTCGGCGAGGTGCTGACCGAGGAAGCCCGAGGCATCGGTCACGTAGGCGGCGGACGAAAGCAGGCCGTTGAGGAAATCCCGCGCCCTTTCGGCGGCGAGCAGCATCTGCTTCTGTGTGAGAGCGCCAAGCTGAAGCGCGAAGAATTCGCCGAAGATCTCCGCTGCGATCCGGCGATTCATCGAAAGCGAGTGCGGCCTGTAGTGGTGGCAGGCGATCAGCCCCCAGAGCGCGCCGTCGACGATGATCGAGACAGACATCGAGGCCGAGACGCCCATATTGCGCAGGTATTCGCAATGGATCGGCGAGACACTGCGCAGATGGGCATAAGACAGATCGAGCGGCTCGCCGGCCGCGTCCAGCACGGGCATGATCGGGAAGCGCTCCCCGCTCGAATCCGAAACCACGCGGATCGGATTGAGCAGATAAAGCTGCCGCGCCTGCTGGGGGATGTCGCTTGCGGGAAAATGCTGCCCGAGGAAGCTTTCGAGATCGGGCCGCTTGGCCTCGCTGACGACCTTGCCGGAACCGTCGGGTGCGAACTGATAAATCATCACCCGGTCGTACTGCAGCACGGCGCGGAGCAGGCGCGCCGCCTTCTTGATGAGCTGCGCCGGTGTCGTGACATCCGAAAGCCGGCCGACCAGCGTCCGCGCGAATTCGAGCGGCGAGGTCGGCCCGGCCGCGACGCTCTCCTCGAACTCGATGATGGCGTTGCCTTTGAAGGCATGGATCGAGATGTCGAACTCCCGATCCATTGCGGAGACCCGATACCGCGGCATCAACCCGGCCCGCGACGGCGCGCCTGAACGAGCGAGCGCATTGCGCATCTCATGCACGACCGGCCCGCCGAGAATCTCTTCGAGCCTGCGACCGACAAGCTCGAACTCTTTCAGGCCGAGGAAGGCGCTGGCGTTCGACGAGTGGCGCCTGATCGTCACGGCCTCGGCATCGCACACGATCATGCAGCCATGCGGCTGGACGCTGCCGGGGATATGGATCGGCTCGCGATCGCAGTTCGTCAGATCAACGGTGGTCATGCAGGAGAGAATTCCTCCGATGTGAAGGCCTGGATGGCGTGGCGGAAAACGGACTTGGCCGACTGCGCCGCGGCATCCCACGCTGGCCGGTCGAGCCCTTCGAGTGCGACCAGGACCGCGCGCCAGCGATCGAGCGACCCTGCCTGCGCCGAAAGATATCGCGCGCCGAAATCCGGACCGAAGCCGAGATGCTCCACTCCTTTTACCAGCACGCGAGCCCCGAGAGCCGAACCTTCCAGAACGTAGGCGGCTCCGAGCAGCGCAGCGATGTCATTTGACAGATGGAACGGGTCGGCCGCCGGAAGCGGCAGCGCCAGATCGGCAAGGTCCGCTGTCAGTTCCGGCAGGAGCTTGCGCGACCGCCAGGGTGAAGTCTCCACCGCGGCATCGCGCAAGGCAGCCTCGACCGGCGCCCGATGCCGATAGGTGCCCTTGAGGAAGCTGGCATATTCGGCGCGGCTCGAAAACACTCCGACGATGGCGTCCAGCTCGCGATGCAGCTCGTTGGTCTCGTCGCGCAGGAAAGTTCTGATTTCAATCATTCCGTCGGGACCTGGAATCATTCCGCCTCGGCATCGCTATACCCCGATATCTGCGAAATCCGCGCTGTTTTGATCGCGGATTCGATCTCGTTTCGACCCGCCCGGAATCCTTGCCAGACGGATCAGCTTGAATTCGGCAAGGCGCTGCGATAAGAACATAAAGAGAACAAAAGGAAAGTCGATGGCACAGCTCACGGTCCTGGAGAAGCTCGAAATCCTCAGCGACGCCGCGAAATACGACGCCTCCTGCGCATCGAGCAGCACGACCAAACGAGATTCGCGCGACGGGAAAGGTCTGGGCTCGACGACAGGTTCCGGCATCTGCCATTCCTACGCGCCTGACGGCCGGTGCATCTCGCTCCTGAAGATCCTGCTGACGAATTTCTGCAGCTTCGATTGCGTCTTCTGCATCAACCGCTCATCGAGCAACGTTCGCCGCGCCCGATTCTCGGTCGAGGAAGTCGTCGCGCTGACCCTGAATTTCTACCGCCGCAACTATATCGAAGGCCTCTTTCTGTCCTCCGGCATCATCCGCTCGGCCGATTATACGATGGCGGAATTGGTCCGAGTGGCCGAAACGCTGCGCCGGCAGCACGGGTTCCGCGGCTATATCCATCTCAAGCTGATCCCGGGCGCGAGCCGCGATTTGATCGAGCGCGCAGGGCTTTTTGCTGACCGGGTGTCGATCAACGTCGAATTGCCGAGCGAGGCGGCGCTCGCGCGCTTCGCCCCGGAAAAGCAGGCTGGCGAGATCAAGAGTGCGATGGGCGGCCTCAAGCTGAAGATCGACGCATCGCGCGAGGAGCGCGACAAGAGCAGGAAGGCTCCTGCCTTCTCGCCCGCGGGGCAGAGCACGCAGATGATCGTCGGCGCCGATGACGCAAGCGATTCCGCCATCCTGAAGCGCAGTGCCTGGCTCTATGGCAGCTTCGGGCTGAAACGCGTCTATTACTCTGCCTTCAGCCCGATTCCGGACGCCTCAAGCCAGCTGCCGCTCCAGCCGCCGCCGCTGATGCGCGAGCACCGGCTTTATCAGGCCGACTGGCTGACGCGCTTCTACGGGTTCGAGACCGAGGAAATCCTGGGGCGCAACGAGATGCTCGATCTCGATATCGACCCCAAGCTCGCCTGGGCATTGCGCGAGCGCGGGCGCTTCCCCGTCGACGTGAACCGGGCTGATCGCGAAGCCCTCCTGCGGGTGCCGGGTCTGGGCACGCGCAGTGTCGATCGCATCCTGGCCTCGCGGCGGTTCCGCCGGCTCAGGCTGGAAGATGTCGGCCGGCTGACGCGATCGCTGGCAACGATCCGGCATTTCATCATGGCGGAGGGCTGGCGTCCGGGCAGCGGGCTCGACGCGCAGAACCTGCGGGCCCGGCTGATGCCGCAACCGCGACAATTATCGCTTTTCCCGTGATAGCGGCCCGGCTGAACGGCCCCGCGGATTTTGCCGGCTGGCGCCGCGAAGCCCGGCGGCTGGCGCTGGCCGGCATTCAGCCCGAGGCCGTCGCTTGGCTGACGAGCGAGGACGATGCCGGATTGTTCGCGATGGAGAGCGTAGCCCCGGTCGAGGACGGAAGCGCCACGCTAACCGTGTCACGCCGTTTTATCGAGCTTGCCGAGAACGTCGTCTGTCATCGGGATGTCGGCCGCTTCGTCTTGCTGCACCGCCTGCTGCTGCGTTTGCAGGACGAGCCGCGCCTGCTCGAAAATGCAGCCGATCCCGACATCGCTCGCGCCGAGGCGATGGCCCGCTCGGTACGGCGCGATCTGCACAAGATGACGGCCTTCGTCCGGTTCCGGGCCGTGTCGGGCGCGAGCGATGACGGCCCTTTCATCGCCTGGTTCGAGCCGGAGCACTTCATTCTCGAACGGGCCGCGAGCTTCTTCACGGGGCGCTTCGCCGGGATGATCTGGTCGATCATGACGCCGCAGGGATCGATGCACTGGGATGGCGGCACCCTGCAGTTCGGCCCCGCCGCCAGCAAGGCCGACGCGCCGGACGGCGATGCCATGGAAGCGTATTGGCTCACCTACTACGCCAACATCTTCAATCCGGCCCGGTTGAAGCCGAAGGCGATGAAGAGCGAGATGCCGGTGAAATACTGGCGGAACCTGCCCGAAGCGGAATTGATTGTGCCGCTGATCGCAGGCGCCGCCCGGCGAGCAGAGGAAATGGTGATGCGCGCGCCGACGCAGCCACCCGAACGCCATATAAGGCAGCTCCAGCACCGTCCCGAGATGCCTCATGCACCCGGAATCGCGTCCTGGCAGGATGCCGCGGCTGCGGCGCAACGCTGCACCCGCTGCGACCTTCATTGCCACGCCACGCAAACGGTGTTTGGAGAGGGCCCGCTGGACGCGCCCGTTCTGTTCGTCGGCGAACAGCCTGGAGATCAGGAGGACCTTGCCGGCCGGCCGTTCGTCGGGCCTGCAGGACAGGTTTTCGATCGGGCGATGCAGGAAGCCGGCCTCGATCGTGCGCGCGCCTATGTCACCAACGCGGTGAAGCATTTCAAATTCCAGCTGCGCGGCAAGCGGCGCATCCACGACAAGCCGAATGTCGGGGAGATCAAGGCCTGCCGCTTCTGGCTCGACCTTGAACTGCAGTTCGTGAAACCCCGGCTTGTCGTCGCCCTCGGCGCCAGTGCACTGCGATCGCTGACGGGGCATGCCGGCTCGCTGGCCAGCGCACGCGACCGCGAGCTTGCGCTCGAAGACGGCACGCCGCTGCTGGCCACCGTCCATCCTTCATTCCTGCTGCGCCTGCCGGATGAAAAGGCTCGTTCTCGCGAATATGCCCGGTTCGTCGCAGATCTCACCCAGGCGCAGCGACGGATATCCCGGCATCAGGCAAAATAGGGAAGCGCGAACGGCTTTTCCGCCGCCCGTAGATGCCGTACGAACCGATCCATCGCTCTGCTTCTCAGGAAAACGTCCTTGCCCGCCAGCGACGTCAATATCGCCTCGCTCCTCTCCGAGATGTTCGATCAGGCGCCCACTTTCATGGCGCTGCTGCAAGGGCCGGAGCATCGCTTCCAGCTCGCGAATTCCAGCTATCTGAAACTGGTGGATGGTCGCGACGTTATCGGCAAGACGGTCTCCGAAGCGCTTCCGGAAGCGGATGCGCAAGGCTTTGTCCAGATTCTCGACGAAGTTTATCGGTCCGGAAAAGCCTATACGGCTTTGGGCGCACGGTTTGCTACGCAGGCCGAGCCGAGGGGGCCGGTCTCGGAGCGTTACCTGGATTTCGTCTACCAGCCGCTCGTCGGTCCGCAGGGCAGCGTGACCGGCATCTTCGTGCAGGGAAGCGATACGACCGAGCGCAGCCGGGCAGAGCGCAGGCTGTCCGATAGCACCGCTCTCTACAAGGGTCTGTTCGACGCGATCGACGAAGGCTTCTGCATCATCGAATTCTTCGACGGACCGCATGGGCCGGACAGCGACTACATCCATATCGAGGCCAATGCGGCCTACGCCCGACACGCCGGAATTCCGAACGTCGTCGGGCAGAAGCTGCGCGAGATGGTCGGCGCGGAAGCCGATTCGTGGGTCGAGCGCTATGGCGCTGTCCTGCGCACCGGCACGCCCATTCGCTTTCAGCAGGAGCTCGTCGCGACCGGCCGCTTTCTGGAACTGGCTGCGATCCGGATCGAGCCGCCGAGCAAGCGGCAGGTCGCGGTCCTGTTTCAGGATATTACGGCGCGGCGTCAGGCCGAGCTGGCTCTGGCCAAGCTGAACGAGACGCTTGAGCAGATGGTGGCCGAGCGGACGCAGAAGCTGCTCGCTGCCGAAGAAGCGCTGCGCCACAGCCAGAAGATGGAGGCCATCGGCCAGTTGACCGGCGGAGTCGCGCATGACTTCAACAACCTGCTGCAGGTGATCTCGGGCAATCTGCAGCTCCTGGCCAAGGATGTCGCAGGCGACGAGAAGGCAGAGCGCCGCATCGCCAATGCCATGACGGGCGTGGCCCGCGGTTCCAAGCTTGCGTCGCAATTGCTTGCTTTCGGCCGGCGACAGCCCCTGGAGCCGAAGGTCGTCAATCTCGGCCGCCTGGTTCGCGACATGGACGATATGCTGAGCCGCACGCTCGGCGAGGGAATCGAGATCGAAACCGTCGTGGGCGGTGGGCTCTGGAATTCCATGATCGACCCGACGCAGGTCGAGAATGCCCTTCTCAACCTGGCGATCAATGCGCGCGACGCCATGGGCGGCTCGGGAAAACTGACGATCGACCTGGCTAACGCCCATCTCGACGACAGCTACGCCGCCAGGCACAGCGATGTCGCGGCGGGGCAGTATGTCATGCTAGCGGTCAGCGATACCGGCTCGGGAATGTCGCCGGAGGTGCTGGCGAAGGCCTTTGATCCGTTCTTCTCGACGAAGCCCGAAGGAAAAGGCACGGGTCTTGGACTGTCGATGGTCTATGGCTTCGTCAAGCAGTCCGGCGGCCACGTCAAAATCTACTCGGAGCTCGATCACGGGACCACCGTGAGGCTCTACCTGCCCCGCTCCTTCCAGAAGGAAGCCTTCGAAACGGTTGTCGACAACAGCCCGATCGCAGGGGGTACCGAGACGATCCTGGTGGTCGAGGACGACGAGCAGGTTCGCGGCACGGTGATCGAGCTGCTGACCGACCTTGGTTATCGCGTTCTGCGGGCCGGCGATGCGACCAGCGCGCTTCACGTCATCGAAAGCGGCGTCCCCATCGATCTGCTGTTCACCGACGTGGTGATGCCCGGACAGCTGAAGAGTCCCGAGCTTGCCCGGCTGGCGCGTCAGCGCCTGCCCCATCTCGCCGTGCTCTTTACCTCAGGCTACACGGAGAATTCCATCGTCCACGGCGGCCGTCTGGATGCCGGTGTAGAGCTCCTGTCCAAGCCTTATACGCGAGAGGCTTTGGCGCGGAAAATCCGGCTCGTACTTGCCGCACAGAAGGCACGCGCTCCCCAGAGGGTGGACCAGGCGCCGGCAGACGATCGCGCGATGCCGAGCCCGGCAAAACCCGCAACCGTCCTGATCGTCGAGGACGACGCCCTGATCCGCATGAACACCTGCGATATCCTGGAGGATGCCGGCTTCGCGATCCTTGAGGCGAGCAGTGCCGAGGAGGCGCTGCCGATCCTGCGAGACCACGCCGTCGATGTGCTGGTGACCGACGTCAAGCTGCCAGGCGCGTCCGGCATCGAACTCGCTCGACAGGCCAGAGAACTCACCACCTTGCTCAGCGTCGTTTTCGCCACCGGCGATATTTCGGAGATCGACATGAACGCCGAGGTCGTGGTGTCCAAGCCTTACAGCCCGTCGGCGATCGTCAATGCGATCGCAAGAGCGCGGAAAGGTTAGTTTTACGCGATGATCGACCAAGCGCCGTAAAAAAGGGCGCCAGAAATCGCGGGGGTTTGCGGAGCTGGGCGGGCACCACACTTTCCGCCTGGCATCAACAACATGTGGCGGAACAATGGCGAGGTTGAAGCGGTTGCTTGCTCAATATCAGGAGGAGGCAATCATGGGCTTGCTTGAGATCAGCGTCATTCTGGCTTGCGCGTCGGCTTTCGGCTTCTACATCGCCGATCCGCTGGAATAAGGTCGCAGACCGGGCCTCTGAGCGCGTCTTGTCGCCGCATCAATCGAGCGAGAGTGATGGCAGCGCCGGCGTGTCTATTCGGAGCTGCAGCGAGCCTCCCACGCGCGCGCAATACGTGGCCGAAAGCTCGGACTTGCGTCTCTGTTTGGCCTTAGTCCACATCCTACGAAGATGGATCGAACTGGTCCGCTACCGCGTCCTTCTGCTGCCGCGGTAGCAGCGTCATCAACAGGATGAAAGCGGACAGAACGAAGCAGATGCTGTTCGTGACGATTAGAGGCCACGCGCCCAAGCCTAAGCCGTAGGCGGTCCAGAGAGCGAAACCGGTGACGGTGAAGCTGTAGGTCACTGGAGAGATCGCCTGCGTATCGCGCGTTTTGACGATCCGCCAGGCTTGAGGAACGAAGCTGAGCGTCGAGCACAGCGCCGCGAACGTGCCAACGACTGCGATCCAGTTCATCGCATTGGTCATCGGGACAGGCGACGAGCGTTCGCCCGCACCTTGCGCCGATACCCTCGAACAATACCGATCGGCGCCGTTCCCGTTGCGACCTTTAAAACGGCCTGCTGACCCGCCGTGGCCTTTTCGCTGACCATGCGCGCGGCCTCTCGCTGAGTGGTCGCACCACCCTTCGCGAGCTCGATGCCGCGCAGCCAAATGACTTGCTGCGCTTCGAATGCAAGCTTCGACATCTCCCAGAACAACCTATGCATCCGCGGCCTCCTTTTCGGCAGGCTTGCGTGAAGTTTCGCGCTTGCGACGCGGTCGAGCGCTCCCACTGCGCGCGCCCTCTTTCGAGCTGACCTTCGGCGAAATATCCTTTGGGTGCCGAGCCTGGGCTTCCTGATTGAGTCGATACAAGCCGTATCCGACTGCTCCGGCGAGGATCACCGGCGTAGGCAATCTCGTTGCGAGCAGCGTCAAAGGAAGAGCAAATCGCTCGGGGATGTCGCCTCGCTCGACATTCCGAGCGATCCAGGCGCCGGCGAGACTGGAGAATGCGGCCCGGATCATTTCTTTTCCTCTGCAGCGCCGGGCGTGATCGGAACCTGCTCTGCAACAGGGTCACTCGCCGGGAAAGTATCCTTGAGCGCCTTCTCCAGCTTCTGATCGGGGGTCAGCTCTCGCTCTTCCCGACGCTGAGATTTCTGTTCACGGCGTAGGCTGTCGACCGCAGGATTGTGCTCGTTCTGCATGGATGGCTCCTTGAGCGTTTGACGAACTAAAGGCTGAACGCTGCGGCCCCGCCCCTCGTTCCAGTAGAGTTCGACGATCTCCACGTCAGCCGGCCCCCTCGCCCTTTCAGAAGCCGATCGTCCAGCCGGCCTCTCCGCCAGTCGGCAAGCAACTTGCGCTAGCATCCGCGGCTGTCTCGGAATGGCGAATGGCCAGGGCGTGCCAACGACGGAACGTCCGCTGGCACGCCGGAGTTCAGCAAGCTTCTCTGGAGATGCTGCCATGACCCGAGTGACGGTAACCGCCTTGCGTTTCGAGCCGCGGGGCTTCGTTCCCAATAATCTCAGGTTGCCGGCCCTGGTCTACGAAAAGGCGTTCGATCCTGCGGCGACCGCCGACCTCGCCACGCTCATGGAGAAGCGCTTTCAAGACAACGGCTGGCCGCCACAGTGGCGCGATGGGATCTACGATTTCGACCACTACCACGCACAGGGTCACGAGGTTCTCGGCATAGCTGGCGGATCGGCCGAGCTGGTGCTCGGCGGAGATGGCGGCCGCGAGATCCGGGTGGAAGCTGGCGATGTCCTGGTGCTGCCTGCGGGGACCGGTCATCGGTGCCTCCGGCAGTTCGGGGAATTCGTCGTGGTCGGTGCCTATCCGCCAGGCCAGGCCGGAGACATCGTTCGCGAGGAGGCATCGCCTGCGATGAAACAGAGGATCGCCCTCTTGAGCTTTCCACCGAAGGATCCGGTGCTGGGTGGAGACGGACCCATGCTCCGACTCTGGGCGAACGCGAGCGTTCCTTGATGCTCGCAAATAGCGGTCTTGGGCCTCCAGCCGCACAAGCCCTCTTCAGCGAACGAAGCGGGCGCGAATTCCATCGGCAATCTTCTCGGCCAGCATGATCGTCGGGATGTTGAGGTTCGCGCGCGGGATCGTCGGCATGATCGAGGCGTCGACCACGCGCAGGCCCTCGACGCCATGAACCGAGGCGTCGCGGGGGTCGGTCACGGCGTCGCGGTCATCGGGTGCGCCCATGCGGCAGGTTCCGCTCGGGTGCCACTGGCCGAAGGCTTTCGCGACCAGATAGGCGTCGAGCTCGGCTCTGTTCTGGACGAGGGCTTCCAGGGATTGACTGCCGCCGATCATCCGGCGGGCGAACGGGCTGCGCAGGAAAGGCAAGGTATCGAGCAGCACGCTGGCGCCGGCGGTCAGCGCATAGTTCCTGATACTGCGATGCCCCAGCCGCTTGGCCCAGCCTCCATAACTCGACGGCACCGGCACCGTAAGCTGCGCGGCCAGGGGCGCGGTCCCGACGAGCCGGGCCATCAACCGCACCGCACCGGCAAGGCGTGCCCGGTCCGAGGCTGCGGCGAGGAAGTCGAAATTCGCGATGGGGATGAGGCCGCCGGCCTGCCGCTCCAGCATGACGCGTCCGCGCGATTCCGGCTTGTTGATCCAGGCGATGAAGGTCGCGATGCGTTCCCCCAGCGGATGCCAGGCGGATTTGGCAGCCGCCATCATGAACATGTCGGACGCGAGCGGCCCTACGCCGGACGAGTAACGCAAACCTAGGTGGATGTGGCGCCGCGTAGTGCCTTTCAGCCGGGCGGCCGGGTTCAACATGGCGGAAACCGAGATGCCGGGGTGTTCTTGCAGATTCCGTCCGACGCCCGGCAGGTTGTGGCGTGGTTCGATTCCGAGCGCGCGCAAGTCGGCCGCATCCCCAATGCCTTCCCGCAGCAGCAAGGCGGGAGTTTGCAACGCCCCGGCGCTCAGGATGACCTGCCGCGCAGTCATATCCAGCGCCTCCGAGCCGTGTCGCAGCCGCAAGCCGCTGACTGCATTTGCGCTCCAGCGCAGGCCGGTGACTTCGGTCTCTACCATGATCGTAAGGTTGGATCGGCGGCGCACCTCCGCCGTGAGATAGCCGCGCGCCGAAGACACCCGATGCTTGCCATCATTCGAAAGCGTCATCGGAAAGACGCCGTCGCCGAACTCGCCGTTCTGGTCGCTCAGGCGGGAATAGCCGAGCGCCAGCATCGCCTGTTCCGTCGCGCTCGAGAAACCCGGCCAGAGTGCGCGCGGAATCCGGTGGATCGGGATCGGGCCGTCCGTGCCGTGCAAGGGGCCCGAACAGTCGAGATCGCGTTCGAGCTTGCGGAAATAGGGAAGGACATCGTTCCAGCCCCAGCCTGCGGCGCCCAACGCCTCCCATTCGTCGTAATCCTCGGGCGTGCCGCGATTGGCGACCTGCCCGTTGATGCTCGACCCGCCGCCCATGATCCGGGCCTGCTCGTAGATGCGGGGTGCCCCCCAAGGCTCCGGGCCATTATGGGCGACGGGATGGGTACGGGCCATCAACGCCGGCCAGTGATTGCGCGGATCGAAGGCGGCGAGCCCCGGATACATGTCGAGGATCGCCGCCGGCTCTCGGCCCGGCTCCACGTCCCGGCCGGCTTCGACGAGCAGGACCTTCGTTCCCGGATCCTCCGAGAGGCGGCTTGCCAGGACGCATCCCGCGCTGCCGGCACCGACGATCGCGAAGTCGAAGCTCATTGCTTGGCTGTTCCCGCGATATGCTCCAGAAAAGCAGTAAGACCAGCCTCGGCGACCGCCGCATCCTGCGCCGTCGAGCCGGAGCTGACGCCGATCGCGCCGACCACATCTCCACTGTCCGGCAAGGCGAGCGGCAATCCACCGGCAAGGATGGTCACCCGGCCCTGATGCTGTGTATTGACGCCGAAGCCGGGCGCGCCGGGCTGCGCGGCTTCCCATAGCGCCGCGGTCGGGCGGCGAGCGCCTGCCGCGGTGAAGGCCTTGTTGATCGCGATCTCGATCGCCATGAACTTGGCGCCGTCCATGCGCCGGAAGGCGACGAGGTGACCGGCGCCATCCACCACCGCGATATTCTGCGGCACACCGATCGCCTCGGCTTCGGCAGCCGCGGCCTCGATCAGGATATCTGCCTCGGCTGCGCCGATATGTCGGGTCAGGAGCATGTCAGCCGATCCAGAAGCCGCCATTGACGTCGAGGGTCGCCCCGGTGAGGTAGGACGCGTCGTCCGAGACCAGGAAGGCGACGACACCGCCGATCTCGGCGGGGTCGGCCAGCCGTCCCATCGGGATCGCCTGCGTCACCTTCTCGCGCATCTCCGGCTTCATATGCGTGCGGATGAGATCGGTATCGACGACGCCGGGCGCGATCGCATTCACGGTGACTCCGGTCTTCGCCATCTGCCGGGCGAGCGTGCGTGCGAAGCCGAGCATGCCGGCCTTGGTGGTGGCGTAATGGATGCCCCCGTTCATCGCGCCCTGATGGGCGACGATCGACGACATGCAGACGATGCGGCCATGGCCGCGCTCGATCATGCCCGGCAGCACCGCCTTCGAGAACAGAAAGGCGCTCTTCAGGTTCACAGCCATGAAGCGGTCCCACTCCTCTTCCTCGAGCTCGAGGATCGGGACGGCGCGGTCCTGCCCGGCATTGTTGACGAGGATGTCGATCCGCCCGAAGGCGGCGATGCCCGCTTCGACGACGCGGCGCACATCGGCCGCGGAGGATGCATCGCCCGGCGCGGCGAGCGCGCGCTCCCCCAGCGCCGCAGCGCGCTGCCGGGCGAGCGTCTCGTCGATGTCGTTGACGATGACAGAGGCGCCCCGCGCGGCCAGCGCATCGGCGATGGCACCGCCGATCCCGCGCCCGGCGCCGGTGACGAGGGCGACGCGCCCGGCGAGCGGGCTCGCGATCGATGGTTCCGGCATGCGGCTCAGCCTTTCACGGAGCCCTTGGTCAAGCCGGAGACGATCAAGCGGCCGAGCAGGGCGAAGACGACGAGGATGGGAATGATGGCGAGGGTGGCGGCGGCCGTAAGCGGCCCCCATTCGCGGCCGAAGAAGCCGATGAAGCCGTAGATCAGGGGTTGGATCGGCCTGAGCCAGGGCGCGTCGACCATCACGGAGCCCGCGACGAACTCGTTCCAGGAGCCGACGAAGGCGAGCGTGCCCGCCGCGCCCAAAGCCGGCCGGGCCAGCGGCAGCATGACATGATGCAGGATGCCGAATCGGCTGGCACCGTCGATCACGGCGGCCTCGTCCAGCTCGCGCGGGATCCCCTCGATCGTGCCCTTTACCACCCAGATGGCCATGGGCAATTGATGGGCGGCATAGATCAGCGGCAAGGCGAAGGGCGTGTTCACCAACCCGAGGCGGACGAAATAGACGTAGTTCGGGATCAGCAGAGCGGCGGCGCCGAGCGAAAGCGGAATACTCGCGACGATGAGCAAAAACAGGCTCTGCCGGAATGGAAATTCAAAGCGGTCGAAGGCATAGGCGGCCGGCAGCGCAAGCGTGAGCGCCAGCGCCACCGCGGCGCCGGAATAGGCCAGGCTGATCGTGAAACTCTGGACGAAGCCGGCGGCGAAGACGCGTTCGTAATGCGCGTTGGTCGGCGTGAACCCGGCGAATTGTGGCGGCGTCGCGAAGATGACGGCCTCCGGCTTGATCGAGGTCAGCACGCCCCAGACCAGTGGCAGCAGGTTGACCAGCATCAGCGCCGCGACGGGCAGCAGCACCAGCAGTGCCCAGAGCCGGTCTATCGGCGGCCGGCCCGGCGCTGCGCGCCCTCGCCTTGCTGCGGTGGGAAAGGCGAGCGCGCTCATCAGGCCTTCCACTTGGTGAAGCGGACATAGGCGATGACGAGCGCGATATTGCCGGCGAACATCAGCAGAGCGAGAGCGGTGGCGCCGCCCAGGTCGAAATTGACGAAGGCGCGCTCATAGACCTCGATCGCCAGCACGCGCGTCGCATCTCCCGGCCCGCCGCCGGTGGTGACGAGCGGCGTCTCGACCGTGTTGATGTTGGACAGCGTCAGCACAATCGCGACGAGGAGCAACGGCGTCTTCAAGAGCGGCAGCGTGATGCTGCGGAAGATCTGCCAGCCATTGGCGCCGTCGATGCGGGCGGCCTCGGTATAGTCGTCCGGGATGCCCTTCAGGCCAGCGAGCAGGATGATGACGGCGTAGCCGATGCGCTTCCAGACCGAGATCGCGACCAGCAGCGCCATGGCACCGGTCGGCGTGGTCAGGGGCTGGAACTCGGTGACGCCGACAGCCTTCAGCGCCCAGGCGGCGAGCCCGATGTCGTTGAGGAAGACCCAGCGAAAGAGCAGCGCGGCAACCACCGTCGAGATGATCCAGGGCACGATCACGATCATCTGCGCGACGAAGGCGAAGCGCGGCGCGAGCCGGTTGATCCAGACCGAGAGCGCCAGCGCGATCACGATCGTGACGACGACCGATGCGCCGGTATGGATGAAGGTGCGGCCGAGCGTGGCCAGCAGTTCCGGCTCGTCGAAGAGCTTCGCGTAGTTGTCGAAGCCGGAAAAGCCTGTCGGCGCGCCGTACTGGATGCGCTGCAGGCTGAACCAGCCGCCATAGAACACCGGCGCGAACAGGACGAGGCCGAGCAGCGCGAAGGCCGGCGCGATATAGCCATAGCTGTTGAGGGAACTGCGCATCTCGCCCCGGTCGGTTGATACGGGCCTGCGGGAGCGGCGACTGCGCCGCCCCCGGGTAGCCGGCTAGCGGCCGTTGCGGCGGTTGAAGTCGCGCTCGGCGCGCTCCAGAGCGGCCTGGGGCGTGGCGCCGTTGGTCACGACCTCCTGCGCCGCCTTGTTCAGCGCCTGTCGATAGCCGCCTACTCCGAAATCGATCGGCGCCAGCCAGCCTGCGCTCGCGGAGCCCTTGCCGGCGATGGCGAGATACTCGTTGGCCGGATCGGCGAAGAAGCTCGCGAGCGCCTTCGGCGTCGAGGCCAGCGCCGGCGTCTGGCCGCCCTTCTCGACCCAGAGCTTGTCGGCCTGCGGCCCGTTCATGAAATCCATGAACTTGCCGGCCAGGTCGAGATTCTTGCCCTTCGACCAGGCGCCGACCGCCCAGCCGGCCATCACGGCGGGCGAATGCGGCTTGCCGTCGATGCCGGGGACCAGCATGAAGCCGATCTTGTCGGCGCCCAGGCGGGCTTGAAGCGTCGAGAAGCGGACGCTCGCCCCGGTGATCATCGCGGCCCGGCCAGCGCTGAACTGTTCGTAGACGTCGTCGCTGGTCCAGGTCGTCGCCTGCTTCGACGAGACCTCGTGCTTCGTCACCAGCTCGGTCTGGATCGTCAGCCCCTCGACGCCGGCAGGTGTGGCGAAACGGGCGCGCCCCTTCTCGTCGAAAAGCGTCCCCTGCTTGGCCAGCAGGTACGAGGTGACGATCTGCGGATCGGGCTGGCTCTCGCTCCAGCCCTGGCCGAAGCCGTAGCGGGTCACCGCGCCGCCTGCATCCTTGACGGTCAGCTTCTTGGCAGCCTCGGTGAAGGCCGGCCATGTCGTCAGGCTGGTGGCGTCGATGCCGGCTTCCTTGAACAGGTCGCGACGATAGAACAGTCCGATATAATTGCGCGAGGTGAAGAGGCAGTACTGCTTGCCGCCGACATTGCAGAGGTCCCAATAGGGTCCGGCATTGTCCTTGAGCTGGTCGGGCGACCATTTGTCGACGAAGACCGGCTTGAGATCGGCGAGCGCGCCGGACTTGATCGCCTCGCCGAGCAGGTCGGTGATAACCCAGACGATGTCGGGGGCCGTGCCCTGCTGGGCTGCGGCCATGAATTTTGGCGTCATCTGGTCCCAGACCTGCGTCTCGACCACGACCTTGGCGCCGGGATTGGCGGCTTCGAACGCCGTGATGATCTCGGCCAGTGCCTTTTCGCGGGGCGCATTGCCGGTGGGATTCAGGAAGGTCCACATCCGGATCGTCTGCGCCTGCGCGCCTGCGGCTCCTGCGGTAAGCGAAGCCAGCGCAAGGCCTGCGAGCAGCGTCATGCGCCTCGTCCAACGGCGTCCCATGGTCGTTCTCCCCTGTTGGTTCTTATGCTCTGTCGGCGTTCGCGACCGCTTCGCCCTGGGCGGCGATATCGCGCAGCGCCCCCTCCAGCGAGCGGCCGAGATGGAGCCTGATCGCGGTGGCGAGCGCGGTGGCGTCGCGCCCGATCAGGGCGTTGATGATGGCGGTATGCTCGGCGCTTTCGCTGGCGAGGCGGGCCCGCCAGCCATCGAGGCCGCGCTGCACCCAGGCACCGAGAAGCTGCATCTGGATGCCGTGATAGATCGTTGCCAGCAGGCGGTTGCCCGATGCCTCGACCAGCGTCTGGTGAAACAGGGCGTTGAGCTCGATATGGCGTCGATGCGTCAGGTCGCCCGGCGCATCGAGGGCGCGCTGGATCTGCTCGAGCCGGCGCAGGAACGGGCCGCCCTCGCCGCGCATCATTGCCGCGATGGCAAGCTCCCCCGCGTTGAGTTCGAGTCCGAGCCGCACCTGCCACAGCTCGGCGACATGCCGCGGCGAAGGCGTGCGGATGCGATAGCCGCGCCGGGGCGTCGCCTCGATGAACCCCTCGGCGGCGAGCCGCTGCAGGGCCTCGCGCACCGGCGTCAGGCTGACCTCGAAGCGATCGGCGAGTTCCTGCAGGATCAACCGGCGGCTGGCGGCGAGATCGCCGAACAGGATGGCTTCGATCAGGCGCCGGTAGATGCCGTCAGCGACGGTTTCGCCCGCACCTTCCGGCGGATCGACGAGGAAGATGCCGCTGTCACTCGGCTGCATGTCGCGCTCCCCTTGCCGTGGGGTCGAGCGCATAGGCTTCGAGCTGGTCGGGTTTCGGCACGGCGCCGTGGCCGGGGAGATCCTGCGCAGCGAAGACGCCGTCCGCATAGCGCAGCGGCTCCTGCGTAAGCTCGTCCCGCAGCGGGTTCAGCAGACGGTTCGCCTCATAACGCGTGAAGCTTCTGGCGGCGCGACAGGCGTGCAAAGCCGCCGAGACGCCGATGGCGGAACCGACGCCATGCGGCGCCAGCGCCAACCCGTGCTTCGTGCACAGCGCATCGACGGCCAGCATGCCGGTGATCCCTCCGGCCCGCGTGATATTGGGCTGTACGATGTCGAGCGCGCCGGCTTCGACGAAGCGGGTGAACTGGCTGATATCGAACTCGTTCTCGCCGGCCGCGATCGGCACCGGCGACGCCTTGCGTACCTTGGCCAGCGCATGCGGGTCATCGGGCGCGATCGGCTCCTCGAGCCAGGCGATGCCGTGCGGTGCGACCGCGCGCGCCACTTCGATGGCTTCGTCGATACCATAGGCCGCGTTCGCGTCGAGCATGATCGGCATGTCGCCTCCGAGCACCTGCCGGAGCGCGGCGACATGCGCCGCATCGGCCTGGGCGCCCCGGCCGACCTTGAGCTTGATGCCGTCGAAGCCCTGCTCGGCGAAGGCCACCGCCCGCTCGGCGGATTCCCCCGGGGTCGGCAGGAAGGGCACCGAGCCGACATAGGCCGTGACCGGACCGGGCTCGGCCCCGAGCAGGCGGCACAGGGGTTGGCCGGCGATGCGCGCCTTCAAATCCCAGAGCGCGATATCGACCCCGCTCAACGCTTCCATGGCGGGGCCGCGCGTCTGGCCGAGCGCGAAGAAATAGGTCTTGAGGTCCCGCAGCGCGGCAGCCGGTTCGTCGAACTCGATGCCGGCAAGCGCCGGCGCGATCACCGCCTCGATCAGCGAAGACGCCATGCCGGGATGTGGTAGACCGAAGGCCTCTCCCCAGCCGCTTTCGCCGTTCTCGCCGATCGCCTCGATCAGCGTCGAGTACTGGCCGCTGCGTTCGATACGCTGAAAATGGGCGGCCGGCCGCCGCAGGCTCGGCGGTACGCGCTCGATCCCGCCATAGATGGCGGCGAACGACGCGTGCAGAACGTGAACACGAAGGCCTGCCAGTCTCATCGCGAATTCCTCAATTTAATATTTTATAAAATTGCGATTGCGGTTCTGTCAATGTGCATGGGGCCGTCATGGCTCTGAGGTTCGAAAAGCCAATCCTGCGCCTAGCTGAAATCCGCGCCGGGAACAGCCCATCGGCCCAATCGAAGCCGTCCAGGCACCGGAAGCCGCCGACATATCAGCGATCCGCGGATTGTTGGATC
This sequence comes from Hyphomicrobiales bacterium, assembly GCA_004144595.1. Taxonomy (GTDB): domain Bacteria; phylum Pseudomonadota; class Alphaproteobacteria; order Rhizobiales; family Beijerinckiaceae; genus Allobosea. The sequence continues at coordinate 47,983 of SEEM01000005.1, forward strand.
AGCAGCACTCTCGTCCGAAGCACACTTGTCTTGCGCAAATCAGCCTGTTAAACGTTTTTCTGTAAAACGTTTAACAGGCCTCCTCCATGGACAATGGACGCGTCACGATCCGGGATGTCGCCGCCCGTGCAGGCGTGTCTACCGCCACGGTCTCGAACGTGTTCAGCGGCAACAAGCCGGTGAATGCCGACCTGCGGACGCGCGTGCTCAAGGCCGCCGACGAGCTGGCCTATCAGGTCGACCGCGCCGCATCGCAACTGCGCTCGGGCCAGGCCCGCGTCGTCGGCGTCCTCGTTCCCGATCTAGACGACGTGTTTTTCACCTCGCTGGTGTCTCAGCTCGAAGTCCTCGCCCAGAAGGACGGCTACGACATCCTCGTCGCCAGCTCCCGCGACGACCGCGGGCTGGAGCAGTCGCGGCTGCGCACCTTGCTGGCGTGGCGCCCGTCCGGGTTGATCGCCGTGCCCTGCTCCGACGCTGTTCCGGACGCGCTGCGCAACGAGATCGGCCGCCTGCCGATCGTCTTCGCTGACCGCGTGCCGCCCGAGGGCTCGCTGGTGGACACCATTGCGATCGACAACCGAGAGGCCGGCGAGATCGCGGCCCGTCACCTGCTCGCCAAGGGCCATCGCGACATCCTCGTCGCAGCCTCCAGCCTCGCGATCTCCCCGATCCGCGAGCGCGTCCGCGGTGCCTGCGACTTGATCCGGAGCACGCTCGACCGCGAGCCGACCGTGATCGAACTCGGCTCGAATGCAGATCGCGGCGCGGCGGCTTTCCTGCACTGGCTCGAGCGGCACGCGCCGCCGAGCGCCGTGATCGCGCTCACCAACGTCACCACGCTGAGCACGCTCTCGGCGCTCGCCCGGATGCGGATGGACATCCCCGATCCGGTCTCGGTCGTCGGCTTCGACGATTACCCCTGGATGAGCGCCCGCAAGACCGGCCTGACCGCGATCCGCCAGCCGATTGCCGAGATCGCAGAGGCAGCCTGGACGCGCCTGCGCGCCCGCATGTCCGGAGACCAGACGCCGCCGACCCATTCCGTACTGCAAACCAGCCTGCAGGCGCGCGATTCCGTGCGGGACCTCGCAGCCGCGGCTGAACGCGGCGTCGACCGCAATCCCGATCCGCTCCCGAGTCCGGAAAGGCCGAACGGCTCCGCCAAGGCGGTGCACTGACGAAAACCGACGACGGACGCTCAAGCGTCCGCGCCACCGGGCCGATAGAGCCCGGAGCAAAAGGAATTTTGGAGGAAACGCGTGCAACTTCAACGAACGGCACGGTTATTGCCGCTGCTCGCGCCGGTGCATCTGCTCATCTTGAGCGTGATCGTGCTGCCGTCGCTCTATGTCGTCTGGCTGAGCCTGAACACGTCGAGCTTCGGCCAGGCGCCGCGCTTCGTCGGCCTGCAGAACTATTGGCGCGTCCTCGCAGATCCCGCCTTCCACAGCGCGCTCTGGAACACCGTCGTCCTTGTCGTCGTCGCCGTGCATCTGGAACTCGCCGTCGGCCTCGGCATGGCCCTGCTCTTCGCCAGCGGCCTGCCCTTCCGGCGCTTCCTGCTCGTCGCGGTGCTCGCGCCCTATGCGGTGAGCGAAGTCACGGCCGTGGTGATGTGGCGGTTCCTGTTCGATCCCGATGCAGGGCCGATCACGCTCGCCCTGCACGCGCTCGGCCTGCCTTCCCTGGACTGGTCCTTCGAGCCCTCGCACGCGATGATCCTGATCGGCCTTTTGACGATCTGGCTGCACCTGCCCTTCACCTTTGTGATTGTCTATGCGGCGCGCCTCGCCATCCCTGCCGAACTCTACGAGGCATCGCGGATCGACGGCGCGACGCGCTGGCAGGCCTTTCGGCAGGTGACGCTGCCGTTGCTGGCACCAGCCATGCTGATCGCCCTGCTCTTCCGCTACATCTTCGCCTTCCGCCTGTTCTCGGAGGCCTGGCTGCTGACGAAGGGGGGCCCTGCCCGCTCGACCGAGGTCGTGGCGATCTACCTGTATCAGGAGGCCTTCAGCTTCAACGCCTTCGGCCCGGCCGCCGCCACCGCCTGGATCATGGTGCTGGCCTCGTTGCTGCTCGCCGGCGCTTATGTATTCCTGCTCAAGCGCGGGGGCGTCGGCCATGCGCACTGAGCGGCTTCTGATCGGGCTGGGCAAGGCTCTCGCCGTCGCGGCCATCCTGTTCTGGTCGCTGTTCCCGATCCTGTTCATCGCGATCTCTTCGCTGAAGCCCGGCCAGGACATCTTCGCGGTGCCGCCGAGATGGCTGTTCACCCCGACATTCAAGCACTACGCCGAGCTCTGGCGCTCCTGGGGCGTCTTCTTCGAGGGTCTGTTCAACAGCCTGCTGATCACGGTGGGCGCGACGCTGCTCGCGATCGTCGCAAGCGCCTGCGCCGGCTATGTCTACTCGCGCAATTCCGGCCGCTGGCTCGGCGCGAGCCTGCTCGGCCTCATCATCGTCAGGCTGATCCCGCCGATCGTGGTGACGCTGCCGCTCTTCCCGATCGTGAACTGGCTCGGCCTCAGCGACACCCATCTCGTGCTGATCCTGCTCTACGCGACCTTCTTCGTCTCGCTCGGCACGGTGCTGATGCGCACCTTCATGGACCAGATTCCGCGCGAACTGGACGAGGCTGCCGCGATCGACGGCGCCAGCCGCCTGACGATCCTGCGCAAGGTCATCGCGCCGCTCGCGATGCCGGGCGTGCTCGCGGTCGCGGTCTTCGTGATCGTGTTCTCGTGGAACGAGTTCCTCTTCGCCTTCATCTTCACCGCGACGAAGGCCAAGACCGCACCGCTCGTGATCTCCGAGATGATCGGCTCCATCGACGGTGTCGACTGGGGCATCCTCTTCGCCGCGGCGACGGTGCAGCTCGTGCCCGTCCTGCTCTTCGTCGTCTTCATGAACCGCTACCTCGTGGCCGGCCTCACCGCCGGTTCGACGAAGGGGTAGCAAACCAAAAAAGAGAGGGAGGAAGAAATGTCGAACAAGCCTGAAACCAAGCTCACCCGCCGCGCCTTCGTCGCGGGCACTGCCGGCACAGCCGCCGCGCTCGCCATCAATCCCGCATTCGCCGCCGGCAAAACGCTGAACGTGCTCAGCCACAAGGTTCACCAGACCGTGCTCGGCAGCGGCGACGGCGACCTGATGGCCGCCTGGTGTAAGGCCAACGATGCCGAGATATCCTTCACCACCTTCGACTCGAACCCGCTGCAGGACCGGCTCTTCCGCGAGGCCAGCCTGAAGGAGACCGAGTACGGCGTCGGCTATCTCATCGACAACCGGCCGACATCGCAGATCGCCGCGCTGTTCGAACCGCTCGGCTCCTATCAGGACAAGGACGCGATAGAGGATTTCGGCGATATCGCACCCGGCCTCGTTCAGGGCATGACCGTCGACGGCAAGTTGATCGGCATCCCGGTGCGCCACGCGACGCAAGGCCTGTTCTACAACGAGGCGCTGCTGGAAGAGGCAGGCATCTCCTCCCCGCCGACGACGCTGGAAGAGCTGATCGAGCAGGCGAAGAAGACGACCTTCACCTCCAAGGCCGGCACGCCGGTGACCGGCATGGTGCTGGCGAGCGACCTGGCCGTCTTCCCGGTCATGTTCGCCCGCGCCTATGGCGGCGACTTCATCGGCCCCGACCTCAAGCTGGTGCCGCACCGCGAGGCGCTGGAGCAGGGGCTCGGCGCCCTCCGTGGCATGTTCGAGGCCGGCAGCCTGCCGCGCAGCTACGCCACGACCAAGAACGACGATCAGGTCACCTGGCTCCAGCAGGGCCGCGCCGCCTTCACCGTGCTGCCCTTCGCGCGGGGCGCGCAGCTCAACAATGCCGAACAGAGCAAGTTCCCCGGCAAGATCAAGGCCGTGCCCTTCCCCGGCTCCAACGCGATCCAAGGCAAGATGCCGATGGCCTCTGTCGTCGAGGCCTGGGCGATGTCGATCCCGAAGAACGCCAAGGACAAGGCGCTTGCCTGGAGCTTCATCAAGGAAGTCTCCAGCAAGCGCGTGACGCTGGGCATGGCGATCAACGGCAACGGCCCGGTCCGCGTGTCCTCCTACGCCGACGCGGGCTTGAAGGTGAAGAACCCGCTCGCCGCCATTGAGGCCAAGGTGCTGGCGACGGCGCGGGGCGCCTTCCCGCCCTTCCCCGAGGCCGCCCGCGCGCAGGCGACCTTCCTCGAGGAGGTCCAGCTCGCCGTGCTCGGCCGCAAGCCGGTCAGGGACGCCGTCTCCGCCATCATCGAGCGCGTCAAGCCGATGATGCCGGCCTGATCACCCTCTCCGCCTGTGGGGGGCTCCGCCCCGCAGGCGCTCGCCCCAATCGTGACACCCTGAAGGATCTCCGCCATGTCGACCGCCGCGCCACGCTTCATCGAGGAGCCGGCCCGCTCCCTTCCCGTCACTGCCGAATATGACGTGCTCGTCGTCGGAGGGGGCCCTTCGGGCCTCACCGCTGCGCTGGCCGCCTCCGAGGACGGGCTGCGCGTCGGGCTGATCGAGAGCCGCAGCTTCGTCGGCGGCAACATGACGATCGGCCTGCCGGTGCTCGGCTTCCTCGGCCAGAAGGGCAACCAGATCATCGACGGCCTGCCCGAGAAATTCATCGAGCGCCTGCGCCGCGAGCGCCAGGGCGCGAGCGAGCACCGGCCCTGCCCGCTGCACATGGGGATCACGCTGGTCGAGCCCGAGGCGGTGAAGACGGTTGCGCTCGAAATGCTGACCGAGGCCGGCGTCGACGTCCTGTTCTACACCTTCTTCGCCGGCGCCCTGGTCGAGAACGACACGATCCGCGGCGTCATCACCGAGAGCAAGAGCGGCCGCACCGCGATCCTCGCCAAAGTCGTGATCGATTGCAGCGGCGATGCCGACGTCGCCTACAGCGCAGGCGTGCCGACCGAGAAGGGCAACGAGCATGGCGGCATGCAGCCGCCGACATTGATGTTCTGCCTCGCCGGCGTCGACACCGATGCGCTCAGGCTCTCCATCGCCAATGCGCCGCCGGCGGCACGGACCTATCTCACCGACTTCATTCCGGCCGAGTATTTCGGCCAGAACCACCAGTTCATCGTCGTGGGCATGCGCGAACTCATGGCCAAGGCCAAGGCCGAGCGCAATCTGCAGATCCCGAACGAGCGCACCATCATCATCACTGGCCTGAAAAAGGGCGAGGTCTGGATCAACATGACCCGCGTCAAGGGCACGGATGGCACCGACGCCCGCAGCCTGACCAAGGGCGAGATCGAGGGCCGCGCCCAGATCGACGACATCGTCGCCTACCTCATCGGCTATGTACCGGGCTTCGAGAAGGCCTATTTCACCAAGACTGCCCCCTTCCTCGGCATCCGCGAGACCCGCCGCATCCGCGGCCAATACGTGATGACGCAGGAGGACGTTCTCGCCTGCACGCATTTCGACGATGCGATCGCGGTCGCGAGCTATCCGATCGACATCCACCGCCCGGCCGACGACGGCTGCACGCTGATCTGGTGCGGCGACTGCTACGACATCCCCTATCGCTCGCTGGTGCCGCAGAAGATCGGCAACCTGCTCGTCGCCGGCCGCAGCATTTCCGCCACCCATGAGGCGATGGGCGCGATCCGCGTGATGGCGACCTGCATGGCGATGGGCGAAGCGGCCGGCCGCGCCGCCAAGATCTCGGTGCGTGGAAACCGGCCTCCCGCGGATATCGATGTGGGCGAACTGCGCCGCCAGCAGCTCGAGCACGGCGTCTATCTGCGCAATCCAGACGGCACCCGCGCCGGGCCGCCGAACCGCGCCGCCGCCTGACATGGCCGGCCACTTCATCGGCATCGATGTCGGCACCGGCAGCGCCCGGGCCGGCATCTTCGATCGCACCGGGCGGATGCTCGCAACGGCGAAGCGCGACATCGCGCTCTACCGCGACGGGCCTGGTATCGCCGAGCAGTCGAGCGCGGATATCTGGCGTGCGGTCTGCGCCAGTGTGCGCGAGGCAATGGGCCAGGCTGGGCTCGGGCCGGGCGACATCGCAGGCCTCGGCTTCGACGCGACCTGTTCGCTCGTCGTGCTCGGGGCGGGCGGCAAGCCCCTCCCCATCGGGCCGCATGGCGACACCGCCCGCGACATCATCGTCTGGATGGACCATCGCGCGCTCGACCAGACGGAGCGGATCAACGCTACCAGGCATCCGGTCCTCGCCTATGTCGGCGGCACGATTTCGCCGGAGATGCAGACGCCGAAGCTGCTCTGGCTCAAGGAGAACCTGCCGACGAGCTACGATGCCGCCTGGCAGTTCTTCGACCTGCCGGATTTCCTGACCTGGCGCGCGACCGGCTCGCTCGCGCGCTCGACCTGCACGGTCACCTGCAAATGGACCTATCTCGCCCATGAAGGGCGCTGGGACGCGAGCTATTTCCGCGAGGTCGGCCTTGGCGATCTGGCGGAGGAGAGCTTCATCCGCATCGGCACCGATATCGTTCCGGGCGGCACGGCACTCGGCAACGGGCTTACCGAACAGGCCGCTGCCGAGCTTGGCCTGAAGCCCGGCACCGCCGTGGCGGCCGCGCTGATCGATGCCCATGCCGGCGGTGTCGGCTCGGTCGGGGTGCGCTCGCCCCACGGTACGGCGCTGACCCGCATGGCCTATATCTTCGGCACCTCGGCCTGCACCATGGCGACCAGTGCCGCGCCGATCTTTATCCCCGGCATCTGGGGACCCTATTTTTCGGCGATGACGCCCGGTCTCTGGCTCAGCGAAGGCGGCCAATCCGGCGCCGGCGCCGCCATCGAGCAGCTCATCGGCTTCCACCAGGCGGCGCCCGAGGCGCAGCGCATTGCCGAGGCCGAAGGGGCCTCCCTGCCCGACTGGCTCGCCGCACGCGCGGCCAACCATGCCGACACGCTCTCGGAAGCCGTACTTCTCGCCGGCGATCTGATCGTCGTCCCCGATTTCCTCGGCAATCGCTCGCCCCATGCCGATCCACAGGCGCGGGCCGTCATCGCGGGCCTCGGCATGGAACGAGACCTCGATAGTCTCGTCGCGCTCTATGTCGCCGGCCTTACCGGCATCGGTTGCGGCCTGCGCCAGATCATCGAGGCCAGCCGCGCCAGGGGCGCGACGATCGAGGCGGTCGTGCTCAGCGGCGGCGCCGGTCGCCATCCGCTGATCCGGCAACTGCTGGCGGATTGCTCCGGGTTGCCGTTGCTGGCGCCCGATGATGTCGACCCGGTCCTGCTCGGCTCCGCCATGCTCGCCGCAACGGCTGCGAATGCCTTCCCCGGTCTCAGCGAGGCCATGACCGGAATGGCACCGGGCGCCGCGGTCTTCACCCCGGCCGTCGGCACCATCGCCGACCTGCACGCCCGCCGCCTCGCCGCTTTCGAAACATTGCAGGCCGCGGCACGCGAAGCACGAGACCTCATGCGGCCCGCGCGCCATCAAGCTCTATCGGAGACCTCGACGTGACCCAGGACCTGACCGGAAAGACCGCCGCGATCACCGGCGCGGCCTCGGGGATCGGCCTTGCCTGCGCCAAGCGCCTGCTTGCCGCTGGCGCGCGCGTCGTCCTGGTCGACCGCGACGGCGAAGCGCTCGCGAAGGCCTGCGCTCCGCTCGGCGCCGAGGCTGTCCCGCTCGTCGTCGACCTCACCGATCCGGCATCCGTCGCCGGCATGCTGCCCGCGATTCTCGAAAGGGCCGGTCCGCTCGACATTTTCCATGCCAATGCCGGTTGCTATGTCGGCGGCCCGGTGAGCGAAGGCGATCCCGATGCCTGGGACCGCATGCTCAACCTCAACGTCAACGCGGTCTTCCGCAGCATCCACGCCGTGCTGCCGCATATGATCAACAGGAAGACCGGCGACATCCTCGTGACCAGTTCGGTGGCCGGCGTCGTTCCCGTTATCTGGGAGCCGGTCTACACCGCCTCGAAGCATGCCGTTCAGGCCTTCGTCCACACGCTCCGCCGCCAGGTCATTCCGCATGGCTTGCGCGTCGGCGCCGTCCTGCCCGGCCCGGTGGTGACCGCCCTGATCGCCGACTGGCCGCAGGAAAAACTCGATGCCGAGCGCGCCCGTGGCGGCCTGATCGAGGCCGAAGAGGTGGCGGAAGCCGTGCATTTCATGCTGACCCGGCCCCGCAATGTCACCATCCGAGACCTCGTGATCCTGCCGCAAAGCACGGATCTCTAGCCGCGCTGCTTCGAGAACGCCAAGATACGTCAAATTCGGCGACAGACAGGTCTGCCAGCGCCCTGTTCGCCAGAGGAGTTTCGATCGTCATGTCCCGAGCCGTGTTCCTTCACGCCGCTGGCGATGCGCGCGTCGCGCCGTTCAATCTTCGCGAGGGCGCGCCGGGCGAGACCCTGCTCGATGTCGCCGCCGTCGGGCTCTGCGGCAGCGACCTGCATTATTACAAGGATGGCGGCATCGGCTCTGCCGTGATCGCGACACCTTTCGTGCCAGGTCACGAGTTCAGCGGCTGGCTGACCGAGGACCTGCCGGATCTCGGCCTCACGCGCGGTTCGCTCGTCGCAGTCGATCCCAACCAGGCCTGCGGCCACTGCGAGCATTGCCGGAGCGGCCATCCCAATCTCTGCCCCGACGTCGTCTTCATCGGGGCTCCCCCCCATGACGGGGCGATGACGGAACGGATCTGGGTGCCGCAATCCCAGATCGTCGCGGTGCCCGAGACCTTCTCGCCGAGCGAAGCGGTAATGCTCGAGCCGCTCGGCGTCGCGATCCACGCGGTGGACCTCGCCAAGCCGCGCCTGCTTGAGCGCGTGGCGCTGATCGGCTGCGGGCCGATCGGCCTGCTGATCCTTCAGGTGCTGCGCGCCGCCGGCGTCGGCGAAATCCTCGCCTGCGATCCACAGCCGCATCGGCGCGCACTCGCGCTCAAGCTCGGCGCAAGCCAGGCCGGCACCAGCGTCGCCGACATCGCCGAGTGGACCAAGGGCGAGGGCCTGCCATTGGTCATCGAGGCGACCAACGCTCCGGAGGGATTCAGGGACGCCATCCGCGCCGCCCGCATCGGCGGCCGCATCGTGCTCGTCGGCATACCCGACGGCGACACCTATGTGATCCCCGCAGCGGAAGCGCGCCGGCGGGGACTGAACATCAAGTTCTCGCGCCGCATGGGCCATGTCTATCCGCGCGCGATCGAGCTGGTGGCGCTCGGCAAGGTCGATGTCGAGGCGGTCGTGAGCCATCGCTTCCCGCTCGCTGACGGACCCGCCGCCTTCCGCCGCCACGCCGGCAACGAAGACGGCATGGTCAAGAGCATGATCTATCCGGGCGGTGTACCCCAGGACTATCGCTGAACCCGCACCAAGGGCCCTGATGTGAGCTTCATCGGCATCGATCTCGGGACGTCGTCGGTCAAGGCCGTGCTCGTCGATGACGAGCAGCGGGTGCTCGCCACTGCGGCGCGCGAGTTGACCGTCGCTCGCCCGTTCCCGCTCTGGTCGGAGCAGAACCCGGCCGACTGGATCACCGCCACGCTGGAGGCGCTGGACAGCCTGAAGAACGCAGTCCCCGAGGCCTTCCGCCGCTGTGCCGGCATCGGCCTTTCCGGGCAGATGCATGGTGCGGTGCTGCTGGACGCGCGCGACGAACCGCTGCGCCCCTGCATCCTCTGGAACGATGGACGTGCCGCGGCCGAATGCGCGGAGATCGAATCAAGCGAGCCGGATTCCCGCAGGATCACCGGCAATATCGCCATGCCCGGCTTCACCGCGCCGAAGGTTCTCTGGGTTCGCCGGCACGAACCCGATATCTTCCGGCGCACCCGCAAGGTGCTGCTGCCGAAGGCCTATCTGCGGCTCGTCCTGACCGGCGAAGCCATAGAGGATATGTCAGACGCCTCCGGGACGCTCTGGCTCGATACCGGCCACCGCGACTGGTCCGACCGGATGCTCGCCGTAACCGGGCTGGATCGCCGGCACATGCCCGCCCTCGTCGAAGGCTCGCAGCCGGCCGGCCGGATGCGCGCCGATCTTGCCCGCGAACTCGGCTTCGACGCCCCGCCACTCTTTGCCGGTGGCGCGGGCGACAATGCCGCCGGAGCGGTCGGGCTGGGCGCCGTCGCGCCCGGCAGCAGCTTCCTGTCGCTCGGCACCTCCGGCGTGCTGTGGCGAACGACCGCCGGCTTCGAACCGCGCGCCGGCAGCGCCGTCCATGCCTTTTGCCACGCCTTGCCGGGGCGCTGGCACCAGATGTCGGTCCATCTCTCGGCCGCGGCGAGCCTGAGCTGGTGGGCATCGATCTCCGGGCAGACCGAGGCCGCGCTTCTGGGCGAGCTCGTCCAGCCCGTCCCGTGCCCGTCACCGGTGCTCTTTACGCCTTACCTGTCCGGAGAGCGCACCCCGCATAACGATCCGCAGATGCGCGCCGGCTTCATCGGGCTCGCCCATGAGACCGATCGCCGGGCCATGACCCAGGCCGTGCTGGAAGGGGTCGCCTTTGCGTTCCGCGACGGCAAGCAAGCCTTGGAGGCAGGCTCCTTGCCGATCAAGGAGGCTGTGGTGATCGGCGGTGGCGCACGTTCCGACGCGTGGCTCTCGATCCTCGCCGATGTGCTGAACATGCCGCTCAGACGCTATCGCCAGGTCGAGGCCGGCGCAGCCTTCGGTGCCGCTCGCCTCGCTCGCTTGGGCTGCAGCGGCGAGGAACCGGACGCCGTCTGCACGCCACCCTCGGGCGAGGCCGATATCTTCGCGCCGCACCCTGCCAGGGCAGCGGCCTATGCCGAGCGCCATGCCGTCTGGCGCCGCGCCGCGGAGGTCGGCCGCACGTTGCGCTGACCGGCCCGCGTTTGACAGGAAGTCGGGCGAATGCTCTTCATGTGAGCATCCGTTCAAACTGACTGTTGCCTGATGTCTCACGCGCCACCCTCTTTCGACCTCGTTATCCTGGATTGCGACGGCGTGCTCGTCGACAGTGAAACCATCAGTTGCCGGACCCTGGTCGATATCCTCTCGCCTTTCGAGCCGAGCTATGATCTGGAGACGGTGATGCGCCGCTATCTCGGCCGGCCGGCCAGCGCAGTCATCGAGGATTACGAGAGAATGACCGGCCGCCCGGCCTCAGCCGATTTCACGCAATCCTGGCGGGCACGGCTCTTCGCGGCATTCCGGAGCGATCTCCAGCCGGTCGAAGGCGTCCGCGATGCCGTCGCGACCTTCGGCGGCGATTATTGCGTGGCTTCGTCGAGCGACGAGGAGCGCATCGAAATCTGCCTGCGCAAGACCGAACTCTGGGATCTCTTTGAGAGCCGGATCTTCAGCACGACCCGCGTCAAGCGCGGCAAGCCGGCGCCCGATCTCTTCCTGCTGGCGGCGCGCGAGCGCGGCGTGGCGCCCGAGCGCTGCCTTGTGATCGAGGACAGCGTCAGCGGCGTGACGGCGGCGAAGGCGGCCGGCATGACGGCCTATGGCCTCGCCGCCGGCAGCCATTTCACGGTCCTGGACCAGCGGCAGGCGTTGCTGGCGGCCGGAGCCGATCGTCTCTTCGAATCCTGGCGAGAGCTCGCGCTCGCGCCTGCGCCTCACTGAGCACGCGATGGCCGAGAACGACAGCACCCGCCTCGACGACGCCGCCCGCGCCGGCTGGCTCTACTACATCGCCGGCCGCACCCAGGACGATATCGCCCAGATCCTGAACATCTCCCGCCCGGCAGCGCAGCGCCTTGTCTCGCTGTGCCGCAGCGAGGGCCTGATCAGCTTCCGGATGAACCATCCGATCAGCACCTGCATGGATCTCGCCGCCAGGCTGCGCGACCGTTTCGAGCTGATGCATTGCGACGTCGCCCCGTCCGACGGCTCGGCGGAAACCGGCGCGGCCGGCATCGCGGCACTCGGCGGGGTGCTGATCGAACGCTGGCTGCGTTCGCGCAAATCGCTGGTCATGGCGCTCGGCACCGGCCGCTCGATGCGCGCCAGCATCGAGCGGGTGCCCTCGATGTCCTGTCCGCTGCACCGGCTGGTTTCGCTGGTCGGAACCATCTCGCCGGACGGCTCGGCCAGCCCCTTCGACACGCTGGTCAAGCTCGCCGAGATCACCAAGGCGCAGCATTTCCCGATGCCGCTGCCGCTTTACGTCTCGAGCCCCGAGGAGCGCGCCCAACTCGTCGAAATCGAGTCGATCCGGCGCATCCGCACCATCGCCGGAGAGGCCGACCTCTGGATGATGGGCATCAGTCAGATCGGCGAAGACGCCGTGCTCTACCGCGACGGCTTCATGACCCGCAGCGAATTGCTCGACATGGTTCGCCACGGCGCCGTCGGCGAGGTCACCGGCTGGGTCTTCGATGCCGAAGGACGCTTCCTCGATCGCGGCACCAACCTGCGCGTCACCAGCGTGCCGCCGGAGCCCGGCAGCGCCCGTCTGCGCATCTGCATCGGCCAGGGCGCAGCCAAGGTCCTGCCGCTGCGCGCCGCCCTGACCGGCAAGATCGTCAACGGGCTCGTGACGGACGAGGACACCGCCCGCGCCCTGCTGGCCGGCTGACACCGCCACCCTCTTGATCTGCCGCGCCGGAGTGACGGCGCGCGGCTGTCATGCGCCCGTCACCAACGGTTGACATAACAAGCCAGTATGCGAGCATATGCTTCAACAAAGAGCATATGCTCGCATAAGATCAATCAGGGAGGCTTTAGCATGCGACCTTTCTATGGTGCTTTGGCGGGCGCAGGCGCCCTGCTGCTGACGGGGATTTCCGCCGTACAGGCGGCGACCGAGATCGAACTCTGGCACGCGATGAGCGGCGCACTCGGCGAGCGCGTCGACGAGGTCGTCAAGAAATTCAACGACTCGCAGAAGGACTACGTCGTCAAGGCGATCGCGAAGGGCACCTATGACGAGGTGCTGAACGGCACGATCGCCGCCTATCGCGCCAAGCGCCAGCCCGAAATCGTGCAGTCCAACGAGCGCTCCTTCCTGACCATGGTCAATTCCGGCGCGATCGTGCCGACGAACGAACTGATGGCCGAGCAGGGCACGCCGCTCGACACCTCGAAATTCATCGCACCGGTGGTCAGCTACTTCGCCATCAACGGCAAGCTGCAGGCGATGCCGTTCAACTCCTCGACGCCGATCCTGTTCTACAACCGCGACCACTTCAAAGCCGCCGGCTTCGACAAGCCCGGCGCGACCTGGCAGGAGCTCGAGCCGCAGCTCGACGCGATCAAGGCCAAGGGCGTGTCGAAATGCGCGATGGTGCTCCCCGGCGACTATGAGTGGAGCTTCCTCGAGAACTACAGCGCCGTGAACGACATCCCGTATGCGACCAAGCGTAACGGTATGGACGGACTCGACACCAGCTTCGTCTTCAACAAGGGCAAGCTGGTCGGCCAGGTCGAGCGCATGAAGCGGCTGGTCTCATCCGGCGTGATGCAGCTCGCCGGCCAGGGCATCATCCCGATCCAGCTCTTCACCTCCGGCGAGTGCTCGACGATCATCGCCTCGACCGCCTCGCATGCTGCGGTCGTCGCCGCCGCGAAATTCGACTGGAGCGCGGCCGAGCTGCCCTATGAACAGGGCGTCACGCCCCGGAACAGCGTCATCGGCGGCGCCGCGCTCTGGACCCTGAAGGGCCATAGCCCGGAGAAGTACAAGGCGGTCGCTGCCTTCTACGACTTCCTCGCCAAGACCGACACGCAGGTCTGGTGGCACCAGGCCACGGGCTATGTCCCGGTCACGACCGCGGCTTACGAGGCGGCCAAGGCGCAGGGCTACTACCAGAAGAACCCGACCCGCGAGATCGCCGTGCTGCAGTTGATGCGCGGCACGCCCAGCGACAACTCGCTCGGATTCCGCATCGGCAACAGCAACCAGATCAATGTCGGGATCATGGAAGAGGTCTCGGCCGCCTTCCTCGGCAAGAAGCCCGTGCAGCAGGCGCTCGACGATGCGGTCACCCGCGGCAACGAGGTGCTGCGCCGCTACGAGCAGCTCAATGCCGGCAAGAAATAATACGACTGGCCTTCCCGTGGCGGCTGGCGGAGGCTCGCGTCTCCGCTGGCCGTTCCGGCGACTGCTCCTGAAAGGTGCCGGCGATGGTCAGGCCGAAAGCGGACTGAAGCGCGCGCATTTCAAGGAGTGGCGTCTGCCCTTCTGGCTGCTCGCGCCGCAGCTCTTCATCCTGCTGCTGTTCTTCTTCATCCCCTCGATCAGGGCCTTGATCCAGGCTTTCCAGCTTACCGACCCGTTCGGCGCCACCACCCAATGGGTCGGCTTCCAGAACTTCGAGCGCCTGTTCCGCAGCGGGGTCTACTGGTCCTCGGCGCAGGTGACGTTGGTCTTCACCATCGCCCAGAATGTACTGACACTGTCCGTCGCGCTGCTGCTCGCCTTTGCTTCCAATCACATCCTGCGCGGTCGCGGTGCCTATCGCACGGTGCTGCTGCTGCCCTATGCCATCGCGCCCGCGATCGCGGGCATCATGCTTGCCTTCCTGTTCAATCCCCGCGTCGGCCCCGTCGCGCAGATGCTCCAGGGGATCGGCTTCGATTGGGACCCGAACCGCAATTCCTGGCACGCGCTCGCGCTGGTGGTCATGGCCTCCTCGTGGAAGCACATCTGCTACAACTACATCTTCCTCGTCGCGGCGCTGATGTCGGTGCCCCAGTCGATCCTCGAATCCGCTTATCTGGATGGCGCGGGGCCGATCCAGCGCTTCCTGCGCATCTCGCTGCCGATGATCACGCCGACGCTGTTCTTCCTGATCGTCATCAACTTCGTCTACGGGCTGTTCGAGACCTTCGCCATCGTCGACGCGACCACGCGCGGCGGCCCGGCCGGGGCCACCTCGATCCTGGTCTACAAGGTCTATCAGGACGGCTTCGTCACGCTCGACCTCGGCTCCTCGGCCGCGCAATCCGTCGTGCTGATGGCGCTGGCGCTCTTCCTGACCTTCGCGCAGTTCCGCTTCGTGGAGCGCCGCGTGAACTACAGCGTCTAGGCCAGCGATGAACGAGCGCACCCCCGTCATCGACGCTCTCTGCCACCTGATTCTGCTGGTCGGCGCGGGGCTCGTCTGCCTGCCGATCTATTTCGTCTTCGTCACCGGGTCGCTCTCGCAAGCCGAGATCATGCGCGTACCGATGTCCTGGCTGCCCGGCGACCAGTTCTTCACGAACATGCAGACCGTTCTGAGCACCGCCAATTTCGGCCGGCTGCTGCTGAACTCCTTCATCATCGCCACCGGCATCACCATCGGGAAGCTCTCGGTCTCGGTGATCGCGGCCTTTGCGGTCACCTATTTCCGCTTCCCTTTCCGGATGACGGCCTTCTGGCTCATCTTCATGTCGCTGATGCTGCCGATCGAGGTGCGCATCGTGCCGACCTACGAATCCGCCGCGAATGTCGCGCTGCCGCTGAACATCCTCGGCTCGTGGTTCGGCATCCAGGCGCTGGTCGATCTCGACTGGAACCTGGTCAACACCTATTCGGGACTGATCCTGCCGCTGATCGCCTCGGCGACCGCGACCTTCCTGTTCCGCCAGTTCTTCCTGACCATCCCCGACGAACTCTGCGAGGCCGCGCGCATCGATGGCGCGACGCCCTGGCAGTTCTTCCGCCTGATCCTGCTGCCGCTCTCGCGCTCAAACATCGTTGCGCTGGCGATCATCCTCTTCCTGATGGGCTGGAACCAGTATCTCTGGCCGCTGCTGCTCACCACCGAGCCCGCCATGGCCAATGCGGTGATCGGCCTGAAGAAGCTGATGCCGCAGAGCGACTCGCTGCCGACCTGGCATCTCCTGATGAACGCGGCCTTCCTGACGATGTTGCCGCCGACCCTCGTCATCCTCGTCCTCCAGCGCTGGTTCGTGAAGGGGCTGGTGGATAGCGGCAAATAACCGGCTAACCGGCAAGCAAGGCTCATCGACATGCGGATCATCGGTCATCGCGGCGCGCGCAACATCTGGGCGGAGAACAGCCTGAGCGGCTTTCGCAACGTCTGCGGTCTCGGCGTCGACGCCGTCGAGCTCGACGTGCATCTCTCCAGCGACGGCGAGATCATGGTGATCCACGATCCGTTGCTAGACCGCACAACCGATCATAAGGGCCCGGTCGCGCATCTCTCGCGCGAAGCCCTCGCCAAGGTGAAGCTCGACGATACGCTGGGCGAGACGATCCCGACGCTGTCGCAAGTGCTCGACATCTTCGGCCCGACCGGGATCGAGCTCGAGATCGAGATGAAGATGGATGCCTTCGGCAATCCCTATCCGGACCTGCTCGACAAGGTCGTCGCCCTCGTCGAGGCCCGCAAAATGGCTGCGCGCGTCGTGCTGACCTGCTTCGTGCCGGAGGTGATCGAGGACATCCGGGCCAAGGCACCCGCCATGCGCCGGCTCGCCTCGGTCGACCGCCGCTCCTGCGAGGCCTTCGGCGGCGTCGACCGCACCTTGCAGCGCTTCGTCGATCTCGGCTGCATCATTGCCGTCGAGCAATCGCTGCTGCGGCTCACAGTCGATCGTGCCGTCGGCATCGTCGGTCGCGACAAGCTAGGCGCCTGGGTGCCCAATACGGTGCGTGATCTCGATTTCTGGCTGGGCCAGCCGATCTCGCAGATCACCAGCGATCGTCCCGACCTCGCTTTGCAGTTGCGCGCCGCAAGGAAGGGCTGACCATGGCGACCCGCCTGTCACTGGCAACGCTCGGACAACTGGGCGCCTCGGTCGGCATCCCCGGCTACCGAAGGGAAGAACTGAGCCCGGGCATCGTCCATATCGGCATCGGCAATTTCCACCGCGCCCATCAGGCCGCCTATCTCGACGAGCTCTTCGCGCGCGGGCACGATCATGACTGGGCGATCATCGGCACGGGCGTGCGCGAAAGCGATGCCGAAATGGGCCGCGACCTGGCCGCGCAGGACTTCCTGACCACGGTGGTGACGCAGGAAGCAGCGCATTCAGAGGCACGCGTCACCGGCGCGATGATCGATTTCGTCCCGCCCGGCGAAACGGCAGCGATACTCCGGCGGCTTGTCGATCCCCGAACCCGGATCGTCTCGCTGACGGTCACAGAGGGCGGCTACTACATCGACCCGGCGACGCAGGCCTTCGATCCCGGGCATCCCGATATCGTCGCCGATGCAGCCGACCGCCTCGCCGCCCCGAAGACCGCCTTCGGGCTGATCGCCGCGGGCCTTCTCAAACGGCGCGCGGCCGGCCTGCCGCCCTTCACGGTGATGTCCTGCGATAACCTCCCGGGCAACGGCCATGTCACGGCGGATGCCGTCGCCGGGCTCGTCGACCTCATCGACCAAGCCGACGCCCGCTGGATCCGCGAAAGCGTCGCCTTTCCCAACGGCATGGTCGACCGCATCACCCCTGCGACCTCGGAGCGCGAGCGCCAGGTGCTGCGCGCGGATTTCGGCATCGAGGACGCCAGGCCCGTCTTCTGCGAGGGTTTCCGGCAATGGGTCCTGGAGGATCACTTCCCGGCCGGCCGGCCGCGCCTTGAGCAGGTCGGCGTGCAGTTCGTCGCCGATGTCGCGCCGTTCGAACTGATGAAGATCCGCATCCTCAACGGGGGCCACGCGGCGATCGCCTATCCCGCCGGCCTGCTCGACATCCATTTCGTCCACGAGGCCATGCAGGACACCCAGATCGCCCGCTTCCTGTCGGCCCTGCTCGAGGACGAGGTCATTCCGGTGGTCCCGCCGGTGCCGGACACCGACCTCTCCGACTACAAGCGCACCATCGAGCGGCGCTTCGCCAATCCGAAGATCGGTGACACGATCCGCAGGCTCTGCCTCGACGGCTCCAACCGCCAGCCGAAATTCATCCTGCCGACATTGCGTGATGCCTTGCGCGCGGGCACGCCCATCGATGGGCTCGCGCTCGTGAGCGCCCTGTGGTGCCGCTACTGCTATGGCGAAACCGAAAGCGGACAGCCCATCGCACCGAACGATCCGAGCTGGTCGCGGCTGACCGCACAGGCGCAACAAGCCCGATCGGCGCCGGAAACCTGGCTGCAGATGCCCGACATCTATGGGAGCCTGTCCGGCGATCGGCGATTCCGGGACGCGTTCTGCAAAACGCTCCTCAGAATCTGGCAAGCCGGAACGCGAGCGAGCATCGACGATTACCTTGCATCGCGCGATGCCTCTTAGGCGTGTCGAGCTTGGGATGACGCCTCCAAGGGATCGGGCTCCGTCGGCTTCAGAGGTTGAGAGCGCGGCCTAACGGAGCTTGGCGATCCCGATGCCATCGAGCTTGGCGCGATCCTTGATGGATTCCTCGCTGCGCGTCATCGCTTTTGAAATCGCCTTCAGCGCCATGCCTTTTCCGGCCAGCAATTTCAGTTTCTGAAGCTCCTCGGAGGTCCAGGGTTGGCGGTGCCGCTCAAATCGCTCGCTTACCATTTGTTCCCGGCCTTTCACGACCTCTCCACATTCATCTCGTTTATAGCAGACATGTAGACCAAGTGGCGCGCGCGGTGCATCTCATCCCGCGGCAAGGCGGGACCTTTCAGGCGCGGTGCTTGTTGGGCATCCGTCAGCGCGGTAATCATCGCCTCGGTTGCGCGGGCGCAGCATCGCTTCGGGGGCTCTGATGATCTCGGGGGCATCGTGATAGGGAGACGATGGCGATGGTCGGGGCGAATTCTGCCGCTGCCGGATCGACCAGCTTCTACACCTCTTGAAGCCTCAGGCTCTCGGGAGGTGCCAGTGCACTCCAGGCCGCTAGCATGTTGGGAACCGGCGTGAATATTCCAGTCGTAGGACGCTTCGTCTTCAGGCGCGCCGAGCTCTGGGCAGACGGCGTGGTACACGCGCTCGGGGTCGCCCTGGGCCTGGGCGCTGTCGGCGCTCTGATTGCCGCGGTCGCGATCAAGGCGCCTCTCCTCGACCTGATCCCCGTCTCGATTTACGGCGTTGCGCTCCTGTCTGTCCTCATCGTCTCGGCCACCTACAACATGTGGCCTGTCTCGCCGCGCAAGTGGTTCATCAGGCGCTTCGACCATTCCGCCATCTACGTGCTGATCGCCGGCACATACACGCCGTTTCTGATGAAGCTGAGCGACAGCATTTTCGCTCAGGCGCTCCTCGTGATCGTCTGGCTCGCCGCCGCTGCCGGCGTCGTGATCAAGGTGGCATTGCCCGGTCGGTTCGACCGCTTGTCGATCGCTCTGTATCTCGTGATCGGCTGGAGCGGCCTCCTGATCTGGGAAAGCATCAGCCTGCTGCCGACGACCACCTTGAGTTTGATCGTTGCAGGTGGCGTCCTTTATTCGATCGGCGTCATCTTCCACCTCTGGGAAAGCCTGCCGTTCCAGAATGCGATCTGGCACGGCTTCGTGCTCGTGGCGTCCGGCTGCTTCTACGGGGCGGTGTTTCGCGCCTATGCGATGGCACCGATGGCGTGAGCTGCGAGCGCTCCAATGCCTTGCAGGAAGGTCGACATGACGCCCCGCACCGAGATCGAGCCAGAAACCACCTCCCCTCGCCCGCTCCGGGTGTCTCCGGTCACGAAAGCCGGGTTCGAGCCCTTCGGCTGGCTGGTGGAAACGGGCGATTCCGGCCGCGCTGCGAACAATGGGACGGCGCGCCGGCACGATCTCCACGCCCACCCTGCCGCCGATGTCCAGCCCGGCTCCAGGTTCGTCACCTCGATCTTCGAAGCCAAGCCGCAGCAGCCGACCGCCGCGATCACGATGCTGGAACGCCATGTGAACTCGGTTCAGTTGATCATGCCGCTGGGCGGTGCCGGCCACATCGTCATCGTCAGCCAGTCCAACCCGGACGGCACGCCCGACCTGTCGACCCTCGCCGCCTTCGCGTTTTCCGCGGCGCAGGGCATGATCTATCGCCGCGGGCTCTGGCACCATCCGATCATGGCGATCGGTGCGGAGGCCCGCTTCCTCGTCCAGTCCTGGCAGAACGGCACGGAAGCCGATTGCGAGATACTCGCCATCGAAGCCAGGACCCTGGCTCCGATGGCCTGAGACGGGCTACCCCGCCATCATCTTGGGCAGGATGGTGACGATCTGGGGGAATGCCGTGATGAGCACCAGCAGCAGCATCAGCAGGAGGAAATAGGGGATCGCCGCCTTGGTCACGGCGAGGATGTCCTTTCCGGTGATGCTCTGCAGCACGAACAGGTTGAAGCCGACCGGCGGCGTGATCTGCGCCGCCTCGATCAGGATGACCACGAAGATGCCGAACCAGAGCAGGTCGATGCCGGCCGCCTGCACCATCGGCAGCATCACCGACGAGGTCAGCACGATGATCGAGATGCCCTCGAGGAAGCAGCCGAGGATCAGCATGAACACGGCCAGCACCGCCAGCAGCGCATAGGGCGACAGATGCATCGCGTCGACCCAGCCCGCCAGCGAGCGTGGGATGTCGACGAAGGCGACGGCGATCGTGAGACAGGCCGCACAGGCGATGATGAAGGAGATCATGCAGGAGGTCCGCATGGCCGCCATCAGCCCGTCCGTGAAGCTCGCGCGCGTCAGCCCGCCGCCGACGGCGGCCAGGATGAGCGCCCCGATCACGCCGATCGTCGCGGCCTCGGTCGGGGTGGCGATGCCGCCATAGATCGAGCCGACCACCGAGCCGATCAGCAGCGCCACGGGAATCAGCCGGCGCGAGCGGTAGACCTTCTCCAGGAACGGCACGGGCGGCTCGGCCGGCGGCATCTTGTCGGGATTGAGCAGGCTCCAGATCGCCGTGTAGCCCATGAAGAGAACCATCAGCAGCAGGCCCGGCAGGACGCCGGCGATGAACAGCCGCGCAATCGAGACCTCGGCCGTGACGCCATAGACGATCATGATGATCGAGGGCGGGATCAGCAGGCCGAGCGTGCCCGAGCCGGCAAGCGTCCCGATCGTCATGTTGAGCGGATAGCCGCGCTTCTCCAGCTCCGGCACGCTGATGCGCCCGATCGTGGCGCAGGTGACGGCCGATGAGCCGGCGACCGCCGCCATGATGCCACAGCCCAGCACGTTGACATGGAGCAGTCGGCCCGGCAGCCGCGACACCCAGGGCGCCAGCCCCTGGAACATGTCCGCCGACAGCTTCGAGCGGAACAGGATCTCACCCATCCAGATGAAGAGCGGCAGCGAGGTCAGCGCCCAGCCCCAGCTCGAATCCCACAGCGTCGAGGCGATCAGCGAACCCATCGGCGCGGTGGTGAAGAGCCCCATCATCACCATGCCGACGGCGAGCAGCGAGAGCGCGACCCAGACGCCGCTGGCGAGCAGCAGGAGCAGGGAGCCGGCGAGAACCAGCGAGGCGAGAACGATCGGATCCATCATCGTCCCCTATGCGACCGGTCGGTCGAGCTCGATCTCGTCTGGCGCCTCGTAGCGAGGCTTGCCGCCCGCCAGGAGCCAGACGAGTTCGTCGATGAAGGCGATCGCCAGCGCGGCGATGCCGATCGCGACGCCGGTCTGCGGAATCCAGAACGGCATGGCCAGCAGGCCGGGGCTGACATCGTTGAATTCGCGCGATTGCAACGCGAGCGAGCCGACATGCCAGGCGAGGAACGACACGACGACCGAGCCTAGCAGGCAGTTGAATATCTCGACGCCGCGCCGCCAGCGCTGCGGCAGACGGTCGATGAGCAGGTTGATCCGCACATGCCCACCGCGCCGGAACGTATGCGCGAGGCCGAAGAAGGTCGACGCCGCCAGGCACAGACCCGCCGCCTCCGTGGCATCGACCGTGACCCCGCGCATGCGCCCGCCGATCTGGGCGACGATGGCCAGCGCGATGCCGACCATGAAGGCGGCGGCGAGATAGCCGCACGCCTCGTAGAACCTGTCGAGAACTCCGCGTATCACCGGTAACCCCGCTGGCCGTGGTTCATGGGAGAGGCAGCGTGCAGCCGGAGCGGTTACTTCAGGCTCTTCTGATAGGTTTCGTAGACGGCCTTCTCCTCGGCCGTGGCGGTGCCCAGCCAGTCGGCGACCATGCCTTTGCCGGCGACCTCGATGGCATCCAGGATATCCTTCGGCGACTGGGCGATGGTCACCCCATGGCTCTTGAGCACGGCCTCGCGCTCTTCACCCGCCTTTTTTGAAAGCTCCCAGCCGCGCTTCGTCGCGGCCTCGCCGGCTTCTGTCACGACTTTCTGCGTCGCTGCATCCAGCTGGCGGAAAGCGCGCTCGTTGACCAGGATCGCGTTCTTGTTGTGCATCGTGCCGGTGTAAGTGAAGTGCTTGACATAGTCCCAGATCTGCACGTCCGTACCGGTCTGGGCGCTGGTCCAGAGCGACTGGATCATGCCGGTCGAGAAGGCCTGCGGCACCTCGGCGAAGGGCAGGATCAACGCTTCCATGCCGAGCTTCTCGCCCATGATCTGTGTCTGCTTGGAATAGATGCGCAGCTTCTGGCCCTTGAGGTCGGCAAGCCCCTTCAATTCTGCCTTCGTGTAGAAGCCCTGGCCCGGCCAGGCGACATAGGTGATGGCGCGCATGCCGTTCTTCTTGAACAGCGCATCGAAGAACGGCGCCTGGGCGTCGGTCAGCTTGGTCGCCTGCTCATAGGAGGTGGCAACGCCGGGAATGTTGTCGAGATTGTACATCGCGCCTTCGTTTCCGTAGACGCCGAGGCGGATCTCCCCGATCTGGATCTGGCCGGACTGCACGGCGCGCTTCACCGCATCGAGCTTGATCAGGCTGTCGTTGGAGCGCAGGTCGATTTTGAGCTTGCCGCCGCTCTTCTCCTCGATCTCCTTGATCATCTGCCGGATGTTCTGGGTGAAGAAACTGCTTTCCGGATAGCCGGAAGCCATGGTCCAGCTCGTCTGGGCAATGGCGGGAGCGTTGAGCCCAACGCTCAGGGCAAGGGCGGCGGACGCGATCAGAGCTCTGCGGTTCATGGTTCCCCTCGTTCTTGTAGCGCCGCGGAGAGGCCGCGCGCGTTTGAGAAGCCGGAGCCGTGCCGAAGCCCGATCGACGGCTACAACTCAGTCGAGCGCGTTATCGCGATAGCAGCCAATTGAAATTATCTGTTGTTGCGATAGATTTTATTTATCAATGCGCCCTGCGGCCCGAAAATTGCTTGTCCGGAGGATACAAGGCCGATGCCGAACTGGACGCTGAAGCAGCTTGAGAGCTTCGTCTGGGTGGCCAAGCTCGGCAGCTTCCGGGCGACGGCCGAGCGCCTGAACACGACACAGCCCAACATCTCGGTCCGCATCTCGCAGCTCGAATCCGTACTCGGCGTGCGATTGTTCCACCGCGATTCCGGCTCGGTCGCGCTGACCCCGATCGGCCACTCGCTGCTCGGACAGGCCGAACGTGTCCTGCTCGCCTCCGAGGAATTCTCGCAGCAGTCGATCCGTTCCGACCAGCAGGTCGGCATCCTCAGGCTCGGCGTCGCAGAGCTCATCGCCCAGACCTGGCTGCGCGACTACCTGCTCGACCTCAGGCAGGTCTTCCCGAATGTCGATGTCGAACTCAGGGTCGACCTGACCATCAAGCTGCGCGAGGAGCTGGTTTCGCGGTCGCTCGACCTGTGCCTGCTCAACGGCCCGATCTCGAACTTCAACATCACCAATGTCGATCTCGGCTCCGTCCCATACCTCTGGGTGGCCTCGCCAGCGCTCGGGCTCACCGGCGCCGATCTTGCGACGATGGCGTCGCATACGATCCTCACCCACGCGCGCAATACGCGGCATTTCGTCGAGCTCTCGGCGCATTTCCGCGATAACTGGGAGAGGCCGGTTCGGATCGTGCCGTCGAGCAGCCTCGCAGCCAGCCTGCAGATGACCCTCGACGGTCTCGGCATCGCGCCGATGTCGCGAACGCTGGTGGACAAGTTTCTCGACAATGGCGAGCTCGTGGAATTCCCCTATGAATGGAAACCGAGCGCCCTGATCTTCACGGCCTCATACGCCCATACCCCCGCCAGTTTTCTGCTCAAGCGAGCGGCCGAGCTCGCCGGGGAGCGAGCGGCTCGGCACCATCTGGACGGTCAGGCACAAGACGCGGAGGCGACCGGGCAGAGGCCGCGGCGATAAAGATAATCTATCAAATAACATAGAGAATAATAATTCGACGACATCGGCGGCCGGCTCCATCTTTCGCCTCTCAGACAACGGAGGCGCGTAAGCCATGTCCATTCTCGGGGCTCGACTGGGCGTCGATATCGGGGGAACCTTCACGGACGTCGTGCTCGAGCAGGACGGAGAGCGGTTCTCGACCAAGGTACTCACCACCTACACTGCCCCCGAGGATGCGATCATCGAGGGCATGCACCGGGTCTGTGCCAAGGCGAACGTTCCGGCTTCCGCCATCGGTCAGATCATTCACGGCACGACGCTGGCGACCAATGCGCTGATCGAGCGGCGCGGCGCCAAGACCGCGCTGATCACCACCGAGGGCTTCCGGGATGTGATCGAGATGCGGACCGAGAGCCGCTTCGAGCAGTACGATCTCAACCTGACGCTGCCTGCCCCGCTGCTGCCGCGCAACCGCCGCTACACCGTCCGGGAACGCATGGATGCTCGCGGCAATGTCCTGATCCCGCTGGATCGCGTCGCCATCGAGACGCTGGCCGACGAATTGCGCGAGGCCGGCTACGAGAGCGTGGCCGTTGGACTGCTGCACTCCTATGTCAACGACGCCCATGAGCGCCTGATCCAGGAGGTGCTGACTGAGCGCCTGCCGGGCGCGATGGTCTCGCTCTCCTCGGAAGTCTCGCCGCAGATGCGCGAATACGAGCGCTTCAACACGACGATCGCCAACGCTTTCATCAAGCCGCTGATGAAGAGCTATCTCGTCCGGCTGAAGGGGCGGCTCGCGGCTGAGGGCGCCTCATGCCCGATCTTCCTGATGCATTCAGGCGGCGGCATTATCTCGCTGGAAAGCGCCTCGGAATTCCCGGTGCGCCTCGTCGAATCCGGCCCTGCGGGCGGCGCTGTCTTCGCCGCCGATATCGCCGCGCGTCACGGGCTGAAGAAGGTCTTGTCCTTCGACATGGGCGGCACCACCGCAAAAATCTGCCTGATCAAGAACTATACGCCAAAGACCGCCCGCGTCTTCGAGGTCGCCCGGACCTATCGCTTCAAGAAGGGGTCGGGCATGCCGATCTCGATTCCCGTGATCGACATGGTCGAGATCGGTGCCGGCGGCGGCAGCCTCGCCCATGTCGACTCGATGAACCAGATCCGCGTCGGCCCGGAAAGCGCCGGTTCCGAGCCCGGCCCGGCCTGCTATGGCCGCGGCGGCAAGCGACCGGCCGTAACCGACGCCGACGTCATTCTCGGCAAGATCGATCCGGACAATTTCGCAGCGGGCACGATTCCCCTCTTCGCCGACCAGTCGGCTGCGGCGCTGACGTCCGAGATCGGCGGCAGGCTCGGCATGGATGCCCTGGAAAGCGCCTGGGGCGTGGCCGAGGTCGTCGACGAGAACATGGCCAATGCCGCCCGCGTCCATGCCGTCGAGAACGGTGAGGACCTCTCGGAATACACGATGATCGCCTTCGGCGGTGCTGCCCCCCTGCATGCCGGCCGACTCTGCGAGAAGCTCGGCATCAGCAGATGCCTCGTGCCGCCCGGCGCCGGTGTCGGCTCGGCGATCGGCTTCCTCAGGGCACCGTTCAGCTTCGAGGCCAACCGCACCCTGTTCATGCGGCTTGCCCAGTTCGATTCGTCACGCGTCACCAAACTCTTCGACGAGATGGAACAGGAAGCGACGCGGGTGGTGCGCTCCTGCGGCTGGGACGGCGCGATTGAGGCCGAATACAAGATCTACATGCGCTATGCCGGCCAGGGCTGGGAAATCCCGGTCACGCTGACGCCGGAGGAGGCCGGTTCCGCCGATCCGGCCGTTATCCTCAAGCGCTTCGAGCACGAGTACGCCAACCTGTTCGGCCGCACCGTGAAGGGCCTCGCCGCCGAGATCACGGTCTGGTCGGTCAACGCGCATACGCCTCAGGAGGCCGTCGCCCCGGTGGCGCCGGTCTCTCAGACCCGCGACGCATCGGCGCAAGGCAGCCGCTCCGTCTTCGACGCCGGGCTCGGCCGTCGCGTCGAGGCTGGGTCCCATAGCCGCGCCGCGCTGCCCGCGGGCAGCCGGATCGACGGCCCCGGCATCGTCACCGAGGACGAGACCACCATCATCCTGCCGTCGAGCCGCTTCGCCGTCACGCTGAACGACGGCTGCATCGACATCCGCCTTTCAGAAGCCGCACCCGCCGCCGTCGCTGCGCGGAAGGAGCCCGCTCATGTCTGATATCTCCAAGGTCGCCTATCAGGTCATGTGGAACCGCCTGATCTCGGTCGTCGAGGAACAGGCGCAGGCGCTGATCCGCACCTCCTTCTCGACCTCGGTGCGCGAGGCCGGCGATCTTTCCGCCGGCGTCTACAACGAGAAGGGCGAGATGCTGGCGCAGGCGGTGACCGGCACGCCCGGCCACGTCAACGCCATGGCCGATGCCGTCGCCCATTTCATCCGCCGGATCGGGCGCGAGAATATCGCCGAGGGCGACGTCTACATCACCAACAATCCCTGGGAAGGCACCGGCCACCTGCACGACATCACGGTCGTCAGCCCGTCCTTCCATGGGGGGCGCCACGTCGGCTTCTTCGCCTGCACGGCCCATATCGTCGATATCGGCGGGCGCGGCTTCGGCGCCGATGCCAACTCGGTCTACGAGGAAGGCCTGCATATCCCGATCATGAAATTTGCCGACCGCGGCACGGTCAACGAAACGCTGGTCACGATCATCCGCGGCAATGTCCGCGAACCCGACCAGCTTGTCGGCGACGTCTATGCGCTGGCGACCTGCAACGAGATCGGCCACCGCCGGCTGATCGAGATGATGGTCGAGTTCAAACTCGCCGATCTCGCCGGAATCTCCGATTTCATCCTGACCAATTCCCGCCAGGCGACACTCGACAAGATCGCGGCTCTGCCGCGCGGCCAGGCCGAGGGCCATATGCGGATCGACGGCTACAGCCGGCCGATCGACCTCTGCGTCAAGATCACGATCGAGCCGGATGGCGTGCTCTGCGACTGGGCCGGCACCTCCGGCGTCGACAAGAACGGCATCAACGTGCCGCTGGTCTATACGAAGGCCTATACCTGCTACGCGCTGAAATGCGCGATCGCGCCGGAAATCCCGAACAACGCGGCCTCGCTGGAGCCGTTCCGGATCACGGCGCCGGAGCATACCATCGTCAACGCGGTCTGGCCGGCGCCGGTGGCGCTGCGCCACATCATCGGCCACATGGTGCCGGACACGATCTACGACGCGCTCGACAAGCTCCTGCCCGGTCTCGTCCCGGCCGAGGGCGCCGGGAGCCTGTGCAACTTCCAAGTCTCGCTCCGGCCGCGCAGCGATGGCCCCTGGCCGACCGATGCGGTCCGCGCCGAAGTCCTGACCTTCAACTCGGGCGGCTCGGGCGCGCGGCCTGCCCTCGACGGCATGAACGCCACCGCCTTCCCCTCGGGCGTGATGACGATGCCGGTCGAGGCGACCGAGCAGGTCGGTCCGGTGATCGTCTGGCGCAAGGAGCTTCGGCCCGATTCGGGCGGCAAGGGCCAGCATCGCGGCGGCCTCGGCCAGTATATGGAGGTCGGCGCCTGGGACGGCTACGAGTTCGACATCCAGGCGATGTTCGACCGCGTCCACCATCCAGCACGCGGCCGGCGCGGTGGCGGCGGCGGCGCGCCGACGACGATCGCGCTCGACGACGGTACGGCCATGAAGGGCAAGGGCAAGCAGTTCGTGCCGCATGGCCGCAAGGTCGTCATGGCCTTCCCCGGCGGCGCAGGCTACGGCGCGCCGGCCGAGCGGGATCAGAGCAGCATCGAGCGCGACCTCGCCCTCGGCTATATCTCAGCCGACGCCGCCCGTGCTGATTATGCCTTGCCCGAGAGCCGCGTCGCCGATGTCCTGGCGACATCGCGGCGAGGCGATCTGCCGCCCGGAGCCACGCCGCGCGACCGCTGAAAAAGCGCGATCGCGTTTTGGAACAGGGCAATGAGCCGCGAAATCGCGCGCTGTTCGACGCGCACGCTCAGTCAGGCCGCTTCGCGAGATCGACGACCTTGATCGTCCCGCTGGGCTTGCGTTCTTCCGCGGGCTCGGTCCGCATCTCCACGCGCTCCGAATGGTGCTTCTCGGCCGCCAGCCCCTCCGGATCATCGGGCTCGTAGGGCGCATGCGGCCCGGTCGGATGGGCAGAGCGGGGATTGGGGCCGGCACGGCTCTCGTTTTCGTCCCCGGGCTGGCCGGGCCTCCGGGCCGTGTCGTATGGGGCCGGGGCATCCGTCACGCGGTCGGAATTCTTGGGCATTGATCCATCCTCCTGCGGGATGAACCGAAGCCGGCGAACAGGGTTCCAAACCAGCCGCTCCCGAACCGCCGGCCCCGCTCCGCCTGAAATCCTTTTCCGCTCCGGATGTCGTTCGAGGTCTCCGGGAACCGCGGCATCGCGCCGGGGTTCTATGGGCGCCAGCCAACAGAGGCTCGCAAGCCATTCCGGGGGAAACACACGTTGTCCATGCCGTCTCGCCGCACGATGCTCGCCTTGCTCTCTGGCACCTGCCTGATGGCAAACCGCTCGGTGCAGGCCCAGGCGCCCGCAGGCGCCGCGAAAGCCTTCGGCTATGACGACGTCGTCCAGCAAGCGATGGCTTTGGCAAGACAACCTTTCGATGCCGAGAGCGCGAAGATTCCGGCCGAGCTCTCGAATCTGACCTATGACAGCTATCGAGAAATCCGGTTTCGCCGCGACAGGGCCTTCTGGCGCGAGGGCGGCTCGGACTTTCGCCTGCTGCCTTTCCATCTCGGCTTTCTGCACGACAAGCCGGTTCAGGTTCACATCATCAACCACGGCAACGCGATCCCGATCCCGTTTACGACGGGCTTGTTCGAGTACGGCAAGGTCCCAGTGCCGAAGGGTCTCTCACCGGCGTTGGGGTTCGCAGGTTTTGCTGTCACCACCAACCTTAACGACCCGAAGGTGCAGGACGAAATCATCTCGTTCCTGGGCGCGAGCTATTTCCGGTTGATCGGCCGGGGCCATCGCTATGGCCTGTCGGCGCGCTCGCTGGCCCTGGATGTCGGCGGCAAAGGCCCCGAGGAGTTCCCGTTCATGCGCGCGCTCTGGATCGAGGAGCCCTCGCGCGACACGACCACGCTCGTCATCTATGCCCTGCTCGATTCCCCGTCGGTCGCCGGTGCCTTTCGCTATGTCGTCAGCCCGGGCCGGGACACCCATATGGACGTCACCGCGACGATCATCCCGCGCCGGGAGATCGATCGGATCGGCATCGCACCGCTGACCTCGATGTTCCAGGCCGGCGAGGGCGATCTCAGCCAGAGAACCGATTTCCGCCCGGAAATTCACGATTCCGACGGGCTGATGCTGCAGTCCGGCAGCGGAGAATGGATCTGGCGACCCATCCGCAATCCCAAGGCGCTGCGCATATCGAGCTTCGGCGACACGAACCCGCGCGGCTTTGGCCTGATGCAGCGCGACCGCGACTTCGGCAGCTATCAGGACCTGGAAGCACGCTACGATGCGCGGCCGGGCTATTGGGTCCAGCCGCAGGGCGACTGGGGCGGAGGCCGGATCGACCTCATCGAGATTCCGACGGATAACGAGGCCTTCGACAACATCGTGACGTGCTGGACGCCCGACAAGCCTCTGCCGAGCGGGCAGCCGGCCGAGTTCCGCTACCGCATCTCGGCTATCTCGACGACCGGTCACCTGCACCCTTATGCGCAGGTGCAACAGACGTTCAACGGCTCCGACATCGAAGACGGCGTCGTCGATGGCAATGGCACGAAGCGCTTCATTGTCGATTTTGCCGGTGGCGACCTCGCCTATTACCAGAGCGAGCCCGATCGCCTGGAGCTTGTCGCGACGACGACGGCAGGGGCGATCACCACGAAGATCCTGACGTTCAACGCGCCGCTGAAAGGCGTGCGCGCGATTGTCGATGCAACGCTGCCGGACGGTCAGTCGGCCGAGCTTCGGATGTTCCTGAGGTCGAGAAATCGCACCTTGAGCGAGACCTGGACGGCGACCTGGTCGGTCCCAACCGGTGACACCACACGGCATCAGCGTCCGAAGAGCGAACCGGCACGCAATTGAGGTCGCGTGACGGGGCACTGCGTCGGGCGGCCGGGATAGATGCGTCAAGTATTCGCGCGCGGAAGCAGGCTGAAATCTTGAAACGCAGGGTGGCCGGCCGGCGGCGGTTCTGAGGAGGCCAGAATTCCGTCACCGACCGACCGAGCCCTTCGGTTTCCCAGGAGATGCGGCGGACCTGAGCACCCGAGGGGCATTCGCGAGCGATCTCTTTGATCGCTGCGTTGCACAATCTCTACAATGCGACGGGTCCGAATCAATCAAATCCGACCAATCGGCGCCGTACATCAATCGTTAACCCTACCGGCTAAGCTTAAACCTTGCGGCAGCCCGCGCTGCTCCGCCGCGTTTCCCGGCTCGACATCAACGACTTGCCTCAACTGTCTGAGAACAAGCTCGAAGATGGCGCGAAAACGCATCGCCCGGCGCGCGCCGCCTGCGGGGGTCGACTGGCGGGAACAGGGCTGGAAGAGATCGAGCGCGGACCGGCCGTTACGCCGCGCTGGCGACGATCACGCGGTTGCGGCCGTCGGCCTTGGCCCGGTACAGCGCATCGTCCGCACGCTTCATCATGTCGGCGGAGGATGCATCCCCGGCGCGCCGGTTGGAGACGCCGACGGAAACCGTCACCTTGATGTCGCGCGTGTTGTTTTGGACCGCGAAGGGCGAACCCTCGACCCGCTCGCGAATGCGCTCGGCGACGCGATAGGCCGCATCGCGCCCGGTATCGGGCAGCACGACCACGACCTCCTCGCCGCCCATGCGCGCGACGAGATCGATGCCGCGCGTGCACGCCCGCACCCGGTCGGCGAACTCGCGCAGAACCTCGTCGCCGACATCATGGCCCCAACTGTCGTTGACCGACTTGAAATGATCGATGTCGAGCACGAGCAGCGAGAGCGAGCGGGCCCGGAGCGCCGATTCGTCGAACATCGCCGACAGCCTGTTGTCCATGTAGCGGCGGTTATGCAGCCCGGTGAGCTGGTCCATCACCGCCATTTCCATCGAGGACTGCACGCTGTCGCGCAACCGTTCGGTGAAGCGCTTGCGCCGCACCTGGGTGCGCACGCGCGCCAGCAATTCATTGCGGTCGATCGGGCGGATGAGGAAGTCATGCGCCCCGATTTCGAGCCCGCGCAGGATGCGATCGCGATCCTCGGCCTCGCCCATCAGCAGGACGGAGATATTGCGGGTGCGCTCCAGCGAGCGTAACTGGCTGCACAGGCGCAGGCCATCCTGACCCTGCAGGTCGAGGCTGACGACGACGGCGTCGAAATCGCCCTCCGCGGCACGCACAACCGCCTGCTGCCCGTCGCTCTCGATCTCGACGAGATGGAAGGCGGAGAGCGCGCTCTGCAGCCTGTCGGCGACGTTCGGACGGTCCTCGATCACAAGGATGCGACCGTTGAGGCCGGTCTCGGCCGCGGCGGTTGCGAGCGGGTCTGCGATGCCGAGCCGAACCGAGGCGACGGCGCGGCTGCGCAACTCGTCGGTCATCGCCTTCAGCCGAGCAAGGCTGCGGACGCGCGCGAAGAGCGCGGTGTCGTCGAGCGGCTTGGTCAGGAAATCGTCGGCGCCGGCATCGAGGCCCTGCAAGCGGTCGCGCGGCTGATCGAGCGTGGTAACGATCACCACCGGGATATGCGCGGTCGAAGGCGCGCCCTTCAGGCGCCGGCAGACCTCGAAGCCGTTCATGCCCGGCATCATCACGTCGAGAAGCACGATATCGACTTCGCCGCGCTCGCAGAGTGCGATCGCATCGCGCCCGTTCGTCGCCGTGACCACG
The DNA here is from genome assembly GCA_004144595.1 of Hyphomicrobiales bacterium. Taxonomy (GTDB): domain Bacteria; phylum Pseudomonadota; class Alphaproteobacteria; order Rhizobiales; family Beijerinckiaceae; genus Allobosea. The sequence goes on from SEEM01000005.1 coordinate 79,828, forward strand.
CCAAAATACTCGGCCGAGAGCTTGGCCTCGAGCAGCTTCACATTGGCGGGGGTGTCATCGACGACGAGGACGCGGGCAGTCATGGCTGTGCTTTCGCCGGCTCAGGCCGCGCCGGCATAGGTGCGGACGGTCTCCAGGAATTTCGCGACCGAGATCGGCTTGGAGAGATAGGCCTCGCAGCCGCCTTCCCGGATCCGCTCCTCGTCGCCCTTCATCGCGAAGGCCGTGACCGCGACGACCGGAATGGACTTCAGGTCGTCATCCTCCTTGATCCATTTGGTGACCTCGAGCCCGGAGACCTCCGGAAGCTGGATATCCATCAGGATCAGCGCGGGGTGATGCGTCCGCGCCAGCTCGATCGCCTCGATGCCATCCGACGTCTTCAGCGTCGCATAGCCGTGGGCCTCGAGCAGATCATTGAAGAGCTTCATGTTGAGCTCGTTGTCCTCGACGATCAGAACCGTCTTCATCGGGCCGCCCTTCATTCGCGCCGGGAAGACTCACGCCGAAGGCGGGCTTTCCAAATTGGCGGCGTCATCAGATGATTGCGTAGCACGCGAGCAGTTGACGAAACGCAAACCGGATACGCGACTCAAAGCCCATGTTACGACGACCCACACCCGACGAAGCCGAGGCGCTCGCGCTCCAGGCGCTTGCTTTCCTGGCTGCCGAACCCGAACGGATCGAGCCTTTTCTGAGCGTGACCGGCCTCAACCCGGCCAATCTGCGCCAAGCCGCCGGCGAGCCGGGCTTTCTCGCCGCCGTGCTCGACCATATCGGCTCAAGCGATTCGCTCCTGCTGGAGTTTGCCGGAAATTTAAGGCTGAATCCCGAAATCGTCGCCGATGCGAGGCGCGTTCTCGCCGGGCCGGAGCCGGACGACTTCTCTTGAGCGCCGGCGCGCCCTCGCCGCGCATTCTCTGCCGCGACTGCCTCGCGGATCACGATGTCGGCGGGTCGCTGAAGCGCTGCCCGGCCTGCGGCTCGCCGCGGCTGCTCGGCCATGCCGAGCGGGACGCCTTGAGTCTGGCCCATATCGATTGCGACGCCTTCTACGCCACGATCGAGAAGCGCGACGATCCGAGCCTCCAGGACAAGCCGGTGATCGTGGGCGGCGGCAAGCGTGGCGTGGTCTCGACCTGCTGCTACATCGCCCGCACCTATGGCGTGCGCTCGGCCATGCCGATGTTCAAGGCGCTGAAGGCCTGCCCGGAAGCCGTGGTGGTCAAGCCGAACATGGCCAAATACGTCACGGTCGGCCGCCAGGTGCGCCAGCTCATGCGCGAGCTCACGCCGCTGGTCGAGCCGCTCTCGATCGACGAGGCCTTCCTCGACCTCTCCGGCACGGAACGGCTGCACCATGCCAGCCCTGCGGTAACGCTGGCGCGCTTCGCGAGGCATGTCGAGGCCGAGCTCGGCATCACCGTCTCGGTCGGCCTCTCCTATGCCAAGTTCCTGGCCAAGGTCGCCTCCGATTTCGACAAGCCGCGCGGCTTCTCGATCATCGGGCGGGCCGAGGCCGTCGCGTTCCTGGCGGGGCAGCCGATCAGCCTCATCCCCGGCATGGGCCCGGCCGGCGTCGCAAAGCTGGCGGAAGGAGGCTTCAAGCTGATCGGTGACCTGCGCGAGGCTCCCGTCGACAAGCTCTTCAAGCTGGCCGGCAAGGACGGACCGCGCCTCAAGAACCTCGCCAACGGCATCGACGCCCGCCAGGTCACGCCGGAGCGTGAGACCAAGAGCGTCTCAAGCGAGACGACCCTCGATGTCGACCTCGCACGCTTCGAAGAGCTGGAGCCGATCCTGTGGCGGCTTTGCGAGAAGACCTCGAAACGCCTGAAGGCGCAGGAGCTTGCGGGGAGGTCCATTACGCTGAAATTGAAGACGGCGGACTTCCACATCATCACCCGCGCCGCCCGCCTGCCCGAGCCGACGCAGCTTGCCGCCCGCCTCTTCGCGGCAGGCCGCGACCTGCTGAAGCGTGAATGCAACGGCGCGCATTACCGGCTGATCGGCATCGGCGCGAGCGACTTCAGCCCGCCTGAAGCCGCCGACCGGGGCGACCTCGCCGATACCGCGACGCCGCGCCTGAAGGCGATGGAAGGCGCGCTCGACAAATTGCGCGCCCGCTTCGGCGACGAGGCGATCGGCAAGGGCCTGAGCCTCAGGCTGCCGCAGCGCCGCGCGTCGGAACCCACTACTTCGCGCAAGGCTCCTGAGGAAGAAGATCCAGACGCGTGAGCGTGCCGCGCAACGAGAAGGTGCCGTAATCGAGCCGGATCGCGCCCGTGACGCCGTTCTCGTAGAGCTCGAAATTGATGCTGTAGGCCGGCGTCGATTCGCCCGAGCCCGCCTTGAAATAGGAGATGGTCACCGGCCAGCGCGCCATCGTCTCGAATTCCGGGCGCTGCAGCGGCTTCTCGGAGGGCTCGGTCTCGATGCGCTTCCCGATGATCGAAAGCGTGTCGTAGACCTCCTTGCCAGAATTCGCGCCGTCATAGAGCCGCACGTTCAGCGTCTTCTGCCCGGCCCGCGCGGCCTGGATCACCGCCTTCATCTGCGCGTTCGGAAACAGGGCGTCGTTCGCCTCGCGATGGGTCTCGGCCTTGGGTTGGCGCAGCTTCACCTCATAGCCGCTACCGCTCTTCTGCGCGGTGCCGTCGACCGTATCCGGCTTGGCGCCACCGGTGGAGCTTTCGGTCTTGAAGCGGTAATTCGCGCCGTCACCGGCCTCGAAACTGGTGGTACGGGCATCGATCAGGCGCGGGCCCGACTCGGTGCCGAGTTGCGTCACCTGCCGGAAGGAGAGCGCGTAGCCCTCGCAGGCATCGCCCGTGAACTCGAAGGCGATGCGGCCCTTTGCCGTTTCGATATTGCCGGACGGCTTGCCGCTGTCGAGCACGAGGTCATAGACCGCGCGATGCGGCGCCAGCAGCACCCGCTCCGGTGCAGCCTGCGCCCAGGCCGGCATCGCGGCCAGAACCAGCGTCCCGGCGAAAACCCCGCTCGCGCTCGCCGCGAGCTTCGTGACTGTTCCGTTCATGCGCCGCTCGTCCGTGTCTGGCCTGTTGCGAAATCTAGGTGCATTGCGGCAATGGCGCAAACATGGCGGAGGAGCCGCTCTCAAGCATCGCATCGGCCTTGCCCGCTCGGCATGCCCCGGTGCTTGCGGGCCGCCCGGCCATCGGCCATGAAAGGCCTGCCCGAATGCACACTGTCTCGCTCGCGGAGCCAAGCCCATGAACGCCGCCGACACCCGACTCGCCGAACTCGGCATCACCCTGCCGAGCCCGGCCGCGCCCATCGCCAACTACGTGCCTTATGTGATCACCGGCAACCTGCTGGTCATCTCGGGCCAGATCTGCTTCGGGCTCGACGGCAAGCTATCCGACCAGCACAAGGGCAAGCTCGGCGCCGAGATCTTCAACGAAGCCGGGCTCGAAGCCGCGCGCCTCTGCGCCATCAACGTGCTCGCCCAGGCCAAGGCTGCGCTCGGCGGCGATCTCGGCCGCATCGTGCGCTGCGTCCGCCTCGGCGGCTTCATCAATGCCACCCCGCATTTTGCCGCGCTGCCGGCGATCATGAACGGCGCCTCCGACCTGATGGTCGAGGTGCTCGGCGATAAGGGCCGCCATGCCCGCTCGACCGTGGGCGTCGCCCAGTTACCGGCCGATGCCGCCGTCGAGGTCGAAGCCATCTTCGAGATCGCCTGATGCCTCAGGGAGCGCTCAAGGGCGCCGGCCGGCCCGATCTGGGCTGGCTGGTGGCGAGGCCGATCGCCCATCGCGGCCTGCATGATCTCGCGGCGGGCGTGATCGAGAACAGCCCGTCCGCCGCCACGGCCGCCATCGCAGGCGGCTTCGGTATCGAATGCGACGTCCAACTCACCGCCGATGGCGAAGCGGTCGTGTTTCACGACTTCGTGCTCGACCGGCTGACGGGCCAGACCGGCGCGATCGTGGCGCGCAAGGCGGCGGAACTCAGCGCCGTGACGCTGAAGGGTTCCGACGATCGCATTCTCACCCTGTCGGCCTTTCTCGACCTGATCGGCGGGCGCGTCCCTGTCGTCATCGAGATCAAGAGCCGCTTCGACGGCGATCTCGCGCTGACGAGGCGAACCGTGGACGTCATGGCGGGCTACAGGAGCCATCCGATCGTGATCAAGTCCTTCGATCCCGCGATCGTGACGGCTTTGCGTGAGCTGGCGCCCGAGATTCCGCGCGGCATCGTCGCGATGAACGCCTATGGTTACGGCGATTACGACAAGCTCTCAGCCGACCGGAAGCATGCCCTCGCCAATCTCCTGCACTTCACCGAGAGCCGGCCGGACTTCGTCTCCTGGAAGGTCACGGATCTCGACAGCGCCGCGCCCTATCTCTGCCGCAGCGCGCTGGGCCTGCCGCTGATGAGCTGGACGGTGCGCACGCCGGAGGAGCGGCAGCGGGCCGCCGCCATGGCCGACCAGATGGTCTTCGAGGGTTTTCGCCCTTGAGCGAAGCGGAGCGCGGCGATCTCACCGTTCGTGTCGCGACCTCCCTCAAGGCCGTCCCCGCGGGCGCATGGAACGCCTGCGCCAATCCCCATGCGCTGGCGGACGCGATCTCGCCATCCGCCGCGCTGCCGGGCGATCCCGCGCTCGACCGGGACAATCCCTTCGTCAGCCATGAATTCCTCGTGGCGCTGGAAGACAGCCGCTGCACCGGCGGCCGTACCGGCTGGTCGCCGGCCTATCTCCTCGTCGAGGACGATTCAGGCCAGTTGCTGGCAGCCGCGCCCAGCTTCCTGAAGAGCCACAGCCAGGGCGAGTACGTTTTCGACCATGGCTGGGCCGACGCCTATGAGCGTGCCGGCGGGCGCTACTATCCGAAGCTTCAGGTCGCCGCTCCTTTCACCCCCGCCACCGGCCCGCGCCTGCTGGTCGCGGAGGGCATGCGCGCCGAGGAAGCCCGCGCGGCTCTGGTCGGCGGGCTGGAAGCCTTGCGCGGCCAAACGCGATCCTCCTCGGTCCATGTCACTTTCGTGCAGGAGCCGGATGTCACCACGCTGAAACAGGCCGGCTACATCGAACGCAACGACCTGCAGTTCCATTGGCAGAACGAAGGCTTCAAGACCTACGACGATTTTCTCGCGACGCTGGCCTCGCGCAAGCGCAAGGCGCTGAAGCGCGAGCGGCGCGAGGCGCTCGCCAACGGCATCGCCGTAGATGTCCTCTCCGGCAACGACCTCACCGAGGCGGTCTGGGATGATTTCTTCTCGTTCTATGAGGATACTGGCACGCGCAAATGGGGCCGGCCCTATCTCAACCGCGCCTTCTTCTCGGCAGTGGGCGCCGCGATGGGTGAGCGCATCGTGCTGGTGATGGCGAAGCGCGCCGGGCGCTACATCGCCGGCGCGATCAATTTCCGCGGCGCCAATACGCTCTACGGCCGCAACTGGGGCTGCATCGAGGATCACCCCTTTCTGCATTTCGAGGTCTGCTACCACCAGGCCATCGATTATGCGATCGCCCATGGCCTGGCCCGCGTCGAAGCCGGCGCGCAGGGCGAGCACAAGCTCGCAAGAGGCTACCGGCCGGTCATGACGCGCTCGCTGCATCATATCGCCGATCCCGGCCTGCGCCGTCCCGTCGCCGCCTATCTCGCGCAGGAGCGCGAGCAGATCGCGGCGGCCCGCGAAGCGCTCGCAGCCGAAAGCCCCTTCCGCAAGACGGATACCGCCGATGACTGACGCCGCACTCGCAAGTCCGGTCTCAGCGGCACCCGTGTTCTGCGAGGACGACGGGCTCAGTTACCGCCGCAGCCTCACCGATTTCACCACGCCGCTCACGCTCGATGACAGCTACCGGATGGCGCATCTGCCTTTGGTCGCGCCGGAGCATCCCGGTGTCATCCCCCGGCGAGAGGGCAAGTTCTACGAGATGGGCCGCCACCCGGCGGTCTACTCGCTGGTGCTGCCGGTCGAGGACGGAGCCCTGCGCGCCTCTCCTGACTTCCTCGCGCTGGAGGCCGAGCTCAAGGCCGCGCCCTTTGCCGGCAAGATCGCCTGGGACATCCTGCCGAGGCGACAGGACCGCCTGCACGCCACGGTCTGCGGCACGCTCAGCCTCGCCGAGCCTGCGGCTATCTCCGCAGAGACACGCGAAGCCCTGCGCACGATCGGACCCTTCACGGTCGAGCTGCGCGGGCTCTTCTCCGGCAACGTCAATCGCGGGCGGCTCTACCTCCCGGTCTATCCGGAGAAGCGCGCCGGCCGAAACACGCTGCAGGAGGTGCAGGCCGCCTTCGGCCGGGCGCCGGGCGACCTCTGGCTCGTGGGTCTCTACAACTTCAGCGATGATCTCGACGCGACCGAGACCGCGTCACTGGCCGATATCGTCACCCGCTGGTGGGGCAAACCTCTGCTCCGCCTCACCGTGACGGAGCTTCAGGTGATGGGCGCGAGCGACGACCTCGTCCTCGACGCCCATGTCGAGACCGTGCTGCCGCTTGGCGCCTGAGGCGCGGACATCACCCGGTTCCGCCCTTGACGCTTCAGCCGCCCCGCCGCAGCTTGCGCCTACCCTTTTCGATCCTGCCGGACCCGCCATGACCGCCTATGATCAATCCAACGTCTTCGCCAAGATCCTGCGCGGCGAGCTGCCCTCCCACACCGTCTACGAGGACGCCGAGACGCTCGCGATCATGGACATCATGCCGCGCGCCGACGGCCATGTGCTGGTCATCCCCAAGACGCCCTGCCGCAATGTCTTCGATGCGCCGGCCGACGCCCTGAAGGCGGTGGCGCTGACCACGCAGACGCTGGCGCGCGCCGTGAAGGCAGCCTTCTCGGCCGAAGGCGTCACCATCCAGCAGTTCAACGAGGCCGCCGGCGGCCAGGTCGTGTTCCATCTCCATGTCCATGTGATGCCGCGCTTCGAGGGCGTGGCGCTGCGCCCGCATACCGGTGCGATGGAGAAAAACGAGGTTCTCGCCAGCAATGCCGAGAAAATCCGCGAGGCCCTGAAAAAAATCTGACGAGCCATGTCACAGCGAGGCGAGCTGCCTCGTCTTGTCCTCATCAACCGATGGAGACAATCATGAGCCAACGCCTCAACGCCTTCCAGGTCGCTCCCGAAGCCTACAAGGCCATGCTGGTCCTGCAGGATTACGTCAATCAATCGGCGCTTGAGCACAGCCTGATGGAGCTGGTGAAGATACGCGCCTCGCAGATCAACCGCTGCGCCTATTGCCTGCACATGCATATCCTCGATGCGCGCAAGGCCGGGGAGACCGAGACCCGCATCAATCTCCTCAGCGCCTGGGACGAATCGGAGCTCTATACGCCCCGCGAGCGCGCTGCCCTGCGCTGGACGGAAGAGCTGACGCGCGTGGCCGAGCGGAGCCCGAGTGACGCGGCTTACGCCGAGCTCCGGGAGCATTTCAGCGAGAAGGACAGCGTCGATCTGTCCTTCGCCATCGGCGCGATCAACACCTGGAACCGCATCAATTGCGGCTTCCGTACGCGCCACCCGGCCGACCGGCCGCGCAAGACCGAGGCTGCCGCCTGATGACACCGCTCCGGCGCGCATGACGGGCGCGCCTGCCAGCCCTTTCGAGGCAAACCGGTCCTACCTGACCCGCCTCGCCTACCGCATGCTCGGCTCGCTCAGCGACGCCGAGGATGTCGTGCAGGATGCGTGGCTGCGCTGGCACGAATCCGTGCCCGGAGCGATCGCGAACCCGCGCGCCTGGCTCGGGCGCGTGGTGACGCGGCTTTGCCTCGACCTGATGAAATCGGCCCGGCGCAAGCGCGAAACCTATGTCGGCGGCTGGTTGCCCGAGCCCCTGATCGAGGCGATCGGCAGCGCGCCCAGCGCCGACGAGGCGATCGATGTTCCCTATGCGCTCCAGCTCGCGCTGGAACGGCTCTCCCCGCTGGAGCGTGCCGCCTTCCTGCTGCACGACGTCTTCGATCTGCCTTTCGCGGAGATTGCCGACACGCTCGGCCGCAGCGAGACGGCTTGCCGCCAGCTCGTCTCGCGGGCGCGCCGCCATGCCCGCGAGGAGGATGGCCCGCGCCATCCGCTCTCGCCCGACGAGGCAAGGCGCTATGCGAAAGCCTTCTTCGACGCCGCCCACAGCACCGACGCCACCATCCTGAAGAGTATGCTCGCCCAAGACGCGATCCTGCGCGCCGATGGCGGCGGCAAGGTCAATTCGGTGCTGAACCCGATCCTCGGCAGCGACAGGATCGCCCGCTTCTTCGCCGGCATCAGCCGCCATGTCGAGCGGCAGGCACGCGCGACGACGCGCTATGAGTTCGTGACGATCAACGGCCTGCCCGGCTATGTCAGCCTTGAGCGCGGCGAGACCGTGCAGGCGATGGCTCTCGACATCCGCGACGGGGCGGTGGCCGCGATCTACATCATCCGCAACCCCGACAAGCTCCGCCACGTCATACGATTGCTGGAAGCTTAGACAGTGCGGACCACGACTGTCATTCCGGGGCTTCGCGCAGCGAAGAGCCCGGAACCCAGGACCGGGTGAGACTTCTCACGCGGAGTTGCAGACCGCTCGACCCGTCGTGGATTCCGGGTTCGCGCCTCCGGCGCGCTCCGGAACGACAAGGCTGTGCCTAGCCCGCAAGCAGCCAGACGCCGCCGATCAGGATGGTCTCTCCGGCGAGCATCGCGAGCATCATCCGGCGCTTGTCGAAGAGCATGACGGCCGCGGCCGCAAAGCCGACCGCGAGCCAGCGCCAGATCTCCGTCGGCAGCACGGCGAAGAGTATCAGCGCGAGATAAGGCCAGAACGGCCCGTCGAGTACGGCGATCGGCTGGGTCATGCCGGCTTTCGCTTTCGTCCGATCAGGAACGCCAAGGTTCCGGCCACGAGCCCGCCGACGATCAGGTCGAAACCGCCGCCGATGAAGCGCTCGCAGATTGGCGCCAGCGCGAGTCCAAGAATGAGCGCTGCCACGTCGCCGCGATGGCGCAAACCTGCCATCAGCGAGACCAGGAAGAACATTGGTGTCAGGCAAAGCAGCCCGGCGGCAAACGGGATCGGCAGCGCGCCGAGCAGATAATAGCCGGTGAAGGTGCCGATCGAGCTCACCGCCATGCAGGTATTGGCGAAACCGAGAAAATAGGCGACGCGCTGCTGCGGCGCGATGCCGGGCAGGCGCCGCAGGCCCTCGCTCCAGGCGGTGACCGCGACGTAATGCGCGAGCACGAGCTGCAGCCAGAGGCTCTGGCCGGGCCGGCGCAGCAGCGGCAGGATCGCCATCGTCATCGGCAGAAAGCGCAGCGAGGCGAAGCCGATCGCGATCGCGATGGCGCTCCAGGCGGCGCCGGCGGCGATCGAGGCGAAGAACAGAACTTGGGAGGGGCCGGCCCAGACCAGAATGGTCGAGAGCACGGCGACATCGACGGGATAGCCGACATCGCGAGCGAGCGAGCCGACGCCGAGCAACCCGAAGCCGACGATCCAGGCCGGCAGCATCAGCGCATCTCGCATGCCGGCCAGCGCGACGCGCTGCCAGCTCCAGTCGATGGATACGCTCATGAGGTCATCGGTGCAGGATGGGGTCAAGGGGTTGAGGCCCGGAACGTGCTGGGCCTTAACCTCTATCGTCCATGCACGCAGCGCTTGCATAGGCGCCGGCAAGCCGGCCCGCTCTGCATCTCCTGCACGAGCAGCGCCGCCGTCAGCCCTTGCCGCCCTTCATCGCGATGGCGATGAGCTCGTTGGCGAAGTCGGTCAATTCCTTGGGAATGCCGCCGATGGCCTGAAAGCCCAGGTAGATCAGGTAGATGAAAGCCGGTACCAGGATCCAGCCCAGCACCTCCTCGAAGATCTTGCGACGCCGGCGGCGCCGGTCCCGCTTCTCGAACCAGCCGAGCTTTTCCTTCGTCGGGCGCGCAGGCGCCACCGGCGCCGCCTGAGCCTCCTGAAATACCTCGCCGCTCTCCGCGGCGAGGTTCGCAGTCTTTCGCTTGAACAACACGTTCTCAGGCCTTCGTCAGCGGAACCTTCGGCACGGTGCGGACGCTTTTGGCCGAAGCCTTCGGCGCGCCATCCGTTCCATCAGGCGTTCCGCCACCTTTAGGCGCTCGCCGCGGCGGAGTCTTGGTCGTTTTGCCGGCAGACGCAGCTTTCGCGCGCGGCTTTGGCGCGCGCTTGGCGGTTGCCGCCTCGACATCCTTCTCCGGCTTCGGCTTGGCCGGTCCGTCCGGGAATTCGAGGCCGAGCACCTTGATGCCGGTCTCGGACTGGACGACGACGACCTTCACCGCGCCGCCGTTCTTGAGGCGCCCGAACAGCACCTCGTCGGCCAGCGGCGTCTTGATCGTCTGCTGGATCAGGCGGGCCATCGGCCGGGCACCCATCGCCTCGTCATAGCCGTTCTCGACCAGCCACTCGCGCGCCTCGTCGGAGAGTTCGATCGTGACGTTGCGGTCGGCGAGCTGCGCTTCGAGCTGAAGCACGAACTTGTCGACGACGCGCGCCACCACCGTCTTCGGCAGATGGCCGAAGGAGACGACCGAATCGAGCCGGTTGCGGAATTCCGGCGCGAACAGCTTGTTGATCGCGTCGGTATCGTCGCCCTCGCGCTTGGTCCGGGTAAAGCCATAGGCATTGCGGGCCATGTCCGCGGCGCCGGCATTGGTCGTCATGATCAGGATGACGTTCCGGAAATCGACCTGCTTGCCGTTATTGTCGGTCAGCTTGCCGTGGTCCATGACCTGCAAGAGGATGTTGAACAGGTCGGGATGGGCCTTCTCGATCTCGTCGAGCAGCAGCACGCTATGCGGATGCTGGTCGATCTGGTCGGTCAGCAGGCCGCCCTGGTCGAAGCCGACATAGCCGGGAGGCGCGCCGATCAACCGCGAGACGGTGTGGCGCTCCATGTATTCCGACATGTCGAAGCGGATCAGCTCGACGCCGAGCGACGAAGCGAGCTGGCGTGCCACCTCGGTCTTGCCGACGCCGGTCGGCCCGGCGAAGAGATAGCAGCCGATCGGCTTCTCGCCGTCGCGCAAGCCGGCGCGGGCGAGCTTGATCGAGGAGGACAAGGCCTCGATCGCCTTCTCCTGGCCGTAGACCGTCCGCTTCAGCGTGTTCTCGAGGTTGCGCAGCACCTCGGCATCGTCCTTGGAGACGGTCTTGGCCGGGATACGCGCCATGGTCGCGATCGCAGCCTCGATCTCCTTGACGCCGATCGTCTTCTTGCGCTTGGACTCGGTCACCAGCATCTGCGAGGCACCGGTCTCGTCGATCACGTCGATCGCCTTGTCCGGCAGCTTGCGGTCGTGGATGTAGCGCGCCGAAAGCTCCACCGCGGCCTTGATGGCGTCGTTGGTGTAGCGCAGCTTGTGGAACTCCTCGAAATAGGGCTTGAGGCCCTTGAGGATCTCGATCGTGTCCGGAACCGACGGCTCGTTGACGTCGATCTTCTGGAAACGACGCACCAGCGCCCGGTCCTTCTCGAAATACTGGCGGTATTCCTTGTAGGTGGTCGAGCCGATGCAGCGCAGGCCCCCAGAGGCCAACGCCGGCTTGAGCAGGTTCGAGGCGTCCATCGCGCCGCCCGAGGTCGCACCGGCGCCGATCACCGTGTGGATCTCATCGATGAACATGATCGCCTTAGGGTGGGCCTCGATCTCCTTCATCACCTGCTTGAGGCGCTCTTCGAAATCGCCGCGATATCGCGTGCCGGCGAGCAGCGTGCCCATGTCGAGCGAGAAGACGGTCGCGTCCTCCAGCACCTCGGGCACCTCGCCGCGGGTGATCTTGAGGGCGAGCCCCTCGGCGATCGCGGTCTTGCCGACGCCGGGGTCGCCGACCAGCAGCGGATTGTTCTTCTGGCGGCGGCACAGGATCTGGATCGTGCGCTGCACCTCGGCCTCGCGGCCGATCAGGGGATCGATGCGCCCATCCCTCGCCTTGCGGTTGAGGTTGACGCAGTAAGCGTCGAGCGCGCTTTCCTTTTTCTTCTTGTCCTTGTCCTCGGCCTGGCCCTGTTCGGAGCGCTGCTCGCGCTGCGGCTCGCCCTCCTCCTCGGAGCCGCGGACGGGCCGGCTTTCGCCGGCGCCGGGGCGCTTGGCGATGCCGTGGCTGATATAGTTGACCGCGTCGTAGCGGGTCATGTCCTGCTCCTGCAGGAAGTAGGCCGCGTGGCTCTCGCGCTCGGCGAACATCGCGACGAGCACGTTGGCACCGGTCACCTCCTCGCGGCCCGAGGATTGGACATGGATCACCGCACGCTGGATGACGCGCTGGAAACCGGCGGTCGGCTTGGAATCGTCGCGCCCGTCGGTGACGAGATTGGTCAGCTCCGCGTCGATGTAATCGACGAGATTGCGCCTGAGCAGGTCGAGATCGACGCTGCAGGCGCGCATCACCGCCGCCGCGTCCTGGTCGTCGACCAGCGCGAGCAAGAGGTGTTCGAGAGTGGCGTATTCGTGACGGCGCTCATTGGCCAGAGCCAGAGCCCGGTGAAGCGCCTGTTCGAGACTGCGCGAGAAACTCGGCAAGGGGCGCGCTCCTATCTGTTTAGGGTGTGTCCGATCAACCCAAGGCTACTTTTTTTCCATGACGCATTGCAGCGGATGCATGTGCTTGCGCGCCAGATCCATGACGAGCGTAACCTTGGTCTCGGCGACTTCATAGGTGAAGACGCCGCATTCCCCGACGCCGTTCTGATGCACATGCATCATGATCTGCGTGGCGGCGGCGCGGTCTTTCTGGAAGAACCGCTCCAGAACGTGAACGACGAACTCCATCGGAGTGTAGTCGTCGTTGAGCAGCAGGACACGGTAGAGATTGGGCTTGCGCGTCCGCGTCCGGGTAAGGACCGCGGTGCCGCTGCCCTCGCGCCCGTTGCCGTCGCGCCCGCCACCATCGGGCGGCTGGCCGCGCTTGGGGCGATCGGCCATGACCAGCCCGCCGCTAGTGCGCGCCAGCTGCCCGATCTGCCTTGCCCTGTCCTGGCCTGACTGCATCATTCCCGTCCGCGCCGTATCCACATCCGATCCTGCATCGTCACCCGAGATAGTGCTTCGCCTGCGAATTTACAGACCTCGCTGCCGCTTCGCCAGCCCGTTCCCACCAAACATGGCCGATCCGCTTTCCGCAGGACCGTCCTGACTTGACCCGGCAGGGCTCGCGGACATAAGCCCGGCGGCCCGCTGGACAAGGACGCCGCCATGACTCCCAACGCCATCGTGACCATCGGCGAGGATCTCGCCCGCCCGGTGCGCTTCGGCAATGCGCTGCCGCTCGCCCTGATCGCCGGCCCCTGCCAGATGGAAAGCCGCGACCATGCGCTGGAATGCGCACTGGCGCTCAAGGAGATCGCGGACGAGCTGAAGATCGGCCTCGTCTTCAAGGCCTCCTTCGACAAGGCCAACCGCACCAGTGTCAAGGGCGCCCGCGGCATGGGGATGAAGGCTGGCCTGCCCGTCTATGCCGAGATCCGCGAGCGCACCGGCCTGCCGGTCGTGACCGACGTCCACGAGGCCGACCAGTGCGCGCCCGTCGCCGAGGTCGTCGACATCCTCCAGATCCCGGCCTTCCTGTGTCGCCAGACCGACCTGCTCGTTGCGGCCGCGAAGACCGGCCGCGTCGTCAACGTCAAGAAGGGCCAGTTCCTCGCGCCCTGGGACATGGTCAATGTCGCGGCCAAGGTCACCGAGAGCGGCAACCCCAACGTGATGCTGACGGAGCGCGGCGCCTCCTTCGGCTACAACACGCTGGTGTCCGATATGCGCGCTTTGCCGACCATGGCCGAGATCGGCGCGCCCGTGATCTTCGACGCCACCCATTCGGTACAGCAGCCCGGCGGCAAGGGTGCCTCCACCGGTGGGCAGCGCGAATTCGTGCCGGTGCTGTCGCGCGCGGCGGTCGCCGTCGGCGTCGCCGGCCTGTTCATCGAGACCCATCCCGATCCCGACAAGGCCCCTTCGGACGGACCCAACATGGTGCCGCTTTCCGAGTTCAAGGGGCTGATCGCCGAGTTGCAGGGCTTCGACCGCCTGACCAAGTCGCGCATGGCCCCGATGGCCGTCGCCTATGTCTGAACCTGCCTCGCCGGTAGCCTCACCCGAGACGTCGCTCAAAAAGCTTGTCCTCGTGCTGGGGGCCTGCGGCTTCGCATCGACCTTTACGATGCGCCTCATCGATCCGCTGGTGCCGACGCTCGCCGCTCATTTCGGGACGTCGATAGCGCAGATAGCGGTGATGGCGACGGCATTCTCCTTCTCATACGCTTTCGGCCAGCCGATTCTGGGGCCCATCGCCGATGCGGTCGGGAAGATCCGCACGATCGGCACTTGCCTTGCCCTCCTGGTCCTGCTGTCGAGCGCCTGCTCTTTCGCACCGAATTTCGAGGCCTTGCTCGCGCTGCGCGCCGCCAGCGGCATCGTGGCCGGCGGGATCATCCCGATCGCGATGGCGGCGATCGGCGATCGCGCGACAATGACACAGCGCCAGGTCACGCTCGGCCGCTTCACCGTCATCATGATCTTCGGCCAGATGGCCGGCGCCGCCTGTTCCGGCGTGATCGCCGAATATCTCGGCTGGCGGGGCGTCTTCCTGATGGCCGGCGGCATTGCCGCAATTGCGTTCCTGATGCTGACGCTGACGATGCGGCCCCGCACTGGCGCGGTGCGCCGCCGCCCGACCTTTGGGGGAGCGGTCGCGAGCTACGCCGCCGTCTTCTCGAACCCGCGCTCGAAGCTGCTCTATGCACTGGTGATCACCGAGGGCAGCCTGATTTTCGGCATGCCTCCATTCGTTGCCGCGATCCTGCAGGAGCGGTCCGGTATCGGCCCTTCGCTCGCCGGACTGGTCATCGCGGGAACTGGCATCGGCGGGCTGATCTACGGTCTCTCGACCCGGATTCTGGTGGATCGGATCGGGCCCACCCGCATGCCGGTCGTCGGTGGCATCCTGATGGCGATCGGCTATGGGCTGTTCGCACTGCCCTTCCTGCCGTGGTGGAGCGCCGTGCTGTTCTTCGTGATCAACGGCTTCGGCTTCTTCCTGATGCACGGCACGTTTCAGGCGCAGGCTACCGAACTCGCGCCCGGCGCCCGCGGCTCGGCGGTCTCGCTGTTCGCCTGCTCGCTGTTTGCAGGCCACGCGCTCGGCCCCGTGTTGATGGGAACCGCGCTGCACTTGCTCGGCACGACCGGCGCGGTCACCCTCTTTGCTATCGGGATCGGGCTACTCGGCTTTGCCGCGCCGCGCATCCTGCCAATGCTCGGCGCGACGGAAGCTCAGCGCCCGCGATAGGGCGCGACGCCCTGGTCGGGCAGCCAGAGACCCTTCGGCGGCTCGCCCGTCTGCCAGAACACGTCGATCGGGATGCCGCCGCGCGGATACCAGTAGCCGCCGATGCGGAACCATTCCGGCTCCAGAAGATCGACCAGCCGCTTGCCGATGCCGACGGTGCAATCCTCGTGGAACGCGCCATGGTTGCGGAACGAGCCGAGATAGAGCTTCAGCGACTTCGACTCCACCAGCCACTGGCCCGGCAGATAATCGATGACGAGAATGCCGAAATCCGGCTGGCCGGTGACCGGGCAGATCGAGGTGAATTCCGGGCAGGTGAAGCGGGCGAGATAATGCGTGCCGGCATGCGGATTGGGCACGCGGTCGAACCGCGCCTCCTCCGGCGAGGCGGGCAAGGCGCTGCTCTGGCCGAGTTGCAAGGTCGAGGCGTCGATGGTCATGGGATGCTCCTGCATTTGGCCGGGGTTCTAGAGCATCTCTGCCCGGTATGGGAACCGCCGCCGGCGGGCTTCCGTTTTCCCTGTAGAACATCCCGCGAGCCTGAAGGCCGGCTGCACGAGCAGCACGCTCCGTGAACGGATTCTGAAATAGAACGATCAAGTTCTATGTAATTGAGCGTGAAGTTTTCTTAAAAATTTCTCGATCTTCCACACGCTTGTTTGCGCGATCGCACGGTACGCTCTAGGTCGATTTCACGAAATCAGAAGCCTCGACCGAACTATATGATCATTGCCGGCACACTATTCCTGATCGGCCTTCTGATCGGCTTGTCCCGCGGCTATCCGGCAATCCTTCTCGCGAGCGTCGCTGTCACGCTCCTTGCTTTCCCGGCATGGATCATCCGCGGCGAATTCGGTCTGTTCGTCGTCCTCGTCTGGATCGGCTATCTCTTTGCACTGCAGGCCGGCTTCCTCCTCGGCGGCTATCTCGGCCTGCCCGACGAAGCGGGGGACCTACCAGAACCAGACCGGCCGCCCCGCAAAAAGGCAGAGTCCGGCCCACCACAGGACGGTGAGCCCTGACCAGAACAGGACAGATGAGCGTGAGGGCCGGCGGTTTGCAGGCATGGTCTGAAACATGATCGTTTCCCGATGGGACGAAGCGTCTGAACGACCGGGAAATCCGCAAGCCGCACGCCATCGGGCCGTCGTCATGCGCTCACGGACCTGCGGATTGAGGCTTTCCCCGCGGCGGGCTCTTGGCTAGAAGCGCCTGTAACCCCGCCCGCCCCTTCCGGAGCCTGCCATGACCGCGATCATCGACATCATCGGACGCCAGATTCTCGATTCCCGCGGCAATCCGACGGTCGAGGTCGATGTCGTTCTTGAAGACGGCTCGATGGGGCGCGCTGCCGTTCCCTCCGGCGCCTCGACCGGCGCGCACGAGGCGGTCGAGCTGCGCGACGGCGACAAGTCGCGCTACCTCGGCAAGGGCGTGCTCAAGGCGGTCGAGGCGGTCAATGTCGACATCGCCGAGGCCATCGTGGCGATGGACGCGGAAGACCAGACTGCGATCGACCAGGTGATGATCGATCTCGACGGCACCCCCAACAAGTCGAAGCTCGGCGCCAACGCCATCCTCGGCGTCTCGCTCGCCGTCGCCAAGGCCGCGGCCGAAGCCTCCGGCCTACCGCTTTATCGCTATGTCGGCGGCACCTCGGCCCGCGTCCTGCCCGTGCCGATGATGAACATCATCAATGGCGGCGCCCATGCCGACAATCCGATCGACTTCCAGGAATTCATGGTAATGCCGATCGGCGCGCCCTCCTTCGCCGAAGGCCTGCGCATGGGCGCGGAGATCTTCCACACCCTGAAGAAGAAGCTGCATGACGCCGGCCACAACACCAATGTCGGCGACGAGGGCGGCTTCGCCCCGAACATCAAGTCGGCGGAAGCCGCGCTCGACTTCGTCATGCAGGCGATCGAGACCGCCGGCTACAAGCCCGGCGAGGACGTAGCGCTGGCGCTCGACTGCGCCGCGACCGAGTTCTTCAAGGACGGCGCTTACGTCTACGAAGGCGAGCGCAAGACGCGCGATCCCAAGGCGCAGGCCAAGTACCTCGCCAAGCTCGTCGGCAGCTACCCGATTGTCTCGATCGAGGACGGCATGGCCGAGGATGACTGGGAGGGCTGGAAGGCGCTGACCGATCTCGTCGGCTCGAAGTGCCAGCTCGTCGGCGACGATCTGTTCGTCACCAACGTCACCCGCCTTTCGCAGGGCATCCGGACGAAGACGGCGAACTCGATCCTGGTCAAGGTCAACCAGATCGGCTCGCTGACCGAGACGCTCGCCGCCGTCGAAATGGCACAGCGCGCCGGCTACACCGCGGTGATGTCGCACCGCTCGGGCGAGACCGAGGATGCCACCATCGCCGACCTCGCCGTCGCGACCAATTGCGGGCAGATCAAGACCGGCTCGCTCGCCCGCTCCGACCGGACGGCCAAGTACAACCAGCTCCTGCGCATCGAGGAAGAGCTCGGCGCGCAAGCCGTCTATGCCGGCCGCAGCGCGCTGAAGGCGCTGGCGTGATCGGGTCCTTCAGGCTGCCGCGCTCACCAGCGCGGCAGCAGCCCGCTCGCCTGGTTGAGCGTCCACGACCCGGCCGCCTGAATGCTTCCGGCCGCACCGGACACCACATCGACGACCTTCATCGCCGGCGAAACGAGATAGGACTGTAGCGGCGACGCACCCCGCTCACGCTCCACGAGTTCCGCCGTCTGCATCGACTCGATGCGAGCACTCGACACGGGCGGCAGGATCGCCAGCGGCGCGGCTCCCGCCGACGCCTTTTTCTCCGAAAGAGCGGCGATACGGCGCGGCGGCAGGCTCACGCTGCCCGTGGTGGCGGACAGGTCCGCCTGCTGGAATTTCGTGCGCGACGACGTTGTCCAGTCGCCCTCCTCCGGCCAGGCCACGGTCATCGGCATCGCCAGAGCCGCCGGCGTCAACGGTCGTTCGGTCGCGTTGGCGCCCTCGCCGTTTGCATCGAGCTCCGCCAAGCGGTCGCCGATCTTGCCGTCGCGCAGCAACGTCATGGTCGGTGCCCTGGCACGCTCCGGCGCTGCCTCCGAGACCCAGGCAGGGGCGAGCACCACCACTGCGACGGCCGTCACGACGCCGAGCGAAAGCAGGAGATCGCCGCCCAGGCGCGCCGCCATCGTGCGCGGTCGAGGAATGTCAGTGTCGTTCGTCATCGGCTGCGCTCCGCATTGCTGCGCCCCTTCGCATGTTGCAATGCCAGGAAGCCGTCGCGCCTGGGCGCCAGCAGGGCCGAAACGGGGCGCAAATGCGGTCTGCCGCCGCACGCGCGGGCGCCATGCAAAAGGTCCGGTAACGCCTGGCCGGCAATCCGCGCTATGGCGGCGCATGGATCAGGGCACCACCGATCACCCGGCGCACCACCGCGAGCAGAGCCGGCGGCGCCGCCTGGCCATTGCCGGCATGATATTCAGCGTCCTTGTCTTCGGCTCCAATTTTGTCGTCAGCCGCTACGCCGTGCTGCACGGCATGACAGCGCACGATATGATGGCCGTCCGCTTCGGAACGTCCGGTCTGCTGCTTTTGCCACTCTTCCTGCGGCGAGGGCTCCTGAACTGCAGCGGCGTCGGCTGGGGGCGCGGCCTTTTCCTGCTCGTCTCGAGCGGCTTCCCCATGAGCTTTCTCATGCTGACGGGCTTGAGCCTTGCGCCCGCGGCGCATGGCGCGACGATCACGCCCGGCACCGTGACCATGATCGGCATCGTCGGCAGCGTGGTGATGTTCGGAGCCGCAATCACACGCAATCTCCTGGCCGGAACCGCGGGGATGCTCGCCGGGCTCGCCTGCCTCGCCATCGCCGGTTCGGCGGGCGGCCACGGCACGCTGACGGGCGACCTGATGTTCTTTTGCTGCGGCCTGCTCTGGGGTTTCTACCCGCTGATGGTCCAGCGCTGGCGGATCGACGGGCTTCATGCGGCGGCGATCGTCGCGGTGCTGTCGCTCGCCTATCTGCCGTTCTATTTCGCCTTCTTCCACCATGGCTTCGGCGCGCATTGGACGGTCTTCGCCTTCCAGGGCTTCTACCAGGGCGTGCTGAACATGATCATCGGGCTGTGGCTATGGGGTCGCGCCGCGCATGTGCTTGGGGCAGCCGTCGTAGGGCGCTTTCCGCCATTGATCCCCGTCACCGGAACGGCGCTGGCGATCCCGGTGCTGGGCGAATGGCCCGCCGCCCTGCAATGGATCGGCATCGTGCTGATCATCGGCGGCCTGTTCGTGGCGTCATGGCGACGTCCGACGCGCAAGCCCGAGCAGGACCAGGTTCCAGCCCACGGCGATGGCGAGGCCGAGGCCCAACGCCGTCCATGAGCCCAAGGGCACGGCGGCGAGATGCACCGCCGCCAGCCCCAGCCCCGCCCCGAGCAGGCCGAGCGCGCTGCTGCCGATGACCGCTGCAGCGGCCGGGCCGCCGGCGCGCGTGTGCAGGATAATGATCAGGCTGGAGAGGATGATCGGCAGTCCGGCAAGGATGCCGGACCATTGCGGCCCGACGCGTTCGCTCAAGCCGGTCACGACCCCCACCAGCGCAGCGACGCAGGCCGCGCGGATCGGGATGGCATAGCGCGAGATCCCGGCCGGCGGCCTGGCGCGCACCCTGAGATAGGGCCGCACCAGCAGGTGCACCACGAACAGCGCGAGCACCGTCAGCACCGTCAACGGAGCCACCGACAGCGCCATGCTGCGAAGCCCCAGCAGCAGCACCGTCCAGATCGCCAGCGCTCCGCCGAGGGAGACGACAACGCCGTGGCGCTGGGCAAGCAGGACATAGCTCAGGACGAAGCTGGCATGGGTTGCGTTGGCGTTCATCGTGCCGAGCGCGGCGCCCGCGACGAAGCCGGGTCCATGGTCGAGAGCCAGGAAGACCAGGATCGGGCCGAGCGAGATCGGCAGGGTCGCGATCATCGCCGCCATCAGCGGCCCGGCCCGCTCGGCCAGCATCGAGCAGCTCACGACCACGCAGGCCGCGAGCGCCATCTTGAGAGGCAGCAGGGCGAGGCCCGTGCTCAAGCCGGCTCGCCCCTTTCCCAGTCTTCCCGGGTCTCGGCGATGAAATCGTCGAGTTGTCCGGCAGCGATCGCAGCGCGCAGGCCTGCCATCAGGTCCTGGTAATAGGCGAGGTTCACCCAGGTCAGCAGCATCTTGCCGAGCATCTCCTCGGCCTTGACGAGATGGTGCAGATAAGCGCGCGACCAGCCGTTGGCGGCGGGGCAGGAGGATTGCTCGTCGACCGGGCGCGGGTCTTCCGCGTGCTTGGCGTTCTTCAGGTTCATCCGGCCGAAGCGGGTGAAGATCTGGCCGTGGCGCCCCGCCCGCGTCGGCATGACGCAGTCGAACATGTCGATGCCGCGCGCCACCGCTTTCACGATATCGTCGGGCGTGCCGACGCCCATCAGGTAGCGCGGCTTCTCCTGGGGCAGATGCGGCTCGACCGTCTCGATCATCGCCAGCATCACGTCCTGCGGCTCTCCGACGGCCAGTCCGCCGACCGCATAGCCCTTGAGGTCCATGGCGGCGAGCTCCCGCGCGCTTTCGACGCGCAGATGCGGCACGTCCCCGCCCTGCACGATGCCGAACAGCGCCCGCCCCGGATGATCGCCGAACGCCGTCTTGCAGCGCTCGGCCCAGCGCAGCGACAGGCGCATCGCCTTCTCCGCGACCTTTTCCTCGCAAGGCAGCGCCACGCATTCGTCGAGCTGCATCACGATGTCCGACCCGAGCAGGTTCTGGATCTCGACCGAGCGCTCGGGGCTCAGCATGTGCTTCGAGCCGTCGATATGGGAGCGGAAAGTCACGCCCTCATCGGTGAGCTTGCGCAGGTTGGCGAGCGACATCACCTGGAATCCGCCCGAGTCAGTGAGGATCGGGTGCGGCCAGTTCATGAACGTGTGCAGCCCGCCGAGCTTGGCGACGCGCTCTGCGCCCGGCCGCAGCATCAGGTGATAGGTGTTGCCGAGCACGACATCGGCGCCGAGCGCCCTCACCTGCTCCGGATACATGCCCTTCACGGTCGCGGCGGTGCCGACCGGCATGAAGGCCGGCGTACGGATGACGCCGCGCGGCATGGTGATCGCACCGGTGCGCGCGGCGCCGTCGCGGGCCGCGACCTTGAAACTGAATTCGGGTGTGGCAGCGATTTCGGGCTGCAGGACTTGAGGCTGAACGGTCATGGCCAGCGAGGTAGAGCAGCGCGCGGGTTTAGGGAAGACACCCGCGCGCCGGATGCCCCTCTCTCGTCGTCATGCTCGGGCTTGACCCGAGCATCTCATGACCAGAGGGCTCAGCCCTTTTCTGCGCGAGATTCTCGGGTCCACGCTGCGCGTCGCCCGAGAATGACGGAGCATGGAGGGCTCACCCCTTCGCGACTGCGTCAGCATAGATCTCCGGCTTGAAGCCGACGATCGTCTTGCCTTGGCCCAGGTCGAGCACCGGCCGCTTGATCATCGAGGGCTGCGCCAGCATCAGCGCGATCGCCTTTGCGGCGTCGAGCCCCTGCTTCTCGGCATCCGGCAATGCCCGGAAGGTCGTTCCGGCGCGGTTCAGCACGGTCTCCCAGCCATGCTCCTCGACCCAGCGTTCGAGCGAGGCCTTTTCGATCCCGCTCGCCTTGTAGTCATGGAACCCCGCCGCGACGCCGTGGCCGTCGAGCCAGGCGCGCGCCTTCTTCATCGTGTCGCAATTCTTGATGCCGTAGATGGTGATAGCCACGTCGCGACCCCGCTCAGGCTGGGCGCTTCGGGCTGTCGAGGCCGCGCTGCACGGCCGGGCGCGACAGGCAGCGCTCCAGCCAGATCGGGACATGGGTCAGCTTGGAATAGTCGACGAGCTCCCCCGCGCCATAGAAGCCGACGAGATTGCGGACCCAGCCGAGCAGCGCGATATCGGCGATGCTGTAGTCGTCGCCCATGATCCAGGTGTGGCTCGCAAGCCGGGTCTCGAGCACCGCGAGCAGGCGCTTGCTCTCGCTGGCATAGCGGTCGCGCGGGCGCTTGTCCTCGTATTCGCGGCCGGCGAACTTATGGAAGAAGCCGAGCTGGCCGAACATCGGGCCGACCGCCGCCATCTGGAAGAACACCCACTGGATGGTCTCGTAGCGGGCGGCGGGGTCCTTCGGCAGGAGCTTGCCGGTCTTTTCGGCGAGATAGAGCAGGATCGCGCCGGATTCCCACAGGCCGAACGGCTTTCCGCCGGGGCCGTTGGGGTCGATGATCGCCGGGATCTTGCCGTTGGGGTTCAGCGACAGGAATTCCGGCCCCCAGGTCTCGTTCTTGCCGATGTCGATGAGATGCGGCTCGTAGGGCAGCTCCAGCTCCTCCAGCGCGATCGAGACCTTCACACCGTTCGGCGTCGGCAGCGAATAGAGCTGGATGCGTTCGGGATGCGCGGCGGGCCAGCGCTTGGTGATCGGGAAGGCGGACAAATCGGCCATGGTAGGCTCCGTCTGAATCGGATGAGGCTTCGGCCGCAGACGATAGAGCCGGCCGCCCCCAAAGCAACGGCCCGTAGCCGCGCCGGCCGCAAACCGGCCTTGCATCGCTGCATGAACCGCGACGCGCCCAGCGAATTCCGCAGGGCAGCCAGTCGCCCTAGCCGCCCTGCCCGCGCTTGAGCGCCACTCACCCCGCGTTTAGGCTGCCTTCGGTGGCCGCACGGTCGCCACTTGCGCCCCCGCTTGGCGGGCGGCACGGATTCCTCTCCTGTCAGGCATTGGCTATGGCTTCCTCAGACGCACTCGCCGCGGTCTTCGATCATATCGAGGCGAACCGCAGCGCCTTCCTCGACCGCCTCATCGCGTATCTGCGCCATCCCAGCATCAGCGCCGAGAATATCGGCATCGCCGAGGTCGGCGTCCTGCTCGTCGATATGCTGACCGAGATCGGCCTCGAAACCAGCCTGATCTCGACCGAGGGCCACCCGGTCGTCGTCGCGCGCTGGGAGAAGGCGCCGGGCAAGCCGACCGTGCTGCTCTACGGCCATTACGACGTGCAGCCGCCCGACCCGCTCGACAAATGGGTCTCGCCCCCCTTCGAGCCGACGATCCGCGACGGCCGGCTCTATGCGCGCGGCGTCGGCGACAACAAGGGCCAGCATTTCGCCCAGATCCTCGCGATCGAATCCCATCTGAGGGTCCATGGCGAACTGCCCTGCAACGTCATCCTCGTGCTTGAGGGCGAGGAGGAGATCGGCAGCCCGAACATCGCCGGCTTCGTCCGCGCCAATCCGCATCTGCTGAAGGCCGACCTAGCCGTCACCGCCGATGGCCCGCGTCATGCCAGCGGCGCGCCCTCGATCAAGTTCGGCTCGCGCGGCGTCGTCTCCTTCGACCTGCGCTGCCGCCACGCCAGCCGCGACGTCCATTCCGGCAATTTCGGCGGCGTCGTACCGAACCCGATCTGGACGCTGGTGCATCTGCTCGCGACGATGAAGAACCCCGAGGGCCAGATCACCATCGATGGCCTGCACGATGCCGTCGAGCCGCCGACGGCGGAGGAGCTCGAAGCGGTCGCGCGCCTGCCGCTCGATATCGAGGCCTTCAAGCAGGGGGTTGGCCTCACCCGCCTCGACGCGCCGGCAGATCGCCCGTTCTACGAGCGCCTCTGCTTCCGCCCGACCCTGACGATCAACGGCTTCCATGGCGGCTATGGCGGGCCGGGCACCAAGACCGTGCTGCCGAACGAGGCGCTGGTGAAATGCGACATCCGCCTCGTCGAGGCGCAGGACCCGGAGGACATCCTGCGCAAGGTCCGGGCGCACGTCGAAAAGCACGCGCCGGAGGTCGAGTTTATCGCCGAGGAGAAGGGCATGCAGCCCTCCAAAACCTCGATCGCCTCGCCCTATACCGCGCCGCTGCGTCGCGCCTTCGTTGCCGCGCAGGGCGAGGAGCCCCTGCTGATCCCCGCCGGCTTCGGCAGCCTGCCGAACTACGTCTTCACCAAGATTCTCGGCATCCCCGCCTTCGTGACGCCCTACGCCAATCACGACGAGGCGAACCACGCCCCCAACGAGAACATGACGCTGGACTGCTTCCATAGCGGCGTGCGCACGGGCGCGGCCCTGCTGCACGAGCTCGGGCTGTTGGGAAAGGCGGACTGAGATAGCGCTATCGGGCAGCCCAAGGCCGTCATGCTCGGGCTTGACCCGAGCATCTCATGCCGAAGAGTGCATCCGGCGCCCCTTCCAGCCTGAGATTCTCGGATCTCCCCTTCGCTGCGTCCGAGAATGACGGCTGGGTAGGGAGCCCCGGAGGTCAAGCGCGGGATGACGGCGTGGTTCGGGTGGCAAATTGGAGGCGCTACCTGCCCTGCCAGTTCGGCGTCCGCTTGCCCAGAAACGCCTCCATCCCCTCGCGGAAATCGGCGCTGGTATAGCAGAGCGTCACAAGGTCGTGGCCGTCGATGCCCGCAGCGGTCGCTGCCGTCAGGCGGCGCATCGCCTCCTTGGTCGCGCGCATCGTCAGGGGCGCGTGGCCGGCAATGATTTCGGCCAATTCGCGAGCCCGCCGCATCAGCGCCCCATGGTCCGGCACCAGCTCGTTATAGAGGCCGATGCGCGCGCCCTCCTCCGCCTCGACCAGCCGGGCGGTGAAGACGATATCCTTGACCCGCGCCGGTCCGAGGATGGCGTAGAGCCGTCCGTAATTCTCCATCGACAGGCAGTTGCCGAGCGTGCGCGCGATCGGGAAGCCGAAGCGGGCCGTCTCCGTCGCGATGCGCAGGTCGCAGGCGAGCCCGATCGCCGCCCCGCCGCCGGTGAAGGCGCCGGAGATCGCGGCGATCGTCGGTATCGGGCAGCGCTCGATCGTCTGGATCACCGTCTCGATCCGCTCCTCATAGGCCAGCGCATCCTCGGCGCTGGAGAAGGCGCGGAACTGCGCGATGTCGGTGCCGGCGGCAAAGGCCTTCTCGCCCGCGCCGGTCATGACGATGACGCGCGGATCGCCATGCGCGGCCGGGTCGCGGCAGATCTCGGCGATGCGCTCGTACATGGCGAAGGTCAGCGCGTTGCGCGCCTGGGGTCGGTTGAGCGTGATCGTGCCGACCTCGCCTTCGACCGCATACAGGATTTCGTCGTTCACGCAGGCCTCCGTCAGATCACGCCATCGGCCCGCAAGCGCGCGAGCCCGGCTTCGTCATAGCCGAGATCGGCCAGGATCTCGTCGTTATGGGCGCCGGCCGCAGGCGTCGGCGTCGCGAC
Organism: Hyphomicrobiales bacterium; assembly: GCA_004144595.1. Lineage (GTDB taxonomy): Bacteria > Pseudomonadota > Alphaproteobacteria > Rhizobiales > Beijerinckiaceae > Allobosea. Next base: position 105,330 of record SEEM01000005.1, read on the forward strand.
GTCGGCGGGGGTGCGCGACAGCGTCACCGGCTGGCCGATCAAGCGGATATCGCCGAGTTCGGGATGGCTCACCGGCTTCGCGATGCCGAGATGGCGCACCTGCGGGTCCTCGAACATCTCGTCGACCGCATAGATCGGCCCGGCCGGGACGCTGTTGCGTTCCATTTCCGAGAGCCAATGCGCGCTGTCTGCAGCCGCGAATATATCCTCGATCAGCTCGCGCAATTCCGGCCGGCGGGCGAAGCGCTTCTCGGTGCTGTCATAGCGCGCATCGGAGCCCCATTCCGGCCGCCCGATCGCCCGGCAGAAGGAGCGCCACTGCTCCTCCCCGCCGACGCCGAGATTGATCGCGCCGTCGCGCGTCCGGTAGACCCCCATCGGCGTCTGGTAGGGATGATCGTTGCCCGATTGCGGCGGCACCGAGCCTTCGACGAGATAGCGCGCCGCCTGGAAATCCATCATCGCGATCTGGGCTTCGAGCAGCGAGGTCTGGACCCACTGCCCTTTCCCCGAAACGGCCCGCTCCTGCAGCGCCACCAGCGCGCCGACCGCGCCATAGAGCCCGGCCGAGGAATCGGCGAGCGCGATGCCCGCCCGGACCGGCCCCTGGCCCGGCAGCCCAGTCACCGACATCATCCCGCCCATGCCCTGCGCGATCTGGTCGAAGCCGGCGCGCGTCCGGTACGGGCCGGACTGGCCGAAGCCGGAGATCGAGACCAGGATCAGGCGCGGGTTGCGCGCATGCAGCGTTTCGAAATCGAGCCCGAGCCGCTCCTTCACATCGGGGCGAAAGTTCTCGACGACGAGATCGGCGTCGTCGACGAGCTTCATCAGGATCGCCTTGCCCTCGGGCGTCTTGAGGTTGAGCGCCAGCGAGCGCTTGTTGCGATGCAGGTTCTGCATGTCGTAGCCGAGGCGCGGACCGCTCATGTTCTCGTTGGGGTCGAGCCCCGGCGGGCTCTCGACCTTGATCACATCCGCGCCGAAATCGGCAAAGACCCGCACGCAGGTCGGCCCGGCCCGGACCCGCGTCAGGTCCAGCACCTTGAGCCCGGTGAGCGCGGTTGAGGGTTTCGGCTGCGGCATCGGTCTTCGCTCCCGTACGGGAGCGAACTATCCGGTACGGTACGCCGTGCGGTCAATGGCAGGGCGCATGCTGCATGCAGAAGTTGGGCGCATGGCGAGCCCCTTTGTCATTCCAGGGCGCGCCGCATGCGTGAACCCGGAATGACAGGGGGTGAGGCCTGAAACTGCTACGCCACTGCCTGCGCCGCGTCGCGCACTGCCGCCAGCGTGGCATCGACCACCGCCGAGTCGTGCTCCGACGACACGAACCACGCGCCGCGCTCAAGCACGCGCACGCCGCGCTTGAGCAGCTCATGGGCGAAGCGGCTATAGGCGGCCTTGTCGGCACTCGCGACGTCCCGGTAGTTCCGCGCCGGGGCATCGAGCCCGAACGCGACATGGAACATCAGCGGGAAGCCGGCGACCTGCGCCTTGATGCCCGTCTCCTCGAGGATCGTACGGATGCCGTCCTGCAGGCGCTGGCCATGGACGGAGCTGCGCTCGTAATGTTCCGGCGTCAGCGCCTTCTGGGTCGCGACCAGCGCCGCCATTGCCACCGGCTGGGCATTGAAGGTGCCGCCATGCAGCACGCCGTCGGCGAAGAGGTCGAGCAGGTCGGCCCTACCGGCGATCGCCGCGACAGGGAAGCCGTTGGCGATCGCCTTCGCCATCAAGGTGAGGTCGGGCGTGACGCCGAAGCGCTCCTGGGCCCCGCCGCGCCCGAGCCGGAAACCGGTGATGACCTCGTCGAAGATCAGGATCGCGCCATGCTTGCGGCAGGCGGCGAGCGCGCCCTCCAGATAACCCGGCGCAGGCGCAATGGCGCCCTGGTTGCACATCGCCGGCTCCATCAGCACGGCGGCGATATCGCCCTTGGCAAGCCGTGCCTCGAGTGCCGCAAGGTCGTTCCAGCCGAGGATCGAGAGCCCCTCGCCGGCTTGCGGGTCCTGGCCCTTGCTGCCGATCACCGGCGTCGGCGCGTCTTCCGGCCCGGCCGCGTTCAGCCCGGGCGCCGTCGACCACAGGATGTTGTCGAACCAGCCGTGATAATGTCCCTCGAACTTGACGATGGTGTGCTTGCCCGTCGCGGCGCGCACCAATCGCATGGCCGCCTGCGCCACCTCCGAGCCGGACGAGCCGAAGCGCAGGCGCTCCGCCGAGGGGATACGCTCGCAGATCAGTTGCGCCGCTTCCGCCTCGATCGGCATCTGGCCGGCGAACAGAATGCCTTTCTCGGCCTGGCGCTTCACCGCCTCGATGACCGGCGCCGGCGTGTGGCCGAGCACGGTCGCGCCCATGCCGCAGTAATAGTCGATGATCCGGTTGCCGTCGGCGTCGATCAGATAGGCGCCCTCGCCGCGCTCGAAGACGAGCGGTCCAGGCTGCATGCCCAGCCGGAAATTGCTGTTCACGCCACCCGCGATGAAACGCGCATTCGCCGCGATCTGCCGGGCGGATTCGTCGAAGCGCAGAGCGCCCGCCTGCTGGCTGCCGTTGCCTGTCACTGCGTTGCCTCCTGCTTGTTGCCCCGACCAGACCAGACCGTCCGCTCCGCGTAAAGGAACAGCGGTTTCGTCTTGCGGAATTTGCTTTCGTTGATCATGCTGGCTCGCAAGGGAGCCCGACCACAGGAGCGGCCATGCCTAAGAAACCCGACAATCCTTACGTGGTGCAGCCGGTGATGAAGGCGCTGAAGGTGCTGGAGCTGGTCGCTCGCCATGGCCACGAGATCGCGCTGACCGCCGTCAGCAAGGAGCTCAAGATCCCGAAGACGACGACCTTTCGCTATCTGCAGACGCTGACCGCGGCCGGCTTCCTTGACCACAACCGCGCAACGGATCGCTACAATCTTGGACCGCAATTGCGCTCCATCGCCCGTGCCGACGCCAGTGTCAGCAAGGTCCGCGAGCTTGCCCGCCCCGCCATGATCGAGCTGATGCAGGAGTTCAACGAGACCGTGAACCTCGCGGTGAAAGGCAATGGCAGGGTCGTCTATATCGACCTGATCGAGGCCAATCGCTCGCTGCGGATGCAGGCCCGCATCGGCGAGAGCCACCCGATGCATTCGACCGCACTCGGCAAGGCGATCCTCGCCTTCATGCCCGACGCCGAACGGCAGCGGCAGCTCGACCTGCCCCTGACCGAACGCACCGGCCGCACGTTGCTGGAACGCGAGGAGATCGAGCGGCAGCTCCGGCAGGTCGCCCGCACCGGCTATGCCACGGAGATGGGCGAGAACGAGGACGGCGCCATGTGCGTCGGCGTGCCGATCCTCGACGAGGACGGCTATCCGGTCGCGGCGATCAGCGTCTCGGCGCCTTTGATGCGGATGCCGCATTCGCTGGCGGCCAAGGTCGGCACGCGCCTGCGCGAGGTGGCGGCAGGCATCTCGACCCATCTCGGTTCGCGGCCCACGGCCGATCCGCGTTAGGCGGTTTGGACAATTGCCGGCAATGAAGCTGCTGGAGCCACCGTCGTCATTCCGGGGCAGGCCGCAGGCCTGAGCCCGGAACCCAGAACCGATGCGGTTATGACGGCAGGCCCCGACCCGACGGCGCTTCTCATAGAAGCGGCATCGGCTCTGGGTTCCGGGCTCTTCGCTGACGCGAAGCCCCGGAATGACGGTGGAGCCTCGGCACGGCCTCTGCGACCAGATGTCCACGGAAGCTGGAAGCCCGCTCATCGGTATTCGATCCGCGGGTCGATCCAGGCGTAGAGCATGTCGACCGTGAGGTTGATCAGCATGTAAGCGACCAGGATCACCAGGATGCAGCCCTGGAGCAGCGGGTAGTCGCGGGTGCTGATCGCCTGGATCAGCAGGCGCCCGAGTCCGGGATAGGTGAAGACCGCCTCGGTCACCACGGCACCGCCGATGAAATTCGCCATCATCAGGCCGACGATCGTGACGAAGGGCAGGAGCGCGTTGCGCATGATGTGAAAGCCGACGATGCGGTTCTCCGGCACGCCCTTGGCCCGCGCCGTGCGGACGTAATCGGCCCGCGCCTCGCCGATCAGCGACGCCCGCAGGAACCGCGCCAGGATGCCCGAGACATAGGTGCCGAGCGTGATCGCCGGCAGCGCGAGGCTGCGCAGCGCATCGACCGGCGACTCCCAGAACGGAACGTGGCGCGACGCCGAGGGCAGCCAGCGCAGCTCGACTGCGAAGAGCAGGATCAGCAGGATGCCAAGCCAGAAGGTCGGCACGCCCAGCGCGAGCGCGCTCCAGCCGCTGAGCATCCGGTCGAGCCACGAATTCGGCCGGACCGCGCTGGCGATCGCCACGGGAATGCCGATGACGAGCGCGACGAAGATCGCCGCCAATGCAAGCTGGAGCGTCGCCGGCAAGCGCTCGCCGATCAGTTGCAGCACCGGCTGGCGGCTGTGGAGCGACAGGCCGAAATCGCCCGTCGCCGCCCGGCCGAGCCAGTCCGCATATTGCACCACCATCGGCCGGTCGAGGCCGTAGCGCTGGATCGCGGCGGCGACCTCCTCCGGTCCGGCATTCTCGCCGACGATCACCGCGACCGGCCCACCCGGCACGGCATAGATCATCGCGAAGATCGCGAAGGAGGCGATCAGCAGCACCGGCAGCATCTGGAACAGGCGGCGCAGGACATAGGCCGTCATCGCCGCCCCCCGACGATCTCGCCGCTCGCATCGGTCTCGTCGCGGTCGAGGATCGCGGTCAGCGCCCGGCCGATCGTATCGAGCGACAGGATCGTCATCGTCAGCACGATGCCGGGCAGAACCGCATAGGTCGGTGCCTCGTAGAGATAGGATTTGCCGGTGCGCAGCATCTCGCCCCAGCTCGGCGTCGGCGGCGGCACGCCGACCCCGAGGAAGGCAAGCGCCGCCTCCAGCAGGATCGCGATCGAGGCCAGCACGATCGCCTGCACCACCAACGGGCTCAAGGCGTTGGGCAGGATCGTTTTGAACATGATGTAGGCCGGGCTCCCGCCGAAACCGCGAACCGCCATGACGAAATCGAGCTGGCGCAGCGCCATGACCTGTGCGCGGGCGATGCGGGCGAAGCCTGGAATGCCGGCGATGCCGACCGCGATCAGCGCCGCCCCCTGGCTGCGCCCGAGCACGGCGATCAGCGCCATCGCGAACAGGATGTTCGGCAGGGCCAGCAGCACGTCGATGCAGCGCATCAGCAGGGAATCGCGCCAGTCACCGTAGAAGCCGGCGGCGAGCCCGATCGGCACGCCGACGAGCGCCGCGATCACCACCGCACCCACCGCCGCAACCAGCGATGTCCGGGCGCCGTAGATGACGCGGGCGAAGATGTCCCGACCGAGTTCGTCGGTCCCGAACCAGTTTTCGGGTGAGGGCGGCTTCAGGGAATCGGCGACGCTCTGGCTCAGCGGATCGAGCGGCAGCAGTCCGGCGCAGGCCGCCGTCAACGCGATGAGCGCGAGAAAGGCCAGCCCAAGTGTCGCGCCGCGCCGGGCAAGCAGCCGGCGCAGCACATGGACGAGCGAAGCGGCAGCATCGTTCATGCGCCGCCGCGCCCGCAGCCTCGCGAGTCCGCTCGGCTCATTTGAAACCGATCGTGCGGGCGACGAACAGGTTGTCGATGTCTAGCGTGATGCCGCCGATCTTGTCGGAGGCAACGATCAGGCCGACATCGTACGAGTTGGTCGGGATCGCGAAGGCCTCGTCGACCAGCACCTTGTTGAGATTGTCATAGGCCGCCTTGACCTCGGCCGCGCCGCCGGAAGCGGCATCGACCTTGGCGATGGCCTCGACATAAGCCGGGTGCGGGTGCGGGTCCTTCAGCACGGGATTGCCCGAGGTCCTGTAGATCGAGTTCGTCGCGACGCGCGAGGGGAACTTCTGGACATTGCCGATCGCGCCGAAGGTAGCGTCGAAATCGCCGCCCAGCAGTGCGCTGGTATATTCTGCGCCTTGACGGACATCGAGGTCGATCGCGATGCCGACCTTGGCGAGCGAGCCCTGCAGGATCTGGCTGATCGCGACGGAGGATTCGTCGGTGCCGTAGACCAGGAGCTTCCACGCCTTCGCGTCGGCCGGCGACACGCCTGAATCGGCGATGAGCTTCTTCGCCTTGTCGAGGTCATAGGCATAGGTCTTGATATAGCTCGCGTCGACGGCCGGGCTCGCCGGCGCCCAGGGCAGCGCAACGATCTCGCCCATGTTGGCGTAGCCGACGCGCAGGATGTTGGCCCGGTCGACCAGATAGTTGAATGCCTGGCGGAAGGCCTTGTTGCGGAACGGGCCGCGCGTCGAGTTGATGCGCAGGACCTGGACGAGCTTGCCTGGCCCAGAGGTGACCTGATAGCCGGCCCCCTTCAGCCGGACAGCGCTGCGCGAACTCCCGTTGTAGATGATGTCGGCGGCGCCCGATTCGAGCGCGGCGCTGGCAGCGGCATCCTCGCTGAAGATCGTGAAGACCAGGTCCTGAACGATCGGCTGCTTCTCGCGCCAGTATTTCGGATTGGCCTTGAGCGTCAGGCTCTGCCCCACCGCGCGGTTCACCAGCGTGTAGGGTCCGGTGCCGGCCGGCACGGTCTCGACCGTGTCGATACCCTTGGGATCGATCGGGATCAGGAACTGCAGCAGGTCGAGAATCTGGCGCTCGGGCACCGGCGCCTTGAAGTTGACGGTCACCGTCGCATCGTCCGGCGCCGACCAGTCCTTGACGATCGACATGGTCGCGAAGACGTTCTTGCCGCGCTTGGGATCGGCGCCCTTCTGCAAGGTCGCCAGCACTGAATCGGCCTTGAACGGCGTGCCGCTATGGAAGGTCACGCCGCTGCGCAGCTTCAGCGTCACCGCGGTCTTGTCGGGCGCGATCGTCCATTCCGTCGCCAGGCTCGGCTCCGGCTTTCCCTCAGGGGTGTACTCGATCAGGCTGTCATAGAGGTTCTTGATGACGTGGAAATTCACCGTCGAGAGCTGCTGCGGATCGTAGTTCGCGAGCTCGCTCAGCACGGCGACGCGCAGCCTCCCGCCCTTGAGCTGCTGGGCGGAGGCTGGAAACGTTCCCGCCAGGGATACGCCCGCCAGCGCAAGGCCGGTGATGCCGAATTGACGTCGCGACAGCTTTGTCATCGCTTTCCCCTTTTTGGTGTGTCTGGTTTCGTTTCAGCGCGTCCCCGCTCCCGGCTGGGACGAATGTGCCCGCCAGTCGCTTATTGTCTCCAATGGATAGACCGGGCGCGGAATCCGCTGCCACGGCAAGGTGAATACGTCCGACTGCCCCGGCCCGCTGGTATCGGCGCGGACGAGCCCGGAGGCGAGGCGATCGAAATACTGGAAATTCGAGGCCGTCTTGAGCACCGCCATCTTGTACTCGGAGAGGTCGATCCCGAAGGCCTCGTAGACATCGGGCACATTGCCCGCGACGCCCCGCAATTCCGAGATCAGCAGAGTCACCGGCCCGACATCGAAGACCGCGACGCGACCCATGTCGACTTCCGGCTGATGGTTGAAGTTCAGCGCAATCGACCCGCCGCCGAGCTTCCTGACCCGCCCGGTCACCGTGAGCGGCTTGAAGAAGGCGGTCGCCGCATCGCCGCCGAGCGGCAGCGTCACTTCGGCGCCCTCGCCTGCCTCGGTCAGGGTCGCGACGGCCTTTGGCGAGATCAGCGGGATCAGAGCCTTGCTCTTGATCCCGAGCCGCAGCATCGATTCCAGCAGCAGGTTGCTGTCGCCGGCCGCGCCGCCGAAGACGGTGTCGCCGGTGTCGCTGACCACGACCATGCCGCGTTCGGCCGCATCGGCCCTGCGCACGGCATCGTCGATGGAAACCGCCTCGCGCACCTGAAAGTCGTCGCGCATCGACCAGGCGAGATCAGCCAGTTCATCCGCCAGCTTCTCCGCGAGCGCCTGGTCGCCATCTGTGACCACGATCGTCGACCAGCCCCCCTCGGCGACATCGAGCCAGGGCTGCATCGGATAGTTCGAGGCCTGCAAGACGCGCCGGTCGGCCTCGATGGAGCGGGCCCGGTCGAACCAAACCTTCATCGGCCCTTTCGAGGTCAGGAACTGCTCCTGATGCGAGAGCAGCGGGATCTTGCGCCAGGCCATGACCGGCCTGCTCTTCTCGGTGAGGATACGCAGCAGCACCTCGGTGCCGACCTTGCCGGTGTCGAACACGTCATGCGGCTGGGTGCGGTGCCCGACGATGGCCGTGCAATTGGCCATGATCTTGTGGGTGACGTTGGCGTGGTGATCGAGCCCGAGCAGGATCGGCACGTCCGGCCCCAGAATCTTGCGGCAGAGCTCGACCTGCTCGCCTTCGACATCGTCGATGCCCTCGGCCGCGCAGGCACCGTGGAGTTGCAGGACGAGCCCGTCGATCGGCCCGGCCATCTCGAGCCCCGCCCGGATTTTTGCCTGGAAGAAATCGAACGCTTCGCGCGAGATGCGCCCGCCTGCCACGGCAAAGGCGCGGATGATCGGGATCGTCTCGATATCGAGCCCGCTGTCCTTGACAGCCGCATAGTGCCCGCCGATCTGGCCTATCTCCCGGAACTGCCGTGCGATCTCCTCGCCCTCGACCAGCCCGAACGCCTCATAGTCGGCGAGCGTCGTCGGCAGCGGATTGAAGTCGTTCGTCTCCTGAGCGATGTGGATCAGCGCAAGGCGCACAGGCATCCTCCCGGATTGCGGCTCCGGCCGATGCCGGGCGAAGCGGTTTGCGAACGTCAGGGCATCGTTCCGGGCACTTTTTTGGTCGATCGGCAGCCCGGCGTCATGGTCAAAAGCGTAGTTGCGTCAGATATTTCGCGTCAAGGATTGAATGTTCCGCCCAAAGGAACATCGGGTCACGCTGCCGCGCTCTGCTCCTTCGGCCAGTAGCGGCAAGAGACGCCGTGCCCCGGCGTGACCTCATGCCATTCGGGCGTCCCGGTCCGCACGTGATCGACGCCATGGACGCAGGCTCCGCCATCCCCATCAAGGAAGCGCAGATCCGGCGGCGGCCGCCGAAGCCGCTCGCGCTGGAGCGCGGGATCTGGAACCGGCACGGCATCGAGCAAAAGCTGCGTGTAAGGGTGAGCCGGGCTGTCATAGACCTGACCGGCGCTGCCCATCTCGACGATCCGCCCGCGGAACATCACTGCGACGCGATGCGCCATTTCCCTGACGATCGCGAGGTCATGCGCGATGAAGAGATAGGACAGGCCGAGCCGCTCCTGCAGCGATTGCAGGAGCGCGACGATCTGCGCCTGGGTCCGCACGTCGAGCGCCGAGACCGGCTCGTCGCAGACGACGAAATCCGGATTGACCGCAAGCGCCCGCGCGATAACGACGCGCTGGCGCTGCCCGCCCGAGAACTCGTGCGGATAGCGCCGCATCATCGCGGGATCGAGGTTGACCAGTTCGAGCAGTTCCTCGACACGCTCGCGGATGCGGTTGGCGGGCACCGTGCGGTGCACCTGCAAGGGCTCGCTCAGGATCTGCCCGATCGTCATGCGCGGATGGAGGCTGGAATAGGGGTTCTGCAGCACGAACTGCATATGCCGCCGCATCCTGCGCAACTCGCCGGATCGCATCGTCGTCAGTTCCTGCCCCATCAGCCGGACCGAGCCCTGGCTCGCCTTCTGGAGCTGAAGGATGGCGCGCCCGGCCGTCGTCTTGCCGGAGCCGGACTGGCCGACGAGCCCGAGCGTCTGCCCCGGAGCAATATCGAACGAAACGCGCTCGACCGCCTTGACCGGTGGGGCTCCGCGCCGCGCCGGAAACAGCACGCAGAGATCGCGGACCTGAAGTAGCGGCTCCGTCATCGCATCGCTCCCGCCCCTTGCAGACGTGGAACCGCGTCGAGCAGCGCCCGCGTATAGGCATGCTGCGGCTCGGCGAAGACGGCATCGACCGGCCCGGCTTCGACGATCTCGCCGCGATACATCACGTTGACCCGGTCGACCATGCCGGCCACCACGCCGAAATCATGGGTGATCAGCATCAGCGCCATGCCGCGCTCCTCCCGCAGCCGCAGCAGGAGCCGCAGGATCTGGGCTTGCACGGTGACGTCGAGCGCCGTGGTCGGCTCGTCGGCGATCAGTAGGTCGGGCTCGCAGGAGATCGCGATGGCGATCATCACCCGCTGGCGCTGCCCGCCCGAGAACTGGTGCGGGAAATCGTCGATCCGCCGGGCCGGATCGGGAATCCCGACGAGGTCGAGCAGCTCGATGCTGCGCTCGCGCGCGCCCTTCGCCGAGAGGCCGAGATGGCGGCGCAGCATGTCGTCCATCTGCGCGCCGATGCTCATTACCGGGTTGAGAGAGGTCATCGGGTCCTGGAACACCATGGCGATGCGCCGGCCGCGCAGGTCGCGCATCTGGTCTTCGCCGAGCCCGAGCAAGTCCTGCCCCCGGAAGGCGACCGACCCGCCGAGCCCGATGGAGGCTCCCTCCGGTGCAAGCCGCATCAATGCCTTGGCGGTGACGCTCTTGCCGCAGCCGGATTCGCCGACGAAACCGACTGCCTCGTCGGCATTGATGTCGAAGGAGATGCCGCGCACCGCCTGGATCACCTCGCGACGGGTCGTCACCGTGGCGGTGAGATCGCGCACCTTGAGCAGCGGGTCCGTCATCGCACGCTCCCGACGTCGAGAACCTCGCGCAAGCCGTTGGCGATGATGATGAAGGTCAGCGTCGCGAAGACGATCGCCAGCGCCGGGCCGACCACGGTCAGCGGCGCGAGCTCCATGAACTGGCGGGCTTCCGAGAGCATGCCGCCCCAGTTCGGATCGGGCGGCGGCGGGCCTAAGCCCAGGAAGGACAAGGCCGTCACGGTGAAGATCGTCTGGGACAGCGTCAGGCTGGTCGCCACGAGGATGGGCGAGACCACGATCGGCAGGATATGGCGCAGCACGAGCCTGATCTCGCTCATCCCGACGCTTCGGGCAGCCTCGACATGGTCCCATTGCTTGACGCTGAGCACGGGCGCCCGCACCACCCGCGCCATTGCCGGCGTGTAGACGATGGCGATGGTCAGGATCAGGTTCGGCACCGTCGGCCCCAGCGCGGCGACGACTGCAATGGCGAGCAGCAGCACCGGGAAGGCGAAGACGACATCGAGCAGCCGCATGATGATCTCGTCTGTGCGCCCGCCGAGATAGCCGGCAGCAAGCCCGAGGATCAGTCCGGCCACCAGCGCGATCAGCACGGCCGAGACCGTGATGAGCAAGGTCGTGCGCCCGCCGACGATCAGGCGGCTCAGCACATCGCGCCCGATCGAATCCGTTCCCAGCCAATGAGCGGCACTCGCGGGAGCCAATGAATCCGGCGAGGTGGCGGAAGGATTATAGGGCGCAATCATCGGCGCGAAGATGGTCAGCACCAGCATCGCTGCCAGCATGGCAAGCCCGACGGCAAGCAGCAGCCAGCCCTGCGTGATCCCCGCGCCCTTCCGCGCCGCAGCCACCGGCGCGCTGTCCTGCACCGTGCCACTCACATCTGCACCCGTGCATCGACGCGGGCATAGGCGATGTCGATCATCGTATTGACCAGCACGACGATGCCGGCCGCGATCAGAACGATCGCCTGGATCACCGGGTAATCGCGGCTGTTGATGGAATCGAACAGGTACTGCCCCATGCCGGGAATGGCGAAGATGGTCTCGACCAGGATGCTGCCGCCGAGCAGCGCCGCGATCTTCAGGCCAGCCGCGGTGATGACAGGCGTCAATGCGTTGCGCATCAGGTAGTCGCGCAGGATCGCGGCCGGGGTCAGGCCCTTGGCGCGGGCGACCATGACGAAATCCTGGTTGGCGACCTCGAGCACGGCGGCGCGCGTGTTCTCCGCGATCGTTACGGAAACCGCGAGTGCCAGCGCGAAGGCCGGCAGCAGCAGACTGGCGAGATTGCCGAGCGGACTTTCCAGGAAGGGCGTGTAGCCGAGCACGGTGATCTCGGGAAAATAGAGCCCGAAAAGCAGCACGATCAGCGTCGCCACCACATAATTCGGCACCGCCAGCATCAAACCGTTCCAGAGCCGGACCAGCCAGTCGGTCGCGCCCCGCAGCCGCGCAGCCGCGAGCCCGGACGCGACGCCCATCACCGCAGCGATGACAGCGGCAAAGAGCGTGAGCTGGATGGTGACGATGAGCCTGTTCAGCAATTCCCCGAGCACCGGCTGGCGGGTGACGAACGACCTGCCGAAATCGCCGGTCAGCGCCGCGCCGAGCCAGCTCAGATATTGCGCCATCAGGGGCTGGTCGAGGCCGAGATCGCGGCGGATCGTCGCCAGCACCTCCGGCGCCATGCTTTGCGAACCTGCCGCGGCAATGGCGAAATCGCCGGGAATGGCCCGCATCAGCATGAAGGCGACGAAGGAGACGCCGAGCAGGATCGCGGCCATCCAGGCCAGACGCCCGAGGACGAAACGCGTCATCGGGAGCCCTCCGCCGCAAGGCGGAAGGCGGGGCCTATTTCTTCAGCCATGTCGTACGCACGAAGGAACGGATATTCGCGGCGAGCGGCACATATCCCTGAACGTAGTTCCACCAGATCTCCCAGCGCAGCGGATACTGATAGACCTGGATGACATAGGCATTGTCGGCGATGCGCTTCTGGATCGCCTGGTTCATAGCAGCGCGCTTGGGAACGTCGAGTTCGGACCGTGCCTCCAAGATCATCCTGTCGAGCTCGGGATCGTTCGAGCCCATGCCTTTGCCGTAACCGCTGGTCGAGGTGATGTACTGGAACACGCTGTCGGGATCGGGCGTCCAAGACAGCGCGATGGAGAGGAGCGTCGGCCAGTCGCCGCTCGCCCACTTGGCGATAAGCGGCGCGGTTTCCATCGGCACCAGTTTCACGGTGATGCCGGCCGCCTGCCATTGCTGCTGTAGAATCTGCGCGCAGGCGACATCGAGCGGGTTGGCGGCGACCACGATATAATCGCCCAGGTCGATCCCGTTGGGGTAGCCTGCCTCGGCCAGCAGAGCCTTCGCCGCCGCCGGGTCATGCTTGTAATAGGGCAGTTCACTGGAGCCGTCATAACCGCCGACCTGGCTTTCCGGGATCATCGCGCCGACCTTGCCGGCGCCGCCGAGCACGGTGTCGAGGCAAGCCTTGCGGTCCGTCGCGAGGCTGAGCGCCCGACGCACCTTCACGTCGTTGAGCGGCTTGGCCTTCATGTTCAGCCAGATCGGGAAGGTCCGCGAAGTCTGCCCCGGCGCCGAGACAAAATTCGACGAAGCGCGCGAGATCGCGGTCGCGACCTTGGGATCCTTCACCCAGGTCATGTCGATGGCGCGCGATCGCAGCGCCGAGGTCAAGGTCGCCTGGTCCTTGTAGAACTTGAAGACGACCTTTGCGAGATAAGGCTCGCCCTTCTCATAATAGCCATCGAAACGCGTCAGCGAAAACTGCTGGTTCGGCTGATAGGCCTCGAAGGCGAACGGCCCCGTGCCGATCGGCTGGGTGGCGAGATTCTCGACGCCGGCCGGCGCGATCGCGCCGTTGGGATTGCTGGCGAGATTGCTGAGGAAGGACGCGTCGGTGGAATTGAGCTGGAACTTCACCGTGAAAGGGTCGACCACCGTCACCGACTCGATGCTGGAATAGAGCGCCCTGAGCCGGCTGCCCGTCGCCGGGTTCATGATCCGGTCGAAGGTGTGCTTCACGTCCGTAGCCGTGAAATCCTTGCCGTTGTGGAATTTCACGCCCTGCCGGAGCTTGAAGACATAAGTCTTCGGATCGGGCTGCTCGTAGCCGGTCGCGAGGTCCGGCTCGACCTTCATCTCAGCGTTCCAGCGCAGCAGGCCGGTATAGAGAAGGCTGGTAAAGTCGTAGGACGAGAAGGCGTTGACCGTGACCGGGTCAAGCCCGATCGGATCGGCATCGGCACCGATCGTCAGCGTGCCGCCGGCGACCGGGGCCTGCGCTTGAGCATGCGCGAGGCTGCTCCACAGTCCCGGAGCCGCGAGCGCAGCGCCGCCCGCCGTCAGCAGATGCAGCAGGCTGCGCCGCTGGAGGCCCTGCGCGACGAGATCGGGCTCGTCAGTCATCGGGAATGACGGTGTCGTCACGAGCGATCCTCCCAGTATCCTGCTTGCCGGCCGACCCCGGCCGCTTCCGCGCGAGATGGAGCCGGCCTTCGCCGTGCCACCGTCATCGCTGCCCGGCCCGTTTCATCCGCTTGCGGATGGCGGACCTTCCCTCTGTGATATGCAGGCTAGGAACCGCCTTAATTCACGTCAAGGATTGCAGGTTTCACCAGAAGGAACAGATTCGGAAGTGCGTCAGAAGAAGGTCCGGATTGCACCGGTGATGGTCCAGTCGTCATCCACCAGCATCAACACCGCCCATTTATCGAAGGTCAGGCAGGGATGCGCGATGCCGAAAGCCACCATATCGCCGACCTGCAGCGGGCTCTCCTCCGGCGTGCCGAGATGGCAATGCTGGTCGTTGAGCGCCAGCACGTTATGCCCGGCCGGCATCGGCTCCGGCCGTACCATCCCGCTCCCCGGGCGATACCAGCGCAGCGGCACCGGCAAGGCGGAATCATAGGTGACGTCGCGCTTGCCGAGCGTGAGCAGGCTGCGCCCACGCTCCGGCCGCGACTGGACATAGGCCCAGACCTCGAGAGCGGGTTCGAGCCCGCCCGGCGGCAGCTTCAGGCTGGTCTCCAGCATGATCCGGCGGAAAGACGCCGAATAGCCGAGATCGTCATGCGTCAGATAGCAGCCGGAGCGCAGCACCTTGAGCAGCGGGCGCCCGAGGCTCGCCGCATTGAATTTCTCGCCGACGCGGTCGAACAGCGCAGTTCCGCCGGCGCTCAGCACCAGAGGCTCGGGGCTGAGCAGGCCTTCGGCATTCGCCGCCGCCGCGACAGCAATCACTTCGTCGAGCAGCTTGTCGGCGCCTGCACTGTCGCTGTGCAGCCCCTCGAAACATTCGAAGCCGGCAAGCCTAAGGCCCGGCGCGGCGGCAGCCGCTCGTGCCACGGCCAGCGCCTCCTCGCGGGTCCGGGCGCCGGTACGCCCGCCCATGAAGCCGATCTCGACGAGGATGCCGAGCGGATTGGCGCCCGCATGCCCCTTCGCCGCTTCTGCCAGCAAGCCAACCCCGGCGACGCTGTCGGCGAGGCAGTAGAGCTCGAAACCGGGCTCGCGCAGCACCTGGAAACAACAGGCGATCTCCTGCGGGCCCACCGGCTGGTTGGCGAGGATGACGCGCTTCACGCCGAAATGCCGGGCGACGGCGAGCTGCTGCATCGTCGCGACGGTGATCGCCCAGGCGCCGTCGGCGATCTGCAGGTCGAACAGCTGCGGCGCCATCGTCGTCTTGCCATGCGGCGCGATCAGCAGGCCGTTGCCGGCGCTGAAGGCGCTCATCCAGGCACTATTGGCCTTGAGCACGCTCTCGCGGATCACGGCGAGCGGCATCGGCATGTCCCCGGCGAGCACGTTCCACCCCTGCTTGCCGACGTCGCCGAGCCGTACAGAGGCCCCCGCCGGCATGCCCTTCACCAGCCCATCGAGGCGCTGGTCCTCGATCTCGCGGAGCGACAGGCGCGGGAGCGGGGCAGAAGCAGTCACAGCCATGGGTTCGGGTCCAGCGGAGAGAAGGGGCGTTTCACCTTGGTATAGGGGATCTTGCTCGCGTCGGGCGGATAGGGTCCACCGCTGTCGAGATAGAGCACGCTCGCGGCCATCGGCGCGAAGGCGGCGTGGAAATGGTTGGAGGATTTCACCACCACCACCTTCTTGGCGCCGAGGTCGATGCCGAGATTGGTGAAGACCGGCGGGCTGAAGGTCTGCGCCCGGGTCGAGGCCAGCACGATATCGAGCGTGCCGATCCGGATCGCCGCCGCCGGCCCGAGCGAGACCCAGCTCTGCTCGAACGGGATCAGCAGGTCCGCGGTCGTGCCGGTGACCGTCACCACGGCGTCGATCGGCCGGCCCGAGGACGGCGCCGCCTTGCCGATGAAGCGCAAGGGAATCTCGGTCCCGACGCCGGCCGCCCGGCACAGGCTCACCGCGACCGGGTCCCACAGCGCGCCGATAGCCGCCGGAATTTCCGGATGGCGCAGCAGCGCCTCGACCATCACCGAGGAATCGCCCGCGACGCCGCCACCCGGATTGTCCCAGCGATCGGCCAGCACCACCGGCTTGCCGGGCTGGGCCAGCTCGACCGCTGCGGCGATGCCCTCCTCGGGCTTGTAATGCTTCGGCGAGGCACCCTGCCCCCAGCGCAGGATTTCGAGACCGAGTTCTTTCGCCAGCGCAGCCGCCTTGGCCTCGTCGCCATCGGCAATGACCAGCACCTTGCTCCCGACATCGGCGACATCGGCCGCCTGGAAACCATGCGCGACCGAGATCGAGAGGATGCCGTCTTTCCCTTCCATCGCCAGGAGGCGGTCGACGAAGCTGCGTCCGGGCTCGCGGCTGGTCATGAAGGCCGCGAACCCTCGGCAATCGAACACCGCGCTCACCGGCTTTACCTGCCCCCGCGCCGTCTTCAGGCAAAGCTCCAGCAAATCCTCGGCCCGCGCCAGAAAATCCGTATGCGGGAACTCCTTGAAGGCGACGATGATGTCGGCGCCCCCGACCATCTCGGCGGTCAGATGGCAATGCATGTCGAGTTCGGCTCCGATGACGCAGTCCGGCCCGGCCAGCGCCCTCACCCGCGCAATCAGGTCTCCTTCGCAATCGTCATAGCCGCGCGCCACCATCGACCCGTGCAGGCCGAGCAGCACGATGTCGACCGGCAGCGCCGCCTTGAGCTGGTCCAGAATCTCATCTCGCAGGCTCTCATAGCCCTCCTGCGAGACGAGGCCGGCCGGCTCCGCCCAGGTCGCCGTGCCCTCGACCAAGTCATAGCCTTCGCTGGCGGCCCCGCGCCGCGCCGCCACGGTGGGCGCCGAGCACAGCGTCGGCGTGTCCGGATGCGTGCCGGGCGGACAGTAGAAGCCGCCCTCGAAGGCGCTGCGATCGACGAAGAGCGGCGCGAACGTATTGGTTTCCGTCGCCAGCGAGGCCGTAAAGACGCGCATCCGCATGCTCTTTCGATCAGGGGCGGCAGCCGCCCCTCGGACTGCCGACCAACCGCATGAGACCGGCACGGGGTGCGGCCTGTCAAAGCACCTGCGTTCCCTACGATGGAACAATGCTGGCTTGATCCGGAACAGATCGGCGGCCGAGATGAACGGGCCTCACAAGCCTGGGAGATTCAGCCGATCATGTCCCGCCGCCGCATCCTGCTGGGATCGCTCTTCCACGAGACCCACAGCTTCGTCGACGAAGAGACGACGCTCGCCGACTTCACCATCCGCAAGGGCGAGGAGCTGTTGGCCCGCCGCGGGGACGGCTCGACGGTGGACGGCTTCCTCGAAGTCGCGGAAACCGAAGGCTGGGAGGTCCTGCCGACGATCGACTATGGAGCGCTGCCGGCCGGCCCGGTCGACCACGCCGTATTCCAGCGCTTCCTTGGGGAATTCGATGCCGGATTGAAAGCGGCCCTTGCCAATGGCGGCCTCGATGGCATCTGGCTCGCCCTGCACGGCGCCATGGTCACGACCGAATGCCTCGACCCGGAAGGTGCGCTGCTGGCCCATATCCGTTCGGTGCCGGGTTGTGAAACGCTCCCGGTCTTCGCCGTCTTCGACCTGCACGCCAACTTCACCGCTTCCATGGCGGCGCATGCCAACGCCCTCGTCGCCTATCGCGAGAACCCGCATACCGACGCCCGCGAATCCGCCGTCCGCTCTGCGAGACTGCTGGCGAAGTCGCTCGCGAACGCGGAACGACCCCGCATGCTCTCCTGCAACGCACCCGTGATCTGGCCGCCGACCGGCACCGGGACCGCAGACCGGCCGATGCGCGATCTGGAGGCTTTGGCGCGGCGGATCGAGCAGGAGAACCCGGATATCTGGGTGGCCAATGTCGTCGGCGGCTATTCCTTCTCCGATATGCCGGAGGCCGGGGTCGCCTTTGCGGTCGCCTTCACCGGCCCAGAGGCGGCAGCTCGTGACGCCTTGGAGCGCCTGACCGCAGTCGCCACGGAATTGCGCGCGTTCGGCCAGCCGGCGGAACGGGATATCGACGAGGCCGTCGCGGAGATCCTGCGCTCGGAGGGCGGGCCCTATATCGTGGTCGAGCCATCAGACAATATCGGCGGCGGCGCGCCGGGCGACGCGACCTCGGTGCTGCGCGCCTTTCTGCGCCACGGCGTCGAGAATTGCGCGGTCGCCATCGCCGATCCCGCCGCGGTCGCCGCCATGGCTGGCGCGAAGCCCGGCGAGACCCGCAAGCTCTCGATCGGCGGCAAGGGCAGCGCCATCGCCGAGGGGCCGGTCGAGATCGAGGCCAGCTTCGTCAGCGCCAGCGACGGCGGATTCGCGCTGGAGGACCTCAACAGTCACCTCGCCGCTGCGCAAGGCTCGCATTTCAGCATGGGCCCGTGCGTGGTGGTGAAGGTGGAGGGCGTTACCGTGTTGCTGAGCACCCGCAAGACGCCACCCTTCGACCTCGGCCAGCTCCGCTCGCAAGGCATCGAGCCGGAGACGCTGAAGGCGATCGGCGTCAAGGCGGCGGTCGCGCATCGGCGCGCCTATGACAAGATCGCCAGGGGCAGCTTCACCGTGGCGACACCCGGCCCCTGCACCAGCCAGATCGCCGGCCTCCCGTACAAGCACCTGCGCCGGCCGGTCTTTCCGCTGGATTGAAAGTGAGCGACACCCCGGCCGTCATGCCCGGGCGAAGCGCAGCGCAGACCCGAGAATCTCAGCCAGGATAGGGCGCGTCCTTGTCCCGAGATGCTCGGGTCAAGCCCGAGCATGACGCCCATGCACCCGAGGTGCATTTTCCCTCTTGAACCTGAAGTGGCTACAGCTTGTAGAGACATGTCCCGTAGCGAAAGAGAGACGGAGACACGTCATGGCCACCGAGCCCGAAACCGTCACCCAGACCCTGTCCTGGAAGGTCGGCGGCATGGATTGCGCAAGCTGCGCGGCAAAGATTCGCGGCGCAGTGGAGCGGCTGCCGGGCGTCAGCGACGTCAAGCTCTCGGTGATGTCGGAGACGCTGACGCTCGCGCTCGGCACCGGCGCGACCACGCCGGAAGCGATCGAAAAGCGCGTCAACAGCCTCGGTTACACCACCGTCGCGCTGGCAGCCACGGCCACTAAGCGCGCCGCGCCGAAACAGGATGCCTGCGGCTGTGGACATGACCATGGCGACCACGCGCATGACCACAGCGGCCACGCACGTGATCACGGCCAGCATGAGCACGGCGACGCCTGCTGCTCGGGCGATGCGCATGGTCACGATCACAAGCACGATCATTCGGACCACGATCACGCCGGCCATGACCACAGCCCGAAGCCTCCCAAGCAGCCCGCCGCCGCGAAGGATCACGGCCACGGCCTGCCCGGCCATGTCCATGAAGCCACGCCCGATGGCGCAAGCTGGTACCAGACGGCCAAGGGCCGCCTCGTCATCGCGACGGGCGTTTTCCTCGGCGCCGCCTACGCCGCCGGACTGATCTGGCCGGGCATCGGCCACTGGGCCTTCATCCTGGCCTGTATCGTCGGCGTCGCTCCGGTAGCGAAGCGCGCCTTCGCTGCGGCCCGCGCGGGCATCCCCTTCACGATCGAGATGCTGATGACGATCGCCGCCATCGGCGCTCTCTTCATCGGCGCGGCCGAGGAGGCGGCGCTGGTCGTCTTCCTGTTCGCGGTCGGGGAAGTGCTGGAAGGCGTCGCGGCCGACCGCGCCCGTGCCTCGATCCGCGCGCTCGGCGATCTCGTTCCCAAGACCGCCATCGTCGAGGAGAACGGCGCGACCCGCCAGGTCGATGCCGCGAGCCTTGAGGTCGGCCAGACCGTGCTGGTCCGTCCCGGCGACCGCATCCCGGCCGATGGCGAGATCATCGAGGGCATCTCCGGCATTGACGAGAGCCCGGTCACCGGCGAATCCGTGCCCAAGACCAAGGGCGTCGGCGAACCCGTCTATGCCGGCTCGGTCAACCGCGAGGCGGCCTTGCGCGTGCGCGTCGACAAGGCGGCGCAGGACAACACCATCGCCCGCATCATCCGCCTGGTCGAGGAGGCGCAGGAGGCACGCGCGCCGACCGAGCGCTTCATCGACCGGTTCTCGCGCTGGTACATGCCGGCGATCGTCGGGCTCGCCGTGCTGGTCGCGCTGGTTCCCCCGCTGCTGCTCGGCGCCGAATGGTCGGTCTGGATCTACCGGGCGCTGGCGCTGCTGCTGATCGGCTGCCCATGCGCGCTGGTCATCTCGGTTCCCGCGGCCATCGCAGCCGCCCTCTCGGCAGGCGCCCGTCAGGGCCTGCTCATGAAGGGTGGCATCGTCATCGAGACAGCCGCCAAGACCGGGCTCGTCGCCTTCGACAAGACGGGCACGCTGACCCAAGGCAAGCCGCGTGTCACCGATATCGTAGCGCTCGCCGGCAGCGAAACCGAGCTCCTCGCCTTCGCCGCCGCGGTCGAGCATGGCTCGTCGCACCCGCTGGCCGAGGCCGTAATGGAGCGCACCCGCACCGACGGTATCGCCTACAAGCCTGCAACCGAAGCCGCCGCCCTGGCCGGCCAGGGCGTTACAGGCAAGGTCGATGGCCGCGCCGTCTTCGTCGGCGCACCGCGCCATGCCGAGAGCCGCGCGCCCTTCGACAAGCGGGCCCGCGTCACGGCTGGAGAGCTGGAAGCCGCCGGCAAGACCGTGGCCGCCGTCATAGTCGATGGCGCGCTCGCCGGCTTCATCGCGCTCCGCGACGAACCGCGCGAGGATGCTGCCGCTGCGATCGCGGAGCTAAAGGCGATGGGCATCCGCTCGATCATGCTGACCGGCGACAATGCCCGCACCGGCGCCGCCATCGCCGCCGGCCTCGGCATGGAGCACAAGGCCGAATTGATGCCCGACGACAAGGTCGCGGCGATCAAGGCCTTCTCCGCCGAGACGCCCGTGATGATGGTCGGCGACGGCATCAACGACGCGCCCGCATTGGCCGCTGCCAGCATCGGTATCGCCATGGGCTCGGGCACCGATGTCGCGCTGGAGACCGCCGATGGCGCGGTGCTGAAGAGCCGCGTGCGCGATATCGCGGCGATGATCCGGCTCGCGAGGGGCGCGATGGCCAATATCCGCACGAACATTACGATCGCGCTTGGGCTCAAGGCCGTGTTCCTGGTCACCAGCGTGCTCGGCTACACCGGCCTCTGGGTCGCGATCCTCGCCGATACCGGCGCGACCGTGATCGTCACCGCCAACGCGCTGCGGCTGCTGCGCTTCGACGCGAGCAAGGTGAACTGACGACGGGTCGTCGGCATTCGCTTGTCATTCCGGGGCGGGCCGCAGGCGCGAAGCCCCGGAATGACAAGCGGTTCAAAAAGCGTCTCACACCCGGATATCGGCGAGCGCTCCGGTCTTGGTCGCGTTGTCGCCCTTGGCTTCCATCTGCTTCAGCATCTCGTCGCGGATCTTGCTCATCACGTCGGCCTTCGCCTTCGAGTCCAGCTTGTTGAACTGCTCCTCGGTCATGCCGAGCTTGGCGAGGATAGCGGCCTGAACCCGCTCCTCCGGGGACATCCGTGCGATCTTGAGGAACTCTTCTTCGGTTGAAGAGGATGTCGTCGTGGCCTTCGCGGAAGCGCTGCTGCTGCTGGTGCCACTCTCGTTCTGCGAGCCTGGCTTCACCGGATTCGTGAATGGCAGGCTGATCGGCCGGTTGATGATCGGGTTCGACATGGCTTGCTCCTTTGAGCAAACCGGCAGGCAAGCGCCGGGCCGCCTCGGCAACACCAGGAAACCAACAAAAAATCAGTACCTTGTAAGCGGAAACAGGCGCTTCGCGGCCGCCATGGTCCAAGAATACGGCAAGTTCTGCCCGGCAAACGCTGCCGAATCGGAAGCGCCAGACCACCCTAGGCAGCATTAATCCGAGCCGCTGGGATCGCAGCGGAGCGACTTTGCTGCAACGCAAAATTGCCTTGGAGCGACAACTCGCCACTTAGCACCTGCAACACGCCTATTAATGAAGCATAGTTTTGACGGCCGCGTTGGGGTGAGCTCATTTGCATCATTAACAGGCTGTCTATTTCCTCAATTTCGCCGCAAGCGTTACCCTCAACGCAGGGCGGTCGACGAAAATGACCGAAACCTTAACT
The DNA here is from genome assembly GCA_004144595.1 of Hyphomicrobiales bacterium. GTDB lineage: Bacteria > Pseudomonadota > Alphaproteobacteria > Rhizobiales > Beijerinckiaceae > Allobosea. Next base: position 127,499 of record SEEM01000005.1, read on the forward strand.
TGTCATGCATTATATGCATATCGGAGCTGAGCAAGTGCCCCTGTTGGAAGCAGGCTGTCCGGTTTATATGCAGCGCACAACGAGATTATCGCTGTGGGCGCCGCCCCGGTCCGGAATATCGCTAAGGAAAACCACCATGTTCGTCACCATGATCGCTGCCAAAATTCGCGCCTACCTCCGCTATCGCGAGACCGTTCGCGAGCTGTCCCGCCTGACCGACCGCGAGCTCGACGATCTCGGCCTGTCGCGCTCGGAGATCTCCTTCATCGCGCGTTCGCACGCTGCGGCCTGAAGGCTTCCGAATGAGAACCGCCGCGCACAGGGTGCGGCGCGTTCCGTGTAGTTTCTCCTGAGGCTCGTGTTTCCCCTCCCCTCGAGCTTCGGTCGAAGAGCGAATGCCCGCCTCACGGCGGGCATTTTGCATTTCAGGGCGCCTGTCCCTTGACCTCGCGGCCCGCTGCGGACACATCCGCAGCCATGGAACCCGTACACATCATCGGCGGCGGTCTCGCCGGCTCCGAAGCCGCCTGGCAGGTCGCGCAGGCCGGCATCCCCGTCGTCATCCACGAGATGCGCCCCGTCCGCGGCACCGAAGCCCACAAGACGGAGGGGCTGGCCGAGCTTGTCTGCTCGAACTCCTTCCGCTCGGACGATTCCTCCAGCAATGCCGTCGGCCAGCTTCACTGGGAAATGCGCCGGCTGAACTCGCTGATCATGGCCAAGGGCGACGCCCATCAGGTCCCGGCCGGGGGCGCGCTCGCGGTCGACCGCGACGGCTTTTCCCAAGCCGTCACCGCGGCGCTGGAAGCCCATCCGCTCGTCACCATCGATCGCGGCGAGATCGCCGGCCTGCCCCCGGCCGAATGGACCAACGTGATCATCGCGACCGGTCCGCTGACTTCGCCTGCGCTGGCGCAGGGCCTGCAATCGCTGACGGGGGAGGATGCACTCGCCTTCTTCGACGCGATCGCGCCGATCGTCCATTTCGATTCGGTCGACATGGACCAGGCGTGGTTCCAGTCGCGCTACGACAAGGCGGGGCCGGGCGGCACCGGCGCCGACTACATCAACTGCCCGCTCGACCGCGACCAGTACGAGGCCTTCATCGACGCGCTGCTCGCCGCCGAGAAGACCGAGTTCAAGGAATGGGAGGGCACGCCCTATTTCGACGGCTGCCTGCCGATCGAGGTCATGGCCGAGCGCGGCCGCGAGACCCTGCGCTGGGGCCCGATGAAGCCGGTCGGCCTGACCAACAAGCACAACCCGACGGTGAAGGCCTATGCCGTGGTGCAGCTCCGGCAAGACAATGCGCTGGGCACGCTCTTCAACATGACCGGCTTCCAGACCAAACTGAAATACGGCGAGCAGGCCGCCATCTTCCGGATGATCCCCGGCCTCCAGAACGCCGAGTTTGCCCGGCTCGGCGGCATCCACCGCAACACCTACCTGAACTCGCCGAAGCTGCTCGACGAGCGCCTGCGCCTCAAGGCCGACACGCGGCTGCGCTTCGCCGGGCAGATCACCGGCTGTGAGGGCTATGTCGAGAGCGCTGCCACGGGACTCCTCGCCGGCAGGATGGCCGCCGCCGAGCGGCTCGGCCGCGAACTGCCATTGCCCCCCGCGACGACGGCGCTCGGCGCGCTGGTCAACCACATCACCGGCGGCCATATCGTCACCATCGACGAGGGGCCGCGCTCCTTCCAGCCGATGAACATCAATTTCGGCCTGTTCCCGCTGATCGAGGGGGTTACGACGACTGGCCCAGACGGCAAGCGCCTGAAAGGCCCGGCCAAGACCGTTGCCCGCAAGCAGGCGCTGACGGCCCGTGCGAAGCAGGTCATGGACGAGTGGGCTGGTAGCGTCGAGGCGAAGGCGGCGGAGTAGGAAACTCAGCCGTCATTCTCGGACGAAGCTAAAGCGCAGACCCGAGAATCTCAGCCAGAAGGAAGCTCTGGCGCCTCCGCGTCATGAGATGCTCGGGTCAAGCCCGAGCATGACGGCCTCCTACTTGCGCCGCGACGACCGCCACAGCACCCACTGCCGCTTCCACGCCGGGAGCGTGATGATGGTGCGATAGGGATCGTAGCCGCCGATTTCCATCCGCTTGAGATAAGGCTCGACCAGTGCGACCGGCAGGAAGGCGGGCTTCAGCTCGGAGGGAAACGTCTCGCTGAGGCCCGCTAGCTTCTTCAGGTGCATGCGGGCGATCTCCCGCAACTCCTTCAACGTATAGAGCACGCCCGGTCCGCCGCGCCCGCGCACGATGTCGTCGCGGGTCACGCCGTTGCGGGTGAGGATATCGGCCGGCAGATAGACCTGCCCCTCGGCCGCGTGCCACGGGAAGGCGCGCATCAGCCCGTTCAGCGCATAGGCGACGCCGGCATGGCCGCAGGCGGTGGCCCCGCCGGGATCGCGCCCGCCGGCCAGGATGATGCAGGCCAGCCGGATCACGGCGCCAACCGTCTCACCGGCATAGCCTTCGAGATCGCGCAAGGACGGCATCGGGTCGTCGTAGAGGTCGAAGATGCGCGCATCGATCAAGGCCGTCAGCGGCGCGACAGGCAGGCGGTAACGCCTGATCGTGTCGAGCAGCGCCGCGGCGACCGGATGCGCCTGCGTCTCGCCGCTCGCCTGGCCTTCCAGCACGTCGCGCCACCACTGCAGCCGGACTTCGCCGGGAAGCGGCTCGCTGACCAGCGCCCGAACCCGCGCGATCTCCAGGCTGAAGGCATACAGCGCATAGAGCGCCGCCCGGCGATCCTCTGGCGCGTAGAGCCCGGCGATATAGCGATCCTGATCCTGCTCCCGGACCAGCGCGGCGCAATGAGCGTATGCCTCCGGCAGGCGCGCCGGCGCGGTCTCCCTGCGGTCGTCGGATTCGGTCTGCGGCATCGTTCCGCCCTGGCCCGTCATCATTCGCCCTCGGCCCTAGCCCAGTCTAGGCCAAGCGCGGCGTCCTCGCTACGCGCCGCTCGCATGGCCGGCTCACGAAGCGGTCCTAATCGACTGCGATCAGCGCCGCCGCCACTCGCCGATCCTCGCCGACCAGGACGTTGTAGGTCCGCGCCGCGGCACCCGTGGCCATGCCCTCGACGGCGATCCCCAACTCCTTCAGCGGATCACGCAGAGCGGGCGGAATGAAGGCGATGTCCGCGCCGGTCCCGATCAACAGGAAGTCGATGGTGCCGGCCTCGTCGAGCACCGGCCGCAGGCTTTCGATCGTGATCTCGGAAAACCGCGTCACCGGCCAGATCCGAATTCCGGCCGGCGTCGCGATAATCGAGCCCTTGTGGCTCATCTCGGCAAAGCGGAACCCGCCCGCACCGATGGCGTCGAGCGGGAAGCGGCCGGGGACGAACCCGTCAAAGCGCGGCACGGCCGCGATCAGGCCTTGGCCTTGGCAGCAGACGCCTTGGCAACGCGCGCCGCCTCCTGCGCCTCTTCACGGGCGCCGGCCGAGCGGACGTCCATGTAGAGCAGCACCGGGGTCGAGACGAACATCGCCGAATAGGTGCAGACCACGACGCCGAACAGCATGACCAGCGCAAAGCCCTCGATCGCCGTGCCGCCGAAGATCACGAGCGCCAGCAGCGACAGGAAGGTCGTGGTCGCCGTCATCGCGGTGCGCGACAGCGTCGAGTTCACCGAGAGGTCGAGCAGCTCGGCCACCGGCATGGTCTTGTAGCGGCGCAAGAGTTCGCGCGTCCGGTCGAACACCACGACGGTCTCGTTCAGCGAATAGCCGACGATGGTCAGGATCGCCGCGATCGAGGTCAGGTTGAATTCGAGCTGCGTGATCAGGAAGAAGCCGATGGTCAGCACGATGTCGTGGAGCGTGCCGAGAATCGCGCCGATCGCCAGCGGCATCTCGAAGCGGAACCACAGATAGATGAGCACGCCGACGATCGCGAGCACGACGCCAAGCGTGCCGGCCTGCACCAGTTCGCCCGAGACGCGCGGGCCGACCGTCTCGACGCGGCGGAAATCATAGTTGGAGGCAAACGCCTCACGCGCCTTCACGACGACAGCCTGCTGCGCCGTCTCGCCGCCCGGCTGCATGCCGAAGCGCATCGAGACCTCGCCGCCGGAGCCGAATTCCTGCACCTCGGCCTCGCCGAAGCCGAGCCCGTTGGCGGTCTGGCGAATCTGGGCGATGTCGACGGCCGTGCTCTTCGTCTGCATCTCGATCAGCGTGCCGCCCTTGAAGTCGATGCCGAAATTCAGGCCGACCATCAGGAAGAGCGCGAGGACGAGGATCGAATAGGCGGCCGACAGCGGATAGCTGAAGCGGCGGAACCAGACGAATTTGAACTTGGTATTGTCGGGAACGATACGAAGCAGCCGCATGGCCAATCTCCTAGGGGGTTGGCAGCGTCAGAACGGAAGGCGCTTGGGCTTGGCCCAGCGATACCAGATCGCGATCAGCATCCGGGTCAGCGTCACCGCCGTGATGACGGTGGTGAGGATGCCCAGGATGAACACGACCGCGAAACCGCGCACCGGGCCGGAGCCGAGCGAGAACAGCGCCACGGCGGCGATCAGCATGGTGACGTTGGAGTCGATGATCGTCGCGAAGGCGCGCTGGAAGCCGGCTTCGAGCGCCGAGACGAGGCTGCGCCCGGCATGCTCTTCCTCGCGCATGCGCTCGTAGATCAGCACGTTGGAGTCCACCGCCGTGCCGATGGTCAGCACGATGCCGGCGATGCCGGGCAGCGTCATCGTCGCGCCGAGGAACGACATCAGGCCGAAGATCAGGCCGACATGGACGAGCAGCGCGATGCTCGCGATCAGGCCGAAGACGCCGTAGGTCGCGAGCATGTAGATCACCACCAGCACGGTCGCGATCAGGGTCGCCATCTTGCCGGCCTGGATCGAGTCGGCGCCGAGGCCGGGGCCGACGGTGCGCTCTTCGACGATCGTCATCTTGGCGGGCAGCGCGCCGGCGCGCAGCAGGATCGACAGGTTGTTGACCTGCTCGACCGTAAAGCTGCCGGAGATCTGGCCGGAGCCGCCCGTGATCGGCGACTGGATCACCGGCGACGAAATCACCTTGTTGTCGAGCACGATCGCCAGCGGGCGGCCGAGATTCTCGGTGGTGATCTGGCCGAAGCGCTGAGCACCGCGGATATTGAAGCGGAAATTGACGATCGGCGTGCCCGAACGCGAATCGAAAGCCGGCTGAGCGTCGATCAGGTCTGCGCCGTCGACGACGGGCTGGCGCAGGACCGGCACCATCTGGCCGCCGGCATCCTGCGAGGGCAGCATGTCGACATCGCTGCTGTTGGCATCGCCGACGAGGCGGAATTCGAGCTTGGCGGTATCGCCGAGGATCTGCTTCAGCCGCTGCGGGTCCTGCAGGCCCGGCACCTGCACGAGAATGCGGTCGAGGCCCTGGCGCTGGATGTTCGGCTCGGTCGTACCGAGCGCGTCGACGCGCCGGCGCAGCACTTCCATCGCCTGCTCGACGGCACGGCGGATGCGCTCGTTCGAGCCGGCCTCCGTGACCGTAAGCTGGATCAGCCCGTCCGGCTGCTCGGTGATATTGATCGACTGGTTGCCGGAGGGCCCGAAGGCGCCGAGCGTACCGACCGGCTGCGCGAGCTCGCGCAGCTTCGGCATCACGCGCGCGCGCTCCGTCGCATCCGGGACGCGCACCTGAACGCCGCGGGGCGTCGTCTGGATGCCGCCCTGGAAGCTGGCGCGTTCCTCGCGCAGAATCCGGCGAGCATCGTCGCGCAATTGGGTGATCTGGCTGCGCACCAGCTCGGCCCGGTCGATTTCGAGCAGCACATGCGAGCCGCCCTGCAGGTCGAGGCCGAGCACGACCGCGTGGGTCGGCAGGAAAGCGCGCGGAATCCAGGACGGCGCGTTGGTTTCGATGGCCTTGCGCGTCTCAGGCGACAAGAGGTTCGGCACGGCGAGCCCGCAGCCGATGAGCAGCACGAGCAGGACGAGGATGACCTTGCGGGCCTGGAGACGAAGCATCTGCGTGAACAGCCTTGTTATCGCGCCCGGGCTCCCGAATCGGGAGCCCTAGCCGCCGCATTCTCAGTTCTTGACCGGCTCGCTCTTGGAGCGGACGTCCTGGATCATGCCGCGCACGATGCGCACCCGCACGCCGTCGGCGATCTCGACTTCCAGCTCGCCGTCGTCGACGACCTTCGAGACCTTCGCGATCATGCCGCCGGAGGTGACGACCGTGTCGCCGCGGCGCACGTTCTTGATCAGCTCCTGGTGGCTCTTCGCCCGGCGCTGCTGCGGCCTGATGATCAGGAACCACATGATGACGAAGATCAGCAGGAACGGCACGAGCTGGATCAGCATGTCGGCGCCGCCACCGGCTCCTGTCGCCTGGGCGAAAGCGGGGGTGATCACGAATACACTCCTCTGGTACGGCGGCGGCACGCCGCCGACCGCGAATCTCTGATGGAAAGACGTCGGGCCAAACCACCGCCGGCCGCAAAATCGCGCGGACTATAGCCAGCAACGCCGTGAAATCAATCGGACGCGCCCGGTCTCCCGGACGCGACCCCTCACCTATGGGCTGGCCGCCATTCGCGCAATGCCCCTTGCGCACGATCCACGGCGCGGTTTAGCTAGCGAAGACAGCCGTACCGGACGGTACGGTACGGCTCGACGGAACGAAACGAAGGCCCCGCCGCCATGACCACGACCGAGACCGCTCCCGACCAGACGCTGGCCACGCTCCTGCGCATCGCCGACGCGCTGGAGCGCATCGCCCCGCCCCGCCGCAAGGCGGTCGATCTCAAGGCCGCCGATGCCTTCGTCTGGCAGGCGTCGGGCTCGGAGCTCGTGCCGGTCCCGAAGGTCAACCGCGTCGCGCTCTCGCTTCTGCGCGGGGTCGATCGTGTCCGCGACACGCTGGCGGAGAATACCGAGCGCTTCGCCAGGGGCCTGCCGGCCAACAACGTCCTGCTCTGGGGCGCGCGCGGCATGGGCAAGTCCTCGCTGGTCAAGGCCGTCCATGCCGACACCAATCTGCGCCTCGCCGAGGGCGCGCTGCCGCTGAAGCTGATCGAGATTCACCGCGAAGACATCGAGAGCCTGCCCAGGCTGATGAGCCAGCTGCGCGCCGACCCGCACCGCGCCATCGTCTTCTGCGACGATCTGTCCTTCGACGGCGACGATACCTCCTACAAGTCGCTGAAGGCGGTTCTCGACGGCGGCGTCGAGGGCCGGCCCGACAATGTGGTGTTCTACGCCACCTCGAATCGCCGCCACCTGCTGCCGCGCGACATGATGGACAACGAGCGCTCGACCTCCATCAATCCCGGCGAGGCGATCGAGGAGAAGGTCTCGCTTTCGGATCGCTTCGGCCTCTGGCTCGGCTTCCACAAATGCAGCCAGGACGAATATCTGGAGATGATCGACGGCTATGCCGGCCATTTCGGACTGGACGTGGCCGCAGACGAGCTGCGCCGCGACGCGTTGGAATGGTCGACGACGCGCGGCTCGCGCTCCGGCCGCACCGCCTGGCAATACATCCAGGACTTGGCCGGCCGGCTGGGGAAGAGGATGGAGACCTGAGGGCCTCATTCTCGGGCTTGACCCGAGAATCTCAGTCCGGAAGAGGCGCCTTCTTCTGCCCGAGATGCCCGGGTCAAGCCCGGGCATGACAACTCGCGGAAACGCAAATGAAAACGGGGCCGCCCTTTTCTGGAGCGGCCCCGTTCTTTTCGATCGGGAGGGTCTCGCGAACCGATCGAATGGGGAAATGGTGTCCGGGACTGCGGATCAGTTGTTCAGATAAGGCGTCGGATCGACCGGCGCCGAGCCCTTGCGCAGTTCGAAGTGGAGCTGCGGCGAGGAGACGTTGCCGGTCTGGCCGGAATTCGCCACGACCTGGCCGCGCTTCACCGCGTCGCCGCGCTTCACCTTGAGCTCGCCGTTATGGGCATAGGCCGAGACGTAGCCGTTCGGGTGGCGGATCAGGACGAGATTGCCATAGCCCTTCAGCTCGCTGCCGGCATAGGCGACCGTGCCGCCCTCGGCCGCCTTGATCGGCGTACCCTCGGGAACCGCGATGTTGATGCCTTCGTTGCCGCCCTTGCCGCTATAGCCGGAAATCACGCGGCCGCGCGCCGGCCAGCGGAAATCCGCCTTGTCGGATGCCGAAGCCGCCTCGTCTTCCTGCTTCGGAATACTGGCGGTGGTCTTCGGCTCGGCGACGGGCTCGGACTTGGGGATCGCGGTCGCCTTCGGCTCGGCCGCGGGAGCGCTCGCCACGACGACCGGCTTTGCCGGCTGGGCGGCCGGCGCAGCGGTCTTCACCGGCTTCGCCTCGGGCGCAGGCTTCACGGCAGCGACCGGCGCAGCGGCAGGCTTGGCGGCCGGCGTCGGCAGGGCCGCGGTCTTGCGGGCATCCGCCTTGGCCTTGGCCTCGGCGGCAAAGCGCGCGCGGGATTCCTTCATGGCCTGGGCGTCGGCAGCAGCTTTCGCCTTGGCTTCAATGGCGGCAGCAGCCTTCGCCTCGGCGGCAGCCTTGGCCTGCGCCTTGGGATCGACGGCAGCCGGAGGCGTAGCGCGCGGGGCAGCGGACGGCCCGGCGACGAAGCGCTGTGTCTCGACCGGCGCCTGAGCGACCTGGCGAACCGGCGCCGGAGCAGCGGCGGAAGCCGAGCCCGACGCGTTATAGACGGGGATGGTGATGCGCGTGCCGGGAGCGACGTTGGCGTTGTTCAGACCATTCGCCGACATGATGGCGGCGCGGGGGACGCCGTAGCGCGACGAGATCGTATCGAGGGACTCGCCCTGAGCGAGCACGACAGGCGTGCCGCCCTGCGCGGACCAGCCGGAAGCGCCGCCCGAAACGGCCTGCGGGGCCGGCGCGCTCAACGCGACAGAGGACTGCGGCGCCGGCAGAGGCTGCGCCCGGACGACGGGCGGGGAAGCCACCGGCTGCAAGGGCGCACTGGAGACCTGCCCGATCGAGCCGGTCGTGGCCGGATCGCGAATGGGTGCAGGCGCCTGCGCCGACCTGAAGGGGCTGTCGAACGGCGTCTCGGTGAAACGCATCGTGTCCGAAGAGCACGCACTGACGCCTACGGCGAACAGGCACACCGTCGACAGACGGCGAAGAGCGCGGGGATTGATCGATCCGGCTTGACTACGCATGAACAGAGTACTCGCGAACGACGCAACTCGATGGGGTGATTAAACTCCTGTTGAGGTTACGAAACCGTTTCGCTCGCGCCGCCGTCTTCACTTTTTTGGATTTTTCGGAAAGCGCTCTCGCGCAGGCGATCGACGCGGCAGAAGCCTAAAGAGCGCGCGAGCGGCCGGGAATCAGTGGTGGCAGGCGCAGCGCCGGCCCGGTCGCATGGTCGAACTGGCCGTCATCGAGATGCGTGACCACCACCCGCCGCGCCGCGCCCTCGACGCGGAGCGCCCCCACCAGGCGCCCACCGGGCGAAAGCCGCGCCAGAAGTGCTTCCGGCACTGCTTGTGTGACGCCGTTGACGAGGATCCGGTCGAAACGACCGAGCGTCCGATCGGGCTGGAAGCCGTCGGCATGGCGCAGGTCGACGACCCCGCCGAATCCACTGCTCAGGACGCGCTCGTGCGCGGCCAGCGCCAGGGAGCGGTAGCGCTCCAGCGAGACGACCTCGCCACCCATCGCGGCAAGCACGGCCGAGACATAGCCGGAACCGGTCCCGACCTCGAGCACCCGTGCGCCCGGCTGCATGTCGAGCGCCACGAGCAGGTTGGCGACGGTATGCGGCGCCGTCATCGTCTGGCCGCAGGGCAGCGGCACCGACACGTCCTGGCGGGCGAGGTCGGCAAAGCGGGCCGGCGCGAAACGGTCGCGCGGCACCCGCTCCATCGCGCGCAGCAGCGCGAGATCGCGCACGCCCCGCGCCCGGAGCGAGAGCAGGAAGGCGACCGTGCGCTCGCCTTCACTGGCCGGCGCCTCCTCGCTCATTGTCCCTCTCTGCTCCTGACTCAGGCGAAGATCTGCGCAAAGCGCGTCAGCGTCGGCTCATGCGTCAGGTCGAGTTCGAGCGGGGTCACCGAGATGCGCTTCTCCGCGAGCGCCTTCAGGTCGGTGCCGTTGGCCGGCTCGTTTCGGCTGCGCTGGAAGGCGATCCAGTAATAGGGATTGCCGCGCCCGTCCTTGCGGGGCTCCAGCTGCACCAGCTCCTGGTCGCGCCGCCCCTGCACGGTGACGGCGACGCCCTCGACCTCGTCCGGGCCCGCATTTGGGAAGTTGAGGTTGAACAGCACGCCCTCCGGAATGCCCTCCTCCAGCAGGCGCCGGATGATGCCCGGCGCATGTCCCTCAGCGCAGTCCCAGCGGATCTGTTCGCGATTGCCCGGCGCATAGGCCTGGCTCAGCGCGATCGAGGGCACGCCGAGCAGCGTGCCTTCCATCGCCGCCGCGATCGTGCCGGAATAGGTCACGTCCTCCGCGACGTTCGAGCCGCGGTTGATGCCGGAAAGCACGAGATCGGGCCGCGCGTCGGCCATGACGGCGCGCACCGCCATAATCACGCAATCGGTCGGCGTGCCCTGCACCGCGAAACGCTTCGCCTCGATCTGGCGCAGCCGCAGCGGGTTCGACAGCGACAGCGAATGCGCGACGCCCGACTGGTCGGTCTCGGGCGCCACGACCCAGACGTCGTCGGAGAGCTGGCGCGCGATTCGCTCCAGCACGGCCAGGCCCTCGGCATGGATGCCGTCGTCATTGGTAACGAGGATACGCATATCTCAGGCCGCCTTCTCGATCCGCGTCACGCCGCGCATATAGGGCACCAGAACGTCCGGCACGGTGATCGAGCCGTCGGCGTTCTGGTAGTTCTCCATCACCGCGATCAGCGCGCGGCCAACCGCCGTGCCCGAGCCGTTGAGGGTGTGCACGAAGAACGGCCCCTTGCCGTCCTTCGTCTTGTAGCGCGCGTTCATGCGCCTTGCCTGGAAATCGCCGCAGACCGAGCAGGACGAAATCTCGCGATAGGTCTTCTGGCCGGGCAGCCAGGCCTCGATGTCCCAGGTCTTCTGCGAGGCGAAGCCCATGTCGCCGCTGCACAACGTCATGACGCGATAATGCATGTCGAGCTTCCTGAGCACGGCCTCGGCGCAGGCGAGCATGCGCGCATGCTCCTCGCGCGACTTCTCCGGCGCCGTGATCGAAACCAGTTCGACCTTCTCGAACTGGTGCTGGCGCAGCATGCCGCGCGTGTCGCGCCCGGCAGAGCCGGCTTCCGACCGAAAGCAGGGCGTGAGCGCGGTGAATCGAAGCGGCAGCTCCTCCTCGGAGAGAATTGATTCCCTTGCCAGATTGGTCAGCGGCACCTCGGCGGTCGGGATGAGCCAGTGCTCTTCCCCGGCCCGGAACTGATCGTCCCGAAACTTCGGCAATTGCGCCGTGCCGAACATCGCATCGTCGCGCACGAGAAGCGGCGGATTGACCTCGGTATAGCCGTGCTCTTCCGTGTGTGTGTCGAGCATGAACTGCCCGATCGCCCGCGACAACCGCGCGACCCCACTTTGCAGCACGACGAAGCGCGAGCCGGAGAGCTTGGCCGCCTTCTCGAAATCCATCTGGCCGAGCGCCTCGCCCAGCTCGAAATGCTGCTTGGGATCGTTGACGCCCTTGAGCAGCCCGCGCTCCTCCGGCTTCACGCCATGGACATGCAGCACGACATTGCCGTGCTCGTCGGCGCCATCCGGCACATCGTCGAAAGGCATATTCGGGATTGCGGCAAGTTCCTTGTCGAGCGCGTCCTTGGCCGCCTTTTCCTCGGCCTCCAGCGCCGGCTGCGCTTCCTTCAGCGCCGCGACCTCGGCCTTCAGCTTATCGGCGAGCGCGACATCCTTCGCGCCCATCGCCTTGCCGATTTCCTTGGAGAGGGCGTTGCGGCGCTCCTGCGTGGCCTGAGCCTTAGCGATCGACGAGCGGCGGACATCGTCGAGTTCGAGCAGCGAGGACGACAGCGGCGCCAGGCCCCTGCGTTCAAGCCCCTTGTCGAACGCCGCGGCGTTCTCGCGAATCCATCTGATGTCGTACATCGTCGTCCGGCCATGCCATCGCTGCGGAATGCAGCGTTGGATGCTCTAGACCGGGATCGCGCGCGAGGGAACCACCGAGATCGGCATTCCGCGCACCAACCGCATCATGGTCGGGCCTGTCCGACCATTCACGTCTTCACCCTTCGAGCGTGGCGTTCAAGACGTGGATGCTCGCCACAAGGGCGAGCACGACGGAAGCGCCCTACTCCGCAGCGTCCGCTTCCGCCTTCGCGGCCTCGCCCTTCTTCTCGACCCGGCGCACCGAGAACACCGAGAGTTCGTAAAGGATCATCATCGGGACCGCGAGCATGAGCTGCGAGATCACGTCCGGCGGGGTCAGCACGGCGGCCACGACGAAGACGAAGACGATGGCGTAGCGGCGCTTTTCCTTCAGGAACTTCGAATCGATGATGCCGGCCTGCCCGAGAAGGGTCAGGACGACCGGCAGCTGGAAGGCGACGCCGAAGGCGAAGATGAGCGTCATGATCAGCGAGAGATATTCGCTGACCTTCGGCAGCAGGGCGATGCCGGCCTGGGTCTCGGTCGCGGCCTGCTGCATGCCGAGCGAGAACTTCATCAGCACCGGCATGGCGAAGAAGAAGACCAGCGCGGCCCCAAGCGTGAAGAAAAGCGGGGTCGCCACAAGATAGGGCGCGAAGGCCGCCTTCTCGTTCTTGTAAAGGCCGGGCGCGACGAACTTGTAGACCTGCGTCGCGATCACCGGGAAGGCGAAGAAGCCGGCGCCGAACGCCGCCACCTTGATATGGGTGAACAGCAGCTCGAGCGGGCCGGTATAGATCAACTGCGCATTGGCGGCGCTGCCGGCGGCCCAGACATAGGGCAGCACCAGGATGTTGTAGATCTGCGTCGAGAAACCAAAGCAGATGAAGAACATGATCAGGAAGGCGATCAGCGACTTGATCAGTCGCGAGCGCAATTCGACGAGATGCTCGATAAGCGGCGCGCGCGAAGCCTCGATCTCGTCGTCGCCGTCCCGCGGATTGGCGACGCTCATGCGGAGTTCTCCTCGCCCTTGGCGATCTTGCGCTTGCGGGCAGCAGGCTTGGCGGCTTCAGCCGGAACGGCGGAAAGCTTCGGCTTGCGCACGGCGGCTTTCGCAGCCTTGGCCGGCGCGGTCACGGCGGCAGCCGGAGCCTGTGCTTCGGCAACGGCTGGAGCTTCGACCGCCTTGGCGCTGCGCTTGCGGGCAGGCTTCGCCGGAACGGACTCTGCCACGACGACCGGGGCGACCGGCGCCTCGACAGCGGGAGCAACCGGCTCGGCCGCGGGCTTGCGGGCTCGTTTCGGCTTATCGGCAGGCTTCGGCGCTTCAGGTACGATCTCGACCGGCGGCAGCGGCTCCGGCGGCGGCAGCGAAGCGAGCTTTGCCTCGGCCTCCTTCAGCGCGGCCTCGTCCGGCTTCGGCGTCTCGAATTCCTTGGGGGAATCGATCGGCTTGAAATCGCTGTTCAGCGAGTTCGATACCGATCCGCCGACATCCTCGACCTGCTTCTTCAGGTCGGCGAGTTCGGCCTCGCGCATCGCCTCGTTGAACTGCCCCTGAAATTCCGACGCCATGCGTCTGACACGGCCGATCGTCTGGCCGACCGTACGCAGGGCCTTGGGCAGGTCCTTAGGGCCGATCACAACCAGCGCAACCGCGCCGATCAGGACCATCTCGCTCCAGGCGATGTCGAACATCGACGGCTCGTCCTCTCAAGCCTGCGCTCCGCCGCACCGGACCGAAAAGTGGCTCCCACTTTTCGGAAAGATCCGATGCGACACCAATTGATCGATCACGTTACCGCGTCCTATCGGACGCGCGTGATCTCAAGCGCAGCGGCATCAGGCCTTGTGCTCGGCCTTGGCCTGGGCCTGGGCGGCGGCGTTGTCGGCCTTCGTCTGGTCGATAACCTTGGGGTCGACGGTGGTGGCGGTCGGCGCAGCCGGCTCGTCATCCTCGGCCATGCCCTTCTTGAACGACTTGATGCCCTTCGCGACATCGCCCATCAGCTCGGAAACCTTGCCGCGCCCGAACAGCAGCATCACGATGACGCCGACGACGATCCAATGCCAAATGCTCACGCCACCCATGGCGAACTCCTCCGAATTTGCGTCGACCGGGGAATGGCCCCAACCAAGTCCTTGTCCGGTCGCTCGTTCGGCGGCGGAACCTATTGATCCGCAGCCGGAAACACAAGGACTTCGTCCGAGGGAATCTCGACCCCGATCTCGTCGCCCACCGCGATCTCGTCCGAGAGCGGCGCGCGAACCGACAAGGGGCGATCGAAGCCGCCCACCGTCACCTGCAGATGGTCGGCCTCCCCGAGGAAGCGCCGCCCGATCAATCGTCCGGGCAGGTAGTAGCCCTTCGGCACGATGCGGACGCGATGGGGCCGGATACAGGCGATCGCCGTCGCCCCTTCCGGAATTCCCGGTGCCGCGAAGCGGCCGAACGGCGTGTCGACCGCCCCATCCGAAACCCGGCCCTCGACCTCGGTCAGATCGCAGAAAAATCGGGCGGCAAAGAGGCTGCCCGGCTGCCGGTAAAGCTCCTCGCCCGTGCCGATCTGGACGATCCGCCCCGCCCGCATCAGCACGATCCGGTCGGCGATGCGCATCGCGTCCTCCGGATCATGCGTGACGATGATCGAGGTTGCGCCGGTCTCTTCCAGCAAAGCGGCGGTTTCGTCGCGCACGACGTCGCGCAGGCGCCGGTCGAGATTGGAGAAGGGCTCGTCCATCAGCAGCACGCCCGGCCGCGGCGCGATAGCGCGGGCCAGCGCCACCCGCTGCTGCTCGCCGCCCGAGAGCATATGCGGATAGGAATCGGCGAGATCGGCAAGGCCGACGCGCGCCAGGGCCCGCAAGGCCGTCGCGTCCGCCGCCGAAGGCGCCTGGCCGCGCAGGCCGAAGCGGACATTGTCGCGCACGCTGAGATGGGGGAACAGCGCATAGTCCTGGAAGACGAAGCCGATCCCGCGATGCTCGGGTTCGACGAAGCGATCGGCCGACGAGACGTCGCGCCCCTCCAGCAGGACGCGTCCCGCGCTCGGCCGCTCGACCCCGGCGGCGAGCCGGAGCAGCGTCGTCTTGCCGCAGCCGGATTGGCCGAGAAGCGCGACGATTTCGCCGGGTTTGACCGACAGCGACACATCCGACAGCGCCGTGACCGCTCCGAAGCGCTGCGTCACGGCCTCGAAGCCGAGCGCCATCGGGATCGCCGCGCCGGCCGTGCCGCGCCGGCCCCAGCCGAGCCATCCTGCCTTGGTTCCGCCCTGCGCCAATTCCCTGCTCCACATCGCCATCCGCGCCGTCATCCCGGCAAGCGAAGCGTGGCCCCGCGATACATCATGGGGCTCCGGCGCTCTACGACGGATCCCGGGTCGGCGCCGCTTCGCGGCTTGTCCGGGATGACGCGCGCGATATCACGACCACCGCCTCACCCCTGTTGCGACCCGCCCTCGCCGTCGTCAAGCGGGCTGAACAGGTCGCCGAGCGGGTCCTCGTCGTCGCGCAAGGACGGATCGTCGTCGGGAACCGGCACGGCAAGGTCCCGGGTCAGCCGTCCCTCGATGAAGCCCGTGCCTTTCAGTTCCTCCAGCCCCGGTAGGTCGTCGATGCGATCGAGCCCGAAATGGTCGAGGAAGCCCGCCGTCGTTCCGTAGGTGATGGGCCGGCCCGGCGAGCGCCGCCGCCCGCGCAGACGCACCCAGCCCGCCTCCAGAAGGATGTCGAGCGTGCCCTTGGCGGTGGCGACGCCGCGGATCTCCTCAATCTCGGCCCGCGTCACCGGCTGGTGATAGGCGATGATCGACAGCACTTCGAGCGCGGCCCGCGACAGCCGGCGCGGCGGCTCGGCCTCGGCCGCAAGGAGGTAGCCCAAGTCCGCCGCCGTCCGGAAAGCCCAGCCGCCGGCGACCTGGCGGAGATTGACCCCACGTGGCGCATAGCTCTCGACCAGCCTGGCCAGCACCAGCTCGATCGCGATGCCCCCCGGAATGGCACGACCGAGCGCGTCGGCGGTCAACGGCGCGGCGGATGCGAACAGCAGCGCCTCGACGACGCGCAGCGCCAGCGAAAACGCTTCGGCGCCGCCATCGGCGTCGACATCCTCGGGTTCGGCCGCCGCTCCGATCATGAGGCATCCCTGTCGGCGAAGGGCAGTCCCTGCGGGCGGGCCGAGCGGCGGCGCACCTCGATCGGCGTGAACGGCTCGTCCTGCCTGAGGTCGAGCACCCCTTCCCGCACCATCTCCAGCATCGCGGAGAGTGCAGAGGCCCGCACCGTTGCCTGCATCTGCCGCTCAGGCAAGCCATGGCGCGCCATGTATTGCGTGAGATAACGGTCGAGCTCCATCCAGTCGCCGGCATCGCCGATCAGCCGCTGCAGCGCCTCGCGGGCCTCGACCAGCGACCAGACGACGCGGTGGCCGACCGAGATGTGGCCCTGCACCCGCTTCTGCCGCTGCTGGGCATAGGCCGCGAGCAGGTCGTAGAGCTCGGCTTCCCAGATCGGGCGTGCTCCAGCGACGATATCCTCGGGCGCGCCGCGCGCGAACACGTCCTGCCCCAGCCGCTCGCGCGCCGAGAGCTTGTTCGCGGCGGCGCGGATCCCCTCCAGCCGGCGCAGGCGCAAGGCCAGCGCCGTCGCGAGATCGGCGGCGCTCGGCTCCTCGCCCTTGGGAGGCTCCGGCAGCAAGAGACGCGATTTGAGATAGGCGAGCCAGGCCGCCATCACCAGATAATCGGCGGCGAGTTCGAGCCGCAGCGCCCGCGCCTCCTCGACGAAGGTGAGATACTGCTCGGCCAGCGCCAGGATCGAGATGCGGTGCAGGTCGACCTTCTGCCGGCGCGCGAGATCCAGCAGCAGGTCGAGCGGCCCCTCATAGCCGTCGACATCGACGACGAGCGAAGGCTCGCCCGCACGCCCGGCGCGGTCTTCCTCGAATGGCAATTCGGCCGTCATCTAAGGCCCCGCCCTACCTGTCATCCCCGAAGGCGCAGATTCAGCCGTTCAGGCGCTCAACGCAAGCGCGGCCATGACCTCGGCCCGCGCAGCGTCCAGATCGACCGGTTCCGGCTCGTGCCGGATGCGTCCGAGCGCGGCCGCGGCACGGCGCGCGCGGGCGCCCGTCATCTCCGGCACTGCTCCGGCGACCGCGATCATTTCGTCCATGATCCCATGGCAATGCAGAACCACGTCGACGCCGGCCCGGATGGCGGCCCGCGACTTGGCTTCGAACGAGCCGGAGAGCGCCTTCATCGAGATGTCGTCGGTCATGATCAGGCCGTCGAAGCCGAGCTCGCCGCGCATGATCTCGCGCACGATCTTGCGGGAGATCGTCGCCGGGTTCTTGGCGTCGAGCGCCGTGAAGACGAGATGGGCGGTCATCGCCATCGGCATGTCGGCAAGATGCCGGAACGGCCGGAAATCATGCGCCCGCAACTCTTCCAGCGAGGCATCGACGATCGGCAGATCGTGGTGGCTGTCGGCGCGCGCGCGGCCATGGCCGGGCATATGCTTGACGACCGGCAGCACCCCGCCGGCGATCAGCCCCTCGGCCGCCGCCCGGCCGAGCCGCGCGACCTGATCGGGATCGTGCGCATAGGCGCGGTCGCCGATCACGTCATGGCTGCCCGCGACGGGAACGTCGAGCACAGGCAGGCAGTCGACATCGATGCCGACGCTTTTCAGGTCATGCGCCATCAGCCGGGCCGAGAGCCGGACGATCTCGCGCTGGCGGACGGGATCGTTGATCGCGAGGAAGGCGCGGGCCGACTGGTATTTGGGCCAGTTCGGCGGCCCCATGCGCTGGACCCGCCCGCCCTCCTGGTCGATCAGGATCGGCGCGTGCCAGCCGACGGTCTCGCGCATCTCGGCGGTCAGCGCCGCGACCTGCTTGGGCGACTGCGTGTTGCGCTTAAAGACGATGAAGCCCCAGGGCCGGGCGTCGCGGAAGAAAGCCCGCTCGTCCGCGGTGAGGCTCGTGCCGAGGCAGCCGGCGATGAAGGCGCGCGATGTCATGACACCGGGTTACGACATCGGCCCGAAAACGCAAATGCGGTTTTCGCCCCCTCCGCCGTCATTCGGGGCGGAGGGGAGCGAAGACCGTGAATCCATCTTAAGGCACAGCACCCTTCGATGGGTTTCGGATCGGCGTCGCTGACGCGGCTGGTCCGGAACGACGCCTCCTGGAACGGAGGGATTTCCTCACTTCACCTGCTGGTAGTTCTGCGCGTTGAACGCGTCGAACGGCAGCTCCGCGATGCGGAACCAGAGCTGCTCCTTCTTCCAGTACGGCAGGAAGGAATCGTAGAAGGTCTTGAAGTTCGCGTTGCTGGCCGCGAGTTCGCCATACATGGCGAAGGCCTCCTTGAACGCCGCCGTCATTACCTCCTGCGGGAAGGGCCGCAGTTCCGCACCGGTGCCGGCGAGGCGCACCAGCGCGTCAGGGTTGTTGTGGTCGTATTTGGCCAGGCAGTTCATGTTGGCCTCGGCGCAGGCCGCTTCCACGATCGCCTTGTAGGAGGCCGGCAGCTCGTTCCACTTGTCCTGGTTGGCGAGGAAGCTGACATTGGCATTCCCCTCCCAGAAGCCGGGATAGTAGTAGTATTTGGCGACCTTCACGAAGCCGAGCTTCTCGTCGTCATAGGGGCCGGAGAACTCGACGGCGTCGAGCGTGCCGCGTTCCAGCGCCGGATAGATGTCGCCGCCGCCGATGGTCTGCGGCACGACGCCGAGGCGCGCCATGATCCGCCCGCCGAGGCCGGCGATGCGGAACTTGAGGCCCTTCAAATCCTCCAGCGACTTGATCTCCTTGCGGAACCAGCCGCCCATCTGCGCGCCGGTATTGCCCGAGGGAATCGTGTGGACGTTGAAGCCCTTCATGAAGGCGCGGCAGAGTTCGAGCCCGCCGCCCTGATAGAGCCAGGCGTTCTGCTGGCGCGCGTTGAAGCCGAACGGCAGCGAGGTTTCGAACGCGAAGGCCGGGTCCTTGCCGATATAGAAGCTCGCCAGCGTGTGGCTGCATTCGACGGTGCCGTTCTGAACGGCGTCGAGCGCCTGCAGCGCCGGCACGATCTCGCCCGGCGCGAAGACCTGGATCTGGAAGTTGTTGTCGGTCGCCTCGGCCACGCGCTTCGCGACATGGGTCGAGATGCCGAACAGCGTGTCGAGGCTCTTCGGATAGCTCGAGGTCAGGCGCCAGTTGATCTTGGGCTGCGACTGCGCGATGGCGGGCGCGGCGATGGCGGCGCTACCGGCCGCACCGGCGGCGGCGGCCTTGACGAATTTGCGGCGATCCATGGGGTTACCTCCAGCGTTCGGTCGGCCTGCCCGTGAGGAACAGAGCGACGCGTTGTTGGCAGGCTACTCGCATGGCGGAAGACGCGAAACAAGCGCGGCCTCCAACCCTGTCATGCGTCTGATTCAAATGAGAACGGCGGCGCCCGCTGGGCGCCGCCGTCATGTCCTGTCGCGGATTGGTCAGATCAGTTCTTGGCGATGAAGCACTGTCCGCCGGCCGCCTGGAGCCCCGAGCACATCGAGGTCGCATCCTCGCGGGAATAAGGCCCGACGCGCAGGCGGAAGACGGTCTTGCCGCCGGCCAGCTCGGTCTTGCGGATGATCGGCGACTGGCCGCCGAGCTGCTGCGGATACTTGCGCTGGAGTGCGGCGAAGGTAGCGCGGGCCTCGGCATCGCTGCCGGGCGCGCCGAGCTGCACGACGAAATCGCCGGTGCCGGCGCGGACGGCGGCAGTCGCCGGGGCCGGCGGAACGGCTGCCGGAGCCGGTGCGGCGCTGGCGAGACGGGTCGGCGCAACCGGTGTCGTGGCGGCCGGCGGCGTCGTGGCGCGCTCCTGAGCCTTCGGTGCGGCGGCCACGGCCGGAGCCGGACGTTGCGGGGCAGGATTGGCCGTCTGACCGGAGAGCGAGCGGCTCGGCGCCGAGCCGGTCGCGATATTGCTGTCGACGGCGATCGGGTTCTGCGACGGGGTACCGTCGGGACGGATCGAGACGGTGCGAACCTTGCGCGGCTCGCCGAGACCCGGCACCGGCGGCATCGGCGTCAGGGCCGGCTCCGGCGGGATGATGCTGCGCTCGGGCGTGGTGGGGGCCGCGGCAAGCGCGTTGCCCGCATTGGCGATCGGCCCCGGCATGACCACGCGCGGCGGCATCGAGCGGGCGGCCTGCTGAACGTCGACCGGCTGCTCCTCGTTGTTCACGACCTTGCTCTGCGCCGGCGGTGCGTCGGGGCTGCGCTCGTAGATCTGCTTGTTCTGGTTCGGGATCTCGGCGCCGCCCGGATTGACCGGCTCGACCTTGACGGGGCCGGCATCGGCGGTGATGACCGGCGGCTGCCCGTCTTTCGTGGCGGTGCCGCCGCGCATGGTGAAGGCCGCGCCGACGCCGATGAGGCCGATGGCGATGACGGCAGCCGCAGCCCACAGCCCCTTGCGCGAACGGCGCGGCTCCAGGTCGGGCAGATCGTCCTCGCCATAGTCATGTGCCGGCGCATCCTGCTGGGCGTGACCATAGTCGTAGGCGGGCTCTTGCTGGGCGTAGGCAACCGTCGCCGGGTGGTACTGCGCGCCCTCGTCGAGATCGCGCGGCGGGGCCGCCCCCTGGATCGCGGCCGGGCGGGAATAGGGCGCCGGCTCCGGCAGGTCGAAATCGGGCTGGAGCTCAGGCTGGTATGTCGACGGTGCCGGCATCGGCGCAGGCGCTTCCGCCCGGCGCGGCTCGGTGCGGCGCAGCAGCGCCTCGAACTCGTCGAGCGCCCCGCGCATCTCGGCCGGCGGCGCACTCACTTCAGGCACAGCCGGCGCCGGCTGCTGCGGCACGACCTCGAAGCTCGGCTCATGGCGGGCCGCTGGCCGTGGCGGCTGGCGCCGCTCGGCGAAAATGTCCTTGAGCGGATCGTCCTGCCCGACGATGCGGGTCAATTCCGCAAGCGGATCGGACTGCTGCCCGGCGCGGGGCGCCTGCCCTGCCCCGCGGAGCTGGCGCTCGAGATCTTCGAGATCGAGCGCGAAACGATTCCTAGCTGGCTCACTCATGGTACGATCCATTCCAGCACAAGCCGCTTCCTCCTATGGAAGAACCGGGAACTCTGTGCGGTCAACCTGACCTTGTGCGCGCCGGCGGAAAATCTCCGTCAACGCATCTCTTCCGGCGCCGCAACTCCGGCGACAGCCAGACCGGAGGCAAGAACGCTGCGCACTGCATGCACAAACGCCAATCTCGCCAAGGTCGACTTTCGATCAGTTTGATTAACGAACCGTAATTGCGGCGAGTCTTTGCCCTTGTTCCATAGCGAATGGAAGGCGCTCGCCAGTTCATGGACGAAGAAGGCCACCCGATGCGGCTCATGCGCCGCCGCGGCGCCCTCGATGATTCGCGGATACGAAGCGAGCATCTTGACGATGCCGACCTCCGCCTCGTCGGCCAGGATCGATAGATCGGCGCCGGCGAGCGCCGCCGTCGAAAGGTCGAAATCCGGAAAGACCTCCCGCGCCTGCCGGAAGATCGAGGCGCAGCGCGCATGCGCATACTGGACATAGAAGACCGGGTTGTCCTTCGACTGCTCGACGACCTTGCCGAGGTCGAAATCCAGCGTCGCGTCATTCTTGCGGAAGATCATCATGAAGCGCACCGCATCGCGGCCGACCTCGTCGATGACCTCGCGCAGCGTGACGAAATCGCCGGAGCGCTTCGACATGCGCACCTGCTCGCCGTTGCGCAGCAAACGCACGAGCTGGCAAAGCTTGACGTCGAGCGAGCCCTGCCCGCCCGTCACGGCCTTCACCGCCGCCTGCATGCGCTTGACATAGCCGCCATGGTCGGCGCCCCAGACGTCGATCATCTCGGGGAAGCCGCGCACGAACTTGGAGCGGTGATAGGCGATATCGTTGGCGAAATAGGTGTAGCTGCCGTCCGATTTCAGCAGCGGCCGGTCGACATCGTCGCCGAACTTGGTGGCGCGGAACAGGGTCTGCTCCCGGTCCTCCCAGTCCTCGTCCTTCTGGCCCTTCGGCGGCGGCAGGCGGCCTTCATAGACCAGATCGCGGGAGCGAAGATCCTCGATGGTCTGGTGCACGGCGTTGGCATTGCCGTCCCGCCCCTGCAGGGAGCGTTCCGAGAAGAAGAGATCGTGGACAACGCCGAGCGCGGCGAGATCGTCGCGGATCATCGCCATCATGCCGTCGATCGCCGCCTGCCGGACCAGCGGCAGCCAATCCCACTCGGCCTTGTCGCGCAGCGTTGCCCCATATTGCTCGGCGAGCGTCTTGCCGACCGAGACGAGATAGTCGCCGGGATAGAGCCCCTCGGGAATAGCGCCGATATCCTCTCCCAGCGCCTCGCGGTAGCGCAGGAAGGCGGAACGGGCGAGCACGTCGACCTGCGCGCCGGCATCGTTGATATAATATTCGCGGGTGACGTCGTGGCCGGCGAAGGCAAGCAGGCTCGCCAGGGCATCGCCGAACACCGCGCCGCGGCCATGGCCGACATGCATCGGCCCGGTCGGATTGGCCGAGACATACTCGACGTTGACGCGGGGCTCGGGCTTCGGCGCGCCGCGCCCGTAATCCAGCCCGGCCTCGATCGCCGTCTTCAGCACCGCCGTGAACACGGCCGGCTGCAGCGTCAGGTTGATGAAGCCCGGGCCGGCGATCTCCGCCCTGGTGATTTCCGGGTCCTTGGACAGTTCCTCGACTAGGAGCGTCGCCAGTGCGCGCGGGTTCGTGCCGGCATCCTTGGCCAGCACCATCGCGGCATTGGTGGCGAGATCGCCATGGGTCGGATCCTTGGTCGGCTCCACCACGACGCGCGCGAGATTGAGGCCGGCCGGAAGCGCGCCTCGCTCGGCAAGGCCTGAGAGCGCGGCGTGAAGACGGGCGGAATGGATCTCGAACAGGTTCATTGTGGCCACGATTGCGGATGGGGAGCCGCCCGGCCCTATCGCAGCGAGGGGGTGGCGTCAAACAGCCGGCGGTGCTCGTCGAGCGCGTACCAGTCGGTCATCCCGGCAATGTAGTCGGCGATTCGCCGGGCGCGGCGGTGTTCGTCGAGCGGATCGCAGCCTGCCGCCCATTCCTCAGGCATTGCCGCCGGATCGGCGCTGAAACGCTGGAACAGTTCGCGCACCACCTGCGCCGCATCCTCCCGGATCGGCGTGATACGCGGGTGGCGGTACATGTTCGGATAGAGGAAATTCTTGATGTCGCGATCCGCCTGCTCGATCGCGGTTGAAAAGGCGATGACCGGCGCTCCCGCCCGGCGGATCGCATCGGCGTCGGCAGGCACCAGCGCCGCGAGGCGTCGCTGCGATTCCGCGATCACGTCCTCGACGAAGCGCGTGATCACGCGTCGCACCAGCTCGTTGGTGGCCCGCGCCCGCTCCAGACCGGGATGCAGGCGCTCGATCTCGTCGAGCAGTTCGGCAAGAAACGGCACCGCGCGGAGCTCGGCATGGCCGAACAGCCCGGCGCGCAAACCGTCGTCGATATCATGGGCATTGTAGGCGATATCGTCGGCCAGCGCCGCAGCCTGAGCCTCGGCCGAGGCATAGCTGTCGAGCCAGAGGTCCTGGCGCTGCTGGTACTCGACGATCGCGACCGGTATGCCGCGCTCGGCATAGCGCGCCGTCGGCTTGCCCTCGCAGTCGAGTAGTGGCCCGTTATGCTTGACCAGCCCCTCCAGCGTCTCCCAGCTCAGGTTCAGCCCGTCGAAATCGGCATAGCGTCGCTCCAGCCGCGTCACGATCCGCAGCGTCTGGGCGTTGTGGTCGAAGCCGCCGAAACCGGCCATGCACTCTTCCAGCGCATCCTCGCCGGTATGGCCGAATGGCGTGTGGCCGAGGTCATGCGCCAGCGCCAGCGCCTCGGCGAGATCCTCGTCGAGGCCGAGCGCGCGCGCCAGCGCGCGGGCGATCTGCGCGACCTCGATGGTATGGGTGAGCCGCGTCCTGTAATGATCGCCCTCATGCGAGACGAAGACCTGCGTCTTGTGCTTCAGCCGGCGGAAAGCGGTCGAATGAATAATGCGGTCGCGGTCGCGCTGGAACTCACCGCGCGTGCCCGAGGCCGGTTCCGCCACGAGGCGACCGCGGCTCGTCGTGGAGCGGCAGGCATAAGGCGCCCGCCAGCGCTCTCCGGGCTCAAGGCCGGCCGGCGGAATCGAGCTCTGTGGATAGGGCATGGCAGCCTCATTGCGGACCCATGCTTGTAGAGCCGCTGCCGGGCCATTACCTTTCCGGGCAACCAGGGTGCAAGGAGCATCTGACCATGTCGACCGATCTTGCGGTCAATCCACGCGGCATCGCAGTGACCGCGAACGCCGCGAAACGCATTGTCTCGGTGATGGCGAGCGAAGCGCCGGGCGCGATGCTGCGCGTCAGCGTCGCGGGGGGCGGCTGCTCCGGCTTCCAGTACATCTTCGATATCGATCAGGAAAAAGCTCCGGACGATCTGATGATCGAGCGCGACGGCGCAAAGGTCCTGATCGACGAAACCTCGCTCGACCTGCTCGAAGGCTGCACGATCGATTTCGTCGACGACCTGATCGGCCAATCCTTCCGCATCACCAACCCGAATGCGACGAGCTCCTGCGGCTGCGGCACGTCCTTCGGGATTTGATCGCGGCCGATCGACGGGGGCACGCTCAAGCCTGACCCGAGCATCTCAGGACAGCAAGGCTCGATAGCCGCCTCCGGCAGGCGCTTCGCGGGTCTTCGCTACGCTCCCCCGGAGAATGACGCCGAGCCGTGCGCGGCAAAAAGAAAAGGCGCCCACCGGGCGCCCTTTTCCATTCAATCACTTGGAAGCTTCAGTGCGCCGCCGTCGCGGCGACATCCTGCTCGACATGGATCTCGGCGGCCATGAGCCCCTTCGGCCCAGGCCCGTAGCGCACCAGGACGGTCTGGCCCGGGATAAGCTCGACGAGCCCATAGCGGCGCAGGGTCTCCATATGCACGAAGATATCAGGTGCACCCTCGCCCTTCGAAACGAAGCCGAAGCCGCGCAGGCGGTTGAACCACTTCACCACCATGCGCTCGAGGCCGCTGGTCGGCGACACCGCGACATTGGTGCGCGCCATCGGCATCTCCGACGGGTGGCGGCCGGACGAGGTGTCGATCGAGAGCACGCGCACTGCCTGACGGCCCCGCGCCTTCTCGACGGCTTCGAGCACGATGCGAGCCCCTTCGGCTATCGTGTTGAATCCATCGCGCTTCAGGATCGTGACATGGAGCAGCACGTCGGCGCCGCCCGTTTCCGGAACGACGAAGCCATAGCCCTTGGAGACATCGAACCACTTGACGTAGCCGGTGACCTCGACCGCCACTTCCGAGGCATGATCGCTCGGTCCATCGAGCCGCATGACTCGATTGAGTGACTGAATGGGACCCATCGGTGGCCGCCCGCTCTCACCGAATTCGTCGGACATGTCCCGCTCACCCCCACGCGCAACGCTTGATTCGCGCTGTCACGATACCATCGCTGCCGATTCAGGATACAGCCCCCAGAAAACCGTCCACATCATCCGGCTTGTCTTCGGCGACCTGACGATCCGGCTGGCGCTGGCATCGCGCGATCAGTGCGGCAGACTTCCCAGCACGACGCCGCTCTCGGCGCGGATCACGAGATCGGCGATCGGGTCGAGCTCGGTCGGCTCTCGGTTGAGGATCACGAGCTTGGCGCCCTGGCGCTTGGCGACCACCGGCAGGGTCGCCGCCGGATAGACCACGAGTGACGAGCCGACGACGATGAACAGGTCGCAGTCCAGCGCCAGCGCCTGCGCCCGCTTCATCGCCTCCTGCGGCATCGCCTGCCCGAAGGAGATCGTCGCCGATTTCACTGGCCCGGCGCAGATCACGCAGCTCGGCGGCTCGCCGGTCGCCTCGAAAACCGGCCGGATCGCCGCCAGCTCATGCCGCCATCCGCAGGTCAGGCAGGTAGCATAGGTGCCGTTGCCGTGCAACTCGATCACCTTGTCCGCAGGCACGCCGGACGCCTGATGCAAGCCGTCGATGTTTTGGGTGACGATGGCGGGCGAGCGCCCCTCCGCCACCAGCCTAGCCAGCGCCCGATGGCCGCTATTGGGCGCCGCGCCGCGATAATGGTCGTCCATGGTGAACTTGCGGCGCCAGGCCTCGATGCGGACCTCGCGGCTCTCGACGAAGGCATCATAGGGAATCGGCTTGTTGACCATCCAGGGCGAGCCCGGCGTGCGGAAATCCGGCACGCCGGATTCCGTCGAGATGCCGGCGCCGGTGAAGCTGACGATGCTGTCCGCCCGATCGAGCAGCGCATGCAGCGCGGCAATCGCATCCTCGGTCTCGTCCTGCATGCACCCGTCCCATCGCTG
This sequence comes from Hyphomicrobiales bacterium, assembly GCA_004144595.1. Lineage (GTDB taxonomy): Bacteria > Pseudomonadota > Alphaproteobacteria > Rhizobiales > Beijerinckiaceae > Allobosea. Next base: position 153,899 of record SEEM01000005.1, read on the forward strand.
GATTGGAAGTCCTCCAGATATGGAGCGGGTTTGCCGCGCTTCCAAGGCGATTGACGCAAACGTCCGCACGCCGCAAATCAGTCGGATCATGTCGACGACCGCCGCCGCCTCGCTCAATCCCGATCTCATCGATACCGGCACGCCGCCGATTCCGGAGGCACAAGGCTGGGCGCGCGCCTATGGCGGCGCCCGCGGCCCGCTGATCGACCTGTCGCAGGCGGTGCCCGGCGCCCCGCCCCCGGCCGCCCTGCTCGAGAGACTCGCGGCCGCGGCGGCCGAGCCCGGCAGCACGCGCTATGGCGGCATCACCGGCGACGCCGCCTTGCGCGAGGCCTATGCCGCCGAGATCTCCCGCATCTATGGCGCGGCCGTCAAGCAGGCCGAGGTCGCGATCACCTCGGGCTGCAATCAGGCCTATATCGTGACGATGATGGCGCTGGCGCGGGCCGGCGACAACGTGTTGCTGCCGACGCCCTGGTATTTCAACCACGAGATGACGCTGACCATGCTCGGCGTCGAGCCCCGCCCGCTGCCCTGCGCGCCTGACGCCGGCTTCGTGCCGGACGCAGCGACGGCCGAGGCGCTGATCGACGACCGCACCCGCGCCATCGTCCTCGTGACGCCGAACAACCCGACCGGTGCGGTCTACCCGCCGGAGACCATCGCCGCCTTCGCCGCGCTTTGCGCAAGGCGCGGCATCTGGCTCGTGCTGGACGAGACCTATCGCGATTTTCTGCCCGCCAGCGTTGCGAGACCGCATGAAGTCTTCGCCGCAACAAGCTGGCAGGATTCCGTGATCGGTCTCTACAGCTTCTCGAAGGCCTATGCGATTCCGGGCTGGCGCCTCGGCGCGATCACGGCCGGCGAGCCGGCGCTCGCCCAGATCGGCAAGGTGCTCGACTGCGTCCAGATCAGCCCGGTCCGGGCCGGCCAGGCCGCCGTGACCTGGGGCATCGACGGCATCCGCGACTGGCGCGAGCAGAACCGTGCCGAGATCAACGCGCGTGCCGATCTCTTCCGCCGGGCGATGGCGCCGCTGAACGGCTGGCGCGTGCTCTCGGCCGGCGCCTATTTCGCCTATGTCGCCCACCCGTTCGAGGGCGCGCCGGCGGCCGAGGTGGCGCGCCGCCTCGTCGGGGATTGCGGTGTGCTCACCCTGCCCGGCCCATATTTCGGCCCAGGGCAGGAGAACCACCTGCGCATCGCCATCGCCAATGTCGCGGCCGACCGGATCGAAGGGTTGCGCGAGCGGCTGACCGGTTTTTCGCTCTAAGCGGCGACTGGCCTCACCGTCATGCTCGCCCTTGGGGCGATCATCCACGTCTTGAACACGCCCTCGATCGCTGAAGACGTGGATGGTCGGGACAAGCCCGACCATGACGCGAGATGCCATTGACGATTGTCAGCGGAACAGCTCCGCGTAGCGATCACGATAGGCCCAGACCAGCATCGAGCCCAGCACCACGAGAATGACCGCGACCGGCAGGCCCTGCGGGTTGATCGTGGCGTGGAACAGCACGATCACCGCCATCACGGGCGCGATCAGTGCGAGCCCGAAGGCCGGCACGACGTTCGAGATCAGGCTCAGCGCTCCGGTCAGGTTGATCGCCTTGATGAAGGGCCAGAGGAAGCCTGAATCCTGCAGGGCCGTCTCGAAGACGACGCCGCGCGGGCTGGTCGGCGGGTGGATCAGGTTCGCGCCGGTGGCGAGCCACCAGAAGCCATCGACGGCGCTGATCAGGAAGATCACCCCGAGCAGGACGCGCGGGACGGTGACGAGGAAGAAGGTCTTCATGGGAATCCGGGCTGACAAGAGAATGGCCCCGGCAGCGCCGGAGCCATCCTTGGTCGCCTCAGTCGCAAGCCGGGTTCAATCGGCGCGGATAAAAACTACATCGTGGCGCCGATCTGCCAGGGCACGAACTCAGCGTCGCCGTAACCCATTTCTTCGGATTTGGAGTGCTCGCCGGACGCGATGCGCAGCAGGTAGTCGAAGATCTCCTGCCCCTTCTGCTCCAGCGTCACGCCGTCGAGGACATCGCCGCAGTTGAGGTCCATGTCGTCGGTCTGTTTCAGATACATCGGCGTGTTGGTGGCGAGCTTGACCGAAGGCGTCGGCTTGCAGCCATAGGCCGAGCCGCGCCCCGTCGTGAAGGCGAGGATATTGGCGCCGCCTGCGACCTGGCCCGTCGCGGAAACCGGATCGTAGCCGGGCGTGTCCATGTAGACGAAGCCCTTGGACGTCACCGGCTCGGCATAGTGATAGACCGCAGCGAGCGTCTTGGTGCCGCCCTTGGCCGCCGCGCCCAGCGACTTCTCCAGGATGGTGGTCAGGCCGCCCGCCTTGTTGCCCGGCGATGGGTTGTTGTTCATGCTCATCCGGGCGCGTTCGGTATAGTCTTCCCACCACTTGATGATGCCGACGAGCTTCTCGCCGACCTCGCGCGTCGCGGCGCGACGCGTCAGCAGATGCTCGGCGCCGTAGATCTCGGGCGTTTCGGAGAGGATCGCCGTGCCGCCATGCTCGACGAGGATATCGACGGCGGCGCCCAAAGCCGGGTTGGCAGTGATGCCGGAATAGCCGTCCGAGCCGCCGCATTGAAGCGCCAGCATCAGTTCGGAGGCCGGCACCGTCTCGCGGACCGACTTGTTGGCGATCGGCAGCATCACCTTCAGCGCTTCGATGCCGGCAGCGACCGCCTTCCTCGTGCCGCCGGTTTCCTGGATCGTGAGCGTGCGGAAGACGTCGCTTTCGGTGACGCCATAGGCTTCCTTCATGCGGCTGATCTGGAAGCCCTCGCAGCCCAGGCCGACAACGAGCACCGCCGCCATATTGGGGTTGCAGGCATAGCCCCAGGTGGTGCGCTTCAGCACCTCGAAGCTCTCGCCGTTATAGTCGATGCCGCAGCCGGTGCCGTGGGTCAGCGCGATCACGCCGTCGACATTCGGGTAATCGGCCAGCAGCCCGGAGCGCTTCACCTCCTCGGCCATGAAGCGCGCGGCCGAGGCCGAGCAGTTCACCGAGGTCAGGATGCCCACGTAATTGCGCGTGCCGGCCTTGCCGTTCGCACGGCGGAACCCCTCGAACGTCGCCTGCTGCTCCACGGGCAGCACGAATTCGGGCCTGGCCTCCTCCGCGAAGGCGTAATCGCGGTCGAAGGCATGGAAGCCGGTGTTGTGCTCATGGACCCAGTCGCCGGGCACGATATCGCTGGTCGCAAACCCGATGATCTGGCCGAACTTGCGGATCGGCTGGTCTTTCGCGATCGGCGCGATCGCCAACTTGTGCCCGCGCGGGATGCGCTTCAGCGCCTCGACTCCCGCCGCGGTCACGCCGAGATCGACTGGGTCGACGGCGACGACGACATTGTCGGCGGCGTTGAGCTTGAGCGTGCGGGGCGGCGCGGACTTGTCGAGCATGGCGGAAACCGGAACCTCTCGGCGCCGCGACGGCAGCGCACGTCCCCTAGAGATGCGCCCGATTCACGGCGTTTTCAATCGTTTGAGATGGCAGGCCGGATATGCGCCCGTCCGAAGACGGGATCGACAGGCGGAGATCACGAATATGCGAGGCCGATCGCTGCCGGGCGTTTCGACAGGGTTTGTGGCGGAATTGAGATAGCCGCTCTTCTGACCTTGCGGCATGGTTGCTTCAAGGCTCGGGGCCCTCACTCTTTTCGGAGATTTCATGCTCAAGCGTATTCTAGCTTCGGTCGCGTTCACTGCGCTGGCCGGCACCGCCATGGCAGCCGACCTTCCGTCGCGAAAGGGGCCGGTCGCTGTTCCCTATGCCCCGGTGTTCACCTGGACGGGCTTCTACATCGGCGCGCATGCCGGCGGGATCTTCTCTGATTCCGATATCGATACGCAGGGCACGGCGGCGAATACGATCGCCAACGTCGCGTTTTCCCGTCGTCCTGCGAACGTCAGCGCCAACGAAGGCGGCTTCATGGGCGGCGCGCAGATCGGCTACAACTACCAGATGGCCAACTGGGTGTTCGGCGTCGAAGCCGACCTCTCCTATACCGATCTGAAGAAGCGCATCTCGTTCCTCGGCACCAGCGGAGCGACCTCGAACTTCCAGCAGGAAATGGAATATTTCGGGACAGTGCGCCTGCGCGCCGGCTATGCTTTCGACCGTCTGCTCGCTTACGCGACAGGCGGCCTCGCCTATGGCGACGCCAGCAACCGCGCGACGTTCTTCAGCGCAGCCGTTCCTGGTCAGGTCGACTATATCGGTAGCAAAGGCGATACGCGCTTCGGCTGGACTGTCGGCGCAGGCCTCGAATACGCCTTCACCAACAACCTCTCGGTCAAGGCAGAGTACCTTTATTACGATCTCGGCAAGCAGTCGGTCCCAGTCGTTCTGACGGCAGCCGGACCGGCCGGCGGGTCCTATGTCTCGAAGTTCGACAATACCGGACATATCGCCCGCGTGGGTCTCAACTATCGGTTCAGCACCTTCTGAGCGCGTCGACCAGTGAAAGACTTCAGCCCGCGGAATCGCTTCCGCGGGCTTTTTGTTTGGGCCGGCTTGTTGACCTGGCCTTCAGGACAGCGGGTTGGCGACGCCATCTATCGACGAACGTCGTGACCGGAAGTCGTCATGGGGCAGCCTCGCCCGGAGATACCAGCGCATCGGCGGAAAACCGTTCGTTCACTCAACGGTAACCATCCAAGCCGATGTATCGTCTCGGAGTTTCCCGAGAGATACCCGATGCTGACGCGCCGTTCGTTTACCTTACCAGCCCTCTCCGTCGCGGCGGCGGGCCTCGCTGGCTGCGGCTCGCGCAGCATCGTCGCCCTGCCCGAGTTCGGCACAAGCCCGAGCGCCCCAAGCCCGAGCGCCCCAAGCCCGCAGGGCCTCGTCACGCGGACCTTGGCGCGGCCGAACTATGCCGAGGTCTATGCGGAATACCCCGGCGAACGCTTTCCGATCTCGGCCATCGACTATCAGCGGATCGATGCCCGCTACCTGCGCCAGACCGTCGAGTTTCCACGTGACGAGAAGCCGGGCTCGATCGTGGTCGATCCCGCCGGCTATCATCTCTACTTCGTGGAATCGCCGCGCGTCGCGACGCGCTACGGTGTCGGCGTCGGGCGCGAGGGCTTCGGCTGGTCCGGCGCCGCCCGGATCAACATGAAGCGCGACTGGGCCGACTGGGTCCCGCCCCCGGAGATGATCGCGCGCGATCCCGCGATCCGGGCCCAGCTCGAGCAGACCCCGCGCGGGCTCGGCGTGCGCGGCGGCTCGAAGAGCCCGCTCGGCGCCCGCACGCTCTATCTTTTCGGCGAGGGGCGCGATCTGGGCTACCGCATCCACGGCACTTTCGAGCCGTACACGGTCGGCACCAACGTCTCTTCCGGCTGCATCCGGATGATCAACCAGGATATCGCCCATCTCTATGCACGCGTCGCGCTCGGCACCCCCGTGACGGTGCTGCCGGTTTGAGTCCGATATCCCGGCTCCGCCATAGGCCAACCGGCCCGCGCGGAGACAAAACCTTGCCAGCCGGACCGAGAAACGGCAATCTCCGCCCGGCTAAGACGTTCAACGACTGTGTGCAGGCATCCGTTTTCGCCCGGCAGCAGGACATGGGAAATCCCGGATCATGATCATCGATGGTAGGAATGCCGGCGCCGGCGCGATGGCTTCGCTGGAGCGTCGGTCGGGGCTTGTCGACCGCCGCTCGTTCCTGGTCGGCTCGGCCGCCGGGCTCGGCGCGCTGGGGCTTGGCGGCTGCGCTGCGACCGACGGCATGAGCCTCGCCGAGGCGCAGCAGATGTATGGGCCAGTGCCCGACAAGAAATTTGCGATTCCGGCCGCCGACGTCACCAAGGTCGATCGGAAATACTGGCGCCGCACCGTCCGCTACGAGACCAAGGAAGAGCCGGGCACGATCATTGTCGACCCCGCCAATTACTATGTTTATCGCATCGAGGGCGGCGGCAACGCCACCCGCTACGGCGCCAATGTCGGCCGCGACGGCTTCCGCTGGAACGGTGACGCCTATGTCGGGCGCAAGTCGGAATGGGCGACCTGGACCCCGCCGCCGGAAATGATCAGGCGCCAGCCCGAAGCGGCCAAATACGCGCGCGGCATGCCCGGCGGACTCGAAAACCCGCTCGGCGCCCGCACGCTGCATCTCTACCAGAACGGCAAGTACACGCTCTACACGATCTATGCCTCGAGCGACGAGGAATCGATCGGCTCCGGCATCACCAGCGGCTGCGTCGGACTGCTCAGCCAGGACATGATCGATCTCTACGATCAGACGCCGGTTAAGACGAAGGTCGTCGTGCTCCCGGCCTGAAGCCGGATACCTCGGCCCCATTCGGCTGCATCTGAAACCCCGGCCCTCGGCCGGGGTTTTTCATGACAGGCCGGATCGTCTATCCCTGCCGGCATGACCGAGCTCGTCATTCGCGCAGCGGAGCAGGCCGACCTGCCCGCACTTCAGGACCTCTATCGCCACCTCCTCCCGGAGGATGAGCGCTGTCCGGACGACAGGGCGGCGGCGATCCTCGACAAGCTCCGGCATTTCGAAGGCAGCGCGATCCTGATCGGCCTCCTCGGCACCGAACTCGTCGCGAGTTGCACCGTGATCGTCATCCCGAACCTGACGCGCGGCGGCATGCCCTATGCGCTGATCGAGAACGTCGTCACCGACGCCGGCCGGCGCGGTCAGGGCTTGGGCAAGGCCATTCTCAAAGCCGCGCTCGATCGCGCCTGGGAAGCCGGGTGCTACAAGACCATGCTCATGACCGGTTCGCGAAACCCGGCCACGCTGGGCTTTTACGCGGCCGCCGGCTTCGAGCAGTCCAAGACCGGGTTTCAGGCGAGACGGCTTCCGGCCCGCACCGAGTGAGGCGGCGTCCCCAACGAAAAACCCCGGCCTCGCGGCCGGGGTTCGCAAACGCAACTGAACTCACGGAACTCCGGCAGCCTGTCGGCAGCCGGCCGCAATCACGCCTTGGGGGCGACCGGAACGGCCGAAGCGGCCTTCGCGACGATGCCTTCGAACGGCTTGTAGGCGTCCTTGGCGAGAGCGGTGTAGAGCTCGCCCATCTTGCTCATCTGGGCGACGGCGCCCTCGAACGAGGTCTTGATGAAGTCGGCCTGGATCTCGAGGGCCTTGTCGAAGGTCTTCACGCCAGCGAGCTTCTCGAGCGTGGCGGTGCCGGCCTCGAAGGACTTCTTGGCATAGTCGGTGGTCTCGACGGCGATCGCCTGGACGCTCTTCGAGGTGGTGCCGAAAGCCTTCAGGGCGGCGTCGACATTGTCCTTGGAAGCCTTCTGGATGGTCTCGAACTGCTGGATCATGGGTCGTCTCCTGGCACTCTTCGGTGCCGCCTTAGGTTATGAGCCGTACAGGCCCGATATATTGCCCCAAGGTCGCGTGACGTTCGTCACCACCGGGACTGCCCGTATATTGTGCATTGCAACATGAATGTCAAGAGAACGCTGCAATGCACCAAACGCAGATCGTTCCATTGGCAACCGTTCAAGTTTTAACGGCTCCGTAACCGCATCCGCCTAACCTCTCCAACTGTGTCCCCTGCGCCACGATGAGCCAGGCGCGGGATCGGCCCAAGGTTGTAGAGTTCGAGGCGGGTTCATGGTGTCTGGTTGCGTTGCGTTGCGGCGGTCGCGTCTGCGAACCGTTGCGGGTCTGATCGGTGTCGTCGCCGTTGCGGCCACGATCGCCTCCTCTCCTGCTGAGGCGCGCAAGCGCCGTCACGTGGGTGGCGGCGGCTACACGCCCCCTTATGCCGCGATGGTGGTCGACGCGAAGACCGGCCGCACGCTGCACGCGGTGAACGAGGATGCAGCCCGCATCCCGGCCTCGCTGACAAAGGTCATGACGCTCTACATGCTCTTCGAGCAGATGGAGCGCGGCCGCTTCACCATGGATTCTGAACTCAAGGTCTCGTCCTATGCGGCCTCGCAGCCGCCGACCAAGCTCGGCCTGCGCCCCGGTTCGACCATCGCGGTCGAGGACGCCATCAAGAGCATGATCACGCTTTCGGCCAACGATTCCTCTGTCGTCGTCGCCGAGAATATCGCCGGCTCAGAGGAAGCCTTCGCCGAGCAGATGACGCGCAAGGCGCGCTCGCTCGGCATGGGTTCGACCCGTTTCTACAACCCGCATGGCCTGCCGCATTCCCCGCCGAACCTGACGACGGCGCGCGATCTCACGATCCTCGCCCGCGCCATCCAGGAGCGCTTCCCGAAATACTACCCGCTGTTCTCGATGCGGGCATTCCAGTACGGCAGCCGCACGATCCGCGGTCATAACCGCCTGCTGGGCAAGGTCGAGGGCGTCGACGGCATCAAGACGGGCTATACCCGCGCCTCCGGCTTCAACCTGATGACCTCGGCCAAGGCGGAAGGCCGGCACGTCGTCTCGGTCGTGCTCGGCGGCCGCTCGGGCGCCTCGCGCGACAAGATCATGACGGATCTGGTGCTCGCCAGCCTGCCTCGCGCCTCGACCAGCGGCCGGTCTTCGGTGATGGTTGCCGAGGCTCCCGAGCCGGAGGAGCGTCCGCGTTCCCTCTCGGTCCAGCAGGCCGCCGTGGCCGAGCCCGCGCCGATCCCGGTGCCGCGTCCGCGCCAGCAGCCGCAGGCTGAAGAGCATCAGCCGCTCCCGGCCGCCGCCCGCGCCTATGCCCCGATGCCGACCACCACGCCGATCGCGCCGCCGCGCCCGATCGCCGTCGCAGGTGCGCAGCCTCTGCAGATTTCCGGCATGCGCCCGGTCGCCGCGACGACGACGCCGTCGGCGATGCGCTGGTCGATCGGCGCGCAGCCGGCCGATGCCAAGGTCCTGCGCCCGCCGGCGAATGTCGACGTCACCTCCTCGATCGCCAAGCTACCCGAGCCCGCCGCCGAGCCGGTGAAGCTCGCCGAAGCCAGGATCGACGTCCCCGCCGCCCCGGTCGCTCGCAAGGTCGAAGCCGCTCCCGCCAAAGTTCAAGCTCAGGAGCCGGCTCCCGCCATGTCCCATCAGGCCGCGATCGTCGCGTCCGGCAAATGGGTGATCCAGCTCGGCGCCACCGATGACGAGGGCAAGGCCAAGGAAATCCTGGCCCGCGCCAAGGCCAAGGCCTCGACCTCTCTCGCCAGCGCCTCCCCCTTCACCGAAAAGGTCGACAAGGGTGGCTCGACCCTCTTCCGTGCCCGCTTCGCCGGATTCGACGACTCGAAGGACGCGCAGAACGCCTGCAACCAACTGAAGCGCGGCGGCTTCTCCTGCTTCGCCACCCGCAGCTGACCAAAGACCTGGGAAAGGAGTTCACGGCATGTCGCAGACCCACTCCCCGACCCCTTCGCTAGCGCTGCTTCAGAAGGACGTCCTTGGCCTGGTTGACGCGAGCGGCAAGGCCGCTGGTGCCCCCGGCATCCGGGTGGATGCGCTTCATCAAAGCCCGGTGGGCTTCACGGACCGCCTCCTCACCCGCCCCCGGCTGAAGCCCCAGGATATCGTAGGCCTCCTGCTGCGCCATCGCGCCCGCTCCCGGCGCGCCGCGCTGCCCCGCGTCACCATCACGCTGAGCGTCTTCACGCCAGCCGGGCGACCGGCGGTCGAGATATGCCTCTAGCAGGCGCGCGCCGTCGGGATCGCGCGTGAGGCAGTCGCGCATCAGCGCGGCGAGCTCACCCGCATTCAGGCTGTCTAGCACCCGCCCGGCATAGGGACCGGCAGCGACGCTGCCGGTCATAGCGCCGCTGTCGTGGTCGAGTTCCATCTCCAGCAGCACGGATTTGACTTTCGAGGTCGTGCCCGGCGTCGGCTCCGCGCGATCGGCCCAGGGGAAGCGGATGCCGCCCGGCCCGGTCGCGCTCCAGCCGAGCAGCCAGGCGCCGACGCCGCCGAGGAAGATGGCCATGTCCATCCGGCCGCGCACCATCAGCAGGCCGGCAACGCCGAGCGCGGCCACGCCGCCGCCGGTTTTCGCCAACCGCGCCAGCACCTTGGGGTTCGATCCGGCGAAGAGCTTCGCAAGCCACCACACCAGAATCAGCACGGCGACGCCGTAAAGCAGGCTCACGGCCGTCCTCCATCCATGGCCGCGATCAGCCCTTGCACCGCAGGGGTCGAGCTGGCGAGCCGCAGCATCGCCTCGCGCCCGCCGGCGGCATAGGCCGCCGCACCGCGGAGGAGATCGAGCAGCGAGCCCGGCGCATTCACGTCGAAGCGGGCATGGGCACCGCCGGTCAGCCGTGCGATCGTCGCGAAGGCGTTGCTCGCCGCCGGATCATGCCCTTCCTGGAAAACGAAGCCGCGGATGCCGCGCAGGCCCAGCTCGCCCGCAAGGGCCGCCAGAGCGTCGACATTCTCTTCCATCGCATCCCCGACATAGACGAAGGCGCGCACCGGCACGGCCTTGGCCTCGTCGCGGATGTGGCGCAGCACGCGCGCGATCTGGGTCTGGCCGCCCTCGCAGGCGATCTTGCGCATCAGCCCGGTCAGGCGCGCGGGCTCGCCGACCCAGCCGGAGGCGCGGCACTCGCCGATTCCCCTGAAATAGACGAGCTGCACCGCAAGTCCGCCGCTTTGCGACGTCACATCAAACATCCGCGCCTGCAGCGAACAGGCGAGGTCCCAGGTCGGCTGGCGGCTCATCGTGGCATCGAGCGCGAAGACGAGCCGCCCCGCCTGCCCGCTCGCCAAGGGCGCGAGCTGCTTCGCTGCGCCGAGAAAGCGATCGATCTCACCCGGCTGCGAAGGCGTCGCCGGCGCGGTCGCTCCCGCCTTGCCGACAGCCCGGTCCTTCCTCTCGCTCATCGATCCCTTCAATCTGCCTGATTCATCTCGCTGTCCTGATATTGGCTATGGCGGCGGCATTTGCCAGCCTTGCGGCCGGCACGACCGAGACTGCAAAGCCTGACGCGCGACGAGACGCCTAGAGCAGCCCCAGCCCGGCCAGCTCCCGCCGGAGCTCCTCCGGCATCTCGCCGATGTCGCCGCCATGCTCGGAGAGATCGCGCGGCGCGTCCTTCGCCTGCAGATAGCGCCAGCCCTGGAAGGGACGGAACGGGCGCGGCTCGACCGGGACCACGATCGGCTCCATCACCAGATGGCAGCGGCCGATGCCGTCGACATCGGTGAACGGGCGGATATCGGTCAGGCGCTGGCGGGCCGAGACCTGGCCCTTGATCACCCAGTAGAGCGAGCCGCCGTCCAGGACCTCTGCGACCTTCTTCGGCACCATGCGCGTCGTGTGCAGTTGTTCGGCCGGTTCACCGCGGGCACGCCGGTGCGCCTGGCGCTCGGTGATCCAGTTCTCGAGATCGGAGATCGATTCGGCGCCGACGCAAAGCTTGAGCAGGTGAAGGGACATGGGCGCAAAATAGGCCTGCGCCGGACTGGGGACCAGTCTCCGCAGCTTTTCTCCACAGCCCCGCCGTCAGCCGCGATGGGTCAGCACGTTGACGGGTCGCCCGAACGGATCGCGCAGGAAGAAGCGACGCACGCCCCAGGGCTCGTCGACGGGACCGTATGCGATCGCGAGCCCGGCTGCTTCGACCTGGCGCAGGACATCGTCGAGATCGTCGACCTCGATCGAGAGGTCCGGAACCGGGGCGCCCGAACCGCCCTCGCTCGCGAAGCTGAGTTGCGGGCCGGCAGGATCGCCATCGGCCGCACAGGTCTGGATCCACCCATGGTCCATGACGGGGTGCATGCCAAAAATGTCGCCGTAGAAGGGTTTGGCCAGCCCGGGCTCGGCGGTTAGCATGTTCGCCACGATACGCTTCACCGTCATGCTCTTTTCCTCGACAGGCTACGGACGTTCCATCATGCGCGGACTTGCAGGCAAGGTCATTCTCGTCACCGGCTCCTCCACCGGCATCGGCCATGCCATGGCCGAGCGCCTCGTCGCCGAGGGCGCCAAGGTGCTGATCCATGGCCGCGACGCGGCGGAAGTCGACGCCGCTGTCGCAAAGCTCGGCACCGCGACCGCCGGTGCGACCGGCGATCTCGCCGAGCCCGCGACGGCGCAGGCCATTGTCGACGCGACCGTCGCCGCCTTCGGCCGCATCGACGGGCTCGTCAACAATGCCGGCATCTATCCGCGCGGTATCCTGACCGAGACCACCGCGGCCTTCTTCGACCACATGTTCGCGATCAACACCCGCGCGCCTCTGCTCTGCGCCGAAGCGGCGATCCGCGCCTTCCGCGCCCAGAAGTCGCCGGGCGCGATCGTAACGGTCGGCTCGATCAACGCCTATTGCGGCCTCTCGAACCTCACCGTCTATTCGATGTCCAAGGGCGCGCTGATGACGATGACGCGCAACCTCGCCAATACGCTAGGCCCGGAGCGCATCCGGGCCAACCAGCTCAACGTCGGCTGGACCTGGACCGCCAACGAGGACGCGACCCAGCAGCGCGAGGGCCGCAAACCCGGCTGGCAGAACCATCTCCCGCTCCGCGATGCCCCGACCGGTCGCATCATGCAGCCCGAGGAGATCGCCGCCCACACCGCCTTCTGGCTCTCGGAGGACAGCGCGCCGGTCTCGGGGCAGATCTACGAGGTCGAGCAGTTCCCGGTCATCGGGCGCGGATGAGCGAGGTCTCCCGGGCCGTCTTCGAACCCTGGCTCGTCCGCTGGAGACTGTTGCCCGATGGAGCGCCAATCGCAACCCATGCCAGCCACCTGCTGCCCGTGCTGCGGGACGGCGCGCCCGCCATGCTGAAGCTGCCAGAGGTCGACGACGAGCGCCGCGGCTACCTGCCGCTGGAATACTGGCACGGCAATGGAGCCGCCCGTCTGCTCGCCCGCAGCCAGAACGGCGAGGCGATGCTGATCGAGCGCGCCACCGGCAAACGCTCGCTCGCCGCCATGGCGCGCAGCGGTGCCACGGGCGACGATGAAGCCACGACGATCCTTTGCGACGCCATCGCGGCCCTGCAAAAACCACGCGGCCCGGCTCCTGCCGGGCTGATCCCGCTCGACATCTGGTTCAGGGACCTCTTCCCGGCAGCGGCCCTGCAAGGCGGCCTGCTCGCCCGGGCCGCGGCCGAGGCAAGCGCGCTCCTGCCCACCCAGCAGGAGATCCTGCCGCTCCATGCCGATCTGCATCACGACAATGTCCTGGACTTCGAGGGGCGCGGCTGGCTCGCCATCGACCCGAAATCCGTGATCGGCGACCGCGCCTTCGACTACACGATCCTGTTCTGCGATCCCGACCTCGCCGACCCCGAGCCGCCGGTCGCAGTCGCACCCGGCGCCTTCGAGCGCCGACTGGAGATCGTGCTGGCAAGATCGGGACTGGAGCGTCAGCGGCTGCTGCGCTGGATCATCGCCTGGTGCGGGCTATCGGCGAGTTGGTTCCTGGAGGACGAGGACCCGCTGGCGCAGGTCAATTTCGCCGTTGCCGAGCGGGCGATCGCGGCCTTGGATGCGCCCTAGGCGGCACGGCCTGCCGTCATTCTCGGGCAAAGCGAAGCGCAGACCCGAGAATCTCGTGACGAGAAGCCACTGGTTTCCGAGATGCTCGGGTCAAGCCCGAGCATGACGAGAGCACCTTGAATCAAAACCTCAGCAGTCGCCCGCAAGCGACTCCACTGATTCGCCTACTCCCCCAGCACGACCACCTTGGCGCCTTCGGCCACCTGCGCGCCGGGCTCGCCCGCAACCTCGCTGACCGTGCCGTCCCGCGGGGCGGTCAGCACATGCTCCATCTTCATCGCCTCGACGATGGCGAGGCGCTGGCCCTTGGTCACGGCGTCGCCCGGCGCCACGAAGAGCGCCACGAGCTTGCCATGCATCGGCGCCTTGACCACGCCGCCCGAGCCTTCCGCCGCGTCGAGATCGACACTGAACGGATCGAACAGCGAGACGGCCGTCTGGCGGCCGCGATGCAGCGCGAACCAAGTCCCGCCCTCGCCCTCGGCCAGCGCGATTTCGTGCTCGCCCTCGCCGATCTCATGGCCGGGCAGGCTGACGCGCGCATCCTCGCCATGCCATTCGATCCGCGCCTCGATGCGCTCGCCATCGACCGTCAGCGGCAGACCCAGCGGCTGGCGCGGCATCAGCGAGAAGGCGTCCGGATCGAGCCAGGGCGAGCGGGCCTCGCCCTCCGTCCGGCCGGCCGCCGCGATCATGCCTGCCGCCTGCCGCTCCTCCTCGAGTTGCAAGGCCGCGGCTGCCACGGCCGCCGCATCGAGCGGCTGCGGCTCGGCGCCGAGCGCGCTGATATTGCGGTCGATGAAGCCGGTATCGAACGGCCCCTTCCTGAAGCCTTCCGCCTCGGTCAGCTTCTTCAGGAAGGCGAGATTGGTGCGCGGGCCGGCGACCACCGTCGCGCCCAAAGCCGCGCCCAGCCCGTCGAGAGCCTCGTCGCGCGTCGCGCCATGGGCGATCACCTTGGCGATCATCGGATCGTAGAACGGCGTCACCGTATCGCCCGCCTCGACGCCGGTATCGATGCGGATGCCTTCGCCCTCCGGAAATTGCAGGGCCCAGAGCTTGCCTGTCGAAGGCAGGAAGCCTTTTTCGGGATCCTCGGCATAAAGCCGCGCCTCGACCGCATGGCCCGTGGCCGCCACATCGGCCTGCGTGAAGCCGAGCGGCTCGCCCGCAGCGACCTTGAGTTGCAACTCAACGAGATCGAGCCCGGTGATCGCCTCCGTGACCGGATGCTCGACCTGGAGACGCGTGTTCATCTCCATGAACCAGAAGCCGTCGGCCTTCAGCCCGTCACGCCCGTCCGCGATGAACTCGACCGTGCCGGCCCCGACATAGCCAACGGCCTTGGCGGCCTCGGTCGCGGCCTTGCCCATGGCGGCGCGAACCTCGGCGCTCATGCCCGGCGCCGGGGCCTCCTCGATCACCTTCTGGTGGCGTCGCTGCAAGGAGCAGTCGCGCTCGTAAAGATGGACGACATTGCCATGGCTGTCGCCAAAGACCTGGATTTCGACATGCCGCGGCGAGAGCACGTATTTCTCGACGAGCACACGGGCGTCGCCGAAGGCGTTCTTGCCCTCGCGCTGGGCGCTGGCCAGGGCATCGTCGAAATCCTCGGGCCGGTCGACCTTCTTCATACCCTTGCCGCCGCCGCCCGCGACAGCCTTGATCAGCACGGGGTAGCCGATGCGCCGCGCCTCCGCACGGAGGAAATCGGCGCCCTGCTCGGCGCCGTGATAGCCGGGCACCACCGGCACGCTCGCCTTCTCGACCAGCGCCTTGGCGGCATCCTTCAGGCCCATCGCCCTGATTGCCGATGCCGGCGGGCCGACGAAGACGATGCCGGCCGCGGCGCAAGACTCGGCGAATTCGGCATTCTCGGACAGGAAGCCGTAGCCCGGATGGATGCAGGCGGCGCCGGCCTCCTTCGCCACGGCAAGAATCTTGTCCCCGTCGAGATAGCTCTCGCGGGCCGGGGCCGGGCCGATAGGATAGGCCGCGTCGGCCATCTCAACGAACAGCGCCTCGGCATCGGCCTCCGAATAGACGGCGATGGTGCGCAGGCCCAGCCGCTTGGCGGTACGGATCACGCGGCAGGCGATCTCGCCGCGATTGGCGATCAGGATGGAGGGCAGCTTGGCGGCGATCGTCATGGCGGCGGCATCCTCAGGAGACGTGCCGCCTTTATAGCCCGCCCGCGGCGTCTGTCTGCGCCTTGTTGCGCAAACCGGATTGGGACGCTTCCGATGGCACGCTCCGCCGCAGCGAGCGCCAGATCGCCCATGTCGCCTGGAAGCAGATGCCGGCGACGACGAGGTCGAACAGATATTCCGGCCAGCGCACCGGCGCGACGCGCGCGGCAAGCCCGACCAGCGCGAAGCCGGTGGTCGAGATCGTGTCGTTGCGGCTCGACAGCCAGGTCGCCTTGATCACCGGGTTCCGCTCGCGCCGGAAGCGCCAGAGCGCGCCGACGACGAGGAATGCGATGACGATGGCGCTCGCCGCCGCAAAGCCGAGCGTCCAGATCTCGATCGGCCGCGGCCGGGCGATCTTGTCCCAGAGATCGTAGAGCGTGTGCAGCCCGGCGACCGCCATGACGGCGCCGATCGCGACCGCAGCCAGCCGCTCGATCCGCGCGTCGCGGCCGAAGATGATCGCCGCAATGCCGTAGAGCGCGACGTCGTAGACCCAGTCGACGCCGTCCTTGAAGAGCTGGGCATTGCCGATGGCGAGCGCCCAGGCGACGGTCGCCACCGCCTGTACCAGGATGCCGAGCGCGATGGCCCAGATGGTCAGCGTATAGGCGCGGGCGACGGCGGGGCTCGATGCCGAGCCGTTTATGCCTCCGTCATGGTCGGGCTTGTCCCGACCATCGACGTCTTCAGGAACTTGCGGCAAACTGGCGGCTGACAAGGTCGCGCTCCGATGAGAGCTTCGTCTGTCTCATGCCATTGGGAACGGTGGCAAGGCGTGGATGGTCGGGACAAGCCCGACCATGACGATAGCGGCCGTCGTCGCCCTCACCCACGCCCGACGAACGGGGCCTTGGTCGCCATCACCGTGACGAACAGGATATTGGCCTCCAGCGGCAGGCCGGCCATGTGCAGCACGGTCGTCGCGACATGATCGACATCCATCACCGGCTCGACCTTCACCGAGCCGTCCGCCTGCGGCACGCCGGTGGTCATCTTCTTCGCCATCTCGGTCAGGGCGTTGCCGATATCGACTTGGCCAACGGCGATGTCGTATTTGCGCCCGTCGAGCGAGGCGGTCTTTGTCAGGCCCGTGATCGCATGCTTCGTCGCGGTATAGGCGACCGAATTCGGCCGCGGCGCATGGGCCGAGATCGAGCCGTTATTGATGATGCGCCCGCCCTGCGGCTGCTGATCCTTCATCGCCTTGAAGGCGGCCTGGGTGCAGAGGAAGGGTCCTGTCAGGTTGGTGTCGACGACCTTCTGCCAGTCCTCTAGCGAGAGGTCCTCCAGCAGCACGCCGCCCGGCGCGTTGACGCCGGCATTGTTGAAGAGCATGTCGACCCGGCCGAAGGCGGCCTTGGTCTTGGCGAACAGGTTCTCGACCGAAGCCTTGTCGGTGACATCGGTCGGCACGGCCAGGGCACGCCCCTTGTCGATGCCGGAGAGCGCGATCGTCTCCTCCAGCGCGTCCGCCCGGCGGCCAGCCAGCACGGTGCGATAGCCGTCTTTCAGAAAGGCGATCGCGACTGCGCGCCCCACGCCCGAGCCGGCTCCGGTGATGATCGCGACCTTGTTATGCCCAGACATGCGTTTCCCCGTGTTTCCCTAGACCTAAATCGTTTGAGATGGCGCCCGACCATAACGGGCGAAACCGCCCAGGGGAACCATCGGACGGCAGGCGCCTCATGCGCTTGCCGCCGACTATCTCTGCCCTATCGTTGTAGTCGGGAGGACGACGCGATGACCAGCCTGAACCGCCGCCATTTGCTCGCGGCAGGAGCCGCCGCACTCACCGGCCCGGCGCTCGCGCAGCAGCAGGGTCACGAGCACCACGGCCCGCAATACGAGCGCCTGAACCAGCCCGGCCGGATCGGAAAGCCCGAACTCGCGGCAACGCAGAACGTGTTCGATTCACCGGTTCCAAAAGCCGCCAATCCCGGGCGCTGGAGCGCGAAGGCTCCGCTGCCGCTGCCGCGCTCTGAAATGGCCTGGGCGACGGCCTTCGAGGACCGGATGCATGTCGTCGGCGGCTATGGCGAGCAGCGCACCGACCGGGCCTATCACCATGTCTACGACCCCAAGGCCGATAAGTGGAACGACGGCGCGCCCTTGCCCCAGGGCGCCAACCATGTCGGCGTCGCCTTCCTCGATGGCAGGCTCTACGCCATCGGCGGCTTCCTCGAGCAGAACCGCAAGCCGCATCCGCGCTGCTTCACCTACGATCCCAAGGCCGATCGCTGGGCCGAGATCGCCGCCCTGCCCCGCGCTGCCGGCTCAACCGCCGTGGTCGGGCTCGGCGGCGTGCTGCACGTCATTGGCGGCGCGATCGGCGAGACCACCGAGAGCAAGCGCTCGGTCGACTGGCATCTGGTCTACGATCCCAAAGCCGACCGATGGAGCGAGCGCACGCCCCTGCCCACCGCCCGCGACCACACCGGCACGCTCGCCATAGGCAAGCTGATCCATGTCATCGGCGGCCGCGTCGATTCCTTCCACACCAACTCGAACCTGCACCATTCCTACGATCCGGCCGCGGACAAATGGACGATGCGGACGCCGGCGCCGACAGGCCGTTCAGGACACGGCGCCGTGCTCTATCGCGGCAAGGTCTTCGTGATGGGCGGCGAAGGCACCAACCGCGTCTTCGGCCAGATGGAGGCCTATGACCCTGCCGCCGACGCCTGGGAGCAATACGCGCCGATGCTGACGCCGCGCCATGGACTGGGCGCGGCGCTGGTCGGTGATGCGATCCATGTCGCCGGCGGCGGCCCGGTCATGGGGGGCGGCGTACAGAGCGCCGTGCACGAGGCGTTTTCGCTGGGGTGAGGGAGCAATGCTCAGCGACGAGACAATAGGGAGAATTGTTGCGCATACGGAAGGCGGAGCCGCGTCCGGCTGTCCGTTCTGCAAAGGCCGAATGGTCGTGGAGGTCTTTCCCGGCGAAAAGATTAGAATGTTCAGCGGCTTTAAGGCGCGTCGACCAATGATCGTGACAGCGAGCAAGGGATGGTCTGAAGACGAATTTCTTGCATCGTTCAGCGATAATCCAGATGGGTCTAACTATCGTGTTAATTTTCGTCGAGACCGGTTTTGCTACGATGAAGATTTCAATGCGCAAGGATGGATGCCAACAGCATCGGTCGATGACATTGACGCGCTAGAAGAGTCGTTCGTCGAAACGATAAGGCTTGGAGATACCGAATCCGGCTGGGAATGGAATGACCAATGTTTATATCCAATAATCAGCACGATTTGGCACCGGAGACTCCCGATCAAAGGAAAAACAATAGCACGAACCCTAAAGGCTCATGACTTTTGCGATACTGAAGAAGCGCACATCGAGAAGTTGATAGATTTCGGGCTCGGCATTCTAATTAAAACCAATGGTCGCGATCCAATAAAAAGAAAAATCATGCCATCCCTTCAAAGAGGTCGTTATCGAACTCCGAGAAGAATTGATTTGGAGTACAAGCTCCTCGGAATTCCCCCCGAAAACTAATGTTGCGAAAATTCGTCCAGTACCGGACAATTTTACATCCGGAACACGCCGAATTTCGTCTCGGGCACCTCGGCGTTCAGCGTCGCGGAGAAGGCCAGCGCCAGCACGCGGCGGGTCTCGGAGGGCAGGATGATGCCGTCGTCCCAGAGCCGGGCCGTGGCGAAATAGGGCGAACCCTCTTCTTCATAGCGGTTGCGAATCGGCGCCTTGAAGGCTTCCTCGTCGGCTGCCGGCCAGCTCTTGCCTTCGGCCTCGATATTGTCGCGGCGCACGGTTGCCAGCACGCTCGCAGCCTGCTCGCCGCCCATCACCGATATCCGCGAATTTGGCCAGGTGAACAGGAAGCGCGGTGAATAGGCCCGGCCGCACATGCCGTAATTGCCGGCGCCGAAGGAGCCGCCGACCAGCACGGTGATCTTCGGCACCCGCGCCGAGGCCACCGCCGTGACGAGCTTCGCGCCGTCCTTGGCGATGCCGCGCGTCTCGACATCGCGCCCGACCATGAAGCCGGTGATATTCTGCAGGAAAAGCAGCGGAATCCGCCGCTGGCAGCAGAGCTCGATGAAATGCGCGCCCTTGACCGCGCTTTCCGAGAACAGGATGCCGTTATTGGCGATAATCCCGACCGGGATGCCGTGGATGCGGGCGAAGCCGGTCACCAGCGTCGTACCGTAGAGCTTCTTGAACTCGTCGAACTCCGAGCCGTCGACGAGCCGCGCGATCACCTCGCGGATATCGTACTGCTTCTTGAGATCGGTCGGTACGACGGCTTCGAGCTCGGCCGGGTCGTAGAGCGGTTCCACCGGCTCGGCGATGTCGATATCCGGGCGCTTGACGCTGTTGAGGTTGCCGGCGATGCGCCGGGCGATGGCGAGCGCGTGGGTATCGTCGCCGGCATAATGGTCGGCCACGCCCGAGAGGCGGGCATGGACATCGGCGCCGCCGAGATCCTCGGCCGAGACGACCTCGCCGGTCGCGGCCTTCACCAGGGGCGGGCCGCCCAGGAAGATCGTGCCCTGCTTCCGGACGATCACCGTCTCGTCCGACATCGCCGGCACATAGGCGCCGCCGGCGGTGCAGGAGCCCATCACGACCGCGACCTGCGGAATGCCCTCGGCCGATAGCGTCGCCTGGTTGTAGAAGATGCGGCCGAAATGCTCGCGATCGGGGAAGACCTCGGTCTGGTGCGGCAGGTTCGCGCCGCCGGAATCGACGAGATAGATGCAGGGCAAGCGATTCTCGCGCGCAATCTCCTGCGCCCGCAGATGCTTCTTCACCGTCATCGGGTAGTAGGTGCCGCCTTTGATCGTCGCATCGTTGCAGACGATCATGCATTCGCGGCCGCCGACGCGGCCGATGCCGGCGATCATTCCGGCGGCATGGACATCGCCCTCATACATGCCGAAAGCGGCGAGCGAGCCGATCTCGAGGAAGGCGGAGCCCGGATCGGTCAGGCGCAGCACGCGTTCGCGCGGCAGGAGCTTGCCGCGCGACGTATGGCGTTCGCGGGACTTGGCATTGCCGCCGAGCGCGGCCGTGGCGCGGTGCTGCTGGAGTTCGTCGCGCAATCCGGCCCAGGCTTCGGCATTGGCGCGCGTCTCGGCCGAATTCAGATCGACCTTGCTCTCGATGACAGGCACGGGCGCGCTCCTCGACGACAATCTCTGCCGAGGTTATGGCGCGCGCCGTCAAAAACGCCAACCGGCGCAGACGCACGGACGCGGCCGTGCAAATCCGCGCCGCTGGAGCGGCTCATTCCTGCATCTTGTTGATCGAGCCGGTCACCGACGGCGCCGCAACCGCACCGATCGCACCGCCGGCAATGGCGCCGATCGGGCCGCCGACCAGTGCGCCGGCTCCCGCGCCGGCCGCAGCACCGGCGATACGCTGGTCGGTCGTGTTGCAGGCCGCGAGCAGCAAAGCCAGGCTGCCTGCCAGGAAAAAGATTCGCATCGTCATCCCCATCTACAACCCCCGGTCGAAGATGGCCCGCCATGGCTAACCTAAGGTAAATCAGGCCTGAACGGTCGGCCCGAACACGCGCTCGAAGGCCTCGCGCAGCACCGAATCGACCTCCGGCATCGTCACCGGAAGGCCGAGATCGACCAGGGAGGTGACGCCATGCCGGCTGACGCCGCAGGGCACGATCCCGTCGAAATGAGTCAGGTCCGGCTCGACATTGAGCGAAATGCCGTGAAACGAGACCCAGCGCCGCACGCGGATGCCGATCGCGGCGATCTTGTCCTCGACATCGGCGCCCTTGGTGGGCCGGCGCACCCAGACGCCGACGCGGTCCTCGCGCCGCTCGCCGCGGATATTGAATTCGTCGAGCGCGCCGATCAGCCAGCCTTCCAGCGCGGCGACGAAGCGGCGCAGGTCCGGCTGGCGCCGCTTCAGGTCGAGCATGACATAGGCCACGCGCTGCCCCGGGCCGTGGTAGGTGAACTGCCCGCCCCGCCCCGAGCGGAACACCGGGAAGCGCTCGGGCGCGATCAGATCCTCGTCGCGCGCCGAGGTGCCGGCGGTGTAGAGCGGCGGATGCTCGACCAGCCAGACGCGCTCGCGCGCCAGCCCGTCCGCGATCAGCGCAGTGCGTGCCTCCATCTCGGCCACGGCCTCGTCATAGCCGACAGCACCCTCGGCCACGACCCATTCGACCGGCTCGGAAACCCCTTCCGTCAGGAAGGAGACGGCCAGTTCCTCACGCATCTTCACCATGGCTTAACCATGTTTCGTCCAATGTTTCCTGGCTGGCGACGTAACCGCCGCGACCCTCGGAACGCCTCTTGCGCCCAAAACCGGCAGGCAGGCAAGTTTCGCTGGTCCAATTCTGAAGTAGGGTTCCGGAGGCAGGACTTGAAGGCCGATCTCGATCTCGTCCCGGTGGAACTCACGGTGGTGCTCGGCCAGACCGAAATGCCGATCTACAAGCTGCTGCGGCTCGGCCGCGGCGCGATCATCGAGCTCAACACCAGCGAGACCGACGAGGTCCAGATTCTCGCCAACAACCACCCCTTCGCCAAGGGAATCGTCGTGGTCAGCGGCGCGCGCATCTCCGTCGAGATCACCCAGATGCTGAAGCGGCCGACGATCTACACCCTGCAGGATGTCGCAGAGGCCGCCTGAACCCGGCCGATCCGGAGAAAAATCAAGCTTCTGCGTTTTTCGTCGATGACGCTCTTGTGGCAGTGGATTCGATTTGCTAGATCGGCGCCGCTCCCTGGTTGCACCGCCCGCAACCGGAACAGAGCTGCGGTCGTGGCGGAATTGGTAGACGCACTACCTTGAGGTGGTAGCGGGGAGACCCGTGGAGGTTCGAGTCCTCTCGACCGCACCAAATTCGGATGCAAATCCAGCGAAAGGCGACCCTCGGGTCGCCTTTCGTGTTTCCGGGCCAGTTTCATGCTTTTTGCTCGGGCTCGACCCGAGACTGACGTAAGGCAGATTCTGCACCGCCTCGGATTTGGCTGACAGACGGCAGAAGTTTGGTAACGTAAACCGGCCGTCAAGCATTCCCAGCAATTCTCGGCAACATGAACGCCCGCCGCATGCCTCGCTTCCGCGCCCTGCCCCTCCTGGCTGCCGCCGCATTCGCGGCCCTTGGCGGCTGCGTCGCGCTCGACAACTACCCGTCGAAGGGCGATGCCCGGCCGCATCCCGGCGTCGCGGCGGCCCATCAATATCCGATTCACGGCATCGACATCTCACGCTGGCAGGGCGAGATCGACTGGACCGCCGTCAAGGCCGCCGGCACCCGCTTCGTCTACATGAAGGCGACCGAGGGCGGCGACCATGTCGACCCGAACTTCCGGCGCAACTGGGAAGGCGCGCGCCGGGCCGGCGTGGCGCGCGGCGCCTACCATTTCGTCTTCTGGTGCCGCCCGGCGCATGAGCAGGCGGTCTGGTTCAAGCAGCAGATCCCGAACGATGCCGATGCGCTGCCTCCGGTGCTCGATGTCGAGTGGAACGGCCATTCGCGAACCTGCCCGCAGAAGATCGACCGCGAGCTCGCCCGCGAGAAGATCCAGCTCATGCTGACCGAGCTGGAGCAGCTCACCGGCAAGAAGCCGGTGATCTATACCGACATCACCTTCCATCGCGAGGTGCTGGAGGGGCAGTTCAACAACTACCCCTACTGGATCCGCTCGACTGCGGCTCTTCCGGAAACCCGCTACAGCAACCGTCCGTGGGCCTTCTGGCAGTTCACCACCACCGGCCGCGTGCCCGGCATCAAGGGCGATGTCGATCGCAACGCCTTCTTCGGCAGCGAAAGCCAGTTCGCAGGCTGGCTGCGCGGCGAATACGATATCGGCACAAGGCGCTGGGACAGGCGCGAGGGGCCGGCACAGCCTGCGCCGGTCCAGCAGGCCCCGCTGCCGCCCCCCTCCGCTCCGGAGCCGCAGGAACCCGGCGACGTGCCCGTGGCGCGCATACCCGGCAGCGTGCCCGCCGTCGCCTCGACCATGCGGGCCATGGACAATCAGGTCGAGCCCGTCGTCCTCGACTGAGCGGACAGGCGAAATCGGCCCGGTTAACCAAGGCTGAAATTCGTTGTTCGACTGCGCTGCAATTCTAACCGGCGCTTAACCACGCTCCCCGCATCTGGACCTGTGATGCGGGAGAGACACATGCCAGCGCGCAAGCTGACCAGTCGACGGACAGGCCTCGGAGCCTTCGCCTTTGCGGCGCTTCTGACGTGTTTCGTCGAGCCCGCGCAGGCATTCTATCCGAAGAAGGGCGACAGTGCCCCGCATCACGGCGTCCGCGACGCGCGGCGCAAGGTGATCCAGGGCATCGACGTCTCCCGCTGGCAGGGCGAAATCGACTGGGCCCGCGTCAAGGATGCCGGCACGCGCTTCGCCTTCATCAAGGCGACCGAGGGCGGCGACCATCTCGATCCGAATTTCCGACGCAACTGGGCCGAGGCCAAGAAGCACGGGGTCGCGCGCGGTGCCTACCACTTCGTCTGGTGGTGCCGTCCCGCCAAGGATCAGGTCCGCTGGATCAAGAAGCACATCCCGCGCGATCCCGACGCGCTGCCGCCAGTGCTCGATGTGGAATGGCAGAACGGCTCGCAATGCACCCGCAAGATCTCGAAGGAGCTGGCCATGGCCAAGATCAATGAGATGCTGAAGGGCCTGCGCGAGCACACCGGCAAGAAGCCGGTCATCTATACCGACATCAATTTCCACGAGGACGTGCTGGAGGGCGAGCTCAACGACCACCCCTTCTGGCTGCGCTCGACCGCCGCGCCGCTGGCGAAGCGCTATGAGCGCGACCGCTGGGAATTCTGGCAGTTCACCACGACCGGCCGCGTACCGGGAATCACCGGCGATGTCGACCGCAACGCCTTCTTCGGCAGCGAGCGCGAATTCGACGCCTGGCGCCAGGGCCGCTTCGACATCGGCACGCGCAGATGGCATGGCGGCGAACCGAAGGTCGCGACCCGGACGCCGCCACCCACTCCGGCGGGCCTGCGCGCCCCCAAGGAAGCCGGCGGCACCAAGCTGAAATTCGCCCCGCCCGGCCGGATTCCGAACGCACGCACGGCCGATAACCGCCGCGGTGACGTGACGGGCTCGATCGGACGGCACTGACGCCCTTTCCCGATGGCCGTCACGCCGCTGTCATATCAGCGGCGCCCTTTGGCGCCACGCTGCCGGAGTTGCCCTGTAGCGGCAGCGGAAGCCCGGCATGGTCAGCGACGTCCAATCCCAGTCCGGCATCATCTGGGCCTACCACTTCGACGAGTTCGGGCAGCCGCGCCGGATCGCCCGCGATGTGATGCCGGACCTCGCCCCGGCCGAGGGCTTCGTCTGGCTGCATCTCGACCTCGTCCACACGCGGGCGCAGAGCTGGATCGCCGAGCAGGGCCTGCCGGATACGACGCAGGAAGCCTTCCTGTCGCATGAGCCCCACCAGCGGCTCGACCACTCCGCCAATCTCGCCTGGGGCGTCTCGCACGACCTGATCCGCGACATCGCCGACAAATCCGAGGATGTCGGCGCACTGCGCTGGATCATCGGCGAGAAATTCCTGCTGACCGGCCGGCGCGAGGCCCTGCATTCGATCCGCATGACGGCGGAAGCGCTCGATCGCGGCGAGCCGGCCGCGAGCCCGGCCGGATTGTTCGAGCAGATCATCGAATACATCATCGACGACGTGACCGATGCCGTGGTGCGCCTCGTCGACGAGACCGACAGCGTCGAGGACCATATCCTGCTCGACCGCCTGCATGACGGGCCGCAGCGCGTCGGCTCGGTCAGGCGCACGGCGGTGCGGCTGCATCGCCAGCTCAGCGGCCTGCATGTCCTGTTCCGCCGCTTCGCCGAGACGCAGTCGGGCCGCAGCGCTCCGGACGCGGTCAAGGCGGCCGCTTCGCGGCTGCTCCAGCGTGTCGACGGGCTGCATCACGACGTCCAGTCGGTGCAGGACCGGGCGCGTTTGCTGCAGGACGAGATCGCGGCCCGCTCGGCCAGCCGCACCAACCGGCAGCTTTATGTGCTCTCGCTGCTGACGGCCCTGTTCCTGCCTGCGACATTCATCACCGGCCTGTTCGGCATCAACGTGAAGGGCCTGCCTTGGGTCGAATCGGAGGGTGGCGCGGTCTTCGTGGCGGCGACCTGCCTCGCCGCCGCCCTGCTCACCCTCGTCCTGCTCCGGCGCCGGGGCGTGATCGGAAGTTGAGGGCGGCACCGACGCCAAGACGCGCCGGGCATGGCTGCCCACTGACGCTGGCGCTTCGGGTCGGTATAACCCGAACAAAGGGAGCCGCAGCTCCCGACGGATTTCGGGAGAAACAGCCATGCTCGCCAACGCGCCGCGCCCGTTCAATTTCGACCTCGGCGAGACTGCCGACGCGATCCGCGACACCGTCTTCGCCTTCGCCCAGGAAAAGATCGCCCCGCGCGCCGAGGAGATCGACAGGACCAACCAGTTCCCGCGCGATCTCTGGCCGGAAATGGGGGCGCTCGGCCTTCACGGCATGACGGTCGCGGAGGAGTATGGCGGTACGGGGCTCGGCTATCTCGAGCACTGCATCGCGGTCGAGGAAGTCAGCCGCGCCTCGGCCTCGGTCGGCCTCTCCTACGGCGCCCACTCGAATCTCTGCGTCAACCAGATCAGCCGCAACGGCAACGAGGCGCAGAAGCGGAAATACCTGCCCAAGCTGATCTCGGGCGAGCATGTCGGAGCGCTGGCCATGTCGGAGCCCGGCTCGGGCTCCGACGTCGTCTCGATGCGCACCCGCGCCGACAAGAAGGGCGACAGCTACGTTCTCAACGGCAACAAGATGTGGATCACCAACGGCCCGATCGCCGAGACGCTGGTCGTCTACGCCAAGACCGATCCGGAAGCCGGCCCGCGCGGCATCACCGCCTTCCTGATCGAGAAGGGCATGAAAGGCTTCTCGACCCACCAGAAGCTCGACAAGCTCGGCATGCGCGGCTCGGATACCTGCGAGCTCGTCTTCCAGGATTGCGAGGTGCCGGAGGAGAATGTGCTCGGCACCGTCGGGCGCGGCGTCAATGTGCTGATGTCCGGCCTCGATTACGAGCGCGTCGTGCTGGCGGCAGGCCCCCTCGGCATCATGCAGGCAGCGCTCGACGTGGTCATGCCCTATGTCCATGAGCGCAAGCAGTTCGGCCAGTCGATCGGCGAGTTCCAGCTCGTCCAGGGCAAGGTCGCCGACATGTATGTCGCGATGAATTCCTGCCGCGCCTATGTCTATGCCGTCGCAAAAGCCTGTGATCGCGGCGAGACCACCCGCGAGGACGCCGCCGGCGCGATCTTGATCGCGGCCGAGAAGGCGACGCAGGTCGCGCTCGACGCGATCCAGCTCCTCGGCGGCAACGGCTATATCAACGACTATCCGACCGGCCGCCTGCTGCGCGACGCCAAGCTCTACGAGATCGGCGCCGGCACCAGCGAGATCAGGCGCATGCTGATCGGGCGGGAGCTGTTCAACAAGACGAAGTAGGTCGAGAGCGACAATCGCGTCATGCTCGTCCCTGTGGCGAGCATCCACGCCTTGACCGCAGCCCTCGAAGGGCAAAGACGTGGATGGTCGGGACAAGCCCGACCATGACGGAAAGCGCGCGACCCGAGCCATGCCCCTTTACTTCGCTTACGGCCTCAACATGGACCCGGTCGGAATGGCCGGGCGGTGCCCCAAGGCGCGCCCGCTCGGCCCGGCCCGTTTGCCGCGCCATCGCTTCATCGTCACCCGCGACGGCTATGCCTCGGTGATCCGCGATCCGCGCGAGGAGGTCCATGGCGTGCTCTGGGACTGTTCGCTCGGCGAGATGCGCGTCCTCGACAAGTTCGAGGAATTGGCCAGCGGGCTCTATGTGAAACTCAGCCAGCCTGTGATCGTGCCCGGCGGCGCCAAGCGCGCGCTGATCTATATCGGCCGCTCGGCCGATCCGGGGCGGCCAAAGCCGGGCTATATGGAAGCCGTCATCGCCGGAGCGAAACACCATGGCCTGCCAGAGACTTATGTCACCGGATTGAATCGTTTTCTGACCAGGCCGACCCCCGATCTGAAGGGCCTGAATCAGGATGAGAGCGGCCCGTTGCCGCCCGGCCCGGTAAAAGGCGTCAGGCCCAGGGCACTGGCGCCGAAGTGACGCCCATCACAGCCGTCATGCCCGGGCTTGACCCGGGCATCTCAGGACGAGAAGGGCGCCCTTCCCGGCGCGAGATTCTCGGGTCCGCGCCAGGCGCAGCCCGAGAATGACGCCCTTTCTTACGCCGCCAGCCCCTTGGCCAGTTCGCTGACCTGCTTCTCGAACAGCGCGCGATACGCGCCGTCCTGGCGGGTCAGCAGGGCCTCGTGCGGCCCTTCCTCGATCACCCGGCCCCGATCGAAGACCAGGATGCGGTCCATGGCCCGCACCGTCGAGAGACGATGCGCGATCACGATCGTGGTGCGGCCTTCCATCAGGCGCTCGATCGCCTGCTGGATCAGCGCCTCCGATTCCGAATCGAGGCTCGAGGTCGCCTCGTCCAGGATCAGGATCGGCGCATCGGCCAGGAAGGCGCGGGCCAGCGCGACACGCTGGCGCTCGCCGCCCGAGAGCTTGATGCCGCGCTCGCCGACGAGCGTGGCATAGCCCTTGGGCAGGCGCATGATGAACTCATGCGCATTGGCGAGCTTCGCCGCCTGCTCGACCTGCGCCAGGCTCGCGCCGGGCCGGCCATAGGCGATATTGTCCGCCAGCGAGCGGTGGAACAGCACCGGCTCCTGCTGCACGATCGCGATCTGCTGGCGCAGCGAGGCCTGCGTGACATCGGCGATATTCTGCCCGTCGATCGCGATGCGGCCCGCCGTGACGTCGTAGAGCCGCTGCACCAGCTTGACGAAGGTCGTCTTGCCGGAGCCCGAACGGCCGACGAGGCCGACCTTCTCGCCGCCACGGATGGTCAGCGAGAAATCGCGGTAGAGCGGCTCGGCATGACCGCCATAGTGGAAGGTCACGTCCTCGAAAGCGATCTCGCCCGCAGTCACGCTCATCGCCACCGCGCCCTTCCGGTCGGGCACGCCATAGGGAAGGTCGTGCATCCAGACGAGCTCCTCCATGTCGTTGACCGAGCGCTGCAGGTTGTGGACGTGCTGGCCGACATCCCGCAGATAGCCATGCACCACCGCATAGGCCGTCAGCACGAAGGCGACGTCGCCGGGCGAGGCCTGCCCGTTCGCCCAGAGCCAGATCACCAGGCCGATCACCGCCGCTCGCAGCACCAGCAGCACGAAGTTCTGGCCGGTGCCCGACCAGGTGCCGCGCAACCAGGCGCGCCGTGTCCGAAGGCTCCACTTGGAGACGACCGTCGCCAGCCGCAGGTCCTCGCGCGCCTCGCCGCCATAGGCCTTGACCACCGGGTTGCAGGTAATGGCATCGGCCAGCGCGCCGCCCAGCCGCGTGTCCCAGGCGTTGCCGAGCCGTGCAGCCGGCGCGACGAAGCGCAGCGAAAGCGCCAGCGTCAGCCCGATATAGGCGACCGCGCCCAGCGCCACGACGAGCCCCATCGCCGGCCAGTGCCAGGCCAGCACCGCCGTCATGCCGAGCAGGATGACGAGCGAGGGCAACAGCGCGATCAGCACGGTATCGGTCAGCAGGTCGAGCGCCCACATGCCGCGCGTGATCTTGCGCACCGTCGAGCCCGCGAAGTTGTTCGCGTGCCAGTCGGTCGAAAAGCGCTGCAGGCGCGCGAAAGCCTCCTGCGAGACGTCGCTCATCGTGCGCAGCGTCATCGTGGTGATGCCGGTGAAGGCGAAATGTCGCCCGATCACCATGATGGCGGCGAGCACCATCATCGCGCCGAGCGCCTGGAGCGCCGCTTCCACACCGCCGGCGCCGACAGCTCCCGAAACTGCGTCGACGAGACGGCCGGCATAAACCGGGGTGAACAGCTCGGCGAGCGTGGCGGCGGTCGTGGCGCCGGCAACCCAGGCGACCGGGCCGGGCTGGCGAGCCCAGTGCTTGAAGGTGAAGCCGAGAACGGCCCGGAACGGCTCGCGCCGTCCGGTTCGAGTATCGTGAGACATGGCGTCATTCGGCGCCAAGACGGCCGCCGACTCCGAAATCAGGCCAAGACGACGACACGCGCCGGCTTCGGCAATGAAAGACAGAAATTGGAAAAAGGCTCAGGAGGCTGCCCGGAGGCGGGCCTCGTGCGAGACCGACCTAGTGCCGGTTTGGTCGCATGGGAGCGGCTGCGGTATTGTTGAATTTCATTCAGCCCTCCCTTTCTTGAGTTGGAGCCAAGGCGAAGGAAAATGCCTGATGTTTAAGCAGCGCGCAAGCCTGCCTCCCATGCGCTGAACGCACGGGGCATCGTCACCCAATTCAAGGCGAGTTGTAGGCCGGCTCACCAGAATAGCGCGACGAGCCGTGCGGCGATCACCAGCAGGAAGGCCGCGATGATCGTGCCCAGCACCCGCTGGCGCTTGGCGTGGTTCGGCCAGCGCCGCGCGAGCAGCCTGCCCAGCGGCTTGCGGAAGAGGAAGGCCGCGACCAGCAGAACGATGACATAGTGGGACAAGGTACGGGTCTTAAGCCTTCTTGTCGGCAGGAGTTGTATCGACAGGCGCGCCGGCCTTCTTCCAGGCGCCGAACCCGCCTGCGACATGCGCCACCGGCTTCAGCCCCATCTCCTGCGCCGCCTGTGCGGCCAAAGCCGAACGCCAGCCGCCGCCGCAGAAGAAGACGAAGCGCTTGTCCTCCTGGAAGACAGGCTTGGCATAGGGGCTTTCCGGATCGATCCAGAATTCCAGCATGCCGCGCGGGCAATGGAAGGCACCGGGCATCCGCCCTTCCCGCTCCAGCTCGCGCGGGTCTCGCAGATCGACGAAGACCACGGAATCGCTGCCATGCAGCGCCCGCGCCTGCTCGACGGAGAGCGTCTCGATCTGGCTCTCGGCCTCCGCGACCAGCGCCTTGTAGCCCTTGGTGATGGTCTGCGGCACGATCATGCCCTCCCCGATTCCGGCCGCACCGTGGCGGCTCGCCGCTACAGCGTCAATGCCGGCGCCTTGCCGTGGCGGCGGATGGCGCAGAAGCTGCTTGCCTGAGCCTCGGGCGAAATGGCAGAGCGACGGCATGTTCGGCTTCAGCAATCTCGATCTGATCGCCCTGGCGTTCTTCACCCTGTCCTGGTTCGGCTACCATTATGTGGTCGAGATGGGTCCCTATGCCGTCCGCACGCTGAACATGCGGATGAACCTGCGCCGTGCCCGCTGGATCCGGGAGGCGGCAGCCCGCGAGGTCCGGATCGTCGACACGCAGGTGATGGGCGGCCTGCAGAACGGCACCGCCTTCTTCGCCTCGACCTCGTTGCTCGCGATCGGCGGCACGCTCGCCCTGCTCAACGCCACCGATCGCGCCGTCGCCATCTTCAGCGACCTGCCCTTCGTGCCGGTGACCCTTCGCTCCGTCTGGGAGCTGAAGATCATCGGGCTGGTCTGCATCTTCGGCTATGCCTTCTTCAAATTCGCCTGGAGCTACCGGCTGTTCAACTACTGCGTCATCCTGCTCGGCGCCCTGCCCCCGTTCGACAGCAGGGACGAGCGGGCCATGGCCCATGCGATCCACGAAACAATCGAGATGAACATCGCCGCCGGGCGGCACTTCAACCGCGGCCAGCGCGCGTTCTTCTTCGCGCTCGGCTATCTCGGCTGGTTCCTCGGCCCGGTCAGCTTCATCGGCTTCACCGGCGCCGTGCTCGTCGCAATGTACCGGCGCCAGTTCGCCTCCGACGCGACGCGCGTCTTCAACCATCCGGGAAGCCTATGACGGATCGCGAAACGGAACTGGAACAGACGATGCTGCGGCTCGTGGCCGAGCGCGGGCGCGGCAAGACGGTCTGCCCTTCGGAGGCGGCGCGCGCCGTCGGCGGCAAGGCGTCGGAGGAGTGGGGGCCGTTGATGCAGCCCGCGCGCAGGGTTGCCGTGCGGTTGATGAAGGAGGGCCGCCTCGTCATCACCCGCAAGGGCCGCCCCGTCGACCCCGATGATTTCCGAGGCGTCTATCGTCTGACGCTTCCGGAGGATCCGTCGGGGGCTTGAACCCCCGGTGCAGATCTTCGATCCGGCAGGCCAGCTGCCACGGCCCGAGCGAAACAGGCCAGATGATCGCCAGGGATGGGCGCGTCACGGCGCCGGGAAGAGCTCATCGGTATAGCCGGCAAGCCGGTAGGCCACGAGACCGACCCATTCCTTGAAGCCGTTATCGGCAATCTCGAGAGCGCGCGGCGCGCGGGTGTAAGGCCGGATGAAATCGCCGGGCTCGCCGTTCGACCAGAAATCGACCGGAAACGCCTCGACCGCGAATCCCGCCTTGCGGAAGACGCCTATCGAGCGCGGCATGTGCCAGGCCGATGTCACCAGCAGCCAGCGTTCGCCGGGCTTGGGATCGACGAGCTTGCGCGTGAAGGCGGCGTTCTCGCGCGTGTTGCGCGACTTGTCTTCGAGGATAAGCCGGGCAGGATCGAGGCCCAGCCCCTCGAACAGCAGCTTGGCGCCGTCCGCTTCGGTCACGGTCGCTTCCGAGATGAGGTTGGCGGCGCCACCGGTGAAGACGACCTTCGCCTGCGGATGCAGCCGCGCCAGCTCGACCGCCTTGGTCATGCGCGCCGCAGAGGAGTTCATCGCGACATCGCCGCGCGCGACGCCGACTGCGCCGCCCAGCACGACGATGCCGGTCACCGGCCCCTTGCGGGCGTCCTGCTGCGGAAACCGATCCTCCAGTGGGCGCAAAACGATCCGCGGCAGCGGGCTGAAGGCCATCAGGCCCAGCGCGATGAGCGAGAACAGCCCGACCCAGCGCGCAGGCCGCGCAAAGCGCGTGAAGGCGAGCAGGCTCGAAAGCCCCGCAAGCAGAATCGCCAGGTTGACCGGGGACACGATGAGCCAGACGACCTTTGAGAGAACGAAGAACATCGCAAGTCCGGACGGAGGAAAGACTGCAAAGGTCCTACCGCCAAAAGCTGACGGCTTTCTGAACCGACATCTGCGAACGTCTGCTTCGCCTCTCAGCCCTCATCCTTCGAGACGCCGTTACGCGGCTCCTCGGGATGCGGGCTGCAATAATCCAGCGGCTATCAGCGAATGATCTGGGGCGGCGATTGCGGGCGGCGTCCGCCGGCTTGCGGCAGCACCTTCGCCAGCTCGATCGCCCGCCCGGCGACCTCCCTCAATTCGCAGCCGGCCTGCCGCCCGGCTTGCAGCGCCTCGCGCTGGGTCGCGCCGTAGAAGGCGCATTTCTGCGTGACGTAGCTCTCCCAGGCGAGCTGAAGCGCGGCCAGCCGGCTCCGCTGGCCGGCATCGAGGGCGCGCCCCGTCACTTGCAGCGCGAGCGTCAGGCGCTCGCGCCATGCCGCCTCCTCGCGCCGGGCGCAAGCCGCTTCGGCACCGCGCGGATCGTTGCTGGCGGCGCGCACGCAGGCCACCGCCACCGCGCCGATACAGGCCGACGGCGAAGAAGCGCTGTCGCGCAGGCAGCCGGAGAGCGCCGCCAGATCTGTCCGCAGCATCGGCGAGGTCTGTGCAACCGCGGGCGCGGATGCTGCGAGGCTGCACAGAAGCAGGATCGTCCGAAAAGCGTTCATGCCGCCCATCATGCCAGCGGCAGCCCGTCGATCAAGCGTGTCGTGGCGACATCACGTGATCGGCAACGGCAGCGCGGCCTGCGCAGCCGGCCTTGCAAAGACGGTCTCATACCAGCGCTGCACCACCGGCCTTGCAACCCGTTCGACCGGCATGTTGAGCCAGCGATGGACGCCGCA
The DNA here is from genome assembly GCA_004144595.1 of Hyphomicrobiales bacterium. Lineage (GTDB taxonomy): Bacteria > Pseudomonadota > Alphaproteobacteria > Rhizobiales > Beijerinckiaceae > Allobosea. The sequence goes on from SEEM01000005.1 coordinate 187,289, forward strand.
GCCCACTGCGATGTCGGCCATGCCGAACTGCGCGCCGGCCAGATAGGGCCGGTCCGCCAGTTGCGCATCGAGGATCGTCATCAGCGCCTCGGCCCGGGCGACGCCATCGGCGATCGCTTTCGGATCGGTGAAAGGCAGTACTTTGCGCACGACGCCCCAGAGCACCGGCGCAAGAGCCGGCTGCAACTCCGACTGCATCCAGTCGACCCAGCGATCGGCCAGCACGCGCCGGGCTGGATCCTCCTCCCAGAGCACGCCCGAGGCATAGCGGGCCGCGAGATAGCGCAGGATGCTGCTCGACTCCCACATGACCAGTTCGCCGTCTCGCAGCACCGGAATCTGCCGGTTCGGATTCATCGCCGCGAATTCGGCGGTATCGAGCCCACCATGAGGGCCGCCGACATCGATGCGCTCGAAAGCCTGTCCGGCCTCCCCGGCGGCCCAGACCACCTTCTGGACGTTGATCGAGCTCAGCCGCCCCCAGATCGTCAGCATGAAACCTCCAGACCGTCATGCTCGCTCTCGTGGCGAGCATCCACGTCTTAAACACAAATCACGGGGGAGAACGACATGGATGGTCGGGACTAGCCCGACCATGACGGCAGAGTAGCGCCGTCCACCATCCGCTCAGGCGAATTCCATGATGACGGCATCGACGGCAAGCGAATCGCCTTCCTTCGCCAGGACCTTGGCGATGGTGACGTCCTTCTCGGCGCGCAGCACGTTTTCCATCTTCATCGCCTCGACCATGGCGAGCGGCTCGCCGGCCTTGACCTCCTGCCCGACCACCGCCGAGATCGCCTTGACCAGCCCCGGCATCGGGCAGAGCAGGAACTTGCCGGTATCGGCCGCGATCTTCTCCGGCATCAGCGCGGCCAATTCGGCCTCGCGCTGCGTATAGACATGGGCGTTGGCATAGGCGCCGGCATGGCCGAGCGCGACGCCGTTCAGGATCGGCCGCACCTGCGCCGCGACCTTCACCCCGTCGAGCGTGCCGTGCCAGACAGGCTCGCCCGGCACCCAGTCGCTGACGACGCTGACGCTATGGCCGGCAAAGGCGATGGTGACCGCCCCGCCCTGCGTCGTCATGGTATCCGTCACCTCGCCCTCGAAGCGCTCCGCGCCGAGCTGGACGATGCGCAGTCGATCGAAGGAGACCATGCGCCAGCCTTCCATCTGCGCCGAGACGTGGCGCTTGCGCTGGTTCAGGCGGTGGTCGCAGGCGATAGCGATCGCCGCCATGCGCCGCGCCGTATCGCCCTGTGGCGCCGGCAACGAGAAACCCTCGGGAAACTCCTCGGCGATGAAGCCGGTCGAGAGGTTGCCGGCGATCCAGCGCGGATGCTGCATCACCGCCGCGACGAACGGGATGTTGTGGCGGATGCCGTCGATGGCGAAGGCATCGAGGGCGCGCGCTTGCGCCTTGATCGCGGCCTCGCGCGTCGGCGCATGGGTCACGAGCTTGGCGATCATCGGATCGTAATAGATCGAGATCTCGCCGCCCTCGAACACGCCGGTATCGTTGCGCACCATCGCCTCGCCATCCGGCCCCTCGCTCGGCGGCCGATAGGTCACGAGCCGGCCGGTCGAGGGCAGGAAGTTGCGGGTCGGGTCCTCGGCATAGACGCGGGATTCGACCGCCCAGCCGTTGAGCTTCACATCGGCCTGCGCAATCGCGAGCTTTTCGCCATAGGCCACCCGGATCATCTGCTCGACCAGGTCGATGCCGGTGATCATCTCGGTCACCGGATGCTCGACCTGGAGACGGGTGTTCATCTCGAGGAAGTAGAAGGACTTGTCCTGCCCGGCGACGAACTCGACCGTGCCGGCCGAGTCGTAGTTCACGGCCTTGGCCAGCGCCACGGCCTGCTCGCCCATCTGGCGGCGGGTCGCCTCGTCGAGCAGCGGCGATGGCGCCTCCTCCAGCACCTTCTGGTTGCGGCGCTGGATCGAGCATTCGCGCTCGCCGAGATAGATGACGTTGCCGTGCTTGTCGCCGAGAACCTGGATCTCGATATGGCGGGGATCGACGATGAACTTCTCGATGAAGACGCGATCATCACCGAAGGAGGACGCCGCTTCCGACTTCGCCCGGGCGAAGCCCTCGGCGACCTCAGCCGAGGAATGGGCGATGCGCATGCCCTTGCCGCCGCCGCCGGCCGAGGCCTTGATCATTACGGGATAGCCGATCTCGTCGGCGATCGTCACGGCATGTTCAGGGTTCTCGATCACGCCGAGATGGCCCGGCACCGTCGAAACCTTGGCGGCAGCCGCCGCCTTCTTCGATTCGATCTTGTCGCCCATCGCGGCGATGGCGCCGGGATTGGGCCCGATGAAGACGATGCCGTTATCCATCAGCGCCCTGGCGAAGGCCTCGCGCTCGGAGAGGAACCCATAGCCGGGATGGACGGCCTCCGCGCCCGTCTGCTTGCAGGCGGCGATGATCTTGTCGATGACGAGATAGGACTCGGCGGCGGGAGCAGCGCCGATATGCACGGCCTCGTCGGCCATCTCGACATGCAGCGCGTCGCGATCCGCATCGGAATAGACGGCGACAGTCTTGATGCCCATGCGCCGCGCCGTCTTGATGACTCGGCAGGCGATCTCGCCGCGGTTCGCGATCAGGATCTTCGAGAACATGCGCGGCCACTCCCGGCTTCAAACCAGATTGCAATAGCCGGGGTCTATGGGATGCCGCAACTGCCGTCCACCGATGCGAAAGTCGGCTATAGGCCAAGCCGTTGTGCAAGGATGCACAGGTGTGGGGTCAGGACGAGTGGCGCGCCCGTTCCGTGGGAACCCCTGCCCGACACCTGATGCCCGGGCGGGACACGGGCAGCTTTCGCAGGGAAGGCCCCGCACTTCAGGCCTGATAGTCTCGGATCAAGCCCCAGAATGACGCGCGGCTCAGCTCGCGAGCAGGACGACGCGCGGGGCGGTACCGATACCGGCCCGGAGCACGTCCTTGGCCGCGCCCTTGGCGAAGGCGAAGGCGAGCAGCGTCTCGTCACAATGCTCGGCTTCGCGGGCGATCTCGTTGGCGATGCGCTGAGCGGTCGCGGTCGGCCCCTCGCCGGCCGAGAGCGTCGTGACCAGCCAGTGCGCCTTGTCGCGGTCGATCACGCCGGTCGGGCGGTTCTCCCAGACGGCGAAGTCGACAACCAGCGCCACGAGGTAATCCGCGTAGGCCTTGCAGCTTTGCGCCACGGCGCGCTCAAGCGCGACCAGAACATCGACGATGTCCCGCGTGACGACGATGTCGCTCAAGATGTTGCGCTGAAGCATCTTGACGTCTTCTTCGTCGATCGCGCGACGATCCATCACGCGATCGACGAATTCACGAAGCTCATGATCCATCATGTTCGAACCCCTGTCCGGCGTTGTTTTGTGCCGGTACGTTCCTGCTGTGGGAACACCATGCACCCCGCCTGGCCCTCAGGTGGTTAACGCGCAAATCTGAACGGATATTCAGGTTAAACGGAACTGATTTAGTGTGGTTGCGAGGATGTTACTGCGGGCGGCGCGGGGTGCCTGGAGTTGCGATCCCGGCCCGCGCCCGGGAAGTACGTATGCGTGCCAATCGCCGCTGTCGCAGGTGGGCGCACAGGCGACGCCGATGCAAAACTGCGGAGAGATTCTCCCGGCATCCAGCGACATCGCCTTTTTGCAGAACCTCACCGGTATCCGGAGCTTCGCATCGGCGAACAGCCGGGTACGACAGCGCGCTATTCTCGGGCGAAGCGAAGCTGGGACATGGGGATTTCAGACCGCATGAGGCCGACGGAACATCCATCGGCAGGAGATGCTCGGGTCAAGCCCGAGCATGACGGCTGATGGAGCGGTCATCGGTTCCGGCTTCAGGCCCGTAGCCTGCCCGGGAATGACGGCGAAGGTTCATCCTTACCGGGCTGATCCTTCGCTCAAGCCGCCACGGCCTTCGGCAGACCCAATGCCGCCGGTAGCTCCGAAAACGCCCGCAACACATGCCGCGCACCGAGCGAAACGAGCTTCTCGACGGGCTGGAAGCCCCAGGACACGGCGACGGGCACCACGCCGGCGGCCACCGCCATCTCGATGTCGAAGGAGCTGTCGCCGACCATTGCCGTACGGGCGGCGGACGCTCCCGTCTCGGCCATCGCCCGCTGGATCATGCCGGGATGCGGCTTTGACGGTGCATCGTCGGCCGACTGCACCGTGTCGAACAGAGCCTGCCAGCCATGCCGGGCAACAATGAACTCGGCACCCTTGCGCGACTTGCCGGTGGCGATGCCGAGCTTCAGCCCGCCATGACGCTTGAGCTCGGCCAGCGTTTCCGCGACGCCCGCGAACAGCGGCTCGTCCAGCGACGGATTGGTCTCGGCCTGCACGCGCATGGCGCCGAAGACCTCGCGATAGGTCTCGGTGAGAACATCGTCAGGCTCGGCGAGCCCGGCGAGCTGCGCCATCGCGATGTCCAGCGTCAGCCCGACGATGCCCAGCCCCGCCTCGCGGCCGGGATGCACCCGCCCGCAGCGCCTGAAGGTCTCGTATTGCGCTTCGAGGATGATCGCCTCGGAATTGATCAGCGTGCCGTCGAGATCGAAGATGATGAGGTCCATGCCGGCGCTTTAGCCTGGATCGCCCTGGCGATCCACTGCAAGCCCGGCATGGCGTCATCCCACACGGCTCAGCCCTTCGCCTCGCGCGCACAGCTATCGACCGCCTTGCGCAGATCCGCGCCGTCCAAGCCCTTGGCCCGCGCCTCCTTGCGGCATTCGGAGCGTTGGGCGAGATCCGGCCGCTTGCCGTTGAAGCAGGCGGTCAGCGCGGTGATGCGCTCCGCCCCTTGAAGCTTGCGCCCGTCGATCTCGTCCTTGCAGGCTGCACGCGCCGCCACCGCCGTCGGCTTGCCATCGCGCGTGACGCCGTCGCGGGCATAAAGCTGCACGCCCGGAAACTTGCCTTGCATGCAGATCCGCATCGCGGCGCGCAGATCGTCGCCGGTCAGCGCGACATTCTCGGACACGCAATCCTGCCGGGCTTTGGCCCGCTCGGCCCGCGGAACCGGTTCATCCGCCGCGGTCGCGCCGGTGGTTGGCACGGGCGCCTTGGCCGGCGCGGCACTCTGCGCCTGGGCGGTTCCGCCAAGGCCAAGAACAAAGGCGGAAACGATCAAAATCGAACGCATGGTCAGCCCCTCCGATGACGAGAACATAGTTAGAACAGAAAGCGTTTTGTTCCGCAACTGTTCTCTTACGTTTCGTCATCGCCCAATGAGAGGCACGAGAAGCGTCACTCGTCCGGCGCCTCAACGATCGGATCATAGGGCGCGTCGTCGAAGCCGAGCAGGTTCCAGCTCTGGCGCATATGCGGCGGCAGCGGGGCGCTGACGTCGATGGTGCCCTTGCCGCGCGGATGCGGCAGCACGATCCGCCGCGCCAGCAGGTGCAGCTTGTTCTGGATCCCGCCGGGCAGCTCCCAGTTCTGGATGTTGAAATATTTGGGGTCGCCGATGATCGGGTGGCCGATATGGGCGGCGTGCGCGCGCAGCTGGTGCGTGCGTCCGGTCACCGGCTTGAGCGAGAGCCAGCCCAGTTTCTGCGCCGCCGTCTCGACCACCGCGTAATAGGTCACCGCATGCATCGCGCCGTCTTCGCCATGCTTGGCGACGGCCATGCGCTGGTCGCCGTCATAGGCTTCCTCGCGGGCGAGATAGGTCGAAACCCGGCCCTGGCGCACGCGCGGCACGCCAGCCACCAGCGCCCAGTAGACCTTGCGGGCCGAGCGCGAGCGGAAGGTCTTGGCCAGCGTCGCCGCCGCGAAGCGCGATTTGGCGATGACGAGGCAGCCGGCCGTGTCCTTGTCCAGGCGATGGACGAGGCGCGGCTTCTGGCCGCTCTTGTCGGTCAGCACCTCCAGCATCTGGTCGACATGGCGCGTCGTGCCCGAGCCGCCCTGCACGGCCAGACCCGCCGGCTTGTTGAGGACGATGACATCGTCATCCTCATAGAGCGTGATCGAGCGCAGGAACTCGGCCGTGTCGGTATCGGCCTTGAGCGAACGAGGGCGCTGTTCCTGCGGCTCGAGCTTGAGCGGCGGGATGCGCACGGTCTGGCCTTCACTCAGCCGGTCCTTGCTGTCGGCGCGCTTGCCGTCGACCCGCAATTCGCCCTTCCGGACGATGCGCTGGATATGGCTGAAGGAGAGCTGGGGAAAGCGCGACTCGAGAAAGCGGTCGATCCGCATCTCGTTCTCGTCCGGGGTCACCACGAGCTGCTGGACGCCCGTGGAGAGCACCTGCGCCGTCTCGGCCTTCACCTGCGCGCGGGTCGGCACATCCGTGATCGGCGACTTCCGTGTCGTGGGATTGCGCGGCGCTGCGGCCCTCGGCGCAGGATGATACGGCTGCGGGTTGCGCGTCGGCTCGGTGCGCGTGACCTCGTCTTGGACCGGGCGCGGCCTCACACGGGCCGAACGACGCGCATCATGGCTCGGGCGCTTGCCCTTCGGCGCGCCGGAGGCCGGCGGCCTTCCTCCGCGCTTGGGGCCATCGCTTCGCGTAGGGCCGCCGGTGCCCTTTCCCTTGCCGCCCGTCTTCATGACATGCTCCGCATCATCGCGAGGCCACCGGCCAGCGCGGCCAACGACAGCACCACCGAGCCGATCACATAGGTGGCAGCCAGCATCGCCTCGCCCCGCTCCCAGAGCAGGACGGCATCGAGCGAGAAGGCCGAGAAGGTGGTGAAGCCGCCCAGGATGCCCGTCGTCAGGAAGAGGCGCAGGTCCTGCGGCACGCCCTCCCCGGCACGGAAGGCGAACCAGCCGGCGACGAGCCCCATCAGGGCCGAGCCTACGATGTTGATGGCCATGGTTCCATAGGGGAAGCCCATGCCGAACCAGCGCGGCGACACCATATTGATGCCGTGGCGCAGGGCGCCGCCGATGCCGGCGCCTACAAAAACGAAAGCGGTGGAGATCATCGCTGTGGAATAGAGCGCACCGCCGCCTTGCACAAACGAAATCCGCCGCAATTGCACGGCTCGTTGCGGCTAGGCAGAAAGCGTGGCGTCCGGGCTGGGGCGGCGGAACAATGGGAATGGGAACGATGCGTCTTAAGGCTCGAATCGGCGGCGCAGGCTTGCTTGCCGCCACGGTGATCCTCGGCAGCACGATCGCCAGCGCCCAGCAGAGCAGCGGCACGGACTGGCCGACGGAAAAGTGCAATCGCTACAAGAAGGCCTATGACCAGTCGATCGCGCGCCTGGGCAAGAAGGGCCTCGGCCAGGAATTCCTCGCCAGCCACGACGCCTTCCTCGCGTCGAACTGCCAGGCCCGCGCCGAGGTCTGCGCCCGCAGCAAGGAGGAGCTCGATCTTGCCAACCGGCTCGTGGTGATGGCGATGAACAGCGGCATGGCAAGTACCTTCCTGCCGTTCAACTGTCGCCGCTGAGCGCGGATCACCGCTCGTGGCGCCGCCTTAGCCAGGGATGGACATAAAGCTCGAAGGCGATCGTCAGCACGATGAAGACCAGCGCGATGGCGAAGGCCACGACCCGGCAGGAAACGTCGTCCTTCGCGACGAACCAGCCCGCGATCACCGAGGGCACGATCAGCAGCAGTCGTGCCAGCAGGAAAGCCCCTACTCCCCCCGCTCGCGACGGAGCTTGTCCCAATATTCCAGCCGCTTGCGGATCTCGCGCTCGAAGCCACGCTCGGGCGGATCGTAGAAGCGCTGGCGGCCGAGAGCGTCCGGCCAGTAGTTCTGTCCGGAGAAGGCATCGGGTTGGTCGTGGTCATAGGCGTAGTCGGCGCCGTAGCCTTCCTCGCGCATCAGCTTTGTCGGCGCGTTGAGGATGGTCTTGGGCGGCGTCAGCGAGCCCCGCTCCTTCGCCACCCGCACCGCCGCCTTGTAGGCGTTATAGGCCGCGTTCGATTTCGGCGCGGTCGCCAGATAGATCACGCAATTGGCCAGCGCGAGCTCGCCTTCGGGCGTGCCGAGTTGCTCATAGGTCTGCGCCGCGGCCCGCGCATGCAGCAGCGCCTGCGGATCGGCGAGCCCGATATCCTCCACCGCCATGCGGACGAGCCGCCGCGCCAGGAAACGCGGGTCCTCGCCGGCATCGAGCATGCGCGCGAAATAGTAGAGCGCCGCGTCGGGATCGGAACCGCGGATCGTCTTGTGCAGGGCCGAGATCAGGTTGTAGTGGCC
>SEEM01000133.1 GCA_004144595.1 Hyphomicrobiales bacterium
CCTGGGACAAGGCCAGCGGCGGCCGCTTCGCCAACATCAACCGCCCCATCGCCGGCCCGACTCATGAAAAGGAGCTGCCCGTCGGCAAGCATCCGCTCCAGCTTTATTCGTTGGGAACCCCGAACGGCATCAAGGTCACGGTGATGCTGGAGGAATTGCTGGCAGCCGGCCATAACGGCGCCGAATATGACGCCTGGCTGATCCGTATCAGCGACGGCGACCAGTTCGGTTCCGGCTTCGTCGAGGTCAATCCGAACTCTAAGATTCCCGCGCTCATGGACCGCAGCGGGCCGTCCCCGATCCGCATCTTCGAATCCGGCGCGATCCTGGTGCATCTCGCCGAGAAGTTCGGCGCCTTCCTGCCGCAGGAGCAGCCAGCGCGGGCGGAGACCCTGTCCTGGCTGTTCTGGCAGATGGGCTCGGCCCCGTTCCTCGGCGGCGGCTTCGGCCATTTCTACGCCTACGCGCCGACCAAGCTCGAATACCCGATCAATCGCTACGCCATGGAGGTGAAGCGCCAGCTCGACGTGCTCGACCGGCGCCTGGCCGACAACGAATTCATCTCCGGCAAGGACTACACCATTGCCGACATGGCGATCTGGCCCTGGTATGGCGGGCTGGTGAAGGGCTGGCAGTACGGCGCGGCCGAGTTCCTCGCCGTGCAGGACTACAAGAACGTCGTCCGCTGGGCCGAGCAGCTCTTCGCCCGGCCGGCCGTGAAGCGCGGCCGCATGGTCAACCGCACGGTCGGAGAGCCGTCCGAACAGCTTCACGAGCGCCACGACGCTGGCGATTTCGAGACCCGGACCCAGGACAAGCTCGCCGGATCCTAGTCGTCGCCCGCGGCTACATTCGCCCCGGCGGCAACTCAGCCGCCGGTGGCGCCGCCAAGCTCCATAATTGATAGAGAACCACGAGGGGGAACGCGATGCTGAAGATTCTGGGGCGCCTGAGTTCGGTCAATGTCCAGAAGGTGGTGTGGGCCGCAGGCGAAACGGGTCAGGCGTTCGAGCGGATCGACATCGGCGGCCCGTTCGGCGGCAACCGCGAGCCGGCCTATCTGGCCAAGAATCCGAACGGACAGGTGCCGGTCCTTGAGGATGGCGACGTCCATATCTGGGAATCGAACGCTATCGTCCGATATATCGCGGCGCGATACGGCCGGGACATGATTTGGGAAGAGGATCCGGCGCGACGCAGCGAAGGCGATCGCTGGATGGACTGGGCCCTCGGCGAGTTGCAACGGGTGATGGTGCCAGCGTTCTGGGGGCTGATGCGCGAGCCGGCGACAGCCGATCCCGCCGCGATCGCGAGCTCGATCAGCCGCACCGAGCAGTGCCTCGACATACTTGAGGCCCATCTTGAAAATGGGTTTAGCTATGTCGGCGGCGACCGCTTCGGGATGGCCGAAATCGTACTGGGTCCAAGTGTGCACCGCTGGCTGAACATGCCGGTGGCACGGGCGCCGCGGCCCCGCCTACAGCGATGGTACGAACGTATTGCGGCGCGCGAGGCAGCACAGGCCGCTCTTCCGCTCCCAATCGCATAAAACGCTATATGAGCGCGCGCATTTGGCTGGCGCACGAGCCGTAAAGTTGAGGTGCCAAAGGCCGCCATTCAGCCAACTACGGCCCGTCGCCAAGCTAGCTTCGTAATGTCCGCTTCCGGGCACGCGCCGAACGGCAGCTCCTGGCGCTTCAGCGCTGTTGCAAACCGAGATGATGCAGCATGAACGCGCGATAGTCTTCCTCCGAAGTCTCGCGCCGCGCCGCGACGAGTGGTCGGATATCGTCGGTTGCCACCCATCGACATCGCCGGTCGCAGCCTCGCTACCGCTGCGCTCGCCAAAGCGCGTGCTGGTCACGCCGCCTGGTTCGACAATTTTCACACGAATGCCGAGATCGGCCAGTTCGTAGGCGAGCGACTCGGAAAAACCCTCCAGCGCGAACTTCGAGGCGCAGTAGAGCGAGATCATCGGCAGGGTGAAGGCGCCAGCGCCTGAGCTGACGTTGACGATCACGCCGGAGCGGTTGGTCCTGAAATGCGGCAGCATGGCGCGCGTCACGTCCATCATCCCGAAGACGTTGACGTCAAACTGCTCCTGGATCTTCGCGCGCGGGGTGCCCTCGAAGATGCCGAACAGGCCGAAGCCGGCATTGTTCACAAGCGCGTCGATCCTCCCAAAGCGGGCAACGCCTGCCTCGATGGCGTCTGAAATCGTCGCGCTGTCCTGCACGTCCAGTCGCACCGGGAACACGTTGGGAATTCCGACGAGCGCCGCCATGTCGTCAAGGCGTCGGGCGGTGGCGATGACGTTCCATCCCTTCGCTGCAAAGGCGTGTACGCTCGCGGCCCCGAACCCGGAGGAACACCCTGTAATCAAAACTGTGTCGGCCATAGCTGCGATCTCCCATGACGGTGTCGATGAGCGGATATGGCGCGGCCATGCCGTTGCAATTAGTGGTACGATATCGAACAGGTCGATGTGGATTTCTGGACAATGATCGATATCGGGACTGCAGAGTTGCACGCGCTTCGAGCCGTTGCGCGCCATCGAAGCTTTCGCGGCGCCGCGCGACAGATCGGGTGCGCTCCCTCTTCCCTCAGCCACGTTGTCGCGAATCTCGAGAAACGCCTTGGCGTACGCCTGTTCAACCGGACGACGCGCAGCGTCGCGCTAACCGATGAAGGCGCAGGCTTCCTGTCGCGCGTCGCCCCAGCGCTCGACGAGATAGCAGATGCGATCGTCAGCCTCGAACGGCCTGACGGTGAGCCGAAAGGGGTCTTGCGGATCAATAGCTCGACCGGGGCGTCGGAGCGTGTGCTCCCGCTGGTTCTCGGTTTTCTTCAGAAACATCCGCGCATGCAGGTCAGGCTGTTGGATGACGGGCGGCTGGTCGATATTGTCGCCGAGGGCTTCGATGCCGGCCTGCGCATCCGCGAGGCCGTACCGCAGGATATGATCGCGGTCCCGCTCGGCGGCCCGGAAGCCTTCGCTGTGGTGGGTACACCGGCATACATGGCAGCCCGCGGCGTGCCGCTGACCCCGGATGATCTCCGGGACCACGAGTGCATCCGCGTGCTCTTTCCCAGCGGCACCCTTCACCGCTGGGAATTCGAGCGCCACGGGACGGAGGTCCGTATCGATCCGCCGGGACGCCTGACGCTGGGCAGCGACCCTCTCGCCTTGGTGGCGGCGCTACGCGGCGCCGGGCTCGCCTACGTCACGGTAGCTCGCGCCGAAGCGCATCTCGCGAGCGGAGATCTGGTCCGAGCGATGGCGGATTGGACGCCGCCCTTCGATGGGCTGTGCCTATATTTCCCACGCCAGCGTGCGGCATCGCCTGGGCTCGCCGCCTTCGTGGCCCATCTAAAAGCGCGGCGCGAAGCATAAGTGCCTAAACACCTTCCAGGCGGGAATTTCTGGTTTGGGGCGACCGACAAAGGTCAGGAATTGGCGCAGAACACTCGAGCTGATGGCAGACGACGGCACTTCGCACCACGCGATGCTCGCCCATCCTATCTCTTTAGCGCCGCCCGCAGCTCGCGGACCTGTGCTTCCGCTACAGGCGGCGCGGCATTGCCCCAGCTGTTGCGGACATAGGTCAGCACATTCGCGATATCGGCGTCGCCGAGGTTCCAGCCGAAGGACGGCATGGCCGGCGTGGTCGGCTTGGCGGCGGTGGCGGCCGCCTGGCTGCCCTGCAGCACGACACGGATCAGCGATGTCGGGTCGGTGCTGTTGATCACCGGCGCCTTGGCCAGCGTCGGGAACAGCGAGGCCTGGCCGGCGCCGGTGGAGATATGGCAGGCCGAGCAGCGGTCGAGATAGATCGCCTTGCCGGCGGCCATGGCAGCGTCCCCGGCCGCCAGCGGCTGCGGCGCGGGCGCGCCATCGCCCTTGATGTCCTTGAGATAGGTCGCGACCGCCTGGAGATCGGCATCGGCCCATTTGCTGGTGGACTGGGTGATCGCCTCTGCCATCGGGCCCGAGGCGATGTCGAAGCGGTTCGCGCCGGTCTTGAGATAGGCGACGATGTCCTCGGCCGACCAACTGCCGAGCCCCTTGTGCGGATCGCTGGTCAGGTCGGGAGCGTACCAGCTCTGCAGATTCCCGCCGCGCAGGAACTCGCCTGATTTGTCGGCGCCGGTCAGGCTCTTCGGCGTATGGCAGGTGCCGCAATGGCCGGCGCCATTGACGAGATAGGCGCCGCGGTTCCAGACGGCGGATTTCGCGGGGTCTGGCTCGAATTCCTTCGGCGAGAGGTTGAGCCAGTTCCAGCCGATCATCGAAGCGCGGATGCTGAACGGGAAGGGCAACTGGTTCGAGACGACGCGGTTCGAGACGGGCTCGAGCTTCTGGAAATAGGCCCAGAGATCGGCGACATCCGCTTCCTTCAGCGTCGCATAGGCGGGATAGGGCATCGCCGGGTACAGCCGCTTGCCGTTCTTGCCGATGCCGGTTTTCAGAGCGCTGCGGAAATCGGCATAACTCCATGTCCCGATGCCAGTCTCGGGATCAGGCGTGATATTGGAAGGCACCAGCGCGCCGAAGGGCGTCTGCAGGGGCAGGCCTCCGGCGAAGGGCTTGCCACCCGGTCTGGTGTGGCAGGCGGAGCAATCGGCCAAGACCGCCTGGTAGCGCCCGGCTTCGATGCGGTCGAACAGGTCGGAGGCGAGGACTTTCGCGCCGACGAGGGTGGCGGCCGCAAGGCCGGCGAGGAGCGCTGCCTTCTTCATGCTTCCACCAGCTTGCCGGGATTGCGAAGGTAATGGTTGCGGATCGAACTCGCTGCCCAATAGGCCAGCGCGCCGACCGGCCCGGTCGGATTCTTGCCGGCGTTCTGCGGGAAGGCGGAGGCGCCGATGACGAAGACGTTGGGCACGTCCCACGCCTGCAGATGGCGATTGACCGCGCTGGTCTTCGGATCCGCGCCCATGATCGCGCCGCCGGTATTGTGCGTGCTCTGGTAGGGCACGGAGTTCCAGCCCTTCTGCTGCTTGCCGACCACGACCTGCTTGCCGCCGAGCGCGTCGGCGATCTCCTTCATCCGGTCGCTGACCCAGTTCGACATGCGGATGTCGTTATCGGGGAAATCGAAGGTGACGCGCAGCAGCGGCCGGCCGAAGCGGTCCTTGTAGGTCGGATCGAGGTCGAGATAGTTGCCGCGCGTCGCGTAGGAGGAGCCCTGCGACGAGAAGGCCAGCGTATTGTTGTAGTACTGCTTCGTCGCCTTCTTCCAGGCGGAACCCCAGCGCGGCGTGCCGGGCGGGACCGGCCGGTACTGGATCGGGCGGCCATTGGTCGGGATGCAGTTGATGCCGGCGCCGCCGACGAAATTCAGCGGGCCATGGTCGAAGGCGTCGCCATTATAGTCGTCCACCGTCTGGCCCAGCGCGCCGGCCGCGATGAACGGGTTCATCGACTTGCCTTCGAAGAAGACCTGCGCGCCCGCATTGGTCTGGTAGCAGTAATTGCGCCCGACCACGCCTTCGCCGCTCGACGGGTCATAGGGCTTGCCGATGCCGGAGAGCAGCATCAGCCGGACATTGAACAGGCCGTAGGCGTTGAGCAGGACGAGATCGGCCGGCTGCTCGAAGGTCTCGCCGTTGACGTCGATATAGGTCACGCCGGTCGCGGTCTTGCCGTCGGCCGCGAGGTTGATCTTCAGCACCTCGCATTCGGTGCGCGCCTCGAAATTCGACTTGCGCATCAGGACCGGCAGCACGGTCGTATGTGCGCTCGACTTCGAATAGTTGGCGCAGCCGAAGCGCTCGCAGAAGCCGCAGGCCGTGCATTGGCCCATCGCGATGCCGAGCGGGTTGACATAGGCCTTGGACAGATTGGCCGAGGGCGTCGGGAAGGGGTGCAGGCCCTTGGAGCGCGCCGCTTCCGCGAAGAGCGTCGGCGCATAGGTCATCTGCATCGCCGGCAGCGGGTATTCGCGTTTTCGCGGCCCTTCGAACGGGTTGCCGCCGGCCTGGATCGCGCCGTTCAGGTTCCCGGCCTTGCCGGAGATGCCGCAGAGATATTCGAAGCGGTCGAAGGAGCCCTCCAGCTCGTCATAGGTGACGCCCCAGTCCTGGATCTGAAGGTCGGCGATCCGGTCCGCGCCATAGCGCTCGGTCAGGTGCGTCTTGAGTGCGAAATCGCTCGGGAAGAAGCGCCAGGTATGGCCGTTCCAATGCGTGCCGGCGCCGCCGACGCCGGTGCCGGGCAGGAAGGAGCCGTAGTCGCGCATCGGCAGCGCCGTCTGCGAAACGTTGTTGCGCATCGTCATCGCTTCCTGCGCCGGCTGCAGGAACAGGTCCTTGCGCACGGCATAGCGCAACTCGTCCGGCGCATAGGCGGCGTTGAAATCGGTCGCCGTATCGCGCCAGGGGCCGCGCTCGATCGCGACGACATCGAGGCCGGCATCGGTCAGCTCATGGGCCAGGATCGATCCGGTCCAGCCGAGCCCGACGATGACGACATCCTTGCGGGGGAGTTTTCGGGCCATGTCTCAGTTCCCGCTCGTCTTGTCGCCGGTCTTCCATTCCGGCCGCCCGGCGATCGACAGGGGCGGCAGGGGGAAGGGCTTGTTATGGGCCGTGATGTAGTCGCGATAATCGTAGCGGGCGCCGGGGAAGCCGATGAACTTCCAGCCGGCCATGTCCTTGTTGCCGCCATAGATCGGGTCGGCGAAGAAGCCTTCCATCGTGTTCTGCAGCACGAGGTTGAAGAAGCCGGCGGCGGGCTTGTACTCGACCTTGCCGGCCTCGAAATCCTTGAGAACCTGGTCCTGCTCGGCGGCGGCGAGCTCGAAGAAGTTCTTGCCGGCGAACTGCGACTGCGTGTGCTTGTTCAGCGCCGCGAGGCCGGTCTTGTAGCGCGCGACCGGCGCCTCGGCGCCCTGGTAGCCCTGCGTCGGCAGGCCGGCGACGAAGGGGCCTTGCGTATAGAGCCTGTCGGAGGTGCCGTAGCTGCCGGCGAGCTGGCGGTCGATGAAGCTGGCGCAGCCGGCGTCCTTGCCGCCGATGCTCAGCTCGTCTGCGGGGATCAGGCGGTCGACGATCGCCTCGATGGTGCGCGCTTCGTCCGGCGTCAGGACATACCAGCGCCCGCCGGGCAAGGGCTCAGGCGGCAGGGCGGCGAAGGGTTTCCAGGGCAAGGTGCCGGAATGTTCGGCGGCGCGGGCGCCGGGAGCCGAGGCGATCAGAACGAACAGGCCGGTCGAGGAAAGGAAGCGGCGCCGGGTGAAGGAGACGGTGGGCGGCATCGGGCAGCCTTTTCGATCGCGCGTACCGGGAAGAGCCGACCCGGCATCTGAAGGTTCTGCCTCGGATCGGTCTCTAGCAACCGCCAAGCCCGCGCGGCTGCCATGCCGGCGATACATGGAACTATTCAAATCTGCAGCGGAATGCCCTCTTATTTCGTTCTACCAAGTCTCCTTCCGGGCACGCCATCCTGCTGCTGCGATCGTGACCGAGTGCCTCCGCCCCAAATTCGGCGCTTGTTCGCAATGTGGTCCAGCAGCTGTCATGACCCGTT
>SEEM01000378.1 GCA_004144595.1 Hyphomicrobiales bacterium
CGCATCGATCTCCGGCCGCAGATATTGGCGCGCCGCGGCGCGGATCTGGCGGAAGGCCGCATGCTCGCAGGCGGCCCAGAGATAGAGGCTGCCCTCGCCCGCCGGCCAGTCGAGCGTCGCCAGCGCGTCGGTCAGCAGGCTCGCCGAGCCCGGCGCCGCGCCGTCGCGATGGAGCCAGCGCAGGCTGAACCCCTCCGGCACGGCGAGAGGCTGGCGCTCGGCCTGGTCGAGCTGCCAGGAATCGGAGGGCGCGTCGCGCGCCGCGAGCTCGATGCCAGTGGTCAGGCGGATGCCGCGCGCCATCGGGGTCAGCACGAAGCCGGCCTCGACATCGCAGAGCGGATGCCGCGGGGCGGTATCGGCCGCGGCTGCGTAGTGCATGTGGTAGCCGCGCTTGAAGCCGAGCGGAAAGCGATAGCCGAGCGGTTCGCAGAGGTCGTTCGACCAGGGGCCC
The DNA here is from genome assembly GCA_004144595.1 of Hyphomicrobiales bacterium. Taxonomy (GTDB): domain Bacteria; phylum Pseudomonadota; class Alphaproteobacteria; order Rhizobiales; family Beijerinckiaceae; genus Allobosea. Next base: position 455 of record SEEM01000378.1, read on the forward strand.
AGCGCGACGACGGCTTCGGGAGCGCGCCAATCCTCGCCGCCGGCCGATAGGCGCCAGCCCGTACTGTCCTGCTGCAGGCCGGCCGCGTCGGCGTGTCGCAACTCGCCGCCGCGCGCAGTGAAGAGCGCGGCATAGGCGCGCGTCACTGCGCCGGGATCGCTGACGGTCGCCGGATCGCGCCAGTGCACGGCACCGGCGACGATGCCCGCCAGCAGGCCCGGCTCACGCGCCTGCAGCGCGGCCTCGTCGAGGACATCATAGGCGAGACGGTAGGCCGCGAGCTCCGCTGCCGCCTTCACTGCCTGCTGCAACCCGCGCCGGCTGCGATAGAGCTCGATCCAGCCTTCGTCGCGCATCAGTGACTCGGTGCCGGCGGCCTTGGTCCATTGCCGGTGCTCGTCGAGGCAGCGCTCGATCAGCGGCAGGATGGCCTGCCCCAGCCGGTCGAGCCGGCCGGGTGCCGAATTCCACCAATAGCGCGCCAGCCAGGGCGCCATCCGCAGCAGAGTCGCAGGCCGGTAGCGCACCGCGATCGAGCGATTCGAGGCGAAGGCGGCGAGGGTCGAAAGACCGCGCGGAAAGGCATAGGGGACGACCGAGGCGCGCTCGATCAGCCCGGCATTGCCATGGCTGGTTTCCGCACCGGGCTCACCGCGGTCGACCAGCAGGACACGGCGGCCACGCTCCTGCAGATGCAGGGCGATGCTGACGCCGACGATGCCGGCCCCGAGCACGATCGCATCGGTCTGTCGTCCTGCAGTCTTCATCGCTCGCCCT
>SEEM01000379.1 GCA_004144595.1 Hyphomicrobiales bacterium
AACAGCCCGCCATAGGAATGACCGGTGAGCGCGCGCCTGTCCGGGTCGAGCGGCGCGATCTCTGCGACGGCCGGCAGCACCTCGTCGACGATCATGTCGAGGAAGCGGTCCGCACCGCCGGGAACGGGCAGGAGATCGCGCTGGCGCCGCTCGGCATCGAAGGGTCGCCCGTCGGGATAGCCGATGCCGATCACGACCGCGGGGCCGACGCTGGTCGCTTCGGGGCGTTGCGCCTGCAACCGGGCGGCCGTCGCAGCCACCGGGAACAGCGCGTGGCCGTCGACCAGTACAAGCGCGGGAAAACCGAGCGCCGGAGCGGGGCCTTCCGGCACGGAGATCAGCAGCCGGTAGTGCGAGCCGTCCCGCGCCTCGAAATCACGCTGCCAGGCCTGCGGCAGCGTAACGGGGGCGAATGCGGGATCGAGGAGGCGTCCGGGGTGCATCGGCGACCTCACCAGCGATAGGACAGCGTTGCCAGGACGGTGCGGCGCAGGCCGAAGGAGCATTGCGTTGTGGCGTAGCAGCCGGAGATGTACTCCTTGTCGAACAGGTTCTGGGCGTTGACCTGAACCTTCCAGCCCTTGAGGGCCGGATTGGCCGCGGCGAGGTCGTAGCTGATCGCGGCATCGACCAGCGTGTAGTCCGGCGTGGAGAAGGTGTTGCCGGGGTCGCCCGCGCCCTTGCCGACATAGCGGACGCCGGCGCCGAGCCCGAGGCCCGAGAGCATGCCTGTCCGGAAGGTGTAATGCGCCCAGAGCGCTGCCGTGTGGCGCGGCACGACGGTCGGGCGCTTGTGCAGGTCGACGCCCGTGCTCTTTGTCACCTCGGCATCGGTGAAGGTATAGGCCGCGACGAGATCGAGATTGTCGAACACCGTCGCCCGAGCCTCGACTTCGACGCCGCGGGCGCGGATCTCGCCGGTCTGGATCTGGAAGGTCGGATGGGCGAGATCGCTCGTCGGGACGTTGGTCTGGGTCAACTGGTAGACCGCCGCCTGCAGGAAGGCGTTGGTGCCCGGCATTTCGTACTTGAAGCCGGCCTCGAACTGCTCGCCCTCGGTCGGCTTGAACGGGGTGCCACCGAAAGTCGTGCCGGCCTGCGGCTCGAACGACGTCGAGTAGCTGGCATAGGGCGCGAAGCCGTTGTCGAAATTGTACATCAGCGCGACGCGGCCGGTGCGCGCGGTATCGTCCTGCTTGGTCAGCACGCCGGTGCTCATCGCGCGGGTGCG
>SEEM01000380.1 GCA_004144595.1 Hyphomicrobiales bacterium
CAAACCTTGCCGGTGTGCATGAAGATGACGCGGTCGGCGACGCGCCGGGCGAAGGCCATTTCATGGGTGACGACGAGCATGGTCATGCCGCCCTTCGCCAGTGCCTCCATGACCTTCAGCACCTCGCCGGTGAGATGCGGATCAAGCGCCGAGGTCACCTCGTCGAAGAGCATGACCTTGGGCTGCATCGCCAGCGAGCGAGCAATGGCGACGCGCTGCTGCTGCCCGCCGGAGAGTTGCTCGGGATAGGCGTCGATCTTGTCGGAGAGGCCGACGCGGGCGAGCGCTTCCACGGCGATATGGCGCGCTTCCGCTTGGGGCGCCTTGCGCACGCGGCGGGGAGCGAGCGTGATGTTCTCCGCCACGGTCAGGTGCGGGAAGAGATTGTAGCTCTGGAAGACCATGCCGACATCGCGGCGCAAGGCGCGCAGATCGAGGGCGGGGTCGTCGACGCGGCGGCCATGGACCTCGATCTCGCCGGACTGGATCGTCTCCAGCCGGTTGACGCAGCGCAGAGCCGTCGACTTGCCCGAGCCGGAGCGGCCGATGACGGCCACGACCTCGCCCGGCGCCACGTCGAAGGAGACGCCCTTCAGCACCTCTACCTCGCCGAAGCGCTTGTGGACGTCACGCAGGCTGACGGCGGCCGACATTGAGTTTCCTTTCAAGCGCCCGGCTGAGCCGCGACAGCGGGTAGCAGAGCGCGAAATAGAGGGCGCCCGCGATGCCGAAGACGAGGAAGGGCTGGAACAGCGAGTTGTTGATGACCTGGCTCGCGCGGGTTAGCTCGACGAAGCCGACCACCGAGGCGAGCGAGGTGTTCTTGAGCACCTGGACGAGGAAGCCGACGGTCGGCGGCGTCGCGATCCGCATCGCCTGCGGCAGGATGACGTCGATGAGCGTCTGCCAGCGCGTCAGGCCGAGGCATTCGGCCGCCTCGCTCTGGGTGCGCGGCACGGACAGGACGCAGCCACGCCAGATCTCGCCGAGGAAGGCGCTGCAATAGATCATCAGCGAGACCGCGGCGGCCAGCAGCGCGGGCAGTTCGATCCCGACCACGGCCAGGCCGAAATAGATCAGGAACAGCACGATCAGCAGCGGCGTGCCCTGGATGATGTCGACATAGATCATCGACACTGCCCGGATCCAGCGCGTCTGCGCCGTGCGCGCCAGCATCACCGCGAAGCCGGCGAGGCTGCCGAGCCCAAAGGCGAGCACGGTCAGCACGA
>SEEM01000381.1 GCA_004144595.1 Hyphomicrobiales bacterium
ATCGAGACGCCCATCACCGCGAACTTCCGCGAAGGCCTGAACGTGCTGGAGTACTTCATCTCCACCCACGGTGCCCGAAAGGGTCTGGCCGACACGGCGCTGAAGACCGCCAACTCCGGCTACCTGACGCGTCGCTTGGTCGACGTGACGCAGGATCTGGTCGTGACCGAGCAGGACTGCGGCACGCACGGCGGTTACCTGATGCGCGCCATCGTCGAAGGCGGTGAAGTCATCGAATCGCTGCGCGACCGAATTCTCGGCCGCTCGGCAGCCGAAGACGTGCTGCATCCGGAAAACCGGTCGGTGCTGTTGAAGGCCGGCGAGATGTTCGACGAAGACAACATCGAGGTGCTGGAAGCCCAGGGCGTCGACGAAGTCAAGGTCCGCACCGCGCTGACCTGCGAAACCCGCTTCGGCATTTGCGCGACTTGCTACGGCCGCGACCTCGGCCGCGGCGGCCTGATCAACATCGGCGAAGCCGTCGGTGTGATCGCAGCGCAGTCGATCGGCGAGCCCGGCACGCAGCTGACGATGCGGACCTTCCACATCGGCGGTGCGGCCTCGCGTGCGGCGGTCGCCTCGAGTGTCGAAGCCAAGTCGAACGGTTCGATCGGCTTCAATGCCACGATGCGCTACGTGACCAACAGCAAGAGCGAGCTGGTCGTGATTTCCCGCTCGGGCGAGATCGTCATCCATGACGAACACGGCCGTGAGCGCGAGCGTCACAAGGTGCCTTACGGCGCGACGCTGACGGTCAAGGCCGACCAGCAGATCAAGGCCGGCCACGTGCTCGCCAACTGGGATCCGCTGACGCGCCCGATCATCACGGAATTTGCCGGCAAGACGCAGTTCGAGAACGTCGAGGAAGGCCTCACCGTCGCCAAGCAGGTGGACGAAGTGACCGGCCTGTCGACTCTGGTCGTTATCGATCCGAAGCGCCGTGGCGCTGCCAAGGTCGTGCGCCCGCAGGTCAAGCTGATCGACGCTTCGGGCAACGAGGTGAAGATCCCCGGCACCGACCATTCGGTGACGATCGGCTTCCCGATCGGCTCGCTGGTGCAGATCCGCGACGGCCAGGACGTGGGCCCCGGCGAAGTGCTGGCCCGTATCCCGGTCGAAGGCCAGAAGACGCGCGACATCACCGGCGGTCTGCCGCGTGTGGCCGAGCTCTTCGAAGCCCGCTCGCCGAAGGACAAGGGCATGCTGGCCGAGATGACCGGTACCGTGT
>SEEM01000382.1 GCA_004144595.1 Hyphomicrobiales bacterium
GACGCGTTTACCCGTCATTGCGAGGAGCGAAGCGACGAAGCAATCCAGGGGGGCCGGATCGGACGGTTCGGCCCGGTCCCTCTGGATTGCTTCGCTTTGCTCGCAATGACGGACGTTGGCCTGGACGGCCGTGAAAGTCTGGGCCACGGAGGCCGCGCATGACCGAAATCACCTGCAAGCTCCTCGTCATCGGCGCCGGCCCCGGCGGCTATGTCTGCGCCATCCGCGCCGGCCAGCTCGGCATCGACACCGTCATCGTCGAGAGCACGAAGCTCGGCGGTTCTTGCCTCAATGTCGGCTGCATCCCCTCCAAGGCGATGATCCATGTCGCCGAAGAATTCGAGAAGGCGGCGGAAGCCGCCGCCGGCAAGACGCCCTTCGGCCTGACCGCGGCCGAGCCGAAGCTCGACCTGAAACAGGCCGTGGCCTGGAAGGACGGCATCGTCCAGCGCCTCAACAACGGCGTCGCGGCGCTGCTGCGCAAGGCCAAGGTCAAGATCGTCCATGGCCGCGCCCATTTCCGCGACGGCAAGACCGTCGTCGTCGAGACCGAGACCGGTCCCAAGACCATTCAGGCCGAGGCCATCGTCATCGCTACCGGCTCCGCTCCGGTCGAGCTGCCCTTCCTGCCCTTCGGCGGGAACGTCATCTCCTCGACCGGCGCGCTGGCGCTGGCCGAGCTTCCGAAGCGCCTCGTCGTGGTCGGCGGCGGCTATATCGGGCTCGAACTCGGCACCGCCTTCGCCAAGCTCGGCGCCAAGGTCACGGTCGTCGAAGCCCAGGACAGGATCCTGCCGCTCTACGATGCGGAATTGACCGGCCCGATCGGCAAGCGCCTGACCGCGCTCGGCGTCGAGGTGCTGACGGGCGCCAAGGCGCTCGGCCCGGCCCCGAAGGGCGACGGCCTTCGTATCGAGACATCGGACGGCAAGGAGCGCAGCCTGCCGGGCGACAAGATCCTGGTCACGGTCGGCCGCAAGCCGGTCACCGACGGCCTCGGGCTTGAGAACCTCGTGCTCGACATGGATGGCCGCTTCATCCGCATCGGCGAGCGCTGCGAGACGGCGATGCGCGGCATCTATGCCATCGGCGACGTCACCGGCGAGCCGATGCTGGCGCATCGTGCCATGGCGCAGGGCGAGATGGTGGCGGAGATCGTTGCCGGCTTAGCCCGCGCCTGGGACAAGCGCGGCATCGCGGCGGTCTGCTTCACCGATCCCGAGATCGT
>SEEM01000383.1 GCA_004144595.1 Hyphomicrobiales bacterium
GCGATTGCGACGCGTTGGCGCTGGCCGCCGCTGAGTTGGTGCGGCAGCTTGGCAAACTGCACCTCGCCGAGGCCCACCGCCTCGAGCATGCGCACCGTATCTTCGCGCCGACGCACAGCGGAGCGCTCGGGAAAATGGATGCGGCAGGCCTCCTCGATCTGCGGGCCGACCGTCTGGCGCCGGTCCATCGATCCGTAATGATCCTGAGCGACCATCTGGACACGGCGCGCATAGGCACGCCGGCCGTGCGCCAGGAGATCTGTCATGCTCCGGCCGCCGACTCTGATGCTGCCGCTCTGAGGCTCGCGATCGCCGATAAGCAGGCTCGCAAGCGTGCTCTTGCCGCAGCCGCTCTCTCCAATAATCCCGAAGGTAGTGCCCGCCGGGACCGCGAAAGAGATGCCGTCGACCGCCTTGGTGACATGCGTAGAGCGGCTGAACCAACGTCGTTTGGTGAAATGATAGGCGACGTCCGAGACCTCGATCATTGCCGGCTGCTGCTTCGGCAAGGGTTCAGTCAGCGGCGTGGCAGCGGGCTCCGATGCTGAGGCCAACAGCGGCACGTCGAGGTCTTGTGGGATTTCCTCAAGTTGCGAAAATGGCGGCCGATGCCCTGGAATCGCGGCAAACAGCGCCGCAGTGTAGCGATGCTGGGGCGCGCGGCGGATGCCTTCACTGGTTTCGCATTCGACGACCTCTCCGCGATACATCACCGCGACGCGATCGCAGAAGCTCGTGACAAGATCGAGATCGTGGGAGACGAAGACGATCGACAGGCCGTCGCGTTCGACCAGCAATCGAAGCAGCTTGCAGATCTGAGCTTGAACGGTGACATCCAGCGCGGTCGTGGGTTCGTCGGCGATCAGGACGCGCGGCGATGCAGCGAGCGCCATCGCGATCATCGCACGCTGGTTCATGCCGCCCGACATCTGATGGGGATAGCTGGATGCGCGTTCCCGAGGTTCGCGGATGCCCACTGATTCCAGCAGCTCGACCGCTTTGTCCAAGGCCGCATTCTGCGATGCGCCATCCCTGTGAACGAAAATCTCTGCGATCTGTGAACCGATCGTCCGGATCGGGTTGAGCCCGCCGGTCGCGTCCTGGAAGATCATGGCCAGCGGCAGCCGGCCCTGCCGGCGCTCATGGACGACATCGGCGACGTCGATGTCACGGCCATCGAAATGGACTGTGCCAGTCGCCTCGGCCCGCGGCCCCAGAAGGC
>SEEM01000134.1 GCA_004144595.1 Hyphomicrobiales bacterium
CAGGAAGCGTATGTCATGCGGACGCTGAGCATTCCCGCTCCTTGCGCTGTGTTGGGATCGTGACGATCGGCGACCGAGATCAGCTGTCCGTGCCAGGGTTTTCTTGTGCCGATCGCCTATGATGCGACTCGCCTGTTCCTCGGGCCGCTGTCCCTGACGCCGCGCGGGATCGACAGGGTCGATCTCGCTTATGCGCGTCATTTCTTCGAGCATTCGGCGGAGGACTGCTGGGCGATCCTGCCGACGGCTTGGGGCACGCGCGCATTTCCGCGCGAGCGCGTCCTGCGCGGGCTGACGCGGCTCGAGGAGCTCTGGGCCGAAAATCGGCAACCGGCGGTCGACGGTGCCTGGATGGCCCTGGCGCCGACCATGCAGGCGGGCAAGTCGTCCTGGCATCTGCCTCGCGCTAGCGGTCTGGCCATTTCCTCGCGGATGACATCCTTGCTCAAGGCGACCGGCGTCGGCTTCGGCAAGGATGTCGTCAAAACGCTCAAGCCCGGCACGGTTTACGTCAATGTCGGTCAGGTCGGGCTGGCCGTGCCGTTGCTGCTGCGCTGGCTGAACAAGCGGCCCGACGTGCGTCCACTCTTCATGCTCCACGATGTCATTCCACTGGAAATGCCGGAATATGTCTCGCCAGGCGCTGTAAAGGCTCATGCGACGATGGTCGACCAGACGGCGCGCTACGCTGCCGGGTTGATCGTTACGACCCGCACGGCCCAGCAGGCGATCGAGATCGAATTGAAACGCCGCGGTGAACGGGTTCTGCCCACGTTGGCGCTACCTCTTCCGGTTCCTTCGATCTTCCGCGAGCCACCCGATCCGGATCCGACGCTCGCCGCCATTCCCTATTTCGTCATGTGCGGCGCGATCGAGCTGAGAAAGAACCATCTCCTGCTGCTCGAGGTCTGGAAGCGCCTCTATCGCCGGCTCGGCCCGGCCACGCCGCATCTCGTCATCGCCGGTGCGAAGGGCTGGCAGGGCGACCTGATTCTCGACCGCCTGCGGCGTTCCGGCGAGGTGAGCACCTATATCCATGTGCTCCACGGCCTTTCCACGCCGGCGCTGAAGCGGGTGATCAGCGGCGCGCGTGCCTTGCTGATGCCGTCCTTCATCGAGGGTTTCGGCCTGCCGGTCGTAGAAGCTGCGGCGCTCGGCACGCCCGTCGTCGCTTCCGACATCCCGGCGCATCGCGAAGTCGGGCATCCCGAGACGATTTTCGTCGACCCGATCGACGGTCTCGGCTGGGAGGCCGCGATCACTGGATTCCTTTCGGGCGGGCCTCGCCGTTTGGCACCTTCCGCGGACTATGCCAACCTGACGTGGGCCGAGTACTTTACCGCACTATCATCCTTCATTCGGATGATCGAGGATGGTGAAGCGGCCTCAGACTGAACTCGCATTGTCTTTTGCCGAAATGCCCCTTATCAGCGGGCAAGTATGGGAGCGAGGCTAGTTTGCCGTAAAGTATCGCCATGATTGCGTGAGAGCACCGGGATTTCCGAAGTCTATGTCGTTTCGCAAGCAATCAACTGCCGCAGAGGCAGCCATTATCGGCGCTTCCTGCACTCTGCCTGGTGCGAATAGCCTCGAATCGCTGTGGAGGCTGCTGCTGGAAGCTCGCAACGTCGTGTCCGAGCGGCCGCGCGGGCGGTGGAATGTCGAGCGCTTCCTGCGGCCGGGCGATCCGGCCCCCGGATTTGCCTATAGTTTCGCCGGTGGCTATCTCGACGACCCATTCGGGTTCGATCCGACGCCGTTCAACATCTCGCCGCGCGAAGCCGAGCAGATGGACCCGCAGCAGCGCCTGCTGCTGACGACCGCCTGGCGCGCCTTCGAGGATGCGGGCCTGCCGCCCTCGTCTCTGGCCGGCCGCAATGTCGGCGTCTATGTCGGCGCCTCTCTGGCCGACTACCAGAGCGCCGGCGCCTTCGACCCGGCTGTGATCGGCAGCCATTTCATGACGGGCAATGCCCTGTCGATCCTGGCGAACCGGCTGTCTTATGTCTTCGATCTTAAGGGGCCGAGCTTCACCGTCGATGCGGCCTGTTCCTCCTCCTTCATCGCGCTGGCGCAGGCCGTAGCTGCGCTTCGGGCCGGCGATGTCGACCTTGCGATCGTCGGCGGCGTCAACATGCTGCTCTCGCCGGTGCCCTTCATCGGCTTCTCGCAGGCGCGCATGCTGTCGACGACGGGGCTGTGTCGGCCGTTCTCCGAAAATGCGGACGGCTATGTTCGCTCCGAGGGCGCGGTCGTGCTGGTGCTGCAGCGGGAGCCTGAGGCGATCGCCGCTGGCCGCCGGATACGCAGCGTGGTCGTCGCCGCCGGCACGAATGCCGATGGCCGGACCAACGGCATCTCGCTGCCGTCGCAGGACACCCAGCAGAAGCTGATCGAGACGACCTATCGGAATGCCGGCTTCGATCCCGAGGCCCTGGCCTTCGTGGAAGCGCACGGGACCGGGACGAAGATCGGCGATCCCATCGAGGCGGCTGCGATCGGTGGGGCGCTTGGCCGGCATCGGACGGCGCCGCTGCCGATCGGATCGGTGAAGTCGAATCTCGGCCATCTGGAGGCGGCCTCGGGGCTCGCGAGCCTGCTGAAGGCGAGCCTGGCGCTGGAGCATCGCTTCGTGCCCCGGTCGCTGTTTTCCGAAACGCCGAATACGGCGATTCCGTTCGACGATCTCAATCTGCAACCTCTCGTTCAGCCGCTCGCCTTGCCGTCAGACGGTCGCGATCTCTTCGCGGGAGTGTGCAATTACGGCTTCGGCGGTACTAACGGCCACGCGATCCTGCGCTCGGCGCGCGGTGACGCGCAGGGCAGCGCGGGGGAGCCCGCTTCCCGGCCGGCCGAGGTGCTGCTGGTGTCCGGGAGCACGGCGCAAGCGCTGAAGGCACGTGCATCGCAAATCGCCGAGACCGTTGCAGGCGACCGGTCTGTCGCGCGCATCGCGAACGCGCTTGCCTATCAATGCGAATTGCTGCCGCATCGGCTCGCCGTTCCGATTCAGGAGAGCCTTTCCTCCGCGACGGATGTGGCGGCGAGCCTGCGCGCTTTCGCGCAAGGTTCCGATTCCCGCAAGGATAGCTCGACGGCGGCGGTCCATGGCGGCGAGCGGCCTGCTGTTTTCGTGTTCAGCGGCAATGGCGCGCAATTCGTCGGGATGGGGCAGGCGGCTTATCGCGGGAATGCTGCCTTCCGGCGCGAGATCGACGAAATCGACGGCCTCTATGGAGAAATCGCCGGCTGGTCGATCGCCGAGCGGCTGCGCGATGGTGTCTCGGACGAGCAACTCGACCAGACCTCGATTGCACAGCCCCTGATCTTCGCAGGCCAGTCGGCGCTCGCCGCGGTGCTGGCGGAATACGGCATTCGCCCCGTGGGCATCCTCGGCCATAGCGTGGGTGAGATCGCGGCGGTGGAATGCGCCGGCCTGATCTCCCGGCCCGATGCGCTGCGGGTCATGCACAAGCGCAGCCACCATCAGGAGACGGTGCGCGGCAAAGGCCGGATGCTGGTCTTGGCCTGTCCTGCATCGCGGGTCGAAGAGCTGCTCGTCGAAGCCGGCGCGCAGCATGTCGATATCGCAGCCTATAACAGCGCGACCTCGACGACCGTCTCCGGCCCTGCTGACCAGCTCGAGGCGCTGGCGCGGCTGGCGCGCAAAAGCCGCATTGCCGGCGTTCCCGTGCATGTCGATTATCCCTTCCATTCGCGGGCGCTCGACGGGATTCAGGCGGCGCTCGTCGCCGATCTCGGCACGATTGCCACCCATGTGCCGCGCGTGCCGTTCTATTCGACGGTGACGGGGCAATTGCTGGTCCCCGGCGATCTCGATGCGGATTACTGGTGGCACAATATCCGCCGTCCCGTCCGCTTTGCGGATGCGGTTGCGGCCGCGCTGGCTGCCCATCCCGCTGCGGCTTTCGTCGAAATCGCGCCACGCTCGCTCCTGGTCGGGCCGATCTCGGACATCCTGCGGGCAGGGGCAGCCCAAAATCCCGTGCTGCCAACATTGGCCGCCAATGATCCCGCCGATCGAGACCCGATCCGCGGCGTGGTCGCGCGCCTGGCGGTGAACGGCGTCGCCCATGAGCGGGAGGCGGTTTTCGGGGCCGAGCCAGCGAGGGTCGAACCGCTGCCGCCCTATCCTTTTCAGCCGGAGGACTATCGGTTTGAGGGGACGGTCGAGGCGATCAGCGCCCACGGCCGCCTGATCGCGAGCACGCCGTTGCATCCGCTCCTCGGGCCGCGCGTTTCGGACGGCTCGGCGGAATGGCGCAACCTGCTCGACCCGGTCCTGCTGCCTTACCTCGATGACCACCGTGTCGACGGTGGCGTGGTCATGCCGGCTGCGGCGCTGATCGAGTTCGCGCTGGCGGCCGGCCGCGAGTTGTTCGGAGAGGTGCCGCTCGGGATCGCGGAATTCGACATCACCAAGGCGATGACCTTCGGCGAGGACGAGACGCGCGAGGTCTCGACCCGTTATTTCGAGCATACCGGCACCATCGAGATCTGGAGCCGGCGCCGCTTCGCCAGCGGAGACTGGATACTGCACGCGCGCGGTGCGCTGGCGCCCTTGCAGAATGCGGCGACGCTGCCTTTGCCGCCGCTGCCGACAGTCCAGGCCCCGATCCTGAGCGAAACGGCGGAGATCTATGCGGCGGCCGAGCGGGCCGGGCTCGATTACGGGCCGCGCTTTCGGGCGGTCATTTCGACGCTCAGGGACGAAACCGTCGGCGAGAGCCGCCTCCTGGTTCCCGAGGGCGGCACCGGCGCCTATGACGACCGGCATGTGCTGCACCCGGTCTCGCTGGATGCCAGCTTCCACGGCCTCTTCCTGGCTCGGCCCAACCGGGACGGCGAACGCAAGGCGCATCTCCCGATCCGGTTTCGATATATCCGCGTCTGGAAGCCGGGCGTGAGCGTCACCCACGCGGTGACGAAGCTCGAGACGGAGACTACGCGCTTCAAGACGCTGTCCGTCTCGCTGATGGATGCGGACGGAGGTCGCGTCGCCTCGATCGAGGCTGCGGTGCTGCGCTCTGTGCACCTCGTCAAGCCGTTCATGATCGAGCGGACGTTTCGCGAGGATCATCTTGCGATCGCGCCGGTCACCTTGCCGACGATCGATCTCGACGAGGCCGGCAGTGCCCGCTCAGAGGAGGCGCAGCAGCTTTCGCTGCTGCTGAAAGCCTTCGCCATCTCTCTGGCGAGGAGCGTTTGCAGCGACCTGCTCTCCGAGACCGGCGACAGCCTCGAAAGTATCGTGATCGACGGCAAGGTCGCCCCCGTCGCTGAACCACTGTTTGGGATGGCGCGCGACATCCTCGCCATGGCCGGCGGCCTGGACACAGCGGAGGATGGTACACGTCTCTCCGCGACCTTCGCCATGCCGTCGCCTCAGGCCCTGCTCGGTACGCTTCAGCAGCGCTTTCCGGCGGCGAACCGCGAACTGCGTCTGGCCGCCCAAGCATTGGTCCAGGCCGGCCCCTTCCTGCGTCGCGGCGAGATCGACGCCAGGTCGACCGGTTTCGCCCGTGACCAATGGGATCTGCGCGGCCTGTCCGCGTCGATGCACGACGTCACGCGGCGAATGCTGGCGGGCTGGACCGACGCCGCCTCGCGGCCTTTGCGCGTGCTCGTCGCCGGCGGGTGGAATGGCGGATTGATCGAAGCGTTGGCGGAAGCTGTCCGGGCCGGGCGCATCCAGGTGACCTTCGCCGTCGCCAATGCCGAAAGGGCTGATGAGCAGCGGCACTGGCCGGGGCACGGCAGTGTCTTTGACATGCTTGTTGTCGACGGCGTCGAGAAGGCTGCTCCCAGCCGTTTCGATGCGCTGATCGGCTCCGACATGCCGCAGTCGCCGCTCCACGAGACGAATGCACTGGCGATCCGCGGCGCT
>SEEM01000384.1 GCA_004144595.1 Hyphomicrobiales bacterium
CCTGAAGGTGCCCTATCGCGCGCTTTATGCAGCACTGATCCTGTTCATGATCATCGGCGCCTATTCGCTCAACAACAATCCGGTCGAGGTGCTGCTCCTGCTGCTGTTCGGCGTGCTCGGCTACGGCCTGCGCAAGCTGCGCTTCGATACAGCGCCGCTGATTCTCGCCTTCGTGCTGGGCGGACCGATCGAGTTCAACCTGCGCCAGACCATGATGCTGGCGCGCGATCCGCTCGACTACCTGATGGGCCGGCCGATCGCCTTGACCATCCTGGCCTTCGGCCTGTTGCTGATCGTGCTGCCGATGTTCTCGAAGGTCCGCCAGAAGCTGATGGTGGCGAGGGCCGTCAATGAGCTCTGAGGCGATCCTCTCGCCCGCCCTCGCAGCCGAGCGCCATGACGGGCCGAAAGCCCTCGCGCTCCGCTATCTCGCGGCGATGGAGCGGCGTGACATCGACGCCGCCCGCGGCTTCGTGACCGCGGATGCCGAGTTCATCTTCCCCGGCGGCGCGAGGCGGCGCGATCTTGACGCGATCGTCGCCGGCTCGTCCGGCCGCTATCGCAGCATCGCCAAGCACATCGAGCGCTGCGACCTTTGCGAGCGCGCGGACGGCACGGCCGTCGTCTATGTCCTCGGCAGCCTCTATGGCCAATGGCCCGATGGCAGCGCCTTCTCCGGCATCCGCTTCGTCGATCGCTTCGAGATTTCCAGCGGATCGATCCGGCGTCAGGAAGTCTGGAACGACAGCGGCGAGACGCGCCTGGCCAGGCAGATCATGCCCCCCGGCTGAAGCCGCCTCAGCCGCTCCCAGGCCGGCTGCCGCAAGCGCGTCTATAGCATCGGACCGAAAAGTGGAATCCACTTTTCGGTCAAATCCGATGCGATAACAAAGTGATAGATCATCGTGATCGCGTCCACTCGGACGCGCTATGATCTAGGCAGCCGCAACGCGCTCGCAGAACTCGGCGACCTCGCGGCGGATGCGCTGGGCCTGCATCGCCAGATCGCTGGAGGAGCTTTGCAGGCTGCCGGCAGCGGCGTAGGTGCGCTCCGTCACCGCCTCGAAGCTCTGCAGGCTCTGGGCGCTGCGACCGACACCGTCGGAGGAGATCTGGACCTCCTTGGCGATCTCCGCCGTCGCGCGATCCTGCTCGCCGACCGCATAGGCGATCGCGACCGAGACAGTCTCGACCTCGCCGATCGCCGCGACGATCTCG
>SEEM01000385.1 GCA_004144595.1 Hyphomicrobiales bacterium
CTATGCCGAGCAGCCGAATCCGGGCGGGCTGGCGCAGGCCTACCAGATCGGCGCCGATTTCGTCGCCGGCGAGCCCTCCGCTCTGATCCTTGGCGACAATCTCTACTACGGCCACAGCCTGCCGGAGATGATGGCCCGGGCGACGACCCGGACGAGCGGCGCGACCGTCTTCGCCTATCACGTCCGCGATCCCGAACGTTACGGGGTGGTCGCGTTCGACAAGGCCGGCAAAGCGATCTCCATCGAGGAAAAGCCGAAGGCCCCGCAGTCGAACTGGGCCGTCACAGGGCTCTATTTCTACGACGCCGAAGTCGTCGAGATCGCCCGGACGCTGAAGCCCTCGGCCCGCGGCGAACTCGAGATCACCGACGTCAACCGGATCTACCTCGAACGCGGCCAGCTCTCGGTCGAATCGATGGGCCGCGGTTTCGCCTGGCTTGATACCGGCACCCCCGACAGCCTGCTCGAAGCTGGAGAGTTCGTCCGAACCCTCGAAAGCCGACAGGGCCTGCGCATCGCATGCCCCGAGGAAATCGCCGCAAGAAAGGGATGGATCTCGGCCGCGCAGCTCGCCTCGCTCGGCGAACGGCTGTTAAAATGCGATTATGGGCAGTATCTCCTGCGCATCGCAGACGACATTGGCTCTACGTAGCTACGTTTCTCATCGTCAGCGCAACTCCTCCGTCAGCCTTACTTTGCGTTTCCTTCCTGTTTCATCTGTACACCCGACCTATCCGCTCCAATCTCTACGCCTCCCTCCTCGAGCGCGAGCTTGATGCCCCGCAGATTGTTATGCGTCGGCACGCGCCTGCCCTTTTCGAAGTCGCGGATGGTCGAGAGGCCGAGATGAGCGGCCTTGGCGAGGTCTTGCTGGCTCCAATCGAGGAGCGCACGGGCGGCACGGCACTGGGCTGGTGTGATCATACAACTGGCATAGCTTAACCAACCTTTTTCGTCGAGTGTCGACTATTCGAGTTGACTGGAGGCGCCATAGGAAGGGAACCGTCCTTCACCGACGATTTTCGTCGCTGGAGGATGATGATGACCCTGATCCTGGAGTTCGAGCGGAAGCTCATTTTCTACAAGCCCGGCATCCTGCGCTACGCGATGCGTCGCGCGGGCATGAAGCTTGGAGCTTCGCAGAGCGGTACCGAGCGCCGCCAGCTGCTGTCTCAGTCGCTTAAGCGCGGCTGGGATGAGGCCAGG
>SEEM01000386.1 GCA_004144595.1 Hyphomicrobiales bacterium
GAGCAGGCAGAGCTTGAGCTCGGCGGCTTCCGCCCAGGTGATCGTATCGCGTTCGCCGAACTCGCCATCCTCGCGCGTCAGCAGCACGTAGGATTCCAGATAGATCGGCTTGGAGATCACCCGGTCGAGCGGCTCGTTGTCGAGATAGGTCAGGCCGACATCGAGCTCGAAATCGTCGATGCGCTGCTGGATCTCGGCGGAGGTCAGCGACAGCACCGTCAGCGACACCTCGGGATAGCGCGAGGAGAACGGCGCGGTGATGTGCGCGATCATCGGCAAGGCGGTCGGGATCGCGCCGAGCCGGATGCGGCCGCTGATGCCCTCGCGCAGTTCCGCGATCGACTCCTTCATCAGGTCGGCCTCGGCGAGGATGCGCCTGGCATGGGCGAGTACCGCCTCGCCCTCCTTGGTCAGCCCCTGGAAGCGCCGGCCGCGCTCGACGATCAGAACGCCGAGCTCTTCCTCGAGCTGGACGATCGCGGCCGAGAGCGTCGGCTGCGAGACATGGCAGGCCTCGGCCGCCTTGCGGAAGTGCTTTTCGCGAGCGAGCGCGTCGAGATAGACGAGCTGGCGGATGATCATCGCCGCATCTCAGGCATCCCCGTCGAGCCGCGCCGGCTCCGGCTCGACTCCCACGCCATGCGGCGCGCCGCGACCAGTCTTCCCAGATTCCCGAGATTTCCGATAGGCACGACGAAAAGGGGCCGCGGCTGCGGCCCCTTCCCGAAGCTCGACCCGCCGCTCAGTTGTGATGCGGCAATACGCCGGCACCGCGACCCGGCCGGCTTTCCACGTCCTTGAAGTGATCGTGATAGGCGAGGTACTGCGCCTGCTCGGCGAGGGCACGCTGGTTCTGAGCCTGCTCATGCACGATGCTCTCGGCTCCGAGCTCGGCGGCATAGGCCATGGAGCTCGCTCCCGAAAGCAGAAGCGCGGTGGCGAGGGCGGCGATCTTGCGCGAAAGCATGGCAATCTCCTGTGTGATCAAGTCGCCCATGAGATGAGCTAGTCACCGCCCGGTGCTTTCCAACTGCCCTGCGACAGGCGAGGGCTCACATTCCCGTTACGCGCTCCAGCTCCGGCACATGGTCGCCGTCGAAGACCGGATAGTCGCGCGACTTGGCAAGTTGCGGCAAGCCCGCCACACCCGCCCGATTTGGCGGGATGTGAACGGCTGTTCATTGCCCCGCGCGCGAAGCTGCCCGA
>SEEM01000387.1 GCA_004144595.1 Hyphomicrobiales bacterium
ATCTTGGTTTGTGCGGCGGGCTTTCGGAAGGCATGCGCATCTCGGCGCTGTGCGAGGCTTTTGAAGTCGCTCTAGTGCCGCATGTCTGGGGCTCGGTTGTGAATTTCCAGGCATCGCTGCACTTCGCGGCTTGCCTGCCGGAGAAGCGCGGCCGTCTGCGCTGGCCGCTTTTCGAATACGACCCGTCGGAGAACCCGTTGCGCACTGCCTTCGCCGACCATCCGCTCGATGCGTCAGGCTCGATTGCCGTGCCCGATGCCCCGGGGCTTGGCCTCGACCTGACGCCCGACAAGCTCGAGCCCTTCATCACCAATCATTGGACCCTGGACTAATAGTAGCGCCGGAGACAACCGGCCTCGCAACCCGTGAGGAAACGACCATGCGTTTGAAAGCTCTCATCAGTTCCGCAATGCTCGCAACCGCTTGCCTGGCAGGCATCGGCGAAGTTGCGGCGCAGCAGCCGAAGGTGCTCAACCTCGCTTTTGTCGGGCGCGTCACGGCCCCGGAAGGCGTCGCGATGACGGCCTTCGCCGAGGAGATCAAGGCGAAGACCAATGGCCGCATCGAGATCCGGCTGCATCCGGGCGGCGCGCTCGGCGGCGATCGCGAGGTGCTGGAAGGCCTCCAGCTCGGCACTGTCGACCTGACCGTGCCCTCAACCTCGGTCATCGCCAATTTCGTGCCCGACGTTCAGGTCTTCGACATCCCCTTCCTGTTTCGGGATTTCGATCACGCCCAGGCGGTTCTGGAGGGGCCGATCGGCCAGGAGATTCTGGCGAAGTTCAAGGTCAAGGGGCTTCAGGGCCTGGCGTTCGGCGGCATCGGCTTCCGTCAGCTCACAAATAGTCGCCGGCCGGTCAATGGTCCCGACGACGTCAGGGGACTGAAGATCCGTACCCAGGAGAACCAGATCCATCTCCAGGTCTGGCGTGCGCTCGGCGCGCTGCCGACGCCAATGGCGCTGCCGGAGGTGTTCACGGCCTTGCAGCAGGGCGTCGTCGACGGCCAGGAAAATCCGATCGGCGCGATCCTGAACAACAAGTTCGGCCAGGTGCAGAAATATCTGACGATCACCAACCACGCCTTCACGCCGGTCGGCTTCGTCATGGCGCCGCGCGCTTTTGAGGCGCTCTCGCCCGAGGATCAGAAGCTCTTCGTCGAAGCCGGGCGCCGCGCCATGGCGATCTGCAAGGACGAGGTTG
>SEEM01000388.1 GCA_004144595.1 Hyphomicrobiales bacterium
TCCGCGAGGCCTGCCGCCGTTCGCGATAATCCTCGCCCCATTTGCCGGCATCGCCGACCCGCAGTGTCAGGCCATCCTCCAGGTCGAACAATTCGGCTTGCCCGGAGAAGGGGAAGGTCTCCTCGATCGGGTCGGCGATCAGCAGGATATGGCCTCTCGCGCCGCTGCTCGCCAGCGTGGCGATGCGTTTGGCCAGCGCCGCGGCCGGCGTCAGCCCGTCGGTGATCAGGATCGCGTCGGCGAGGCGCGGCAGCGGCGCGTCCGGCGGCAGGTCGGCCTCGCCATTGCGACGATCGGCCAGGATCGCCTGCGCCAGCATTTCGACGATGCGGCGCGAGGCCATCGGACGGGTCAGGCCGAGATGGCCGACACGCTCGCCGCCCTCGACCAGCGTTTCGGCCAAGGCGAAGCCGGCGATCAAAGCGCGGTCGACCTTGCTGACCTGGGCGAGCGAGGAGGAGAAGCCCATCGAGGGCGAGCGATCGATCCAGAGCCAGATCGCGTGCGAGGCCTCCCATTCGCGTTCACGCACGAAGAGATGGCCGTCGCGGGCCGAGCGGCGCCAGTCGATGCGCGAGGCGGATTCGCCGGTGACCAGCGGCCGGTACTGCCAGAAGGTCTCGCCGGGGCCGGAGCGCCGGCGGCCGTGGATGCCGTGCACGCTGGCCGAGACCCGCCTTGCCTCCAGGACCAGCCGGGGCAGGCGCGCGGCGAGGTCGAGCGAAGCCTTGAGGACCGGCTGTCCCGGCTGGCGTTCGGACTGGCCGAGGACGCGGGTGCGCAGCATCAGAATGCCCTCAACCCAGACGCTCCACCAGCTTGGCGACGACAGCCTCGACCGTCTCGCCATCGGCGCGGGCGGCGAAGGTCAATGCGATACGATGCTTCAGCACGGGAGCGGCGAGCGCCGCGACGTCGTCGATCGAGGGCGCGAGCCGGCCCTCGACCAGGGCGCGGGCGCGGCAGGCGAGGGTCAGCGCCTGGCTGGCGCGCGGGCCGGGGCCCCAGGCGAGCTTGTCGGTGATCGCCTTCTCGCCGTCGCCGGGCCGGGCCGAGCGGACGAGGTCGAGGATCGCGTCGACCACGGCTTCGCCGACTGGCAGGCGGCGGACCAGGCGCTGCGTCGACATCAGCGTCTCGGCGGTCATCGCCTGCACCGGCTTGTGCTCGGCGGCGCCGGTGGTCTCGAGCAGGATGCGGCG
>SEEM01000389.1 GCA_004144595.1 Hyphomicrobiales bacterium
CTTCAGCGCGTTGCCGCCGGTGGTGGTCTCTGGCGAGCCGTACATCACGCCGATCTTCATGCGGATCTGGTTGATGAAGATGACCATGCAGTTCGAGCGCGAGATCGAGGCAGTGAGCTTGCGCAGCGCCTGGCTCATCAGGCGGGCCTGCAGGCCGGGCTGGTTGTCGCCCATCTCGCCCTCGATCTCGGCACGCGGCGTCAGCGCTGCGACCGAATCGATGACCAGCACGTCGATCGCGCCGGAGCGGACCAGCGTGTCGGTGATCTCAAGCGCCTGCTCTCCGGTGTCGGGCTGCGAGATCAGCAAGTCGTCGAGGTTGACGCCGAGCTTGCGGGCATAGACCGGGTCGAGCGCGTGTTCGGCGTCGACGAAGGCGCAGACGCCGCCCTTCTTCTGCGCTTCGGCGATGGTATGGAGCGCAAGCGTGGTCTTGCCGGAGGATTCCGGTCCGTAGATCTCGATGACGCGACCCCGCGGCAGGCCGCCGACGCCGAGCGCGATGTCGAGGCCGAGCGAACCGGTCGAGACCGTCTCGATCTCGATCGCCTGCTGGTTCTTGCCCAGGCGCATGATCGAGCCCTTGCCGAAAGCCCGTTCGATCTGCGAGAGCGCCGCGTCGAGCGCCTTGGCCTTGTCCATCGAAGAGCCTTCCACGAGCCTGAGATTCGCCTGATTCACGACGTGCGCTCCTTATGGCAGGGGCGCGACCACATCTCAATCCGCGCCATGGGGATGACTATGGTCACTGTTTGTTCTCTCGCGCAAGTTCTTTTTTTGTTCCTGTTTCGGCGCGCCCCGGTTGTGCCCCGACAGGGTGATCGCAACCCGCTCTCGGGGTATAAGGCGAGATGCGCAAGACCCTGATCAAGCTCCTGCTGATCCCGCTCGACCTCGTCGTCGGGCTCGTCATCCTGCTCGACGAGGTGCTGCGGCCGCTCTACCGGCCGCTGATCGCCCGGTTCGCCTCGCTCAGGCTGGTGGCGCGCTGCGAGGAGGCGATCGGGCGGCTGCCGCCCTATGGCGCCCTGGTCGCGCTGGCGA
This sequence comes from Hyphomicrobiales bacterium, assembly GCA_004144595.1. Classification (GTDB taxonomy): domain Bacteria; phylum Pseudomonadota; class Alphaproteobacteria; order Rhizobiales; family Beijerinckiaceae; genus Allobosea. The sequence continues at coordinate 1,045 of SEEM01000389.1, forward strand.
TCCCCTTCGCCATCGTCGAGCCGCTGAAGCTGCTGGGCCTGCTCTTCCTGGCGCGCGGGGCGTTCGCGGCCGGCATCGTCACGACCGCGATCGGCCATCTCGCGGGCTTCCTGCTGGTCGAGCGCGTCTATCATGCCGGGCGGGCGCAGCTCCTGA
>SEEM01000006.1 GCA_004144595.1 Hyphomicrobiales bacterium
GCTGGGGGACAAGGGGTCGGAGGTTCGAATCCTCTCGCTCCGACCATTAAATCTTTGAAATTCAAGGCTCTAGAGCTTTTTCCGCTTGAGGCGGCGCGCAATGATGTTGCGCGCGATTTCGCGAATCTGCGCCGATCGGCGCCAAAGTCCCATAAGAACCCGTACGGGATATTCGCGGACGCTCTCCGCGATCCCTCGGGGTGCCTCCCGTGGCTGACCTTGAGCCGTTCCGCCGAAAGGGGACTCGAGATCTGCCGCGCGGCTCTAGCATTCGCTGCATGTGGGGGGATTGTAAGAGGTGGGTGGAGGCGGTCCGCCATTCCTACCGCCTCGATATCCACCCCCACCATAGACCGGACCCCCGCCATAGCCCTGGCCGCCATAGCCCGGCCCGCCGCCATAGCCGGGCAGGCGCGCGACGGGCCTTCCGATAGGCCGGCACCCGTATGCATTGCAGGTTGACTGGGTGTAAACACCGGTGCGCTGATCGATGCAGCTGTTTGGCGTGCAGAGCATCTGGACCCGATGAGCATCTTGCAAAGCCGGGAGCTGGGAGATCGGCAAGGCTTGCGCGCCGGTCGCAAGCGTGCCGAACAACAGAGCTGGTGCAATAACTGAAAAGCGCATCGAGATTTCCTCCTAGCGCAATGATCTGCCGCCAGACCTGAACGGTTGCTGTCTGTCCAGGTTCCGCGCCGCCTGCGAGCGCCAGCGTATCGGGCTGACTGCTTGTCAGCCTCGTCGCCGCTCACCCACGGCCAGCCCGCCTTGCGAGGGGATGAAGCATCGAAATCCGTTTCTGAACTGTCCGGCGGGTCCGGCTCCCTCCCTCTTTGGCTCTGTCCGCGCCTGAAATAGCGAGGACCGGGGCAACCTGTGCTCTTAAGAATATCCGTTTACCTTTGCTTAAGCTTGTCGTTGCGGCGTTCTCGCTCTGCAGCCAATGTCGTTCGAGGCGGGCAGGGCGCGCAAAGGCGGAGGCAATCATGTCTATGGCAAGTCTCGCGATCGTGGGGGCCGGGCCGGAGCGTCGGGCCATGGCGCAGCCGGCCGGCTCGCTCGCCGGCTTCTTCGGGGAAATCAAGCCCGACTGGCATTCGCAATGGGCCTGGGATCACTATGAGGCGACGATTCTCGGCCTGGCGCATCAGTTCGGCCTGCGCCGCGTCTGCGAGATCGGCGGCGGGCGCGATCCGCTGTTCACCCAGGAACAGGCCACCCGCAACGGCATCGACCTCATCGTCAACGATATCGATGCCGGCGAACTGGCGCTGACCGGGCGCGGGCTCGAGACCGCGCGCTTCGATATCGCGGGTGACCTCTCCGAACCCGATGTCAGGCGCGGCGGCTACGACATGATGGTGTCGCGCATGGTCTTCGAGCATGTCGACGGGGTGGAGCGGGCCTGGGCCAATATCCATGCACTGCTGGCGCCCGGAGGCGTGGCGCTCGCGTTTTTCCCGACGCTGTGGGCCCCCGTCTTCGCGCTCAACCACATCCTCCCCGAAAAGGTCTCGCATGCCATCGTCCACGCCCTGTTCCCGGCGCGTCGCGACGGCGGCGGCGATCCGAAATTCCCCGCTCTCTACGACTGGTGCCGCGGCGATCCGGCCTTGCTCGAGCCCATGTTGAAGCGGGCCGGCTTTGCCGAGACCCATGTCCAGCGCTTCTGGGGCCATGGCTATTTCGATCGCATGCCGGGTCTCAAGCAGGTCGACCACGCCTTCAATGCAGCGGCGGCACGGGTCGGCTGGAACTTCGTTACGACCTACGCCTATGTCGTGGTCCGTAAGAGCCGGGGCTGACAAAGCTCCGGGAACATACGTTGCTAGCCGTTTGATCCTGAAACGGCTCTCTCCGAAAACGGCATGCCGTTTTCCGGGCCGATGCTCTGTCCCGCTATAGGCCCGGCTTTCCGGTCGTCGCTCCAGCTCGAGCCGTCCTGTCCCGCGCGGATTTCACGCGGCTTGCTCAGCGATCCCGGAAACCGCAGCAGGCGCCCCATCGGGCGCTCGACCCAGCGATAGAGAAATATCGAAGCCGCCGCCGCGACCGTCATGGCGACCACGATATAGATCTCCAGCGGCAGCGCCCCACCGACCAGCTTGACCCAGACCTCGCGCAGCGGCCGCAACGCAAAGGGATGGAAAAGGTAGAGGCTGTAGGAGGCGTTGCCGAGCCCGGTGAGGAGCAAGGCCAGCCGCGGCGCCCGGCCGCGATAGAGCGCTGCGCCGCCGACGATCAGCACCGCAGGAGCGCCCCAGCGCAGCGCAGGCGGAATCGTTTCACCGGCATCGACGCCATGGATCTTGAACATCGCGGCGAAGCCGAACGCCACCAGCAGCACGGCGCTCGGACCGGCCAGTCTGAAGCCCTGCCGGTGAAGCAGTGCCAGCAGGCAGCCGAACAGGAATTCGAGGATGATCTGCTGCGTCCAGAAGGCGATCTGCACCTGAACTGGCTTGAGGATTGCGCCGGCCAGCGCGAATCCGCCGATCGCGAGCGTCAGCGCGACCATGCCGCGCCGCAATGGCAGCAGCAGCGCGCCGGCGAACAGCACGTAGAAGAACATTTCGAGGTTGAGCGTCCAGCCCAGTGCCATCACCGGCCGGATTTCGTCGCCGCGCAGGCTGGGAATGAAGAGATAGGAGGAAAGAATGTGCTGCCAGTCGCCGAGCGGCACGTTCAGGAGCCGGGGCGCGATCAGGCCTCCAAGCAGCAGCACGGTGGTCAGCAGCCAGTACAGCGGCACGATCCGGGCGATGCGCCGTGCCAGGAAGACGCGCCATGCGCCCGGCCGGCCGAACAGATCGGCCGAGGTATGGACCATGATGAAGCCGGAGATCACGAAGAAGATGTCGACGCCGATGCCCCAGTGCAGGAAGGAGGCGTCGATGCCCGGCAAGCCCACGCGTGGGCCGATGGCCTCCGTCTCGTGCGCCGCATGCCCGAAGACGACCAGCAGCGCGGCGATGGCGCGCAGCGCCTGAATGCTCTCGATCTGCCCGGCCGATGCCGTTCCGGCTTGGGCGCGCGGGGTCGCCGTCATGAGCGCTCCTCGCTGGCGCCCCGATCCGGCCCGAGCACCGCAAGGCCCCAGACCAGACCGAGCATCATGTAGAGATGCCGCCAATGGTCGCTATCGATCTGAAAGCCCTGGAGGATCGTGACGAAAAGCACCGACCAGATCGCGATGGCGTGCAATTGGGTCGGCCCGGTCCGGAACACCAGTCGCCAGCCGACATAACATGTCGCGACCATCAGGCTGACCCAGGACACGCCGCCGAGCCAGCCATAGGAGGCGAAGGCGTTGATATAGACATTGTGCGGATCGGCCTGGTTGAAGATCCAGCGGAATTGCAATGGCCCGAAGCCGTTGGGCGCGTCCAGAAGCATCGGGATCGCACGCAGCTGATTGCCGAACCGGCCGGTGACGCCCTGGTCGTAGTCCTGATCGAGGCTGGCGCGCGCATCGAAGACGTTGCGGATATCCTCGAACGAAAGCGCGATCAGCAGCGCCACGACCGCCGCGACGAGCGCGCCCAGCGACATGGCGACGATGCGGCCCCGGCTGGCCGCACTCGGCGCCGTCAGAAAGGTGAGGGCGATCATCAGCGCCGTCGATGCGACGAGCACGCCCCAGGCGCCGCGGGAGAAGGTGAAGAACAGCGCGGCCAGCGGTATGCTGAGCGTGACGAGGCCGCGCAACAGGCCGACCTGCCCGGTGAGGATACGTTGCAGCACATAGACGATCGGCAGGGCCAGATAGGGGCCGAGCACGTTCGGGTCCTTGAAGGTGCCTGAGGCGCGGCCATAGAGCGTGAAGGTCTCGCCGAGCCCGGCGATGTTGAAATAGCCGAGCAAAGCCGCGAAACCCGCGATCCAGGCGGCGAAGAGATAACCGCGGCGCAGGGTCTCAAGCCGGCCGGCCGCATCCTGCGACATGATGCCGGCGATGAAGACCGCGGTGATCATCAGATAGACCGAGACGGCGGTGAAGCGCACCGATTCGCCATCGGCCATCCAGGGAATGAGCGAGAAGATGCCGCCGATATTGTAGCCGAGCAGCAGCACGGCGAGCGGCAGCAACTTCTGCGAGAACCGGATGCCGGTCAGCGCGAACACGAACAGCGCCAGCAGGAAGACGATTTCGTAGGGCGAGGGTTCGACCAGGGCGAGGCCGCTGGAGGCGCCGAGCAGCCACAGGACGCCGCGCTTGATCGCGGCATAGGAAACCGTCAGGCGCGGCCCGCGCCCTTCCTGCGGCGTGTCGTGCGCCAGCGTGCTCAATAGGCGTTCTCGTTCTTGGTCAGCAGCGAGAACGGCGTCTTGGCGAGAATGTAGAGGTCGAGCAGCACGGACCAGTTCTCGATATAGTAGAGATCGTGCTCGACGCGCCGCTGGATCTTCTCGTCGGTATCGGTTTCGCCGCGCCAGCCGTTGATCTGGGCCCAGCCGGTGATGCCGGGCTTGACCTTGTGGCGCGCGAAATAGCCATCCACCACCTGCTCGTAAGCGCGGTTGGAGGCCTTGGCGTGGATGGCATGCGGGCGTGGCCCGACGAGCGAGAGATCGCCCTTGAAGACGACGTTCAGGAGCTGCGGCAGCTCGTCTAGCGAGGTCTTGCGGATGAAGCGGCCGACGCGCGTTACACGCGGATCGTCCTTGGTCACCTGCTTGGCCGCAGTATGGTCCGCCATGTCGCTGCGCAGCGAGCGGAACTTCAGGACGTCGACGGTCTCGTTGTTGAAGCCATAGCGCTTCTGGCGGAAGAAGACAGACCCCTTGCTGTCGAGCTTGATCGCGATAGCCGTCGCCAGCATCACCGGCGAAAGCGCGATCAGCGCCAGTGTGCCGACGACCTTGTCGAACGCCCATTTGACGACGATGTCCCAGTCGGCGATCGGCCGGTCGAAGACATCGAGCACCGGCACGGCGCCGAAATAGGAATAGGAGCGCGGCCGCAGGCGCAGCTTCGACATATGGGCTGAGAGGCGGATGTCGATCGGCAGCACCCAGAGCTTGCGCAGCATGGTCAAAAGCCGCGCCTCGGCCGAGATCGGCAGCGTGAAGATGACGAGGTCGAGCTTGGTGCGGCGCGCGAATTCGACGAGATCGTCGATCGTGCCGAGCTTGGGATAGCCGGCGACGAGGTCGGGCGAGCGCTCGTCGTTGCGGTCGTCGAATACGCCGCAGATCCGCAGGCCCGTATCCTTCTGGCTCTCCAGTGCGCGGATCAGGGCCTCGCCCGCCTCGCCGCCGCCGACGATCGCCGTGCGCCGTTCCAGCCGGCCGGTGCGGGTGAGATGGCGCACACCCGTCGTCATGATCACGCGCCCGGCAAGCAGCGCGCCGACGCCCGAGAAATAGAAGCCGACCAGCCAGACGCGCGAAACCTGGTCGCCGATCTTCAGGAAGAAGAAGGCCGCGAGCGCCACCAAGAACAGCATGGTCCAGCCGGTGACCAGCCTGACCGCGCTGCCGATGAAATGGCGCAGCGCACCGATGGGATAAAGCTGCAGGGCCTGGAAGAGCGTCAGCGAGCCGAGGGCAAGCGCACCGACCGTCACCTGGTAGGGCAGCGTGTAGTCGACCTTGCCGGCCGCATAGAGCCAATAGATCAGCCCGCCCGTGCCCACGACGGCCAACAGGTCGAGCAGGCGCGCAACGCCCTCGATCATCACCGGGGAAAGGGTCGGCTTGACGGGGATGGCCGCGATGCGCTCGGCCAACGGGTGGAAGCGCCGCGTCTGCCCCTTTTCAGCCCCGCCGAACATGGCCGGCGTCGCCGAGGCGGCCGCGTCCGCCTTCATCATATCGCGGACGTCGAAAGTCCCCATGAACCTACACCTTCAACTCGGAGCGCCGCGCCGGGGGTGCAGCGATCCCGGTTCGGCTCTATCCGAAATTGCTCACGGAACGTTTAACCGGACCGCTTGCTGTTTCGAAGGATTCGTAAGCCTCGGGGCACGGCCACGCCGCGCCGGGCGCCTTTCGCATCCTGCGAAAATCCGATCGCAAAAAATTGCATTTTGTCTTGGTCGGCCAGTGATTTGGCATAGGTTTAAATCGACCGAAAAAGTCGCCATTTCCCGCAAGTTATTGTTATTGCAAGTGATCGTGAGTTGACAGGTGAGGGTGGCATAGGCATATTGGTCTTCGATGAGTGTCTGAGAAGCATATATCGCTCGTGATGAGCGCCGCGCCCCGACAGGTGTTTTGCCTATGGCGTGGTCTGCTGGATTAATGTTCCGGCTAAGTCTTCCCTCCGGATCCATCGATTTAAAACTCTAACGATTGCTTGGCTGTCCCTGCGTCGCACCCGCGATGTTCAGCGCCGGCTTTGCCCGTGTGCAACATGTCTTTTCACTGGTTGGTTCTGCTCGCGGCCATCGCCGTCGAGATCGTCGCGACGGCCGCGCTGAAATCTGCTGTCTCCACCTCATGGCTCGTCGGCACCTTGCCGCTACTCCTCATCGGCTTCTCTTTCATCCTGCTCAGCATCGCATTGCGCGTCATCCCGATGGCAGTCGCCTACGCCGTCTGGGAAGGGCTCGGCATCGTCGGTATCGCGGTGATCGGCCATGTGCTCTTCGGCGAGCACCTGACCGCCGCTCGCGCGGCTGGCCTGGCCGCGATCCTGGCGGGGATACTGCTCATCGAGAATGGAGTGGGGCACGCACGCAGCGAGGGTGACAGGAGGCTCGCGTGAACGCCTCCTTGCTGCAGGCTGCGCCTTTCCTTTGGCTGCTGCTCGCCGTCGCCCTCGAAATCGGCGGCACCTATCTGCTCAAGCTCTCGGACGGCATGACCCGTCGCAGCATGGGAGCCGGCGGCATCGTGCTCGTGATGGGCGCCTTCGCGGCGCTCGCCAAGGCCATCGAAGGGATGGACCTTTCCGTCGCTTATGCCGTCTGGGGCGGAGCGGGGCTGGTCATCACGGCGATCATCGGCGCGCTGGTCTTCGGCCAGCGGATCAGGCCGGTGGGCTGGCTCGGCATTCTGCTCGTGGTCGGCGGCGTCGTCTCGCTGAAGATGGTCTGAAGCGCAAGCGTCAGGAAATGCCGCGCGCCTTCAGTGCCTCGCGATAGGCGGCGATGACGCCGTCGATCATATCGTCCAGGCGGAAATTCTGCCGGACGTGGCCGGCGAGATCGGCAGCCTGGGCGAGGCGTTCGGTCTCCGGCGTCTCCAGCATGGCCCGGATCGCCCCGGCGAGAATCGCCGGGTCGTTCGCCGGGATCAGGCGCTGGCGATGGTTGGGTCCGTAGATCTCGCCGATCCCGCCGACATCGGTCGAAATCAGGGGCTGCGCGGCGGCGGCCGCTTCCAGGATGACGTAGGGCAGGGATTCGGCCCGCGATGGGATGACCATCGCCCGCGCGCGTGACAGCGCCTTGCGGATGGGAGCCGGCGGCTCGAAGACGCATTGGTCGGCGATGCCGCGCTCGCGCGTCATCTGGCGCAACTCCGCCTCGTCGGGGCCGGAACCGACGATGAGGATGCGCGGCGTCAGTCCGTCCCGTCGGCGCAGCAGGGCCAGCGCATCGATGAGCGTGTCGACGCCCTTGGCCGAGCGCAGCTCGCCCAGATAGAGCAGGTCGAAATCGGCGGCCGCATGGTCGATCGGCTCGAACTCGGCGTCGGAAACGCCGTTCAGCACCACCCGATGGTCCGTGCGCGGCAGGTGGCCGACATGCGCCTCGAAGCGCCCCGCGATGAAGCGGCTCTCGAACAGGAACATGTCGGTCGCGCCTTCGAGCAGGCGCTCGACGCTCATATAGACCTTATGCTCCACGCTGCCGGGCTTGTAGTTGAAGCTGCCGCCATGGGGCGTGTACGCGGTAACATAGCGCCGGCCGGGCGAAAACAGCGCGGGAATGCGGCCATAGACCCCGCCCTTCGAGCCGTGGCAATGCACCACGTCCGGCGCGAGGCGCCGCCGCAGGGACATTTCGGAGAGCTGTGCCTTGAGGTCGGTGGCGCTCGGATAGCGCGACATCGGCACCCGCGTCACCCCGAGCGTCAATTCGCCGCCAAGCTCGCGGAAGACCGCGTCGGCCCTGGTCCCCCCGGTGCTGGAATCGCAGAAGATTCCGACATCGTGTCCGCGCACGACCTGTCCGCGGGCCACGTCGAGGACGTGCCGGAACAGCCCGCCGAGCGGCGCGCGAAAGACATGCAGGATTTTCAGGGGGCGGGTGGCGGAGCTGCCGGTCATGAGGCGCGTCGCGATCTCAGAACCAGCGTTCCTTGATGACGATCGTATCGCCTGGCTGCACCGGATAGGTGATCGGCACGGTCGCGGTCACGGTCTGGCCCTCGATCTGGCGCGTTACCTCGGCCGAGGAGCGCTGGCCGCGCGGGGTGAAGCCGCCCGCGATCGCGACGGCGGTCTGCACCGTCATGCCGTTCACATAGGGGAACTGCCCGGATGTGGTGACCTCGCCGAGCACGAAGAACGGCCTGTAGGTGTCGACCTCGACCGAAACCTTGGGTTCGCGCAGGTAGCCACCGCGAAGCTTGGCTTCGATCGCCTGGGCGAGCTGCTGCGTTGTGCGCCCCTGCGCCTCGACCGAGCCGATCAGCGGCATGGCGATGCGCCCGGCGCCGTCGACGGCGTAAATATTGGAAAGGTTGTCCTGCCCGAAGACGATGACGCGCAGCCGGTCGCCGCTGGCGAGCCGATAAGGCCCGGCCGGCTCGGTGAGCGCATAGTCCGCCGCCGGATAGCGGGGCGCGCAGGCGCCCGCGGTCATGGCGGCGGCCAAGGCGAGAGAGGCGAGGCGTCGACTCATCACTGGCTTACCCGTGCAGAACTGACCCGATCTTTAGGCTCCACATGGTTAACAAAGACTTCCCGCCGGTCGCTGCGGGCATCGAAAGCCCTGGTGCCGGTGCTGACTTGGAACGTTCGGGAGGGGACGGCCGCGAAAACGCTGCCGACTGCTCGGCTGTGGGGTAGCGGCAGTCGGCAGCGGCTCGATCACGGCGACACGTTTGATCGGGCGGCACAAATATCCGCTCCCTGCGCTGAAGGCCCGATGAAGCCGCCGTTCAGAGTGTGGGTAAGGGGCTGTTAACCTTGATTACCGGGCGCCAAGTCTTTGGTGCCAAAAACGGCCGATTGGGCGCTGTCGAGGGGGCCCATGCCGGCAGGCGGGCCTGACCGTCGTTTACGATCGGCAGGGGATCGCACTTGAAATCCTGGCTCGGCCGGGCCGGGTGCTCGCCTGCGAAGGTGAGGCTCTCGCCGCTTTTGCCATGGCGGAAAGCCTGGTCGGAGCTTGGCTGCCCGCTGTCGAATCGCCCCGGAGCGAGGGGCGTTCGGAGCGGGGGGCGAGTAACGGCAAGGCAGAAACCGTACCGCCATCTCGCCGGCATTTACTCGGCAATAACCTTACTGAGCTTTCAATGTCGCCCGCGTCCCTTCCACGGGACGAGAGTTTTGCGTCGATAGGTGGGCCCATGACCGCTCAAGCTGGGATTGATGTGCGCGGCGCCGGCGAAGGCCGGGGCGACATGCTCGATCTCTCCGCCCTCTGGGCGGCGATCAAGCGTCGCAAGGTCTGGATCATCGCGCCGACGCTCGCTGCTCTCGGCCTGTCATTCGTCGCGGTGAACGTCGTGACGCCGCGCTATACGGGCGAGGCCAAGCTGCTGCTCGAAAGCCGGGGCGGCTTCTACGCGCTGCCGGGGCAGTTGGCCGATAGCGGCCAGTTCGATTCCGAGGCGGTGCAGAGCCAGGTTCAGATCATCATGTCCCGCGACCTGGCGCGCGAGGCGGTGAAGCGGATCGGGCTCGTCGGCAATGCCGAGTTCGATTCCGGCGTCGGGGCGTTGAGCGCGGTGCGCAAGCTCGCCGTCATGATCGGCCTCGGCGGGCACCCGGCCGACCGCTCCCCCGAGGAGCGCGTTCTCGAGAAGTATTATGACCGGCTGCTGGTCTTCCCCGTCGCCCGTTCGCGGATCGTCGCCGTCGAATTCACCTCGCGCGACGCCGCGCTCGCCGCCAAGGCGGCCAACACCATCGCCGAAACCTATCTGGAGTTCCAGGAGGGAGCGAAGCAGGAGAACGCCCGCAGCGCCTCGAACTGGCTCTCGACAACGATCGAGCCGTTGAGAAAGCGCGTCGCTGAGGCGGAAGCCAGGGTCGAGGATTATCGCTCCAGGAACGGCCTGTTCGCCGGCCCCAACAATACGACCATCACCTCCCAGCAGCTCACCGATCTGTCGGCGCAGCTCTCCAGCGCCCGCAGCCAGCAGGCGGAGTCGCAGGCCAAGGCGGGCATGATCCGCGACGCCATCAAGCAGGGTCGCACCTTCGAGATTCCGGATGTCGCCAATAACGAACTGGTTCGCCGCCTGATCGAGCAGCGCGTCACCCTGCGCGCCCAGATCGCGGCCGAGTCGCGCAGCCTCCTGCCGGAACACCCGCGGATCAAAGAGCTCAACGCCCAGCTTCTCGACCTCGAAGGCCAGCTTCGCGCCGCTGCCGAGCGCACGGTGCGCACGCTGGAGAACGAGGCCAAGATCGCCGGCCAGCGCGTCGAGAGCTTCCAGGCCGCGCTAGACGGGCAGAAGAAGAACGTCTCCACCGCCAATGACAGCGAAGTGCAGCTGCGCGCGCTGGAGCGCGACGCCCGCACCCTGCGCGAGCAGCTCGAACAGTATATGCAGCGCTATCGCGAGGCTGTCGCCCGCGACACGATGAATGCGGCGCCGGCCGATGCCCGTGTCATCTCGCGTGCGGTCGAGCCGACCGAGCCGTCCTTCCCCAAGAAGGTGCCGGTGGTGCTGGTCTCGACGCTCGCGACCTTCCTGATCGCGCTGGCGACGATCGTGACGCGCGAACTGCTCAACGGCCAGGGCCGCCCGCTGCCGGCCGCTCCGCGCGGGCCGCGCTGGGTTTCCGCCGGCTCTCCCGAGGACGAGGGGGATGCGCCTGGCCCGGTGCAGGGCGCCGCGCCGCGCCATGCGCGCGTCGCCGGCCTGCTGACCCATGCCGGAAAGCTCGGCCAGACCCGGCTCGACCTCGACCGTCCCGAGCTGACGCTGGCCGAGATCGCCGAGCGGACCCGCGAGCCGGTGCGCGGCATGGCGCCGCTGGCGCTGGTGCTTGACGGTGCCGGCGAGGGGGCCGCACGTCCGCGCGATCTCGCCGAGCTGCTGGCGCAGCGCTGCCGCTGCGTGTTTGTCGACCTTTCCTCCGACCATGGAGCCGGGGCAGCCGGCTTCTCGGAGCTGCTGGCCGGAGAGGCCCTGTTCTCCGACATCATCATGCGTGAGCCGGGATCGCGGCTGCATCGCATCGGCGCCGGCCGCGCTGGGCGCAGCGCCGTGCTGGCGGCTCCCGATCTCGTCGATGTCGCGCTCGACGCGCTCTGCGAGACCTATGACTGGGTGCTCGTCGCGGCCGCTTCGAACGATGACGGCGCGGTGCTGGCGCCGATCGCCCGCCGTGCGCAGGCCGGGCTCGTGATGAGCGGGCAGGTCGGCAACGGCCATGCTCTCGAGACCGCCTATCGCCTGAGCGAATTGACCGAGGCGCCGGTCACGCTGATCCTCGATGCCGAGGGCGGCGTGCCGATGCAACCGGTTTCGCGTACCCAGATGCCCGTCGGCGCCTGACGCTGTGAGGCGGGGCGGTCTTATTCGTCTTCGGAGCGCTTGCCCCGCAGCCACCCCGACGCCCGGTGGGCGAGCTTGAGAGCGGCCGGCGAGCGCTTGATCTGCCGCTTCAGCTCGCGCTTGCCCCGGGCAATCCGGGCGAAGACGTGGCCCTTGAAGGTCAAGGGCAGGAAGCTGTCGACGAGATCGTCATGGTCGTCGCAGAAGGTCGTCTTGTAGCGGGCCTCGCCGACGCCGAGATCGAAGACCGCGACGCCCTCGCGGGCTTTCAGGCGGATCAATTCGGCCAGCAGCAATTCGCCGGGGCTCGTCTTGACGGTCTCGCTGGCCATGTCGAACGAAGTCGCCATACCCGAAAAGCGTTCGCCCTGGGTCGCGCCGACATAGGTCGCTACCGGCCTGCCGCCGAGATCGAGGGAATAGAGCTCGATCGCGGGGCGCTCGGAGCCGCTGGCCAGGGCCGCCCGCTCGAGGAAGGCGCGCATCGCCGGCTCGGCGAAGGGGTCCGGCACGCCCATCGCGCGGAAGCGTTCCGCCTTCTGCGTCAGGAAGGCGTCGATGATGCGGGTGGCCTCACTGGGCGTCGCCGCTCGCGTCAGCACCGACGGGCCGAAATCCTTGAAGCGGCTGTGTTTGTTCTTGAGCTTCTTGCGCGCATGGCTGCTCATCGAGCGCCTGAGCGTCGCGTCGCCGTCGCCTGCGATCAGTGCGAGCTTGTAGGCCCGGCTCGGGCTCGGGCCGGCGGCAAGCTTTGCGGCGGGGTTGGCGACGCCCTGCCAGATGACTGGCTGGTTGACCAAGGCGAATGCGTCGAGCCCGCCGATGGCGTGGCCGATCTCGGTCAGCATGCGTGCGATCTGCGCCGCGTCGAGCTGTGCGGCGAAGGCCGGGGCATAGAGCCCCATATGGTAATTGGCGTGCTTGCCGCCGATGAACTCGGCGAATCTGAAGCCGCTGCGCCGGGTGATGACGAGCGGCAGAAGCGCGACAAGTTCGCCGTCGGTATCCCGCACCAGGGCATAGCGCAACGCCATGTCATGGGCTGCGCCGATCGTCTCTACGAAGGATCTGACCCAGTCATAGCTCTGATAGGGCGTCACCAGCGCGGTCGACTCGAAGGCGCGCCACCGTTCGGCCAGCGCCGCGATATCGGTCTCGATCGCGATCGACGCCCAGGGGCGCGCTGTGGCGCCGGCGGCGGGCGCGTCCGATATGGCCGGCGTTGAGGCGGTAGCTGCGGGCATGTTTCCTTCGCCCATGGCGAGCGGGGCAGATGGCGCTTCCTTAACCCGTCATTGTGAACGGATCGGCCACACTCGCCCGGCCCGGCCGCGCGATCGCGCGATAGCGTTAGCGGGGGGTTGCAAAGGGGACGGTTGAAGTTGGCGGCGATGAATGGACGTCACAGGGCCATCGCGGCCGCGTTCCGGATGATGGCGGCGACGGGCGCCGACCGCTGGAGCAGCAGCTTCGCGCAAGGCGCTGGCGTGATCCTGACCCTCCACCATGTCCGCGGGGCCGAAACGCGTGGCTTCGCGCCGAACGCCGTGCTTGATATCACCCCGGATTTCCTCGATCGCGTGCTGCGCCTGATCCAGGCTGAGGGTTACGACATCGTCTCGCTGCAGGAGGCACTGGCGCGCCTGCGCAACCCGAAGCCCGGCCGCTTCTTCGTCGCGCTGACCTTCGATGACGGCTATCGCGACAATGTCGAGGAAGCCTGGCCCGTCCTGGCGAAGCATGAGGCGCCCTGGACGCTGTTCGTGACGCCGGGCTTCGCCGATCGCACCGCCCGGCTCTGGTGGGTCGAACTGGAAGAGGCGATCCGGGCGCTGCGGCGCATCGATCTCGCGCTGCCGGATGGCCGTTTCACCGCCCGGACCGAAACCGATGCCGAGAAGCGCCGCGCTTTCGGCAAGCTCTACTGGCGTCTTCGCCGCGGGCCGGAAGCGATTCTGCTCTCAGCGATTTCGACGCTCGCGGCCGAGGCCGGAATCGACCCCGCCGCTCTCGTCGCGCGCGAATGTTTGCCGTGGGAGACGCTGCGGGCTCTGTCCGGCGCGCCCGGCATCACCATTGGCGCCCACACCCTGACGCATCCGATGCTGGCCAAGCACGACGCGGACGTGGCGCGCCGGGAGATCGTCGAGAGCCGGCAGCGCCTGGAAGCGGAGCTGGGCTTGCCCGTCCGCCACTTCGCCTATCCGGTCGGCGATCCCGGCTCGGCCGGGCCGCGAGACTTCGCACTGGTCGCGGAGGCGGGTTTCGAAAGCGCGGTCACGACGCGGCCGGGGCACCTCATGCCCGAGCATGCCGGCCATCTCCACGCGCTGCCGCGGGTGTCGCTCAACGGCCTGCACCAGAACGAAGCGGCGCTGCGGGCGCTTCTGTCGGGGCTCCCGTTCTGGCTGCGGAGCCGGGGGCGAACGTTGGATATTGGTTAGCCGCTGGCGGCTGCTCAAGCCTCGTCCTTGCGCTCCATCCACTTGATCAGTGGCAAGAGCGGCAGCACCCAGGCGAGGCCGAGGACGATATAGGCCACCGTCTGCACCAGCTTCGGCGCCTCGGTAATCCGGCCCTGCGCCAGCGCCATCGCGACGAGCGCGTAGACGCAGACGAAGACAAGGATCAGCACGGTCCCGATCAGCTTGCGGTTGCGTTGTTTCATCGGGCTCTCATGATCGCTGCGGCAATGCGGGCGTTGTCGCGCCGGAGCGACGGGTCTATGTCACCGGCGAGCGCGCTTGTGAAGCGATGCGCGCCGAAAGATCCCCGCCTGCGACCGAAAGTCCGCCCGTGACCCTCGCCCTCGACCAGACACGCGCCGGCGCCAAGGCCGACCATGCCGGCATCCGCCGCTGGCTTTGGATCGTGGCCGGCCTCGTCTTCCTGATGGTCGTGGTCGGCGGCGCCACGCGGCTCACCGGCTCCGGCCTCTCGATCACCGAATGGAAGCCGATTACCGGGGCGATGCCGCCGCTCTCGGCCGAAGCCTGGGCCGAGGAGTTCGGAAAATACCGCGCGAGCCCGCAATACCAACTCCTCAACGAAGGCATGAGCCTGGGCCAGTTCCAGTTCATCTACTGGTGGGAATGGGGCCATCGCCAGCTCGGCCGCTTCATCGGGCTGATCTATCTCGCGGGCTTCCTCGTCGTCGCGCTGCGCCGTTTGCTGCCCGCCCGGCAGACTGCGACGCTCTTCGGCATGGGCCTGTTGCTCGGCCTGCAGGGCGCGATCGGCTGGATCATGGTCGCATCCGGCCTCCAGCCCGGCATGATCGCCGTCGCGCCGGTGAAGCTGACGCTGCATCTGACCTTCGCCGGCCTGTTCTTCGCCGCGGTCGTGGCTTTCGCGACGGCGCTGACACCCTTACGCCGGGTCGAGCCGGCGCGGGGCAGGCGCACCGCATGGCTGCTGTTGCTGCTGCTCTTCGTGCAGATCGCGCTCGGCGGGCTCGTCGCCGGCTCGAAGGCGGGCTTTACCTTCAATACCTGGCCGCTGATGGACGGTGCGCTGGTTCCGCCCGGTTCACAGCTCTTCGCCCAGACGCCGTTCTGGGAGAACTTCGTCGACAACGTCGCGCTGGTGCAGTTCAATCATCGTCTCGGCGCCTATATTCTCTTCGCCGTGGCCTTGTGGAATGTGTTGAGGCTGCGCCGCGCGGCGCCGGGGTCGGGCAGCGCCAAACGCTCGACCGCCATCGCCGGGCTTGTGCTGGCGCAATCGGCGCTCGGCATCGTTACGCTATTGCTGGTGGTGCCGCTCTGGGCCGGGCTCGCGCATCAGGCGCTCGGCTTCGCCGTGCTGGCGATGGGCGTTGTCCATCTCACCCGCACCGAGCAGGCGGCGCGGGGATAAGGCGTACCCGTGATGCTCGCCCTTGTGGCGAGCATCCACGTCTTGACCACGACCTTCGACCAGCGAAGCCGTGGAGGGTCGGGACAAGCCCGACCATGACGACGAGAGGTATCAGGCCAGCGCCTGATCCAGATCCGCGATCAGGTCCTCGACATCCTCGAGCCCGATCGAGAGGCGCACCACCTGCGGCCCGGCACCCGAAGCGATCTTCTGCTCGTCGGTCAGCTGGCGATGGGTCGTCGAAGCCGGGTGAATCACCAGTGAGCGCGTGTCGCCGATATTGGCGAGATGCGAGAACAGCTTGAGGTTCGAGACCAGCTTGACGCCGGCGTCGTAGCCGCCCTTGAGGCCGAAGGTGAAGACCGCGCCGGCGCCCTTCGGCACATAGCGCTTGGCGAGCTCATGATACTTGTCGCCGGGCAGGCCGGCATAGCTCACCCACTCGACCGCCGGATGGTTGGCGAGATGTTCGGCGACCTTCAGCGTGCTCTCGCAGTGCCTTTGCATCCGAAGGGGCAGTGTCTCGATGCCGGTCAGCAGCATGAAGGCGTTGAACGGTGCCAGCGCCGGGCCGAGATCGCGCAGGCCGAGCACGCGGGTCGCGATGGCGAAGGCGAAATTGCCGAAGGTCTCGCCCAGCACCATGCCGTTATATTCCGGACGCGGCTTGGAGAGCATCGGGTAGCGGTCGTCGCCGACCCAGTTGAACGAGCCGCCGTCGACGATCAGGCCGCCGATCGAATTGCCGTGGCCGCCGAGGAACTTGGTCGCCGAGTGCACGACGATGTCGGCCCCATGCTCGAACGGGCGCAGCAGATAGGGCGAGGCCATCGTGTTGTCGACGATGAGCGGGATGTTGTGCTTCTTGGCGATGGCGCTAATCGCCGCGATGTCGACGATGACGCCACCGGGATTGGCGATGGACTCGATGAAGATCGCCTTGGTCTTCGGCGTCACAGCCGCCGCAAAGCCCTCGAGATCGTCAGTGTCGGCCCAGATCACGTTCCAGCCGAAGCTCTTGTAGGAATGGTTGAACTGGTTGATCGAGCCGCCATAGAGCTTGCGCGCCGCGACGAATTCGTCGCCCGGCTGCAGCAGGGCATGGAAGCACAGGAACTCGGCCGCATGGCCCGAGGCGACGGCGAGCGCCGCCGTGCCGCCTTCGAGCGCCGCGACGCGCTCTTCCAGCACCGCATTGGTCGGGTTGCCGATGCGGGTATAGATATTGCCGAAGGCCTGCAGACCGAACAGCGAGGCGGCATGGTCGACATCGTCGAAGACGAATGAGGTCGTCTGGTAGATCGGCGTGGCGCGTGCGCCCGTCGCCGCGTCGGGAGCCGCTCCGGCATGGATGGCGAGTGTGCTGAAACCCGGTGCGCGGTCGGTCATGGCTGCTCCCTGACAAATCTGACGTCGAAAACGGATCGTTCGATTTAACGAACGGTTTGCCAAGCGTCAATTCGGAGCGGCGGGCCGCGTCAGGTCCCCGGCCGATGGATCGTGAGCTTCTGGAAGCCCTTGCCGGCAAGCACGGGTCTCTTCGAAGACAAGATGCGGGAATTGATGCCCTGCCAGCCGATTTCGCCCGAGAGCCGGCCGTACTCGATCTTCGGGCAGCGATTCATGATGACGGTGACGCCCTTCGCCTCGGCGCGGGCCGCGGCTTCGTTGTTGCGCACCGAAAGCTGCATCCAGATCACCTTGGGCAGCGGATCGAGCGCCAGCGCCTCGTCGGTGATCGGCCCCGCCGCTTCCGAATTGCGGAAGATCTCGACCATGTCGATCGCGCCGGGAACGTCCTTCAGCGAGGCATAGACCGTCTTGCCGACGATCGTCTGCCCGGCGAGGCCGGGATTGACCGGAATGACGTCGTAATCGCGGTCGAGCAGGTATTTTGTCACGATCCAGCTCGGTCGCGCCTCGTTGGCGGAGGCGCCGACCAGCGCGATCCGCTTCACGGATTTGAGGATGTCGCGGATCAGGCTGTCGGAATAGGCGTCGTGGTTCATTTGGCAGTCCGCATAGGGAAGGGCGCGGGGAACCCCTCTCCCAGAGGGAGAGGGGCAGGGTGAGGGGAAGGCCGTCGGACGTTTGAGCGTCACCTGACCGCTACGCCGGTGAGGTCGATGGAACGCTACTCCTCCCACACCGGAGCACGCTTTTCCACGAAGGCGCCGATGCCCTCTTCGGCGTCCCGCGCCAGCATGTTCTCGACCATCACCGCCGAGGCGTGATCATAGGCCGCCTTCAATCCCATCTCGCGCTGCTCGTAGAAGGTGCGCTTGCCGATCTTGATGGTCGCCGGTGACTTCGAGGCGATGATGGCAGCAACCCGCTGCGCCTCCGCCAGGGCCTCTCCGGCCGGCACGACACGATTGACGAGGCCCATGCGAGCCGCTTCGTCCGCCGGTACCATCTCACCCAGCAGCAGCATTTCCAGCGCGTGCTTGGCAGAAAGATTGCGCGAGAGCGCCACCATGGGCGTCGAGCAGAACAGCCCGATATGGACGCCCGGCGTGCAGAAGCGCGCGGCTTCGCCTGCGACCGCGAGGTCGCAACTCGCCACGAGTTGGCAGCCCGCGGCCGTCGCCGTGCCCTCGACGGCCGCGATCACAGGCTGGGGCAGGGCGGTGATCTGCTGCATCAAGGCCGAGCAGCGCCCGAGGATATCCGTGAAATAGGCGCGGCCGCGGTCTGCGTCGGCGCGATGGGCGGTCATCTCCTTGAGGTCGTGCCCGGCGCTGAAGACCGGCCCGGCTGCCGCGAGGATCACGGCCTTGACCGTGCGGTCTGTGGCGATGGCGGCGAAGGCCTCGCTCAGCGCCGCCAGCATCGCCTCGCTCAGCGGGTTGCGCGCCTGCGGCCGGTTCAGCGTCAGCGTCGCGATCCCCTGGGCATCCTGACGCAGCAGGACGGGCGCGGCCTCCGGCTTGTGATGGGCGTTCATCGTGCTCCCCTTCGGCAATTCCGCCTATTGTCGGAGGCCGCCTGCCATGCTGCAAGAGGAGAAGTCCCGCCTCAGCCTTCGGTTTTTCGCATGACGACCCGCATGAGCGCCTCCGAGATCGAAGCCTATCTCGACGAGGTCTTCCCGCAGCTCCACCATGGCGGACGCACCTATTTCATCGAGGATGTCGGGCCGATGACCGCCCGGATGCGCTGCGACTATCACGAGAAGCACCTGCGCCCCGGCGGCACCATCTCGGGGCCGACCATGATGGCGCTGGCCGATCTCGCGCTCTACGCGGCGATCTTGGCACAGATCGGCCCGGTCGGCCTCGCGGTGACGACGAGCCTCAGTTTCAACTTCCTGCGCAAGCCCGGCCAGGCGGCGTTGATCGGCGAGGCGAAGTTGCTCAAGCTCGGCAAGCGGCTCGCGGTCGGCGAGGTCTGCCTCTATTCGCAAGGGGAGACCGAGATGGTCTGCCACGCGACCGGGACTTATTCGATCCCCGCACGCTGATCGCCGCCGAAGAGGGCAGGCCCTATTTCTTCGCCGGAATCGGGTCGAGCCCGGTCTTGCGGATCGTCTCCGCCGCATCCGTGCCGCCGAGGCAGGCGATCAGCGCCTTCGCGGCTTCGGTCGCCTTGGCGCCGGCGGCCAATCCGGCCGAGAACACCGTCACGCGCTGGACCTCTTCCGGCAGCGTGCCGACGAAATCCAGCCCCGCGATCGGCACGAGTTCGCTGACCTGCTGGAAGCCGAGCTCCGCCTCGCCGCGCGCGACGATGGTGCCGACGCGTTCGCTCAAGATTTTCTTCGATTTGGCCATGATCTGGCCGCTCGGATCGAGCTTCGGGAAGAGCTCTTCGGAGAGATAGGTGCCGCTGGCGCTCGCCGAATAGGCGATCGATTTGGCCTCCATCAGCGTCTTCTTCAGCGCCTCGACGGTGGAGATATCGGGCTTTGGTGCGCCGGCCTTGACCGAGAGCCCGATCGCCGAACGCGCGAGATCGGTGCGGGTGCCGGCCATGCCCTTGCCGTCCTGGACCAGCTTGTCGAAGGCATCGCCTGCGAGGATGACGACGTCGGCCGGCTCGCCGCGCGCGAGACGATTGGGAATCGCATCAGGCGCCGCGCCCATTGAGGCGCCATAGGCGCTGACCACCTTCTGGCCGATCTTCGCCTCGCAGGCCGGGACCAGTTCCTTGTAGGCGGCGGTGAAGCCACCCGAGCTGATGACGTTGACCTCGGCGAGCGCGGGCAGGGAGCCGATCAGCAGGCCGGCGGCGATGAAGGCGATCCTTTTTTGTGTCATGGCGTATCCTCCTGCGCCGGATGCTGAGGCAGGGGATTGCGCGACGCAAGAGACGGTAGCGGTATCCTGATACCGTTCTATTCATCGCTATGAGAAAATTGCGTTTTTTCAGACTTTGCTATTTCTGAACTGCTTGACAGCCGGCTTCCTTGCCCCTATCCCGACGCCACACCGCCGCCGGCCTGTCCGGCGGCTTGTCCTTTTTTACGCAACCGAAGGGGTACCGCGATGAACACTACCGTCTCGCTCAAGCCCGCCGATGTCGAAAAGAAGTGGGTTGTGATCGACGCCTCCGGGCTCGTCGTCGGCCGTCTCGCCTCCGTTGTGGCGATGCGTCTGCGCGGCAAGCACAAGGCCGCCTACACGCCCCACGTCGACTGCGGCGACAATGTCATCGTGATCAACGCCGAGAAGGTCTCCCTGACCGGCCGCAAGCGCGAGCAGAAGAACTACTACCACCACACGGGTTTCCCGGGTGGCATCAAGGAGCGTTCGGCCAAGTTCATCCTGGAAGGCCGCTTCCCTGAGCGTATCCTCGAGAAGGCTGTCGAGCGCATGCTGCCGCGTGGCCCGCTCTTCCGCCAGATCCTCGGCAACCTGCGCGTCTACAAGGGCGCGGAGCATCCGCACGCTGCCCAGTCGCCGGAGGCGCTCGACGTCGCCGCGCTCAACAGCAAGAACAAGAGGGTCTGACCGTGGCCGAAGTTCTTCAGTCTCTCGCCCAGCTCGGCGAAGTCGCCAAGCCCGAGCAGCCCGCTGCTCCCGTCCATGTCAAGAAGGTCGATGCGCAGGGCCGCGCCTATGCCACCGGCAAGCGCAAGAACGCCATCGCGCGCGTCTGGATCAAGCCGGGCTCCGGCAAGGTCACCGTCAACGGTCGCGACCAGGAGGTCTACTTCGCTCGCCCGGTGCTGCGCCTCGTGCTCAAGCAGCCGCTGCAGCTCGTCGACCGCGTGACCCAGTACGACGTCGTCGTCTCGGTCAAGGGCGGCGGTCTCTCCGGCCAGGCCGGCGCGGTGCGCCACGGCATCTCCAAGGCGCTGACCTTCTACGAGCCGGAGCTTCGCGGCCCGCTCAAGAAGGAAGGCTTCCTGACCCGCGACTCGCGTGTCGTCGAGCGTAAGAAGTTCGGTAAGGCCAAGGCCCGCCGCAGCTTCCAGTTCTCGAAGCGCTGATCGTTTCCGGGATTACCGGTATGCGGAAGGGCGGCTCGCAAGAGCCGCCCTTTTTGTTTCTTTTGCCACCCTGTCTCAGCACTCATCCTGAGGAGCCATTCCCAGGGGAATGGAGATCACGGGTCTCCCATCGGTCGCGCAAAGATGACGGCGCGCTGTGGACAGACATATAGTCGTCTCAGTCGACAATCTGCTCCGGAAGACCATGCGCATCCTTCTCGTCCTGATCGCCTTCGGCATGATCGCGGTGCCGGCCCTGCTGATGCTGGCTCGCGAGGAACTTCCGCGCGGATCGCGCATAGCGCGGGCGCTCGTCGTCTTCCTGGCTCCGGCCATCGCGCTCGGCCTGATCCATGGCCTGCCGGACCTCGATGGCCGGGCGCTCAACAACCCCAATGCCTGGACGATGTTGCGGCTCGTCCTGACTGCGCTCGCCCTGATCCTGCCCTGGTGCCTCTATGTCTGGCTCACCGCGCGCCGCTGACGACCGGGCTAGACCCGAGCGTCCCAGGACACAGGAGACGCCAGTGCTTCCTTCCGCCAGAGAACGTTCCGCCCGAGAATGACGCTGCCCGCGCAAGCTTCGATTGACACCCGGCCCCGGCGCGAACATATACGGGGCGATGATGACAAGCTTCATCCGACGTCGCCCTGTCCAGGCCGCCACGGCGCGCCCGCGATGACGCTCGGCTGCTGACCGAACGCCCGCGACCGCGCCAGAAGCGCGGTTTTTTTATGCCTGAAGCCCATCCATTGCTGTGTCTGCCCAGCCACCGGGGTGCCCGATGAGCCACAACCTGAAAACCATCTTCATCGACGGCGAAGCCGGCACCACCGGTCTCGGCATTCGCGAGCGCCTCGCCGTGGTGCCCGAGGTCGCCGTCAAGAGCATCGATCCCGACAAGCGCAAGGACCCGGCAGCCCGCAAGGACATGATGGCGAGCGTCGATCTCGTCGTGCTCTGTCTGCCCGACGATGCCGCGAAGGAATCGGTCGCGTTGGCCGATCAGCTGGGTTCCGACGCGCCCAAGATCGTCGATGCCGCGACTGCGCACCGCGTCGCGCCGGGCTGGGTCTACGGCTTCGCCGAGCTTGAGCCGGGCCATGCCGGCAAGATCGCCGGCGCGAACCGCGTCTCCAATCCCGGCTGCTATCCGACCGGCGCCATCGCGCTGCTGCGCCCGCTCGTCGATGCCGGGCTGATGGCGCAGGACCATCCGGTCACGGTCAATGCAGTCTCGGGCTATTCCGGCGGCGGCAAGTCGATGATCGAGGATTTCGAGACCGGCGTCGCCCCGGCTTTCGAGCTTTATGGCCTCGGCTTGCGCCACAAGCACCTGCCGGAATTGCAGGCCTATGCCCGGCTGACCCGGCGGCCGATCTTCGTGCCTTCCGTCGGCAATTTCCGGCAGGGCATGCTGGTCTCGGTGCCGCTGCATCTCGACACGCTGCCGGGCCCGCCGGGCGTCGCCGATCTGCATCATGTTCTGACCGAGCGCTATGCCGGCTCGACCTATGTCAGCGTCCTCCCGCAGGACGGCAAGAACGGCAAGATCGAGCCCGAGGCGCTGAACGACACCAACAAGCTGGAACTCACGGTGTTCGGGCAGGACGACCTCGGCCAGGCGGTGCTCGTCGCGCGGCTCGACAATCTCGGCAAGGGCGCATCGGGTGCAGCCGTGCAGAACATCCGCCTGATGCTCGGCCTGCCGGAAGCCTGAGCCCGCGCGCGCAGCCGCGAAGGCTGCCTGGCATCCGCCAAAAGGTGGGGAGGCATTTTCCCCGCGGACCGCTAGACTGCTGCTCCCGCGAGAGGCCAGACGTGACGGGCAGCGAGTTCGAGAATGCATTGATCGACGGCATCTACGAGGCCGCGATCGTGCCTGAGAGTTGGCCTGCAGTCCTTCGCGACACGGCGCGGATCGCCAGTTGCCGCGAGGCGCTGCTCGGGACAGTGCTGCATGACGAAGCGCGCATTATCGGCTCTTCGCCCGAATTTACCGAGGGATACGACGAGGTCTTGCGCCGCATCCCGCTCCCCGTCAACGAACGGGCGCAGCGCCTGCTCGCGCATGGCCGGCTTGGTTTCATCACGGACGACGATGTCTTCAGCCGTGACGAGATCGCGCATGAGCGGGTCTATCAGGACCTCCTGATCCCGGCCGGATACGGCTCCGGCGCTGCGACGGTGATTACGGCGCCGACTGGCGACACAACCATCGTCCATTGCGAGCGCTCTTTTGCGGAGGGCACCGTCGACGGCCAGGCCATCGCCGCGCTCGATCGCCTGCGACCGCATTTCGCCCGGGCCGGGCTGCTCGGGCGCCGCCTGGCGATGGAGCGCGCGCGTGCCGCGTCGCAGGCGCTCGAACTGATGGGCTTGCCGGCTGCGGTTCTCGGCCTGCGCGGCCAGGTGCTCGAGGCCAATGCCCTTTTCCAGGATCTGATCCCGGATACCTTCCTGGACCGCACGTCGCGCCTCGCCCTCGCCTATGCCCCGGCCGACGAGATGCTGGCCAATGTGATCGCGGGCTTCTCGCGAACCGATCTGCCCCAGCCCGTCCGGTCCGTGCCGATTCCGTCCTGGCGCGGCGGAAACCCGATGGTCGTGCATGTCGCGCCTGTGCGCGGCCGGGCGCGCGATGTCTTCTCCTTCGCCGGCGCCATCATCGTCGCCACGCCGGTCACCGCGGGCGTGGGGCCTGATGCCGGCCTGATCGCTGGTCTGTTCGACCTCACCCCGGCCGAGGCGCGGCTGGCTGCGGTCATCGCCGGGGGATATCCGCCACGCGATGCGGCGCTGCGTCTCGGCGTGACCGAGGCGACGGCGCGCACGACCTTGAAGCGAGTTCTCGCCAAAACCGGCACCCGCCGGCAGGCCGATCTGGTCAGCCTGCTGAAGAGCGCTGCCGCGCCGCGCTAGCCCTGCCGCGGCAGGATGAGGGAAGGCGATTGGCAATCCCGAGGATCGATGGATCCGCCGAAAATGAGCCGCTGCGCGCGCCAAAATGGCCGCGCAAGAGGCAAGACCTCCCATTTGGGGGATGGCAAACGGTTCTGTCACGGCCATGGTGGGTTTATCAGCAAGGCCGCAAGGCCCACCGGCGACGATGAGCTTGCACTGCCGAAGTTAGGTCAAGCAGCTTCGGCAGTGCCTTTTCGCATCACTCGCTGTGTGCTTCGCGCCGATCTCGCAGACGCATCAGGCTCTGCCCGCTCGCCGGCAATTCCCTCAAAGAGAAAGGGGCGCCGTAGCGCCCCTTCGATCAGCCCTTGTAGGGCACGAAGTTCTGCTTCTGCTCGCCGAGCCCCTCGATCCCGAGGGTCACGACCTCGCCGCCCTTCAGGAAGCGCGGCGGCTTGAAGCCGAGCCCGACTCCGGGAGGCGTACCGGTCGTGATGACGTCGCCCGAATCCAGCCGCATGAACTGGCTGATATAATGGACCAGATAGGCGGCGCCGAAGATCATCGTCTTGGTCGAGCCGTTCTGCACGCGCTCGCCGTCGACCTCGAGCCACATGCCGAGATTCTGGATGTCCTTGACCTCGTCGGTGGTGACGAGCCACGGGCCGAGCGGCCCGAAGGTCGGGCAGCCCTTGCCCTTGGCCCACTGGCCGCCGCGCTCCTGCTGGAAGGCACGCTCGGAGACGTCGTTGCAGACGCAGAAGCCGGCGATCGCCGCCATCGCGTCCTTCTCCTCGATATAGGAGCCGCCGTCGCCGATCACGATGGCGAGTTCGACCTCCCAGTCGGTCTTCTGGGAGCCCTTCGGAATGATCACGTCGTCATTCGGCCCGACGATGCAGTTCGGGGCCTTGTTGAACAGGATCGGCTCTTTTGGAATTTCGGCGCCGGTTTCGGCCGCGTGATCGGCGAAGTTCAGGCCGACCGCGATGAAGTTGCGCACGTCGGCGACGCAGGCGCCGATGCGCGGCGAGCCCGAGACGAGCGGCAGCGATTCCGGCGAAAGCGCCTTGATCTTGGCGAGCGAGCCCGAGGTCAAAGCCTTGCCGGCAAGGTCGGGAATGACGCCGGACAGGTCGCGCAACCCGCCATTGGCATCGAGAAGGGCCGGCTTCTCCTGGCCGGATGCGCCGTAGCGGAGCAGTTTCAAGGTGTTTCCCCCGTTTTCAAACGATCTAGATGGGTGGGGGATTCTGATCGGATGCCGGTACGAAACACAAGCCCGTCATCGCGCATGGGGCATCCGCAAAGCGCGGGCGGCAGGATTGTTGCGCGAATACAACGACGCCTCTCAAAGCGACGTTTCCGGCGAGCAGAGCGTGGAGCGCGACGCAGCCTCAAAATGCTCAAAACCGGCAATAGTTCTTATATAAACGATATCTTTCTGAACAATCTTGCCGGCGCATGCTCGGAAATCGACTATTTTGGGTGATTTGCGGGATTCTCGGGGCCGATTGCGGAGGTGGTACGGCCATTTCGAGGCATCCCAAGCAGGATTGCGGCGGGAAACGGCTCGGGTCATGCTTCGAATCAAGCGGGGGTGTCTGACCCCAAAGAACTTATAACCGGGATGGATTCGATGAAGGGCCTTGTTCGTACTGCCGCCGCCGCCACCGTCTCGCTCGCCGCGCTGATCGCGGCTGGAGCGGCTTCGGCGAGCTCCTTCGCCATCCGCAGCGGCCAGGGCGCCGAGGGTCTCGGCATGGCCTTTGCCGGCGCGGCCTCGGGCGGCATCGGCATGAGCGCGATGGCGTGGAACCCCGCCACCATCACCATGTTCCCTGGCCGCACCAGCAACTGGAACTACACCTATCTCAACGCCAATGGCGACTATCAGCCGACGGCAGCCTCGCGGGTCGGCGGTCCGGCCGCGCCAGCGCCGCTGAACCCGATTCAGTTCGGTACCGGCAACCTCGGCGGCGACGGCGCCGTGATCCCTGCTTCGGCCAGCGCCTGGCAACTCACCGATCGGCTTTGGGTCGGCATGACCACTGGCGCGCCGTACGGCCTGCGCTCCAAGCCGGAAAACCAGGTTCACGCCGCCCAGATTTACGGGCGTTCGGCCAAGGTCGTGACCATCAACGTCTCGCCGACCGTCGGCTACAAGGTCAACGACTGGCTCTCGGTCGGCGCCGCTCTGCAGGTCCAGTATTTGAGCGCCAAGCTGAAGCAGGCCGGTGGCCTCGCGCCCACGGCGTCCCCGGTCATTCTTGAAGGCGACACGATCGATTTCGGCTATCGCCTCGGCGCGACGTTCACCCCGTTCGAGGGAACGAATATCGGCGTGGCCTATCGTTCGTCGATCCGCCAGACGCTCGAAGGGTCGCTGGCCACGCCGACGCCCGTTCTCGCCCGCTTCCCGGTCAAGGCCAACCTGAACCTTCCCGACTCGGTCGTCGTCGGCGTTTCGCAGGTCATCAACGATCAGTGGCAGGTCCATGCCGGGGTCGAGTGGACGAACTGGAGCCGCTTTCGCAACATCCCGATCGTCAACGAGCTCAACGGCCGCCCGCAGACCAGCCTGAATTTCCAGTATGACGATGCCTGGTTCTTCAGCGGCGGTGTCGAGTACAAGTACAGCAAGGACCTTACGCTGCGCGCCGGCATCGGTTACGAGATGTCTGCGGTCAACGACCGCAACCGCACGATCTATATCTCCGACAATGACCGTCTTTGGCTCAGCGCCGGCGCGAGCTATCAGATCACCGACCGGATCAAGCTGGATGTCGGCTATACCTATATCGACGTGAAGAAGGCATCGGTGAACTATAACCCGGGGCACCCGCAGTGGAACGCGGCCGCGCCGGTCTACTACACCGCAGAAGCCAAGCCCTATGTTCATGTCGTCTCGGCCGGCCTGACCTATCGCTGGGACGATCCGACCCAGACCCTTCCGGTCAACCCGGTCGTCCGCAAGTACTGAGCGACGTCGCTCTCACGAAAAAGCCGGCCTTCGGGTCGGCTTTTTTGTTGCTGTGTCGCGCCAGCTTGGCTGCGTTGGCACCGCGGGCAACTGATGCTGCTTGCCGCGACCACCGCGATTTCGCCTGCGTCGCCGTGACGGCTGACGGCGATTGAATCGGCTTCGCCGAAGCAGCCCTGCGCAGCGACTATGTCAACGGCTGCGAGGCGTCGCCGGATGCCCGGGCAATGCGCCGATCGCCATTTCAACTTCGGTCTGACGCCCGGCGATCCAGCGCCTACGCCTTCACCTTCACATAGGTTCCCGGAGCATCGGCGAGCGCCTTGAGCTTGCCACCGCCCGGTTCGCGGGCAGGGACCTTCTTCGGCGCCTGGGCCTCCAGCCAGCTGAACCAGTGCGGCCACCACGAGCCCGGATGCTCGTCCGCCTTGGCCAGCCAGTCGGCATAGCGGCCCTTGGCCGGGCCGCTGGTCCAGTACTGGTATTTCACCTTGGCTGGCGGGTTGACGACGCCGGCGATATGGCCGGAGCCGGCGACGACATGCTCGACCGGCCCGCCGAAGCATTGCGAACCGTTGAAGACCGATTGGGCCGGCGCGATATGGTCCTCGCGCGTCGCGAGATTGTAGATCGGGATCGTCACCCGCTTGAGGTCGAGCGTCTTGCCGCCGAGCCGCATCTCGCCCTTGGAGAGCTTGTTGTCGAGATAGCAGTTGCGCAGGTAGAAGGAGTGGTTCGCAGCCGGCATCCGCGTCGAATCCGCATTCCAGTAGAGCAGGTCGAACGGCGTGGGCGCCTTGCCCTTCAGGTAGTTGTTGACGGCATAGGACCAGATCAGGTCGTTCGGCCGGAGCATGTTGAAGGCCCCGGCCATCCGCGAGCCGTCGAGATAGCCGGTCCGGGCCATCTGCTCCTCGATAGCGCGGATCTGCTCCTCGTCGACGAAGACCGAGAGCTCGCCGGCTTGCGAGAAATCGACCTGCGTGGTGAAGAAGGTCGCGCTCTCGATGCGCTTGTCGCGCACCGCTGCCATATAGGCCAGCGTGACGCCGAGAAGCGTCCCGCCGACGCAGTAGCCGATCGCCGAGACCTTCTTTTCCCCCGTCGCTTGCTCGATCGTGTCGAGCGCGGCGAAGATGCCCTCGCGCATATAGCTCTCGAAATCCTTGGCGGCGTGGCGGGCATCCGGATTGACCCAGGAGATGCAGAAGACGGTCAGTCCCTGCGCGACGCACCAGCGGATGAAGCTCTTCTCCGGGTTGAGGTCGAGGATGTAGAACTTGTTGATCCAGGGCGGCACGATCAGCAGCGGCCGCTTCAGCACCTGCGGCGTCGCCGGCGCATACTGGATCAGCTCGATGATCTCGTTGCGGAAGACGACCTTGCCCGGCGTCGTCGCGATATTGACGCCGACCTCGAAGGTGCCGCCGTCGGACTGGCGGATCTTGAGCTCGCCGCCGCCGGCCTCGACATCCTCGGCATACATCTTCATGCCGCGCACGAGGTTCTCGCCGTTCTGCTGCATCGTCTCGCGCAGCAGTTCGGGATTGGTGGCGACGAAATTGGTCGGCGAGAGCGCACCGGCAATCTGCTTGATGTAGAAGCGGGCCTTCTCTCGCGTATGCGGGTCGAGGTCGTCGGCCTTGTCGACCATGGTTTCGGCCCAGCGCGAGCCGATCAGATAAGCCTGCTTGATGAAGTCGAAGGTCGGATGGTTCGTCCAGTCCGGGTCCTTGAAGCGGCCGTCGCGCTTGTCCGGCTCGACGACGGGCGCAACCTCCTCGCCACCGGCACGCTTCAGCGCCGTGCTCCACAGGTTCATGAAGTCGCCGGTGAGGGAGGCCTGCGCCTCGATGATCTTGGAGGGGTCGTTGACCCAGCGTTCGGCGAGGCGCCCGAGCGTCTTGACCATGTCGCTGGCCTCCTCGGCCTGGCCGGTCTTGGCCTCGCCGCGTTCGATCGGCTTGAGATAGGCCGCGGTGACCTTGCCGTATTCCTCGACGAGCCGGCCCATATTCTGCGCGAACTGGTCGAAGTCGGGAGCGGCGGCCTCGGCCGGGCCGGTCGTGTCCTTAGCCCTGTCGCTTTTCCCGCTCATATCTCGCCCTTTTCCCCGGTCGTTATCGGATAGCGCATGACGCTCCATTTTGGTCCTATTAAGGACGCAGCCGCTGTGCTTTACCAAGGAAAATCGACAACCGCTGGATGGTCCGATGCCGACTGAAATCTCCGCGAAAAAGCTACTCCTGATCCCGGCTGCCCTGGTCGTGGTCGGAACGGCGCTCGCCGGCTGCGGCAGCGACGAGGGCTTCAAGGGGGTCGCCGAGGCTGCGGGCCTCGCGACCACGCCGCAGCAATCGAAGGCTTTCGTCCGGGAAACCCGTCCCGCCGATCTCGAATACGTCCCTATCGGGTCGAGCGTGACCCGGGCCGCTCCGCGCAAGCCGGTGGAGGACTACAAGAAGATCGAGGCTGCCCTTGACGCCAAGCAGAAGGCCAACGCGGCTGCCGGCGAAACCGCCAAGGCGCTTGGTGCGACGCCGCCGCCCGCACCGGCGGTGCTTCCCCGCAACTGAGCGAAGGCCCGCTTCCGGCAACGCAGCGCGGGTGGAGACTGGTCTCCTCGCACTGGAATTCGCAAAATATTGCGCCCTTTGCTCTGTCATGACCAAAGATGCGATGCTAAGCACCCTCGACGCAAGGATGTGATCCCGGCGATAACATGACACCGCCCACGGGCGGCCGAGGACCTGTTCGAGATGAGCGATTTCCACCGTATCAAGCGCCTGCCGCCCTACGTTTTCGAACAGGTCAACAAGATCAAGGCGGCCGAGCGCGCCAAGGGCGTCGACATCATCGATCTCGGCATGGGCAATCCCGACCTGCCGGCGCCGAAGCACGTCATCGAGAAGCTGGTCGAGACCGTCGGCAAGCCGCGCACCGACCGCTATTCCGCTTCCAAGGGCATCGGCGGCCTGCGCCGCGCCCAGGCGAGTTATTACGAGCGCCGCTTCGGCGTGAAGCTCAACCCGGATACGCAGGTCGTCGCGACGCTGGGCTCGAAGGAGGGCTTCGCCAACATGGCGCAGGCCATCACCGGGCCGGGCGACGTCGTGCTGGTGCCGAATCCGAGCTACCCGATCCACGCCTTCGGCTTCCTGATGGCAGGCGGCGTGATTCGGTCGGTCCCGGCCGAGCCGACCCCGGCGATGTTCCCGGCGCTGGAGCGGGCGATGATGCATTCGGTGCCGAAGCCGATCGCGCTCGTCACCTGCTATCCCGCCAACCCGACGGCCTATGTCGCCTCGCTCGACTTCTACCGCGATCTCGTCGCCTTCGCCAGGAAGCACGAGCTGATCCTGCTTTCCGATCTCGCTTATGCCGAGGTCTATTTCGACGAGAACAACCCGCCGCCCTCGATGCTGCAGGTGCCGGGCGCGATCGACGTCGCCGTCGAGTTCACGTCGATGTCGAAGACGTTCTCGATGGCGGGCTGGCGCATGGGCTTCGCCGTCGGCAACGAGCGCCTGCTCGCCGCGCTGGCACGGGTGAAATCCTATCTCGACTACGGCGCCTATACACCGATCCAGGTCGCGGCGGCGGCGGCCCTCAATGGCCCTGACGACTGCATCCGCGAGATGCGCGAGACCTATCGCAAGCGCCGCGACGCGCTTGTCGAGAGCTTCGGCAAGGCCGGCTGGGAATTCCCGGCTCCGGAAGCCTCGATGTTCGCCTGGGTCGCGATCCCCGAGAAGTTCCGCCATCTCGGCTCGCTGGAATTCTCGAAGCTCCTGATCGAGAAGGCCGAGGTCGCGGTCGCGCCGGGCATCGGCTTCGGCGAGCATGGCGATGATTATGTCCGCATCGCCATCGTCGAGAACGAGCAGCGCATCCGCCAGGCCGCGCGTAATATCGGCCGCTTCCTCAAGGGCGCCGACACGACGCTGCACAACGTCATCCAGATGCCGAAGGCGGGGTAGGGTTCTCTCTAGGCCGTCATGCTCGGGCTTGACCCGAGCATCTCGGAAACGAGTGCCTTCTGGTCCTGAGATTCTCGGGTCGTCGCTACGCGCCGCCCGAGAATGACGGCCAGGGCTCTGGACCGCGCCTCCAAAACATGGGAACCGATGCGATGCGGACGGATGGCTCCGCATCGCGCCCGAGGTCCGCTTCCATGTCACGAACAGGCCGCCTCCTCGGCATCGCTTTCGCCCTCTTCGCGCTGATCTGCCTCGTCGCGACCTATGACTATTCCCGTGGCCGCATCCCGGAGACGCGCTCCGCCCTGGTCTCGGATGTGCTGGCCGTTACCAATGGCCGCGAATGCGCCCGCGATGCCACGGATATCGTCACCCGTTATATCCCGGTCGGAACCGGCCGGGCCGATGCCGAGCGGGTTCTCTCCGACGTTACGATCGATCCTCCCAAGCCCTGGTTCTGGACCCCCGCGGTCGAGAACAGCACTGTGTCCGAGGGCGCCACGATCGAGGCCCTGCACACCATCAAGGCGACGGCCTTCGGCACCAATCTGCTGCGCATCTATCTCGGTTTCGAGGATGGCAAAGTGAAGCGCGTTGCCGCCGAGGTCGTCTGCCATTTCGGCTGAAACACGGTCCAAAACCCGGTGCGGGACGGCTTCCTCGTTGACTCCCGCCGCACCTCATGCGACGCCGCGCGCATGACCAGCGTGCCTCTTTCGCCTGCCTCACAGCCCCTGCGCGTCGGACTTGCCGGCCTCGGCACGGTCGGCGCATCGACCTTGCGCATCCTGCGCCGGCAGGAGAACGCGCTGGCGGCGCGTTGCGGTCGTACGATCCGCGTCACCGCCGTCTCGGCCCGCGACCGCCATCGCGACCGCGGCATCGATCTCGGCGGATTCGCCTGGTTCGACGATCCGGTCGCGCTGGCGAATTCGGACGAGATCGACTGCTTCGTCGAACTGATCGGCGGCTCGGACGGCCCTGCCAAGCAAGCGGTCGAGGCGGCTTTGTCCGCTGGCAAGCACGTCGTTACCGCCAACAAGGCGCTGCTCGCGGCCCATGGCGTCGCGCTTGCCGAGCTCGCCGAGAGCAACGGAGTGGCGCTCGCCTTCGAGGCCTCTTCGGCCGGCGGCATCCCGGTCGTGAAGACGCTGCGCGAGGCGCTGGTCGGCAACAATGTCGGCCGCATCTCCGGTATCCTCAACGGCACCTGCAATTACATCCTCTCCCGCATGGAGCAGGAAGGGCTGACCTTCGAGGACTGCCTGAAGGACGCCCAGCGCCTCGGCTATGCCGAAGCGGACCCGACCTTCGACGTCGAGGGCTTCGACACCGCTCATAAGCTCGCCATTCTGACGAGCCTCGCCTTCGGCACGAAGATCGACGCCGAAGCGATTCATGTCGAAGGCATTTCGGCGATCACGCCGCTCGACCTGAAGATGGCCGACGATCTTGGCTATCGCATCAAATTGCTCGGCGTCGCCGAGCGCACCAAGACTGGCATCGAGCAGCGCGTGCACCCGACAATGGTGCCGAAATCTTCCCCCATCGCGCAGGTGATGGGCGTGCTCAATGCTGTCAGCGTCGATGCCGATGCGGTCCGCGAGATCACGCTGGTCGGCCCCGGTGCCGGCGGCGATCCGACGGCTTCCGCCGTCGTGGCCGATATCGCAGATGTCGCGCGTGGCACCGCGGGCCTGCCTTTCGGCCTGCCCGTAGCCCGCCTGGAAGAGCCCAAGCGAGCGCCTATGCAGCGCCATGAAGGCGGCTACTATGTCCGCCTCGCCGTTGCCGATAGGCCGGGCGCCGCCGCTGCCATCGCGACCCGCATGGCGCAGGCCGACATCTCGCTGGAAAGCATCGTCCAGCGGCGCTCGCCCGAGGCCGTCACGCGCGATCCCGGCGGCCGCTCCGGCGCGCCGGTTCCGGTCGTGCTGATCACCTATGCCACCAGCGAGAGCGCGATCCGCGCCGCGCTCGAAAGGGTCACCGCCGACGGCCATGTCGCGGAACCGCCACAAGTTATTCGGATTGAACGCGAACAGGTCTGACACGACCTCCTTTCATCTCCCGATTTCAAAGGGGACTTACATTTCATGTCCGTCGATCTCCGCATCTCCCCCGACCAGATCATCGAGCGCTATCTCTCGATGGAGCTCGTGCGCGTCACCGAGCGCGCCGCCGTCGCAGCGGCCCGCCTGCGTGGCCATGGCAACGAGAAGGCGGCCGACCAGGCCGCGGTCGACGCGATGCGCCGCGAGCTGAACCGCCTGCCGATCGACGGCGAGATCGTCATCGGAGAGGGCGAGCGCGACGAGGCGCCGATGCTCTTCATCGGCGAGAAGGTCGGCAACAAGCAGGGCCCGAAGGTGCATATCGCGGTCGACCCGCTGGAAGGCACCACGCTCTGCGCCAAGGATATGCCGGGCTCGATCGCCGTGATGGCGATGGCCGGCGCCGGCAGCCTGCTCTACGCTCCCGACGTCTACATGGACAAGATCGCTTGCGGCCCGGGCTACGCCAAGGGCGTGATCGACCTCGATGCCTCGCCGGCCGACAACATCAACGCGCTGGCCAAGGCCAAGGGCGTCAAGCCGAATGAGATCTCCACGCTGATCATGGACCGCCCGCGCCATGCCAAGCTGATCGAGGAGGTCCGCAAGACCGGCTGCTCGATCCGCCTGATCACCGACGGCGACGTCGCCGGCGTGATCTTCTGCACCCAGCCCGAGAAGACCGGCATCGACCTCTATCTCGGCATCGGCGGCGCGCCGGAAGGCGTGCTCGCTGCGGCGGCGCTCCGCTGCGTCGGCGGCCAGATGCAGGGCCGCCTCATCCTCGACACCGAGGAGAAGCGCGTTCGGGCGCACGGCATGGGCGTGCTCGACCCCAACAAGAAATACGACATGTCGGAAATGGCCTCGGGCGACGTCATCGTCTGCGCCACCGGCGTCACCGATGGCGGCATGCTCTCGGGCGTGCGCTTCGGCAAGGATGTCATCGAGACCGAGACGCTGGTCTATCGCTCGATCACCGGCACCGTCCGCCGCATCTATGGCGAGCACCGCGAGTTCTCGAAGTTCCAGCTCGACTGAGCTGGCACGCGCCACATCGCGCCAGCGGCCGGGTGCAAGCCCGGCCGTTGCCGTTTTCGAGCTCGGCAACCCGAGGTCGTCCCATCGTAGGGCTCCGGAGGCCCTTGTCCCGGATCGGCGCGGCTTCGCCGCTTGTCGGTATGACGGTAAAGATACGCAAGGCGCTGCCTAAAGCCGCTGACGGGCGCGCATCGGTTGACGCGGGGCCTCGCTTGCGCGACGCCGTGACATCATGAGTCTCCTGATGCCCCGTGCCTTTCTCGGCGTGACCCGTTCGGTGCTCGGTCGCCCTTGGCGCGATCGGCTCGACATTCCCGGCCTCGGTCGGGCCGAAGCGCTGAGCCAGCAGCAGGGCCTGCCCGATATCCTCGCCCGTCTGCTCGCCGCGCGCGGCGTCGAGCCTGCGGAGGCCGCCCGTTTCCTCGAGCCGAAATTGCGTGACGTCCTGCCGGACCCGAGCGTCCTCACCGATATGGAGGCCGCGGCCACCCGGCTGGCGCAGGCCGGCGTGAAGGGCGAACGCGTCGCGATTTTTGGCGATTACGATGTCGACGGCGCCTGCTCCTCCGCCCTGCTCGCAGGCTTCCTCGCGCAGGCCGGCGCCCGCCCGCGCATCCATATCCCGGATCGCCTGATCGAGGGCTATGGGCCCAACAGCGAAGCGATCCGCATGCTCGCGGGCGAGGGCGCTACCCTGCTCGTCACGGTCGATTGCGGCACCACCAGCGACGAGCCCCTGGCCGAGGCGCACCGGCTCGGCCTCGATGTCGTGGTGCTGGATCATCATCAGGCGCCGGAGCGGCTGCCCGCGGTCGAGGCACTGGTCAATCCCAATCGACAGGACGACCTCTCCGGCCTCGGTCATCTCTGCGCCGCCGGCGTCGTCTTCCTGGCGCTGGTCGCGACCAGCCGGACGCTGCGCCGGCAGGGCCACTGGGCCACGCGCGGCGGCGAGCCCGACCTGCTGGCGGCGCTCGATCTCGTCGCGCTGGCGACGGTGGCCGATGTCGTGCCGCTGCAGGGTCTCAACCGCGCTTTCGTCCGACAGGGATTGGCGATGATGCGCAGCCGCGCCCGGCCGGGCCTCGCGGCGCTGACGGACGTCTCCGGCCTCGACGGGCCGATCCAGCCCTGGCATCTCGGCTTCCTGCTCGGCCCGCGCATCAATGCGGGCGGGCGCATCGGCGATGCCGCGCTCGGCGCGCGCCTGCTGCTGACCGATGACGAGGTCGAGGCGCGCACCATCGCGACCGAGCTCAACCGCCTAAACCAGGAGCGGCAGGAGATCGAGCGTCTCGCCGTGCTGGAAGCGGTCTCGCAGGCCGAGCACGAACTCGTCGGCATGGCCGACGTGCCGGTCCTGCTCGCCGGCAGTGCCGACTGGCATCCCGGCATCGTCGGCCTCGTCGCGGCCCGGTTGAAGGAGCGCTTCCGCCGTCCGTCCTTCGCGCTGGCGCTGAACGGAGAGGGCGGGGCGACCGGCTCCGGCCGCTCGATCGCGGGTGTCGACCTCGGCCGCGCCGTGCGCGCCGCCGTCGAGGCAGGCCTCGCGGTCAGGGGCGGCGGCCACGCTATGGCGGCGGGCGTGACGCTGGCGGCCGGCCAGGCCGATGCCTTCCACGCCTTCCTGAACGAGCATCTGCTGCGCGAGGTGACGGCTCTCGGCGATGCCGAGGCGCTGCTGGTCGACGCGGCGCTGAGCGCCGGCGGCGCCAGCCCCCGTCTCCTGGCCGAGATCGACAAGGCCGGCCCCTTCGGCTCCGGCAGTCCGGAACCGGTCTTCGTCTTCCCGGCGCATCGCCTGACCGATGCCGTCGAGATCGGCTCGGGCGGCCATGTCCGGATCAAGTTGCGGTCGGGCGATGGTGCCAGCATCGGCGGCATCGCCTTCCGCGCGGCGCAGGAGCCGCTCGGCCAGGCCTTGTTCGCCGCGCGCGGCGAGAGCGTTCATCTTGCCGCGACGCTGTCGCTCAATCGCTGGGGCGGCCGGGAAACCGCGGAATTGCGCATCCTCGATCTCGCCCGACCGATCTGAGACGCTGCCGGCTATTTTCTTGTGAACGGGTGCTTGCGGAGCGGGAAGCCTGCCACTATACCTCGCCCCGCTTCGGCACGAACCTCAACGGTTCGCGGCAAAGCGGTCTTCGTCTATCGGTTAGGACACCAGCCTTTCACGCTGGGGAGACGGGTTCGACTCCCGTAGACCGCGCCATCGCTCCGCCCTGAATGCGAGTGGTGTGTCATGGCTTCAATGCGGAAGCCCAGTCGGCGTAAGGCGTGTTCTTGGCCAAATGCCGGTTGAAGTCTGGAGCGCCGTCATGCCACCAGACCGGGCCCCTTTCTCCGAGAGCGACCTTGGCCGCATCAACCGCCGCCCTGGCCGCCACCAGGTCGCCCTTGCCAGCCTTCGCGTTCTTCACTGCGCGCCGGGCATCCATGAGTTCGTCGACGAGGCTCTGGCGCTCTGCCTCCGGCAGTCCGGGATTGGTCGATCGCCATAGCCTGCCGGCGACGATAAAGTAGCGGCCATCGGGTGTCTTGGCATGAGCGCGATCTGCGGTGGCCCTGCGGCCATCGCGACGATCCTCGTGACTCACTGCTGCGTCCGTCGCAGAATCGTTGTGTCGTAGCCGAGTGCACGGGCCCGGCTGACCAGCACGTCGTATTGCCGAGCGCTGATTTTTTGCGCCCGCGTCAGGATCCAGAGATATTGGCCGGAGGGCTCGCCGACGATTGACCAGGAATAGTCGTCAGCATGGTCGAGAACCCAGTAGTCGCCCTCGACGGGCCAGAAGAAGGTTACTTTCAGCTTGGCGTTGCCCGACCCTTCGACGACGCGCGCTGAAGCGGCCGCGGTCTTGAGCGGGCCGTTCAGCCCGCCCTCACGGCAGGAGTTGACGACGGCGACGGACCCGTCCGGCTTGGCGGCGTAATCGGCTGTGACGCCTTCGCAGCCCTTCTGGAAGCTCGCCTCGTAGCGGCCCTGCTCGTACCACTTGCCGAGGTAACGGTTCAACGCGACCGGCTTGGTCGGCTGCGGAACGCTTGCGTTTCCGACCGGGGGCTTCTCGAGGGGATTGCAGGCGGCGAGCGTCAGGCCCGATACCATGGCCAACGCGATCAAAGCGGTCTTCGACATCGATTGTCCTTGAAGCTGGCTCGTCTCTCAACGCTCGCTTCAGGGCCCGGTTCCGGGCAGATCGTTGCCTGGCGGTGCCAATCCCCTCCAGGGCCTTGCCGTACGATTCCGATTCAAGCCGTTGAATTGGCGACGAGCATCTATTGACACAAACGGGCGATCGCCCAATGCCGTCGTTCATGATGACACGTCAATCGCGCAACGTCTCGCTCACGCCTGAGCTCGAGGATTTCATCTCCGAGCGGTTGGACTCCGGCGATTATGCCAACGCCAGCGAGATCGTCCGCGCCGCCCTGCGAACGTTGCGCGATCAGCCTCGGCCCCGGACGCGCGCCCCTGCTTCTGTATGGCCTGTAGCCGGCGGAGAATGCGGAGCGCTGATCCGCGACCGGGACTGGGCGACGACCGTTCTCGGTCCGAGCGATGGCTGGCCGCTGGAGATGCGCGCGACGATCGCCAACATCGTCAACTCGCCGGTTGCCAAGGTGCTGATGTGGGGTCCGGACCACATCATGCTCTACAACGACGCCTACAGGACGATTGCTGGCGACCGTCATCCCGCTGCCCTCGGCAGCCCCGTTGCGACCGCATTCCCCGAGGTCTGGGATTGGAACAGGCCGATCCTCGAAGCTGGTCTCCGCGGCGAAACCATCTCCCATCGCGACCAGCCTATATTATTTGACCGGCCCGACGGGCCGACGACGCTCTACCTCGACCTGTTCTATACCCCGGTCTACGAGGCGGACGGCCGGGTCGGTGGCGTGATGTGCACGATCATCGACAACAGCGCTCGTATCGCCGCTGAAAGACGTGTCGCGGAGAGCGAGACCGAACTGCTCAGGGTGACCGATGCCCTGCCGATGATGGTCTCCTATGTCGATCGCAGTCACGTCTATCGCTTCGCAAATGTCGCTTATGAGAACTGGTTCGGAGTCGCGCCGGCGAGCATGATCGGGCGCCATGTCAGGGACGTCATCGGCGACGTCGCCTATGCGGATCGTCGTGGCGATCTCGACCGCGGCCTCGCCGGAGAACGGTTTTCCGCAGAAACGACCATACCGCATCGCGATGGCGCGGCGCGGGCGCTCGAGGTCCGCTATGTGCCTCGCATCGAGCCGGACGGGTCGATCCCCGGCGTCTATGTCCTGGGCATCGACGTTCAGGAGCGCGCCTTTCGCGAAGCGCAGCTCGCCCTGAGCAACAGCCGGTTTCGTACGGCGATGGATGCCGTGCATGGCGTGCTGTGGACCAACAGCCCGGACGGCCGGATGGACGGCGAGCAGCCCGCCTGGGCTGCTCTGACCGGGCAGGCCTACGACGAGTATCAAGGGTTCGGCTGGGCCGATGCCGTCCATCCCGACGACAGATTGGCATCCATCGAAACGTGGAACGCTGCTGTCGCGTCCAAGAGCATGTTCATCCACGAACACCGCGTGCGTCATAGCAACGGAAGCTGGCGCAGCTTTGCCATCAGGGCCCTGCCTGTTCTTAACACGGCCGGCGAGATCGTCGAATGGGTCGGCGTCCACACCGACATCACCCACCAGCGCGCGGCCGAAGCAGCACTACGAGCGCAGGCCGAGGACCTCGCCCGGCAGGTCCGGCACCGCGAAAGGGCCGAAGCACAGCTGCGACAGCTCAACGAGAGTCTCGAAGCGCGCGTCATCGCCGAGATCGACGAGCGTCGCGTCGCTGAGGCCAAGCTCGCCCAGGCGCAGAAGATGGAAACGGTCGGCAAGCTGACCGGCGGCGTTGCGCACGATTTCAACAATCTGCTCCAGGTCGTTGCCGGCAACCTGCAGCTTCTGGCCAAGGATATCGCCGGGAACGAGCGCGCCGAGCGACGCGTGACCAATGCGATGGCGGGTGTCTCCCGAGGGTCGAAGCTCGCCTCACAGCTGCTGGCCTTCGGACGAAGGCAGGCACTGGAGCCCAAGGTCGTCAACGTCAGCCGCTTCGTGCGCGGCATGGACGACATGCTGCGGCGCGCGATCGGCGAAGCCGTCGAGATCGAAACCGTGGTTGGCGGCGGCTTGTGGAACACCTTCATCGATCCTGCCCAGATCGAGAACGCGCTGCTGAATCTCGCGATCAATGCCCGCGACGCGATGGAGGGCCAGGGCAAGCTCACGATCGAGCTGTCCAACACGATGCTCGACGATGCCTATGTCCGCGCCCATGACGAGGTCACGGCGGGTCAGTATGTCATGCTTGCCGTCACGGACACCGGCAGCGGCATGGCGCCCGAGATCATCGACAAGGTGTTCGAGCCGTTTTTCTCGACCAAGCGCGAGGGCAAGGGTTCAGGTCTCGGCCTGTCGATGGTCTATGGCTTCGTCAAGCAGTCCGGCGGCCATGTGAAGATCTATTCCGAGGTCGGGCACGGCACCACGATCAAGCTCTATCTGCCCCGAGCCATGGAAAGCGAGGACGTCGAGGTCGCGGTCGATAGCGGCCCGATCGCTGGCGGAACCGAGACGGTGCTGGTGGTGGAGGACGACGACGAGGTTCGCGCGACCGTCGTCGAACTCTTGGCGGACCTCGGCTACCGCGTGCTCAAGGCCGTCGATGCGGCGAGTGCACTGCACGTGATTGAGAGCGGCATTCCGATCGACATGCTTTTCACGGACGTCGTGATGCCGGGCGCGCTGAAAAGCCCGGAACTGGCACGCAAGGCGCGTGAGCGCCTGCCCAATATCGCCGTTCTGTTCACATCGGGCTATACGGAGAACTCCATCGTCCATGGCGGCAAGCTCGATGCAGGTGTCGAGCTTCTTTCGAAGCCTTACACGCGGGAAGCGCTGGCGCGGAAGTTCAGGCACGTGCTGGCAAACCAGCATCAGCGCAATGCTGGGACGGTCCAGCGTAGAGAGCCGGACACCACCGCTGTGCCGGCGCCTCCGGTCGTCCCGGTGCGTCGGACGGTACTGCTGGTGGAAGACGATGCCTTGATCCGCATGAACACAGCCGAAATCATCGAGGAGGCTGGCTTCGTCGTCGTCGATGCCGGCAGTGCCGAAGAGGCCATGGCTGCTTTGCAGACCGCTCCGGTCGACATCCTGGTGACGGACATCAATCTGCCCGGGGCGTCGGGTACGGAGCTCGCATCCCGTGCGAGGGAGCTGCGGCCCGACGTCGTCGTGGTATTCGCCACCGGCGACGCGTCGGCAGTTGCCAAGGGCGACGGCGCAACTGTCCTCGTCAAGCCGTACGGGGAACACACGCTTTTGGCTGCTCTCGGTGCGACATCCACTGCAGTGCCAGCGCAGTCGGTTAACAAGTCCGAGGCGGATACGTAGCCGGTTGTTTCCAGTTTCGCGCAACGACCGGCTATGACTGTCTCAGGTGGTCATGTGCGCACAGGCGTGCGGGGCCTAAATGAAAAGCGGGCCATCTCTCGATGGCCCGCTTTCAAATGTCGTGTCTCGACGGATCAGACCTTGTCGACGACGTTCTTGACGGCGTCCTTACCCTTGCCGAGTGCCTGCTGGGCCTCGCCCTTGCGCTCCTGCGCGATGCCCTCGGCCTGAAGTTCAGGCTTGTCGAGCGCTTTGCCGGCAGCTTGCTTGACGTTGCCGGCGGCCTCGTTGGCCATACCCTTGATCTTGTCCATGGTGCTGCCCATCGGAATATCCCCTGTCGATCGAGCCGACCGCTCGATGGCGGTGTCGACGAGGATAACGGGCATCATTGGGGCAGGTTCCGCGGGTGCGTGCAACTTCACGGCTTCGTCATCGCTTCAGCACTGCCGCACGCAGACGGAACCGTTTCTCCATGCTCCGGGTTCGCTCATGGAACAACGCAGGGCGGAGCCGATGCCGAGATTCAAGATCACGACGGAGATCGGACGCCGACGGGAGCTGCATGACGAGGATCTCGAATTCCCGCATGTCGAAGCCGCTCGGCGCGATGCGCAGCTCGCGCTGACCGAAATGTGCAGAGAAGGGGCGCCACATCACCGAAGCGCGGATTTCGGCGTCAAGCTCGAGGATGATTCCGGCAAACAGGTCTACAGGGCGGCGCTCCACTTTGAAGAGCAGCTTGACGACGATGGCGAGAATCCCAAAGAGGGCACCGGGTCGTCGGGCGATCAACCCTTATAACTAGCTGTGCGGACTGCGAGCCGAGATGGTCGCTGATGCTGCGTCGAGACAATTTCTCGACCCTGCAAAAGCCGATCATTGCGCCCGACGATCATCCCTGTGGAGCCCGGTGCACGGCAAGAGGTTTCGGACGCTCTCGCGGCCGTTGATGCTAGGACTTCGCCGCATCGACGGCCGGGTTTAGGCCGCTGCGCATTGACAGAAAACGCTTTGGAAACGCCGTATTCCTCTGCTTCGTGCAACGTGTTGCCAGATGTGTGGAACCCGAGGGTTAGGTGCGCCGCTCCTGCAGCTTGCGTCGCGACAGAAGTGTCCATGCGCGGAGACGCAATAGCGCGATCGCGGTGGCGGCGACGACGAGCGCGCATAGCGCAAGCTTTGAGATGCTCCCCATCGTCCCCTCGATCAGCAGCGCGTGGGCTACCCCGCCGAGCACGACCAACATTACCAACACGGTGTGGCCAAGACGAAAGAGCCGCGGCCGGATGCGCAGGGGGCGGCGCAGGACGGCGAGCAGCGCCGCGACGAAGGCCGCCCACATGGCGATGACCCCCCAGGCCGAAAAAGGCGTCGGCGAGTCGAAGAGAAGCGCGTCGACGACGTCGGGTGGGCTGGTCAGCCACAATCCGGCGACGTGAATGATGATCGCCGCAACGAGAGCAGCCCCGACCCAGCGATGCATCTGACGGCCGCGCGGGACCGGGATCCCCGGCAGGTACCCAGCCGCGAGAAGAGGCTGCAGCAGAACGAGCGCTAGCGCCAGGACACCGGCGAGACCGGCCATGACATAGATCGGCCCACGCCAGGCGAGCAGCGGGCTGGTCGCAGCGACGGCGAGTGCGATGACGATCGCGCCCGCCACCACGGCCCAGATCAGGGCCGCCCTCATCCAGGCCATTGCGTTCACGCCGGCTGAAGCACGAAGTCGGCCTTCAGGCTCTTGTCGCGGGAACTCTGCATCACCGGGCGGAGGAATACGGTCTTGAAGGCGTCGGCCTCATAGGCGAGATGGCCGTGCGCCTGCCCGAAGGCAGGAATGATCTGCGGCATCTCGAGACGAAACACACCGTTTGCGTCGGTCAGCGTCGCGCCGTGGCTATGCGGGTCGGTCTCGTAGCCCTCCGTGGTATGGGCCCAGATCTGGATGCGGATGCCGGGTAGCGGCGTGCCGTCTCCGGCCCTGCGCACGGTCCCGGACATCCAGAACCCCCCGTTGCCGATGCGCTGGACGATCGGCGCGCCGGGACGGTAATTGTTGTCGCCGCCGCGCATCGAGCTGGTGGGCATCAAAGCCTGCGCCCGGGCCGGCTGAATAATCGATGGCACTCCCTCAATCATCGTCGCCGCACCGCATGCGATTCCTGAGGCGAGCAGGCCGCGACGTGTCGTCAAGATGGTCGGCATCGCTTGCTCCTTGTATCAAGGCGATGGCCCGTCGGCCAAAACCGCGAGTTTCCCGTTCATGTGTGATCGTACTGAAGCTAATCGGCGAAATCTCGTCGGCGAGCGGGTTACACGGCTTCGTGACGACCTCGAAGAAGGAAGCTCCTGGCTCAGGCTTTCCAGACAGCATGGCCGCGCAGGTTTGATGCATCCACCTCCAGTGGACCGAGACGCATCGATCACGGATCGGCTCGTCGCCTCGGGTGGCCAAAGGCTGACCCTGGTACCCGCTGGGATGCGGCGATTCACGCCCTGAGATTTTCTCCTGCCATTGCGGCACTGTTCGAACGAGAGCTAACTGGTCAGACCCTTGAAAGCGGCGAGGTAGGAAGGGCGATGACGCCGTCGAGCGATCAATCGGTAGGCGAGCCCACATTGCTGCTGTCCAGCTTTGCGCACAGGCAAAGTCAGTTCTGGCTGGCCGGTTCCATTCTGGCCGTTTCGGTTCTCGTGCCTGTCCTGATAGCCCCTTACGCAGGCCGCTCATTGACCGATGGGGTTGTCGTGTTGCCGGCTTACGCGGCAGCGGTGCTGGTGATCGAGCTGGTGACCTCGACCTTTCTTTTCGCGCTGTTCTACGTCCAGCGCTCTCGGGCAATCCTCATCCTGGCGGCCGGGTATCTGTTTTCCGGAGCGCTGGTCGCGCCATGGGTCGTGACGTTTCCTGGCGTTTTCTCATCGTTGGGGATCGAGGAAAGCATCCAGAGTGCCGCGGCCTTCGCGGCTCTGAAGCGCCTGGGTTTTCCGCTGTTCATCCTGGCCTATGCCATCCTGCCTGACATTCAGCTCGCCCGCCGCCGGGTCGCCTCCTGGATCGCGGTTGCCGTCGTATCGGTGCTCGCCGTGATAATCGTGGCCTGCTGGCTGATCCTGGGCGACTGGAGCAGCCTGCGTCTATCCAACGCCTTCATGAGGGACGCCCTCACGCCGGGGCTGCTGTGGCGCTTCATTCCAGCGCTTGCGATCGCGCTCTATCTTGCCGGGATCATCGCCCTCGCGGCCCGGCGCCGTACGATCCTCGATCTCTGGCTGGTCGTCGTGTTGGGCACGCTGCTGATCGAGATCATCCAGATCTCCTATCTGGGGGCGGGTGTGCGCATGAGCCTCGGCTGGTGGGCGGGGCGCCTTTACGGACTGGTCTCGGCCAGCATCGTTCTCGTGGTGATGCTGGCCGAGACGATCGCGGTCTATGCCCGCCTCGCGCGCGCTACGGTCGCCGAACGGCGCGCCCGCCAGAACCGGCTGACCGCGATGGAAGCGCTGTCGGCGACGATCGCCCATGAGGTCAACCAGCCGCTGGGCAGCATGGTCACCAATGCCAATGCGGGCCTGCGCTGGCTCGCCAATCCGCAGCCCGCGCTCGATGAAGCCAGGGCTGCGATGCAGCGGATCGTCGAGGAAGGCCACCGTGCCAACAAGGTGGTCTCGGGCATCCGGACGATGTTCATGAAGGGCACGCGAGAGCGCGCCCCGCTCGACCTGAACCTTCTGATCGAACAGGTCGTGCAGCAGAGCGGCGTCGTGGCTCGGTTGGGACATGGCGCGGCAACGCTGGACCTGGATTGCCAGGCGCCTTTCGTGATCGGCAACGCCATCCAGTTGCAGCAGGTGGTGGCCAACCTGATCGACAACGCGGTCGAGGCGATGCGAGAAGTTCCGGCCCGGCAGCGCCGGTTGCGCATCGCCACGATCGGTAGCGAGCATGGCGAGGTCGTCGTCAGCATCGAGGATGCAGGCCCCGGCCTGGACCCCGCGACCCTGGACCGGATATTCGAGCCGTTC
Source organism: Hyphomicrobiales bacterium (assembly GCA_004144595.1). Classification (GTDB taxonomy): domain Bacteria; phylum Pseudomonadota; class Alphaproteobacteria; order Rhizobiales; family Beijerinckiaceae; genus Allobosea. The sequence continues at coordinate 44,354 of SEEM01000006.1, forward strand.
TTCACGACCAAGTCCGATGGGATGGGGATGGGGCTGATGTTTTGCCGATCAGCGATCGAAGCTCACGGCGGGCGCCTCTGGACCTCGCCGAACAAGCCCAGGGGTGCCGTATTCAGCTTCTCGCTGCCGACCACCCCGCAACCTGACCTGGCCTCGGAGGAGAGCGCGTGAATTCGGGGGCGTCCCTTGTCTTCGTGATCGACGATAATCCGGCCATGCGCGCCTCGGTCGAGAGCCTGCTGCGCTCTGTCGGCCACAGTGTCGCGGCCTTCCATTCGACGGAGGACTTCCTGGTTGCCGAGCATCATGACGGGCCGGCCTGCCTCGTCCTCGACGTCAGGCTGCCGGGCGTGAGCGGGCTTGAATTTCAACGCGAGCTCAAGCGGATCGGCCGCGGGTGTCCCATCATCTTCATCACCGGCCACGGCGACGTTCAGATGTCGGTCGCGGCCATGAAGGCCGGTGCGATCGAGTTCCTGACCAAACCGTTCCGCGATCAGGATCTGCTCGACGCCGTCCATAAAGGCCTCGCCATGGATGTCGAATTGCGAAAGCGCCTGAGGGAGATCGAGGCGCTCCGACTGCGTTTCGAGACCTTGACGCCGCGCGAACGCGAGATTCTGCCGCTGGTGGCGAGTGGCCTGATGAACAAGCAGATCGCGGCGTCTCTCCAGCTCAGCGAGATCACGGTCAAGGTTCACCGTGCCCAGGTCATGCAGAAGCTGCAGGCCGCGTCGCTGGCCGATCTCGTGCGGCTTTCGGACAAGATCGCGGAGGCCGTTACCGGCGCTGCCGGGTAGCCAGGCGATGCTTGCGTATAATTGCTGCCAACCTGCGACAGCCACGATGATTGAGGCCGACGCGAGCGAAGTGGCAGGGACCATGACGAAGCCAGACGGCGCACTCATCGCCATCATCGATGACGATGCGGCGGCACGGCACGCCCTCGCTAGTCTCGTTTCGGCCCTGGGCTACCAGACATTCACATGCGATAGCGCTGCCGCGTTTTTCGCGGCCGGGCAGCGGCACGAGGCGCGATGCGTGGTGGCCGACATTCGCATGCCGGGCATGAACGGGCTCGAACTATACGGCCAGCTTGCCAGATCGGCCCATGCAGTCCCCACCATCCTGATAACAGCCTATCCTGACGAGACGACGCGGGGCTCCGCCCTGGCGCTCGGGGTCCATGGCTATCTCACCAAGCCGTTTGACCCCGAGATCCTTCTGGCCTGCCTTCGCGTGGCTTTGAAAGCGGGCCCTCCTATACCAAGGCATAGCGCGACGGACACGACCGGTTAATTGCGCCGACCTGTGGCTGGCACCTACCCCTAGGGCTCATTCAGGAGAGCTCAGATGGTTCAGGCGACGGCGACCCCAGGCAAGGGGCTTCTGGCTCCCCACGATCACACGCTGATCATGATCGACTTCCAGTCGCAGATGGCGTTCGCGACGAAGTCGATCGATGTCGTCACCTTGCGCAACAACGCGGCTCTGGTCTCGCAGGCCGCCGCGGGCTTCGGCGTTTCGACCATCCTGACGACTGTGGCCGTCAGCAGCTTTTCCGGCCCGATGTTCGAGGAGATCACCTCGGCATTTCCCGGCCAGACGCTGCTCGACCGCACCTCGATGAACACCTGGGAAGATGCGGCCGTCATCGCCCGCGTCAACGAGATCGGCAAGCCGCGCATCGTTCTGGCCGGCTTGTGGACCGGCGTCTGCATCGTCGGCCCGGCGCTGTCGGCCATCGATCAGGGCTACGAGGTCTATGTCATCGCCGATGCCTGCGGCGACGTCTCCGACGAGGCGCATGAGCGCGCCATGCAGCGCATGATCCAGGCCGGCGCTCGCCCGATGACCTCGCTGCAATACCTCCTCGAGCTCCAGCGCGACTGGGCGCGGACCGAGACCTACGCGATGACGACCGGCATCGCCAGGAAGGTCGGTGGCGCCTACGGGCTGGGCATCACCTACGCAAAGACGATGTTCGGCGCCTCCGAAGGGCACTGATCGGCCCATCGCAGTCCCCCCCGGCTTGACCGGCTCCAGACGCCTCGAACTCAGCGGATGCCCAGAATGCCCACGATCACCACTCAGGACGGCGTCGCCATTTTCTTCAAGGACTGGGGTCCGAAAGACGCGCAGCCCATCATGTTCCACCACGGCTGGCCTCTTTCGGCCGACGACTGGGACGCGCAGATGCTGTTCTTTATCCAGCATGGCTATCGCGTCGTCGCCCATGACCGGCGCGGCCATGGGCGCTCGGCCCAGGTCAGCGACGGCCATGACATGGATCACTATGCGGCCGATGCCTTCGCCGTCGTCGAACATCTCGATCTCAGGAACGCGGTCCATATCGGTCATTCGACCGGTGGTGGCGAAGTGGCCCGCTACGTCGCAAAACACGGGCAGCCTGCCGGTCGCGTCGCCAAGGCGGTTCTGGTCAGCGCCGTGCCGCCCCTGATGCTCAAGACCTCCGCGAACGCGGACGGCGTGCCGCTCGAAGTCTTCGACGGCTTTCGCAAGGGCACGGCCGAAATGCGCGCACAGCTGTTTGAGGATGTCGCCGCCGGTCCGTTCTACGGCTTCAATCGCGACGGTGCGAAGGTCTCGCAGGGCGTGATCCAGAACTGGTGGCGGCAGGGCATGATGGGCAGCGCCAAGGCCCATTACGACGGCATAAAGGCCTTTTCCGAAACCGACCAGAGCGAGGACCTGAAGGCGATCACTGTACCGACGCTCGTCCTGCATGGCGACGACGACCAGGTCGTGCCGATCGCGAACGCTGCGCTGAAGTCGATCAAGCTGCTCAAGAACGGCACGCTCAAGGTCTATCCGGGCTATCCGCACGGCATGCTCACCACCCATGCCGACGTAATCAACCCCGACCTGCTTGCCTTCATCAAGGCTTGAGCCGTCGTGAGGCTGCGATATCGGCAGCCTCACCCATGCCGACTGCACTGGGATGCCGCGATGAAACCCTATCTGCTCGCGCTGGGCGCTGGCCTGGTCGTCGGCGTCGTCTACAGCCTGCTCAACGTGCGCTCCCCGGCGCCGCCCGTGATCGCGCTGATCGGTCTTCTGGGAATTCTCGCGGGTGAGCAGATCGTCCCGATCGCCAAGCGCGTCATCGCGGGGGAGGGGCTCAGCCTCGGCTGGCTCAAAAGCGAATGCGGCGAGCACCTGTTCGGCGCCCTGCCGGCACGGGATCGCAAGGAGACCGACGCCGGACCCGGCCGGAGGCTTTCATGACGAACCCGACACGGCGTGACGCGGCGCTCGGGGGCGCGGCCGGCGCGCTCGCCACTTTGATCGGTGGCACGCCATCAGCCCAGACCTCAGGCTCGGGAGCCCGCGCGATGATCGCAGACCTCATCCTCGTCAATGGCCGCTTCACCACGCTGGACCGAAGCAATCCCAACCCGGAAGCTGTGGCCATCGCGGATGGGCGCTTCCTCGGCATTGGGACGCGGGCCGAGATGCAGGCGCTCGCCGGTGCTTCGACGAAGATCATCGACCTCGGCGGCCGCCGCGTCGTGCCCGGGCTGATCGACAGTCACATGCACATCATCCGCGGCGGGCTGAACTACAATATGGAGCTCCGCTGGGACGGCGTGCGCTCGCTCGGCCGGGCGATGGAAATGCTGCGCGCGCAGGTGGCCGTGACGCCGCCGCCGCAATGGGTCCGCGTCGTCGGCGGCTTCACCGAGCATCAGTTCGCCGAAAAGCGCCTGCCGACCTTGGACGAGATCAACGCGATCGCACCGGAGACGCCGGTCTTCATCCTGCATCTTTACGATCGCGCCTTGCTGAACGGGGCGGCGCTGCGGGCGGCGGGTTACACGAAGGACACACCCAATCCGCCCGGCGGCGAGATCATCAAGGACCCGGACGGCAATCCCACCGGGCTGCTGCTGGCCAAGCCCAACGCAACAATCCTCTATGCGACGCTGGCGAAGGGTCCGAAGCTGCCCCCCGAATACCAGCTCAACTCGACGCGCCACTTCATGCGCGAGATGAACCGCCTTGGCGTCACCTCGATCATCGATGCCGGCGGCGGCTACCAGAACTATCCCGACGACTACGCCATCATCGAGAAGCTGCATGCCGATGGCGAACTGACGCTGCGGCTCGCCTACAACCTGTTCACGCAAAAGCCGAAGGACGAGCTCGCCGATTTCGCCGGCTGGGCCAAGCAGGTCAAGCCGGGGCAGGGCGACGATCTCTACCGCCACAACGGCGCCGGCGAGATGCTGGTCTATTCCGCCGCCGACTTCGAGGACTTCAAGGTCGAGCGGCCGGAGATGCCGCCTTCCATGGAGGCCGAGCTCGAGCCGGTGGTGCGGCTGCTCGCGGAGCAGCGCTGGCCCTGGCGCCTGCACGCCACCTATGACGAGACGATCACCCGCGCGCTGGACGTCTTCGACAAGGTCAACCGCGATGTGCCGCTCGAAGGCCTGCACTGGTTCTTCGACCATTGCGAAACCATCAGCGACCGTAATATCGACCGCATCGCCGCGCTCGGCGGCGGCATTGCCGTGCAGCACCGCATGGCGTTCCAGGGCGAGGATTTCGTCGAACGTTACGGCGCCAAGGCGGCCGAGCGCAGCCCTCCGGTCGCTCGTATGCTGGAGGCCGGCGTCAAGGTGGGCGCTGGCACCGACGCCACCCGCGTCGCAAGCTACAATCCCTGGGTTTCGCTGGCCTGGCTCGTCACCGGCAAGACCCTGGGCGGGCTGAAGCTCTACCCCCAGCGAAACCTGCTCGACCGCGAGAGCGCGCTGCGCCTCTGGACGGAAGCCAATACCTGGTTCTCGACCGAGGAAGGCAAGAAGGGTCAGCTCAAGACTGGCCAACTCGCCGATCTCGTCGTGCTCGACCGCGACTACATGAGCGTGCCCGAGGACGAGATCCAGGACATCGAGAGCGTGCTGACGCTGCTCGGCGGCAAGGTCGTGTTCGGCGCGGGCGATTTCTCAGCCCTGAGCCCGCCTTTGCCCCCGGCCATGCCCGATTGGTCGCCTGTTCGCACCTTCGGCGGCTATCAGCAGCGTGCCGCGATCAAGGACGACCGCAGATACGCGCTGATGGCGGGCTGCGGTTGCGACAGCGCCTGCGGTGTCCATGGCCACGGCCATGCGGCGGCGCTTGGCACACAGGCGCCCGCCCGCGACGAGGCGGCGTTCTGGGGCGCGCTGGGCTGCTCCTGCTGGGCATTCTGATCGTGGCAAACAATCCTTCCGCGGTTACGCGTTTTGCCGCCCGCTTCGCGACGCCCGCTGTCCGCTGGCTTGCCTTGCTGGGCCTGTGCGCCGCCTATCTGCAAGGGGGTTTCAACAAGGCGACCGATTTTCCCGGCGCCATCGCCGAGATGCAGCATTTCGGCCTGTCGCCGGAACGGCCGTTTGCGCTTGCAGTGATCGCGCTCGAACTCGTCGCCTCGGTGATGATCCTCACTGGCATCGGCCGGTGGCTCGGCGCGCTCGCGCTCGCGGCCTTCACGCTGATGGCGACCGTCTTGGCGCTGCGCTTCTGGGAGATGGCGCCGCCGGCCCGCTTCATGGCGGCCAACAGCTTTTTCGAGCATCTCGGCCTCGTCGGCGGCTTCCTGCTCGTGGCCTGGCACGATCTGCACGAGCGCGCTGCGACGGGCCGGCCCGCATGAGCGATGCTATGCCCAAGGCGGCCGCCGAGGCGGGTGCGTTTTCGCCCCTCAAACAGCCTGTATTTGCAGTGCTGTGGGCCGCAACCGTGCTGGGCAACACCGGCAGTTTCATGCGCGATGTCGCCAGTTCCTGGCTGGTGACGGATCTCTCCGCTTCGCCGGCTGCGATCTCGATGGTTCAGGCCGCCGGCACGCTGCCGATCTTCCTGCTGGCCATCCCGGCCGGCGTGCTCTCGGACATTCTGGACCGCCGCAAATTCCTGATCGCGATCCAGCTTCTGCTGGCCGCCGTCAGCATCAGCCTGATGGTGCTGTCGCATCTGGGGCTGCTGACAATCAGTTCTATCGTCGCCCTGACATTCGTCGGCGGCATCGGCGCTGCCCTGATGGGCCCGACCTGGCAGGCGATCGTGCCCGAGCTGGTGCCCCGCTCGGACGTGAAGAATGCCGTCGCGCTGAACTCGCTCGGCATCAACATCGCACGCTCGATCGGCCCCGCCGCGGGCGGCCTGCTCCTGGCTGCGTTCGGAGCTGCCGTCACCTATGGCGCCGACGTTCTCAGCTACGTCTTCGTGATCGCTGCATTGATCTGGTGGCCCCGCGCGCAGGGCGCCGACGACGCCCTGTCGGAGCGTTTCGCGGGCGCCTTCCGTGCCGGGCTGCGCTACACCAGGGCGAGCCGCGAATTGCATGTGGTGCTGCTGCGGACGGCTGTCTTCTTCGCCTGCGCCAGTGCGGTCTGGGCACTTCTGCCGCTGGTCGGCCGTGCCTTGCTCGACGGGGATGCCCGTTTCTACGGCATCATGCTCGGCTGCGTCGGGGCGGGCGCGATCGGCGGCGCGCTGGTGCTGCCCGGCCTGCGCAAGCGGATGGACGCCGACCAGTTGCTGCTGGGTGTCGCGATCGTGACCGCGCTCGTCATGGCGGCGCTCGCGCTCGCTCCGCCGAAGCCCGTGGCGCTGGCCGTCCTTCTGCTGCTCGGTGCAGCCTGGATCGTTGCGCTGACGACGCTGAACGGCGCGGCTCAGGCGATCCTGCCGAATTGGGTCCGCGGGCGGGCCCTGGCAGTCTACCTCACCGTGTTCAACGGCGCGATGACGGCCGGCAGCCTGGGCTGGGGCCTCGTCGCGCAGGAGATCGGCGTGCCGGCCACGCTGATCGCGGGCGCCGGCTGCCTTCTGGTCGCGGCCGTCGTGTTTCACCGCGTCAAGCTGCCCAGGGGCGAGGCCGACCTCGTCGCCTCCAACCACTGGCCGGAGCCGCTGACGGCGGAGCCCGTGGACCATGATCGCGGCCCGGTCCTGATCCTGATCGAATACCGCGTCGCCAGAACGGACCGGCCCGCTTTTCTCGCTGCGCTGAACCGGCTCTCGGCGGAGCGCCGCCGCGACGGCGCCTATGGCTGGGGCGTCACCGAGGACGCAGCCGACCCCGAGGGCATCGTCGAGTGGTTCATGGTCGAGTCCTGGGCCGAACATCTGCGCCAGCACAAGCGCGTTTCGAAGGCCGACGCCGACCTGCAGCACGATACGATCCGGTTCCATATCGGTCCCGAGAGGCCGGTCGTGCGTCACTTCCTGACGATCGATCCGAAAGCGCCGACGCCGGGCCAGACGGCGTGAGGTGGCTCGCAATCGCCGCTGCCGGTGCGTTCGGCTGGCTTGCCACGGCAGGCGCAGCACTATCGCAGGCGAACTGCGATCCGGAGCGGAAAGCAGGCGTCACCGCTTGCACGAAAGCGAAGACCGATCCGTTCGCAATGCTGAAGGACATACCGCTGTCGCCTGGCGGATCGGTCTCCCTGAGTCTCGGCGGCCAATTGCGCATCCGTCCGGAATTCTCCCGCCAGCCGGTCTTCGGCCTGACGGCCCCCGCCCATAACAACGGCCTGTTGCTCCGGTCCTTTCTCTCGGTCGACTTGAAGCTGGGTCCTCATCTTCGCGGCTTCGTCGAATTCGTCAGCGGCCAGGCACCGATCTGGGTTGGCACCCCACCGGGAACACAGCTCGATCGACTGGATCTCCTGCAGGGCTACGGAGAGCTGAGCCTGCCCGTCGCAAGCGGCGCCGTCATGGTCCGCGGCGGCCGTCAGGAGATGAGCTTCGGCTCGTCGCGGCTCGTCTCGGTTCGCGAAAGTCCCAATGTGCGTCGCGCCTTCGACGGCATCCGCGCAGCGTGGATCGCCGGTCCCGACCAGCGCATCGACGCCTTTCTGGTGCGGCCGGTGGTGCCGATGGCCGGCCTGTTCGACGACCGGCCCGACCCCGCGCAAGCGTTCTGGGGCCTGTACGCGAGCGCGCCCGTCCCTGGCATCGCCGGGCTCAAGGCCGATTTCTATTATCTCGGCCTCACGCGTGAGAATGCCCGCTTCGCCCAGGGCACGGCGGATGAACGCCGCCACACGCTGGGCGGCCGGCTCTTTGGCAAGGCTGCGGGCTTCGACTGGAATGTCGAAGGCGCGGTACAGTTCGGCAGCTTCGGCCAGGCGGATGTCCGCGCCTGGACCACGTCGGCGGAGCTCGGCTACAGCTTTTCAGATCTGCCCTTCGCGCCCCGCATCGGGCTCAACGCCGACGCGATCAGCGGCGACGGGAACCCACGCGACGGCAAGCTCGGCACCTTCAATCCGCTGTTTCCAAAGCTGCCTTATTTTTCGGAGGCGAACCTCGTAGGGCCGGCGAACCTCCTCGACATCCAGCCGAATATTACGCTGACCCTGTTGCCGAAGGTCAAATTGAGCGTCGGCTGGAACCCTCTCTGGAAGCAGAACAAGGCAGACGCTTTCTACGGGCCGGCGGTAACCCCCGTAGCCCGGACTACCGGCGGCGCAGGCCGTTACATCGGCCAGCAGGTCTCCACGACGATAGAATGGGTCTTAGCTGAGCATGTCACGCTGGGCGGAACGTTCGTCGGCTATAGACCTGGCGAGCGCATCAGGCAGGCAGGCGGAGTGGCCGGTTCCTTCGCCGCGGGCTGGGCAACTCTAACGTTCTAAACTGGCCTAGTGGGCCAATTCGTTCGACCAACCGGCTTGCCGGCGGAATGCGCCACGTCATGACTTTCGCCACTCGCCAGAAAGCGGACACAGCGGAGCGCAAGTGCGCAGGATGGCGGCCCCCGCGGCTTACGAGAGCTCGCGGGGCCGCCGTGGAGAAGCGGGGATTATCTCCTTTATCGAGGAGCGCCCAGGATGATGGCGATCGTAGCGGGCGGGTTCTCTTCGACGCTCCGGCCTTGCCCGCGCTCGCGACCTGTTTCGCTCTTCCCTGGCACTTTCAGGCCCCGCGGCACCGTCAGTGCGGTCTCATGCCTTCTTCGCGCGCGCTTCGACCTGGTCGAGCGCCCGGACCTGGCCCCAGAAGCTCGCCGGCGTCTCGAGCAGCGGCCTGAAAGCGCAGTGATCGAGCATCCACTCGGTCTGGGCCTGTGCCTCGTCGAGCACCTTGTCCTCATCAACCAGCAGCGCCTTGCGCCCCTGCAGCGCGATGCGCCCGTCGACGATCACGGTGTCGACGTCGTTGCCGTTGGCGAAATAGGCCAGTCGGAAAAGCGGCATATTGGCCGGATAGAGATGCGGCCGCCGCCAGTCCAGCAGCACGATGTCGGCCTTCTTGCCGGTCTCCAATGAGCCGATCGCGTCGCCGAGGCCGAGCGCACGGGCGGAATCCACCGTGCACATCTCTAGCACCCTTCCGGGCGGCAGCCAGCTCGGGTCATGGTGGAAGGTGCGGTGGTAATGCATGCATTGCTGCATGTGCCGGAACATGTCGCCGGAACGGTCCGGCGCCGTCGCATCCGAGCCCAGGCAGACATTGGCGCCGGCCTCCAGCAGCTCCGTGACCGGGCAGCGCGCCAGGATCGAGGCGACCGCACTCGGGTTATGGGCGATGTGCGTGCCGGTATCGGCGACGATGCGGATCTCCTCGTCGGAGAGTGCCGTCGCATGCGAGAGCAGCGCGTGAGGCCCGAGGATGCCCATCGCGTTCGCATAGGCGACCGACCCGCGGGTATGGCCGTCCTGCGTGAAGACGAGGCCGGCCTCGCGCGCGAACGCGGCCATGCGCTGGCCCTGCTCGCGGGCGGCAGCAAGGTCTGCGGCGCTCAGCGAGGCTTCGTGTTCTGAGCGCAGGGTGGGCGTGATCAGCGCGATGTTGAGCCGCTGGCCCATGCTGCCGTGATGCCGCTCGACCAGCGTGCGGCAGGTCTCGAACATCTCCTCAAAATCGACCGGTCGCTCGACGGGCTGCCCATTTTCGAAGCGGGCGTAAGTCCTCGGAAATGGCGGGCGCGGAGCACCTACGGCGAGGAGCGAGCGGGTGCCGACCTCCGCCACGCCGTCGAGATGGGCCTGCGCGTAATCCGGCTCGTCGCAGCGCATGATGGTGTCACCGCCGCCGAGCAGCGCGACGGCGGTGGTGACGCCGAAGCGCAGCCGCTCCAGCGCCGCGAGCTGGGCTTCGGCCCGCCACCACTCCGGGGTCGAGGCGACCGTGTAGACCCGGTGGCAGACCTCGTACCACTCGTCAGACCGGCCTCCGCCCATCGTCTTGATCAGCCCGTGACCGGCATGGGTGTGCGCGTCGATCAGCCCCGGCATCACGATCTTGCCGCCAGCGTCGATGACGGTTCGGGCCTCGATTCCGGCCAGCTCTCCAGCGGTGCCGATGGCGGTGATGCGATCCCCGGTGACAGCGACCGCACCATCCTCGATGACGCGGCGCTGCGGGTCCATGGTCACGACGACGCCGTGCTTGATGAGGATGTCGGTCATGGCGGTCTCCCTGAAGGTTTTCTCGGTCGGTCGGTATCGGGCCGTCGTTGCGGTCCCGTCAGGCGCTCGCCGCGCTCTCGCCGCGGATGCGCTCAAGCGTCGGCACGAGCGAGAGGAGCTGGCGGGTGTAGTCGGCCTGAGGCGCGGTGAAGAGCGTATCTGCGTCGGCCGTCTCGACGATCCGGCCTTCGCGCATCACCGCAACGCGATCGCACATCTGGCGGATCACCGCGAGATCATGGCTGATCAGCAGGAGCGTCAGGCCGGTGGCGTCGCGCAGATCCTTCAGCAGGTTGAGGATCTGCGCCTGTACCGACACGTCGAGGGAGGAGGTCGGCTCGTCGCAGACGATCAGCCTGGGACGAGCACCCAGCGCCCGCGCGATCGAAAGCCGCTGGCGCTGCCCGCCCGAAAAGGCATGCGGAAAGCGCTGCGCCGTTTCGGGCGGCAGGCCCACGGCCTCGACCAGAAGGCCGACATCGGCGGCGGCCTCGGCGCGGGTGCGTGCGAGTTCATAAAACAGGATCGGCTCGGCCAGGATGCGGCCGACGCGCATGCGGGCGTTCAGCGAGGAGTAGGGGTCCTGGAAGATCATCTGGATCGCGCGGCGAGCTTTCCCCTTGCGCGGCGCGGCCTCATCCCCGGCGATAAGGCGGCCGTCGAACCGCACGGTTCCACTGGTCGGCGTCCGCAGGCCCGCGACGACATTGGCGATCGTCGTCTTGCCGCAGCCGGATTCGCCGACGAGGCCGAACACCTCGCCCGACCTGATCTCGAAACTCACGCCGTCGACGGCGCGAAAGCTGCGCGCCTTGCGCCCGGCGAGAAAACCAGCCGAATATTCCACGCGAAGGTCGGTGACGGAGAGGAGCGGCTCGTCGGTCGCTGCCGGAGCCTGGCCCTCCATACCCGTGCGGGCACGCAATTCGGCACGTGCTTCCTCGGCCTTGCCTTGATTGACGCCGTCGAGCATCGGGAAGCGGTCAAGCCGGAGGTCGATGCGCGGCACGGCGCCGATCAGCGCGCGCGCATAATCGGCCTGCGGATGACGCAGCACCTGCGCGACAGGCCCGCTTTCGACGATGCGACCGCGATGCATGATGGTGACCCGATCGGCGATCTGCGCCACCACGCCCATATTGTGGGTGACGAGCAGGATGCCGATTCCGCGCCGGTCGGCGAGGCCGCGCAGCAGATCCAGGATCTGCGCCTGGATCGAGACGTCGAGCGCCGTTGTCGGCTCGTCGGCCACGAGCAGGCGCGGCTCGCAGGCGAGAGCGCACGCGATGACGACCCGCTGGCGCTGGCCGCCCGAGAGCTGGTGCGGATAGGCTGAGAGCCGCCGTTCCGCGTCCGGAATGCCGACCGCTTTCAGCAGATCGAGCGCGCGCGCCCGGGCGGCCTTGCGATCGAGCGGCAGATGGGCGCGCAGGGTCTCGACCAGCTGGCTCTCGATGGTGAAGAGCGGATTCAGGCTGGTCATCGGGTCTTGGAAGACCGCACCGATATCGCGGCCGAGCCGGATGGCGCCGGGCTTCAGAGGGTCGAAGGGCTTGCCGTTCAGTGCGATGCGGCCTGAGGCGATGCGGCCGGGCTTTTCCAGAAGGCCGAGCACGGCATTGCCGATCGTGGTCTTGCCTGCGCCGGATTCACCGACCAGCGCGTGGATCTCGCCTGGGCCGATCGCCAGCGAAGCCCCCTCGACCGCGGCGAAGGCCCCGCCGTCCGCCAGCGGGTATTCGATGCGCAGCGCGTCGAGTTCCAGGATCGGCGGGGTCATCCGCGGCCCCTGAGTTTGGGGTTGAAGAGGTCGCGCAGCCAGTCGCCGACGACATTGACGCCGAGCACCAGCAGCACGAGCAGCAAGGCCGGAAACAGGGCGATCCACCACGTCCCCGAGAAGACGAATTCGTTGCCGATGCGGATGAGCGTGCCGAGGGACGGATAGGTCGGCGGCATGCCGACGCCGAGGAAGGACAAGGTCGCTTCCGTCAGCACGGCGGCTGCGAGATTGATGGTGGCGATCACCAGCACCGGTCCCATCACATTCGGCAGGATGTGGCGCAGCATGATCTGGTGCGCAGGAAGGCCGATGACCTTGACCGCGCGGACATAGTCCCGCGAGGACTCGACCATGGTCGCTGCGCGCACGGTGCGGGCATATTGCACCCACTCGTGGATTGCGATCGCGCCGACGAGAATGACCGGTGCCCATTCGGCGGAACTCGCCGCCGGAAACAGCATCCGCGCCACGCCTGCCACGAGCAGAGCGAGCAGGATGGTGGGGAAGCTCAGGATGACGTCCCCGAAGCGCATGATGACGGCATCCACCCAGCCGCCGAGATAGCCGGCGAGCAGGCCGAGCGCGACGCCGACGAAAGCCGCGACCGCGACCGCGCCGCCGCCGATCAGGATCGAAACGCGCGCGCCGTAGAGTATCGCCGAAAGCAGGTCACGGCCCTGATTGTCGGTGCCGAGCAGAAAGCGTGGATCGCCATCGGCGGCGAAGCGAGGCGGCAATTCGGCGTCGATCAGGTTGAAGCTGGCGAGGTCGGTCGGATCGAAGGGCGCGATCAGAGGCGCCAAGGCGGCGGCGGCGACGATGGCGAGCGCCAGAAGGCCGGCGAGCCAGACCGATAGCGGCACCTGCCGCAGGGAACGGGAGAATTTCGCCATCAGCCGGCTCGCACGCGCAGGCGCGGGTCGACCACCGCATAGAGCAGATCGACGACCGTGTTGATGATGACAAAGAGCAGGCCGACGAAGAGCAGATAAGCTGCCATCACCGGCACGTCCGAGAAGCTCACGGCCTGGATGAAGAGCAGGCCGAGGCCCGGCCATTGGAACACCGTCTCAGTGACGATTGCGAAGGCGATTAGCGAGCCGATCTGAAGGCCGGTGACGGTGATGACGGGCATCAGGGCGTTTCGCAGCGCGAGCTTGAAATGGATGCGACGCGGCGACAGGCCGCGTGCCCTGGCGAAGCGGATATAATCGCTCGACAGAACGTCGATCAGTTCGGAGCGCACGAGGCGCATGATCAGCGTCAGCTGGTAAAGCGCAAGCGTGATGCCCGGCAGTATCAAGGCCTTCAGGCCGCTCCAGGTCAGAAGTCCGGTCGTCCAGAAGCCGAGCTTGACGGTCTCGCCGCGTCCGAAGGAAGGCAGCAGGCCGAAATTGACGGCGAAGACCAGGATCAGCACGATGCCCGTCACGAAGGTCGGCGTCGAAATGCCGATGAGCGAGACCGCCTGGACGAGCCGCGCCGCAATCCCGTCCGGCTTCAAGGCGCAGAGCACCCCGAGGGGGATGCCGAGCACCAGCGACAGCAGCGTCGCGACCATCACGAGTTCCAGCGTCGCGGGCAGCCTCTCGGCGATCAGCTCCCCGACCGGGCGCTGGTTGCGGAAGCTGATGCCGAGGTCGCCCCTGACGATCCGCCCAAGGAAATCGCCATACTGCACCAAAATCGGCCGCTCCAGGCCCAGCGATTTCCGCAGCTCCGCCTTCTCCTCCAGCGTCGCGTTCTCGCGCGACAGCGTCGCGACCGGATCCCCGACGAAGCGGAACATCGCGAAGGAGACGGCCGAGACCGCCAGCATGACAAGCGCGGCCTGGCCGAGACGGGATATCAGGACGCGCAGGATCGTCATCGCGAAACCGAACGCTCACTTCACCTGGGCGAACCAGAGGCGGACATACTCGTCAGGGAACTGAGGCACGTCGACGCCCTGGCGGGCCGCCCACGCGACCGGCTGCAGATGCAGCGGAATATAGGCGACGGTCTCTTTGGCGACCTTGAGAGCTTGGACCAAAAGCGCGCGCCGCTTGGTCTCGTCGAGCTCGGCGGCCGCTTCGCGGGTCAGCTTCTCGATCTCGGGGTTGGTGTAGCCGGTCGGGTTCGAGCCGCCGAACCCGTCCTTGGGTGCCGTCAGCAGGGCCGACAGCACGCTGAACCCGTCCATCGGCGGCAGGGTCGCCCAGCCGAGCATGAAGGCATCGAGCTCGCCGCGGTCCTGCTTGGGGAAATAAGTCGCGCGGGACTCGGTCTTGACCTCGGTCTGCACGCCGATGCGGCTCCACATTGCGGCGATGGCGATACAGATCTGCTCGTCGTTGATATAGCGGTCATTGGGGCAGTTCAGCGGCAGCTTGAAGCCGTTGGGATAGCCGGCGTCGGCCAGAAGCGCCTTGGCCTTTTCGGCGCTGTAGCCGGGCAGCGTGTCGTTGGTCTTGTCGTAACCCGGGACCGGGGGCGCGACGAGAGTTCCTGTATTCTGCGACTTGCCACGCATCACGCGCTTCTGGATGGCCTCGAGGTCGATCGCCTGCCAGAGCGCCTGGCGCACCTTGAGTTCCTTGAGCGGGTTCTTCTGGTCCGGCGCGCTCTTCATCATGTCGGCCTGGTTGAGGCCGAGGAAGATCAGCCGCAGCGAGGGCTCCTCGATGACTTTGAAGGCGCTGTTCTGGCCGATCCTGCCGAGATCCTGGAGCGGTGCCGGCGCGATCAGGTCGAGCTCTCCGGAGAGCAGCGCTGCGACCCGCGTCGCGTCAGACTTGATCGGCTTGAACTCGATGCGCGTCAGGTCGTGCTGCGGCTTGTCCCACCAATCCGGATTCACCACCATCGTGGTGCCAGCATCGGGTTTGAAGGACTCGAGCTTGAAGGGGCCTGTGCCGATCGCGGTGGTGGAGGCTGCGGTGGTGACGCCCGTGCCGATATTGCCTGGTTTAAGCGAGCCGGTCTGCTCCATCCACTTCCGGTCCATGATGTAGATCCCGGCGAGATCGTTCAGCAGGAGCGGATATGGCCCCTTGGTGACGAGATCGACGGTGTAGTCGTCGACTTTCTCGGCCCGCACGACCTGCGAGAGATTGCCGCGTGCCCGGGCGCCGGGGTCGAGCAGGCGGGTGACGGACGCGACCACGTCGTCCGCGGTGAAGACATCGCCATTGTGGAACTTCACACCCTTGCGCAGCTCGAATCGCCACGTGTCGGGGGCGATCGTCTTCCAGCTCGTCGCCAGCGCCGGCTCCAGCTGCATCGTCCGCCCGCGGCGGACCAGCGGATCGAAGACGTGGTGCAACATCGAGGTCGTGAAGCTCTCGGTGTGTGCATAGGGGTCGAGCGTGGCGATGTCGGTCGGGGCCGACCAGCGCAGCGTCTTGGAGTCTGCAGTGGTTGCGAGGAGCGCGCCGGCCGCCGCCAGCATAGACACGATACGGTTCATGCGAAACCCCTCTTTTCGGTCGATGCCGTTGGAATGCGTGACGATACGCAAACTGCATGCACTTCGGTCAAGGGTCTAGAGTTGCCGACCTCTCCGATTTCTGCCTGTTCTTTCATCAATCTTTGCGCCGCGCCGGCCGGGCGAGGATACCTTTGGTATCGCGCGAGAGCGGCCTGCGCTCTCGGGCGAGGGGGCGCTCACGTGCCGAGAGGCCCGTTACCGACCGACTTTCGCTATCTCGGCTGCGAGGTTTGCCAGGTAACTGCATTCATCGGCGGACTCGTTATTCCACCACATCGCACACAGGTTATGCGACGGGATCGCCGGACGCGCCTCCAGCACCCGCAACGCCAGCTTCTCGCCCGAGAGATGGATCATCTCGCGCGGGATCATCGCCGCGCCGGTGCCGGCGCTGGCGAGGCGGGCGATCACCGTCAACGGATTGCAGGTGTTCAGCCGACGCGGCTTCAGCCCGTGCGAGCCGAACCACATCTGGATCGTCGTGAACAGGCCCGATGGCGAACCGTTGGTAAAGATCGGCAGGTCGACCAGGTTTTCGGGCGTCGCGACGTTGCCGACAAACGGCAGGCTTTCGCCGATCACCCAGACGAGATCGATCAGCCAGAGCGGAACGATCGTCACCCCGTCATGGGCTCGCGGCTGCGAGAGGAAAGCGATGTCGATCGAGCGGTCGAGCAGGAGCTGCTCGAGTTTCGTGCTGAAATCGACGGTTACGTCGACCTGCAGCTCGGCATGACGGCGCGCGAGCTGCGCCAGGAGATTCGGCAGGACAGCGGCTGCGAAGGAATCCGCCGCGCCGATGCGCAGAAGGCTTTTCCCGCGCAAGCCGTCCTTGCTGTGACGCTGCACATGTTCGGCATGAGCCAGCAAGCGCTCGATATCGGCATAGATCGCATTGCCGAGCGTCGTCGGCGCCGGACGATACAGCGAGCGGTCGAAGAGTTCGCCGCCGAGGATGCGCTCCAGCTCCTTGATCCGAAGACTGACGGTGGGCTGCGAAAGATTGAGATGCAGGGCGGCGGCGCGGAAGCCGCCGAGCCGGGCCACCCAGTAGAACGCTTCCGCCTGACCGAAGGTATAGCGCATCGGCAAGATGATAGCCGGAGGCAATCAAGCGGCAAGCACTTCTTATTTTTATTCGCCATCGCGTCGCCATAGCCTTTCCCTGTTCGGCGCGGCGCCGGCCTCCGGCGTAGCCGAGGCACTGCCAATGAAAACAGGGGAAGTTCGATGCTGACCGTGCCAACAAATCGACGAGCCTTTCTCACGGCTGCCGCCGGCGGCGCTCTCGGCGGGCTTTTGCCCGCGAGCCTGCTTCACGCCCAGCCGAACAACGGCAAGACGCTGACCATCGTCCTGCCGAGCAATCCGATCACCATCGACCCGATAAACCAGCTCAATCACGACGCTATGGTGCTCGGCCAGACCGTTTTCGAGAACCTGGTCGAATACGATCTCGACGGCGTGCTGAAGCCGCAACTCGCCAAGGCCCTGCCGACGGTATCTGCGGACCGGAAGACGTACACCTTCGAGCTGCGGGACGACGTCACCTTCCACAACGGCAAGAAGATGACCGCGGAGGACGTGAAATACTCCTTCGACTACCTGCTCGACCCGGCCAACAAGGCGCTGCGCCGGCCGATCTTCGCCAAGATCGCGAAGGTCAGCGTGGTCGACCCGCTCAAGGTCCAGGTCGAGCTCTCCGAACCTTACGGGCAGTGGGTCTATTTTCTTACCAAGTACATGGGCATCTTCCCGGCCGGCTCGCGCAAGGAGCATGGCGACGAGTACT
The DNA here is from genome assembly GCA_004144595.1 of Hyphomicrobiales bacterium. Classification (GTDB taxonomy): domain Bacteria; phylum Pseudomonadota; class Alphaproteobacteria; order Rhizobiales; family Beijerinckiaceae; genus Allobosea. Next base: position 61,831 of record SEEM01000006.1, read on the forward strand.
TCAAGCAAAGGCCTGCCGGCGTCGGGACCGGGTTCGGCGTTTTCGAGGAGTGGAAGCCGAACGACTATATCAGCTTCAAGAAGAATCCGAATTACTGGCGCAAGGGTCTCCCGGCCTGGGACCGGCTGGTCGTCAAGATGATCCCCGAGGATGCAACCCGCGTCGCCTATCTGCTGACCGGGCAGGTCGACATCATCAGCGCGCCGCCGCCGCGCGAGTTCAACCGCCTGAAGACCATGCCGAACGTGACCGGCGCCTCGCGGCCGACGCTGGGCGGCTCGCTGCTGATGTTCACCAACAACCTCAAAGCGCCTTTCGACGACGTGAACTTTCGCAAGGCACTCGCCTGCGCCACGGATCGCAAGACCATAGCCGACAAGGTCTATTACGGCCTGCTGGACCCGACCGGCGGGCTCGCGCCGCCGCGGGGCTGGTGGTACAATCCCGAGGCTGACAAGGAAATCGCCTTCGACCTGGAGAGGGCGAAGCAGTTTCTCGCCAAGTCGAAATACCCGAACGGCGCCGAGATCGACATCTCGATCCAGGCCGAGCCCTATCTGCTCGACACCAAGGACGCAGCGATCTTCCTGCAGGCGCAGCTCGCCAAGATCGGCATCAAGCTCAACCTCAAGGTCTATGAGTTCTCGGTGCTGATCCAGCAGATCGCCCGCGGCGAGCATCAGATGGCGATGCAGGTCTACATGTCGCCGGGCGAGCCGACCTACACCATCGCCAATACCGTGATGCCCGGGCAGTTCCTGTCGAAGAGCACCGGCTACGACAACGCCGAGCTCAATGCGCTGATGTCGGCCGCCTTCGCCGAAAGCGAGGAAGCCAAGCTCAAGGACATCTACGGCAAGATGCAGATGATCCTCGCCCGCGACGCGCCGATCGGCGTGCTCGGCTTCGTCCATGCCTCCAATCTCTGGCGGCAGGGCGTGCAGGACTTCAAGGTGAACCAGGCGCTGACGATGAGCGTCGGCGAGGTGAAACTCTGAGGGCCTGATCGCTCATGCTTCGCCTCGTCGCAGGCCGCATCCTCTCCTCGATCGGCACGCTGCTCTTTGTCGGCCTCGCGCTGTTCGCGCTGACGCGCTCCGGTCCGGGCTCTCCGGCCCGGATCGTGCTCGGGGCTGACGCGACCGCCGAGCAGATCGCGCAGTTCGAGCAGTCGCACGGGCTAGACCGGTCTTTCCTCGCGCAGTACGGCGCCTGGCTGGGCGATGTCCTGCGCGGGGATTTCGGCAAGTCCTTCGTCACCGGCCGCGACGTCGCCGCCCAGGTTGCCGATGCATTGCCGGTGACGCTGGCGATCGTGCTCTTCGCGTTCGTGATCGCTTTGGTCGTGGGCATCGGCATCGGCGTGCTGGCCGCGCTGAAGCCCGGCGGCGCCTTCGACCGGATCAGTCGCTTCGCCTCGGTACTAGGCCTGTCGATACCGGCCTTCTGGCTCGGCATCGTGCTGATCCGCTTCCTCGCAGTCGATCTTCGCCTGTTGCCGCCGGGTGGCTACGCTCCGCTCTCGACCGGCCTCAAGCTGCACCTCCAAAGCATCCTGATGCCCGCGCTGTCGCTGGCGGTCTACTATATCGCCGTGCTCGCGAGGATGACGCAGGCCAGCCTTCAGGAGACCTTGCGCGGGGACTATGTCCGCACCGCGCGCGCCATGGGCCTCTCCCGCCGTCGGGTCGTGTTCTACGCGCTGGTCAATGCGCTGCCGCCGGTGGTCAACCTTGCGGCGCTTTCCTTCGGCTACATGTTCGGCTGGGCGCTGATCATCGAGCAGGTGTTCAACATCCCCGGCCTGTCGCGCGCCCTGCTGAACGCGATCTCGCAGCGCGACTTCCTGCTCCTGCAGGGTATCGTCTTCCTTTTCACCGCGATCTTCGTCTTCGCCAATCTCGGCGCCGACCTGATCAACCGCGTGCTCGATCCGCGCCAAAGGGCGGCGACATGAACACTCTGCGCAAGGCCCTCGACGGTCTCGACTGGAGCGGCTGGCTCGGAGCGGGCATCGTCGGCCTGATGGTGCTTGCCGCCGTCTTCGCGCCTTTGATCGCGCCGTACGACCCGCTCGCGCTCAACATCGAGGACCGGCTGGCTCCGCCCGATGCCAGCCATTGGCTCGGAACCGACCAGGGTGGACGCGATGTGCTGAGCCGCATCCTGTTCGGTGCGAGAGCCTCGCTTGCGATCGGAATCGGCGCCGTGCTGATCGGCGCGGCGATCGGCATCTCCGCCGGGATCTTCGCCGCATACAAGGGCGGGCTGGGCGAGCAGGTCGTGATGCGCATCGTCGATGGCGTCGCATCGATCCCGCTGCTGGTCTGGGCGATCGCCATCGTCGGCATCCTCGGCGTCGGGCCGCTGCCGCTGGGACCGCTGCTCCTGCCTAACGAGATCAAGATCGTCGTCCTCGTGGGCTGCCTGTTCTCGCCGGTCTTCGCCCGCGTCACCTATGCGGTAGCCAAGCGCATCGCGGGTGCCGACTACGTCCGCGCGCGCTTCCTGCAGGGCGCCTCGCATTGGCAGATCGTCAGCGGCGACGTGCTGCCGAACTGCCTCTCCCCGATCATCGTGCAGGGCACGCTTCTCGTCGCGATCGGCATCGTCATCGAGGCCTCGATCAGCTTTGTCGGCCTCGGCGTGCAGCCGCCGCAGCCGAGCTGGGGCACCATGCTCTCCGATGCTCGCAGTGCAATCTATTCCGGCGAATGGTGGCTGCCGGTCTTTCCGGGGCTCGCGATCTCACTGACCGTGATCGGCTTCAACCTTCTGGGCGATGCGGTGCGCGAACTGTTCGACCCGCGCAGCGAAGCCAGGACGCTGATCGCATGAGTCCGGCTCTCCTCAGCGTCGAGGGCCTGCGCGTCGGCTTCCGCTCGGCCGATGGCGGCACGGTGGAGGCGGTGCGCGGCGTCGATTTCTCCGTCGCGCCCGGTGAGGCTGTCGGCATCGTCGGCGAATCCGGCTCCGGCAAAAGCCTCAGCATGCTTGCGGTGATGCGCCTGCTGGGTGCGCCGGCGCGCATCACGGGCGGACGCGTGCTGTTCGACGGCGAAGACCTGCTCGCCGCCAGTGACAAGCGTATGCGGGCGCTGCGCGGGCGCGATATCGCCATGGTCTTCCAGGATCCGCAGAGCTCGCTCAATCCCGCGCTGACGATCGGCCGCCAGATCACCGACGTCGTTCGCGCGCATCGCGATGTCTCGACGAGCGAGGCGCGGCGTATTGCGGTGGAAGAGCTGGAGCGCGTCGGCATCCGCGATGCCGGCAGGCGGCTTGCTTCCTATCCGCACGAGTTCTCGGGCGGCATGCGCCAGCGCGCGTTGATCGCGATGGCGATCGCCTGCCGGCCGCGCCTCCTGATCGCCGACGAGCCGACCACCGCGCTCGATGTCACCGTCCAGGCTCAGATCGTCGAACTCATCGCCGAGCTGCGTCGTGAACTCGGCCTCGCCGTCGTCTTCATCTCGCACAATCTCCAACTCGTTGCCGAGATCGTCGAGCGTGTCGTGGTGATGTATGGCGGCAAGGTCGTCGAGGACGGGCCGGTCGAGGCGATCGAGCATGCGCCGCGCCATCCCTACACCGCCCTGCTCAAGGCCTGCGTGCCGAGCCTGACCGGGCCAGTCGGCCCGCTGACTGCGATCGAAGGCGCCCCGCCGCGACTTGGCCGCCTGTCCGCCGGCTGCCCGTTCTCGCCGCGCTGCCCCGATGTCGCCGAGCCCTGCGCCAGCCAGATGCCGGCGCTGGTCACCGAAGCCGGGCATCGTATCGCTTGCTGGAGGCCGCGATGACCGGCCCGATCCTGTCGCTGCGCGGCGTCTCGAAATCCTTCCCGCAGGGCGGCTTTCTCGACCGTCTGCTCGGGCGCGACAATCGGCTCGTCGCGCTCGACGATGTCAGCCTGGACGTCATGCGCGGCGATGTCGTCGGCATCGTCGGCGAGAGCGGTTCGGGCAAGTCGACCTTGGCCGGCCTGGCGGTCGGACTGGCGCGACCGACCTCGGGTGAGATCCTGCTCGACGGCCGGTCGATGGCCGAGCTGATGCGAGACCATGCCGGGCCTTGGCGGCGGCGCGTGCAGATGGTCTTTCAGGATTCGAGCAGCGCCCTGAATCCGCGCAAGAGCATCGCGCGTTGCCTGGGGGAGACGCTGGCGCTGCGCGGCGTGCCTGATCTGCATCGTGCGAGCGAGATCGCCGACTTGCTGACGCTGGTGGGGCTCGGCCCTGAGATCGGGCCGCGCCTGCCGCACGAGCTTTCGGGCGGGCAGCGCCAGCGCATCGGCCTGGCGCGGGCTCTGGCCATGAACCCGGAGCTGCTGATCGCCGACGAGCCGGTCTCGGCGCTCGACGTCTCTCTTCAGGCGCAGGTGATCAACCTGCTCTCGCGTCTGACGCGCGAGCTCGGCCTCACTCTGCTCTTCATCAGCCACGATCTCGCGCTGGTTCGCACGCTGTGCAGCCGCATCGTCGTGATGCGCAAAGGCGCGATCGTCGAGCAGGGGCCCTGCCTCGATGTGCTCGACCGGCCGCAGCATCCCTACACCCAAGCCCTCATCGCCGCCGTGCCGAAGGGCCTCGCCGGCCGGCGCACGCCGCTGCCGGTCCGTGCCGACGCGGCGGCTCCAGTCACCCGGGAAGACATCCATGGCGCAGCATAGCTACCGGATCGGCATCGACATCGGCGGGACCTTCACCGATATCGTGGTCGCGCGTGACGACGGACTGATCGAGACCCGCAAGGTGCCCTCGACCCCGGACGATTACAGCCGCGGCATCGCGCAGGCGCTGAAGGCGCTGATCGAGGACTACCAGACCACGCCGGAGCGCATCGCCGGCATCGTCCATGCGACCACGGTCGCGACCAACGCCATTCTCGAATACAAGGGCGCCCGCACCGGGCTCCTGACCACTGCGGGCTTCCGCGACGTGCTCGAGATGCGCCGTCTGCGCATCCCGGTGCTCTACGACCTGCAATACGACAAGCCGAAGCCGCTGGCGGCGCGGCGCCTGCGGCTCGAGGTGAGCGAGCGGCTCGGCCCCGACGGCGCTGTGCGCGTGCCGCTTTCGCGGGAGGATGTCCTTGCGGCGGCCCGGCGCTTCCGCGAGGAGGGCGTCGAGGCCGTCGCAATCAGCTTCCTGCACGCCTATGCCAATCCGCAACACGAGATCGAGGCCGAGGACATCCTGCGCGCGGAGCTCGGCGACGGCGTCTATATCTGCCGCGGCTCGGAGATCCTGCCAGAGATCCGCGAATACGAGCGCACATCGACCGTGGTGGTGAACGCCTATATCGGCCCGGTCGTGCGCAACTATGCCAGCGCCCTCACGGCGCGGCTCGCCTCGATCGGCGTCACCTGCCAGGTCGAGATGATGCATTCCGGGGGTGGCATCATGCGGCTGGGCTCGGCCGTGAAGCGCGCCGCCTCGCTGGTCGAATCCGGCCCGGCAGCCGGCGTCATCGCCTGCGCGCGGTTGGTTTCGGGGCGCGACGAGCCCAGCGTCATTTCCTTCGACATGGGCGGTACCACCGCCAAGGCGGCGCTGATCGAGCATGGCGAGCCGGCTCGCACCACCGAATACGAGGTCGGTGCCGGCATCAATCTGTCGAGCAAGCTGGTCAAGGGCGGCGGCTATCCGATCAAGATGCCCTTCATCGACGTCTCCGAGATCGGCGCTGGCGGCGGCAGCCTCATCGCGATCGACCGGATGAACCAGGTCTCGGTCGGCCCGCAGAGCGCGGGGGCTTACCCGGGTCCAGTCTGCTACGGGCTTGGTGGCCGGCAGGCGACGCTGACCGACGCCTTCCTGACGCTGGGCTACATCAACGATGTCGCGCTCGCCGGCGGCAGCTTCCCGCTTCAGGCCGATGCCGGCCGCGCGGCGCTGAACGACCAGGTCGCGCGACCGCTCGGTCTGGACCTCCAGAGGACGGCACGCGGAGTGCTCACGCTCGCGGTCACCACCATGACGCGGGCGGTCAAGGCGGTCTCGACCTATCGTGGCCGCGACCCCCGCCAGGCGACGTTGGTCGCCTTCGGCGGCAACGGCCCGGTCGTGGCGGCCGAGGTCGCGAGCGCGCTCGGCATCCGGCGCGTCATCGTCCCGCGTGCAGCCGGCGTCTTCAGCGCGCTCGGCCTGCTGCGCTCGGATGTCGAGCAGGAGTTCGTGCGGCCCTCGCGCCGGCGGGCTGGCGAGCTGGACGATGCCGGGCTGGAGCAGCTTTTCGCCGAGCTCGGCGCCGACGCCCGCCGCATGCTGGCGCTCGAAGGCTACGATCTTGCGCGTGCCGAATTGCGCTATTCCGCCGACCTCCGTTATGTCGGCCAGGCCTATGAACTGACCGTGCCGGCGAAGCGCTTCGACATCGCCGAGCTCAACGAGCTGTTCCATCGCGAACACGAGCGCACCTATGGCCATCGCTCGCAGAAGGACGCGGTGCATCTCGTCAACGCCCGGCTGACCGCGCGCCTGCCGCTGATCGCGCCCCGTCAGCAATTCGCGGCCGATGCGCCGATGCGCCGGGCCGACCGGACGGTCTCATTCACCGCCAGTGGGTCCGCGGCCTCGATCGCCGTGATCGGCCGGGCCGATCTCGATGCTACAGCGCGGCGCGGACCGTTCGTCATCGAGGAATACGACTGCACCTGCGTCGTCGGCCCCGGCCAGAGCGCGCGGCTCGACGAGGCCGGCAATATCGACATCGACCTGGAGGCCGCATGAGCAAGTGCGAGATCGACCCGATCACTCTCGAAGTGATCCGCAACGCGCTGGCCTCGACCGCCGACGAGATGGCGCTGATCGTGATGCGATCAGCCTATTCGCCCGTCGTGCGCGACATCATGGATTACTCGACCGCACTCTGCGACGCGAAGGGCCGGGTGATCGCGCAGGGGCTGACCCTGCCGATCCAGCTCTGCTCCTTCCCGCGCATCATGGGCTTCGTTCAAGAGCGCTATGGCGACACGCTGAAAGCGGGCGACGTGCTGATCGCCAACGACCCCTATGGCTCGGGTGGCCAGCATCTGCCGGACATCTACATCCTCAAGCCGATCTTCGTCGCCGGCCGGATCGCAGGCTTCGCCGCGACGGTGGCGCATCACACTGATGTCGGCGGCATTGTGCCCGGCTCGGTCGCGATCTACGCGACCGAGATCCAACAGGAGGGCCTGCGTATTCCGTTGCTCAAGCTTTACGACGAGGGGGAGCCTGTCGAAGCGGTCTTCCGCATCCTCGAGGCGAATACGCGCTCGCCGATCGAGGTACTCGGCGATATCCGGGCCCAGATCGCTGCCTGCAACGTGGCGGAAGAAGGCCTGACGACGCTGATCGGTCGCTATGGCGCGCAGGAACTCGAGGCCTACATCGACGCGCTGCACGATCATGCCGAGGCGATGATGCGCGACGTCATCCGCGCTCTGCCGAACGGGGTTTATCGCGCCACGGACTATATCGACGGTGTCGGCGAGGACCCCGAGCCCCTCCCGATCGTCGCGACAGTCACGGTCTCCGAAGACACGATCGACATCGACTTCACCGGTACCGCCGATCAGGTCGCCGCCTCGATCAACTGCCCGATCTCGCTGCCTGAATCGGCCGCCTTCTGCGCGATACGCTGCCTGTCGCAGCAGGACATCCCGAATTGCGAGGGGTATCTGCGGCCGATCACCGTCAGGGCGCCGGAGGGCTGCCTGGTCAATCCGCGCTATCCGGCGGCCTGCGGGGCGCGCGGCGTCGTCGGCTATCGGGTCTTCGATGCGATCATGCAGGCGCTCGCCCAGATCGTGCCCGAGCGGGCCATCGGTGGGTCGGAGGGAGGGCCTTATCTGCTGGCGGGCGGCGGCACGCATGAAGGGCGGAGCTTCGTGCTCAACGAGATGGTGGTCGGCACCTGGGGCGCGCGCGCCAGCAAGGACGGGATCGAGGGAATTTCCAACCCCGCCGCCAACCTCTCCAACCAGCCGGTCGAGATGATCGAGGCCGACATGCCGGTCGAGGTGCTGCGCTATGGTCTCGTGCCGGATACGGGCGGGCCGGGCGAGTTCCGCGGAGGGCTGTCCTTCATCCGTGAGTTCCGCTTCCTTGCGCCGATCCGTTTCGTGCTGCGCGGCGACCGCCGCGACCATCCGCCGTTCGGCTTCGAGGGCGGCATGCCGGGCTCGCCATCGGCCCATATTCTGGTCCGCGCCGACGGTGTCGAGCAGGGCCTGCCGACCATGCCGATGGAGAGCTTCACCGCTCGCGCCGGCGATGTCTTCCGCCTGATAGGCGCCGGCGGTGGCGGTTATGGCGATCCGCTGCAACGCGACCCGTCCCGGATCGAGGACGATCTGCGCGAGGGCAAGGTCACGGTGGACGGCGCCTCGCGTGACTACGGTGCGGTCATCGCCGCCGACGGCGTCAGCGTCGATCGCGACGCCACGACCTGTCGTCGCGCCGAGCTTGCGGAGGCAAGACCATGAGTAAAGTACTGTCCGGTGCGGCTGCCCTGAACGAAAAGCTCGTCAACGAGCCTGGCGGCCGGGCGCGGCTTGAGACGCCGGCGGCGGTGCTCGACCTCGACCTGTTCGAGCACAATATCGCGTTGATGGCACAGACCTGCCGAAAGGCCGGGTTGAGCCTGAGACCACACGCGAAATCGCACAAATGCGCCGAGATCACGCGCAGGCAGATGGCAGCGGGTGCGCTCGGTAATTGCTGCGCCAAGCCAGGCGAGCTGCTTGCGCTGTTCGAGGGCGGCGTGCGTGATCTCCTGCTCAGCGCCCCGATCGCCAGCCCTGCGAAGATCGATGCGCTGGCGCGCGCCGCGGCGGCCGGCGGGCGCATCGGCGTCGTGGTCGACCGGGCCGATCTCGCGATCGCCTATGCCGAGGCGGCACAGCGGCATGGCACCGCCTTCGATGTGCTGGTCGATCTCGATGCCGGGCTGAAGCGCAGTGGCGTCGCCACGCCGGTCGAGGCTGTCGAACTAGCGAAGCTCGTTTCCGGGCTGCACGGGCTGCGCTATCGCGGTGTCCAGGCCTATCAGGGCCGTGTCCAGCATATCGACGACTTCATCGCGCGTCGGGCCGCCAATCAAGAGATGGGCCGGCTGCTCGCCGCGATGATCGAGGCGCTGCGTGCGGCCGGCTTCCCGCCGGAGATCGTCTCGGGCGGGGGCACCGGCAGCCATCTTCTCGACGGCGAGGACGGGTTGCTGACAGAGATCCAGGCCGGCTCCTATGTTTTCATGGACGAGGCCTATGGCAGCGTCGACATGCATGGCCACGGAGGGCCCGAGTTCGAACCGGCGCTGCGCATCGCCGTCACCGTCATCGGCCACAGCTCAGCCGGCTTCGCCATTACGGATGGCGGCAGCAAGAGTTTCGCGGTGGACGGCCCGCCGCCGCGCGTGTTCCTGAACGGAGAGCTGGTCGGACGGATCGAATGGTGCGGCGACGAATTCGGCCGCATTATCCCGCTGACGGGTCAACCCGCCTTACCCATAGGCACGGTTGTGGAGTGCACCGTTCCCCACTGCGATCCCACAATTAATCTCCATGACGTCCTCCATGTGGTTCAGGACCACATGCTGGTCGCGCAATGGCCGGTAGAAGCGCGGGGACGCGCTGATTAGGCGTTACGGGTGATTGAGCGTCGTAGCCGCTGCACAGGAGAAATTTGTGCTGCCGCAGAAAGCCGACGTTCGAATGGTGCGGTGAACTCCACGCCACAGCGACAGGCAGGAATGGTCTGACTGCTCGCCTCAGCAGGGCCGTCTACCAGACGAACGCGGCTGCCTATCCATTGCACCGTGCTAAATGGGCGCCTGGCGTCGGGACTCGCGATCAGGGCGTCAGGGCAGCGGCAAAAACCGAAGCGATGTTCTGAAGCCTGCATGCATAATCCTCGGCGCTTGGCGGCGTGCCCAGCTTCGCGCCCGCTGCCGCGAAGAGCAGGCTGGCAGTCCAATCCTCGGCACCGGTCGGCAGGCGCGACAAGGCGACTTCGCCGTCTCGCTCGGCCTGCAGGATGAGCTCGCTGGCACAACCCGAGAAAATCTGCTCGAAAGCCTGCAGCTCGCGCGTCGCGATCGTATTCATCACCGCCTTCAGCTCGACGAGATGCTCGCCGGTGCCAAAGCAGGCATAGGCCTGTCCGTGATGGGCCTGGAGAAGCGCCGCGAGCCGCTCCGGAAACGGCCCCTGCCGCGCCACGACCTCACGGCAACGTGCTTCGACCCGCCGGCCGAGGAGGTCCAGCATGGCGCGGAAGACATCGTCCTTGCCTTTGAAATGCAGGTAGAGCGTGGCCTTGGCGAGCCCTGCCTCCTTGGCGATGTCATCCATCGAGCTGCGCTTGTAGCCGTATCGGGCGAACAGACGCAGCGCGGCATCGGCGATCTGGCCGGTGCGGGCATTGGCATCCTCCGCAGGGAGAACGTTGAAATCTTCGTTTCCGTCCGGCATTGCAAGCTTCTGCAGTCTTGACAAAATCCAAACTGCGCGCGACTATCCTAGATAGACTCAAATCATCTATCTAGTCCAGTCGCGCGACCCAGGGCTACGGATCCATCGCCCGCCATCTGATATGTCAGATCGGGCCATCGAGGGCGAGCCCTCGATCCGCACCGTGGTGCCGCGCCGACGCATGCCAGCATCGGAGGCAGCCATGGTCTCTCTCAAGGTCAACGGGACGACGCATAGCGTCGACGTCGACGACGACACGCCCCTGCTTTGGGCCATCCGCGACAATGTCGGGCTGACTGGCACCAAGTTTGGCTGCGGTGTCGCCCAGTGCGGCGCCTGCACCGTCTTCATCGACGGCCAGCCTTTGCGTTCCTGCGTAACGCCAGTCTCGGCGGTCGGCACCAGCGAGATCACGACGATCGAGGGCCTTGCTGGCAAGGAGGCCGACGCCGTCCAGGCCGCCTGGATCGCCCGCGACGTGCCGCAATGCGGCTATTGCCAGTCCGGCCAGGTGATGAGCGCCATCGCGCTGCTCAAGGAAAACAAGAAGCCGAGCGATCGCGACATCGATCTCGCGATGAATGGCAATATCTGCCGTTGCGCCACTTACGTCCGCATCCGCGCCGCGATCCATGACGCGGCCCGCGCGCTGGAGATCTGAGCCATGACTGCGCACGATCCCAAACTCTCCCGTCGCAGCCTGCTGGCGGGCGCGGGAGCTCTCGTCATCGGCCTGCATCTGCCGCGCGGCGCCAAGGCCCAGTCCGGGGCAGGGGCTGCATACCGGCCCGGCGGCAACGCCACCTTCGCACCCAATGCCTTCATCCGCGTCGCGCCCGATTCCACCGTGACCGTGCTGATCAAGCATATCGAGTTCGGCCAGGGTCCGTTCACCGGCCTCGCCACGCTCGCGGCCGAGGAGATGGACGCGGCCTGGAGCCAGATGCGCGCCGAGCATGCACCGGCCGACGTCAAGCTCTACGCCAATCTCGCTTTCGGCGTGCAGGGCACGGGCGGCTCGACCGCCATCGCCAACAGCTGGGAGCAGATGCGCAAGGCCGGCGCCGCCGCCCGCATGATGCTGGTGCAGGCTGCGGCCGAGAGCTGGAAGGTCCCGGCCTCCGAGATCAAGGTCGAGGATGGCGTGATCAGCCACGCCTCCGGCCGCAAGGGCTCGTTCGGTGAGTTCGCGGAAGCGGCCTCGAAGCTGCCCGTGCCGGAAAACCCGCCGCTGAAACCGGCCTCGGCCTACAAGCTGATCGGCAAGGAGGGCGCGACGAAGCGCCTCGACAGCGCCGACAAGTCGCGCGGCAAGGCGCAGTTCACCATCGATATCCACGCGCCGAACATGCTGACGGTCGTCGTCGCACGCTCGCCGCGCTTCGGCGGCAAGGTTGCAAGCTTCGACGCCGCCGCGGCGCTCAAGATCAAGGGCGTCGTCGATGTGAAGTCGATCGGCTACGGCGTCGCGGTCTATGCCACCGGCATGTGGCCGGCGCTGAAGGGCCGCGAGGCGCTCAAGGTGACCTGGGATGACAGCGCGGCCGAGAAGCGCGGCAGCTCCGAGCTGATCGCCGAATATCGCAAGCTCACCCGCCAGCCGGGCACTGTCGCCGGCAGCCATGGCGACGCCGAGGCCGCACTGGCCAAGGCCGACAAGGTCATCGAGGCCGAGTTCGTCTTCCCCTATCTGGCCCATGCGCCGATGGAGCCGCTCGACGGCTATCTGGAATGGGATGGCGAGAAGGCTCATGCCCGTTTCGGCAGCCAGTTCCAGACCACCGAGCACCAGACCATCGCCGGCATCCTCGGCCTGCCGCCGGAGAAGGTGACGCTGGAGACGATGCTCGCCGGCGGAAGCTTCGGCCGGCGCGCGCAGGTCAGCCAGCATCTCGCAGCCGAACTTGCCACTGTCGCCAAGACGATCGGCCCCAACAGGCCGATCAAGGTGGTCTGGACGCGCGAGGACGATCTGACCGGCGGCTATTACCGTCCGCTCTTCGTGCATCGTTTCCGCGGTGCGGTGAAGGACGGCAGGATCGCGGCATGGTCGAGCACGCTCGTCGGCCAGTCCTTCTTCCTCGGCACGCCTTTCGAGGCGATGGTCGTCAAGAACGGCATCGACGCGACCTCGGTCGAGGGCGCCAACGAGATCTTCTACGAGGTGGCCGATTTCCGTTGCGAGGTCCACAACCCCAAGGTCGGCGTGCCGACTTTGTGGTGGCGCTCGGTCGGGCACACCCATACCGGCTATGCGGTCGAGTGCTTCGTCGACGAATTGCTCCAGGCCGCCGGGCAGGATGCGGTCCAGGGCCGGCTCGCCCTGATGGGCGACAAGCATCCGCGCGCTGCCGGCGTGCTCAAGGCCGTAGCGGAGCTCGCGAACTGGAAGGGGCCGGGGCCGGTCGATGGCCGGGCGCGAGGCGTTGCGGTTGTCGAGAGCTTCGGGTCTTTCGTGGCCCAGATCGCCGAGGTCTCGATGGGGCCTGAGGGCGAGCCGAAGGTCCACAAGGTCTGGTGCGCCGTCGATTGCGGCGTCGCCGTCAATCCCGACATCATCCGCGCGCAGGTCGAGGGTGGCATCGGCTTCGGTCTGGGCCACGCCTTGTTCGGCCAGATCACGCTCGATGGCGGCCGGCCGGTCCAGACCAATTTCCACGAATACCGCTCGCTGCGCATCCACGAGATGCCGGAGGTCGAGGTGACCATCATCCCCTCGACCGAGAAGCCGAGTGGCATCGGCGAGCCCGGTGTGCCGCCGATCGGGCCTGCCGTCGCCAACGCGCTCGCCGCGCTCGGCCATGGCCGGCCGCGCCAGTTGCCGATGCAGGGAGGCACCGTCTGATGAGCAGGAACCTGATCCTCGCTGCCGGGGCCGCGCTCGCGGTCTGCTTCAGTGGCAGTGCGCTGACGCTGGCGCAGAATGCCGGACAGGCCCAACCCGGCGGCGCGAGCCTGCGCCCCGCATCGAGCTTCGCCTCGATCGCCAACCAGCGCGACCGTTCGGTCGCGCTCTTCTCCGAGATGGGCAAGGTGCTCACCCATCCGCGCTGCATGAACTGCCACCCGGCGACGGAGCGCCCAAGGCAGGGCGACCTGCGCAAGCTGCACGAGCCTGTCGTCGTGCGCGGCAAGGACGGCCATGGCGCGGCCGGCCTGCCTTGCGCGACCTGCCACGGCAAGCAGAACTTCGATCCCGCCGGCGTTCCCGGCGACGGGCACTGGGCGCTTGCTCCGGCCTCGATGGCCTGGGAAGGCAAGACGATCGGCCAGATCTGCGAGCAGTTGAAGGACCAGAATCGCAATGGCAGCCGCGATCTCGCCGCGCTGGTGAAGCACGTCACCACCGATACGCTCGTGCTCTGGGGCTGGAATCCCGGCAAGGGCCGAACGCCCGCTCCAGGCACGGCGGCCGAGTTCGGTGCGCTGATGCAGGCCTGGGCCGATAGCGGTGCGGCCTGCCCGACATAGGCAGGTCGGAAGCCCGGTTGACCTGCCAGCCGCTGCAACGACGCGGCGGGCAGGGGACCTTCGCCGGGCTTTCAGTCGCGAACCGGCCGTCGCTGATACGCAGCGCCGATGGTCAAGTCGGGCGCATTTGTCATGCAGCGTTCAATCGACCCACTTGCCGTCGCGCGCGACGATGCGGCCGTTCTTCACCACCAGGGCGCGCTGGGGGCGGTCCACGACGATCTGGGCGAGGTTCTCACCCGCGATCAGGACGAGGCTGCCTTCGCAGCCGACATCCAGGCCGTGCCCCTGCAAATCGAGCAGGTCGGCGCCGCGCCTGGTGCCCATGTCCAGGCACTCGATCAATTTGCCGTCGGTCCGGCTGCCGGTTCGATAGGCGAGCAGCCAGCAGCGCTCCAGCATGTCGCCATTGCCATGCGGGTTCCAGGTGTCGCGCAGTGAATCCGAGGCGATCGCGCATTTCACGCCGCGCCGCGCCAGCTCGAACATCGGCGGAAAGACATTCGCGCCGGGAACGGACGAAATGATGCCGATATGCGCCTCGACCACCATGTCGATCATGCGCTCGACCTTGTCGCGCTGGGAATCGCCCAGGCAGAACGCATGGCTGACGACGACGCGCCCCTGCATGCCGAGCGCCTTCGTCCGCTCCACGATCAAGCCCATCTCGAACAGGCCGAGATCGCCGGCTTCGTGCAGATGGATGTCGACCTTCGCGCCCTTGCGGCTCGCGATATCGAATATCGTGTCGAGATGGCCTTTCGGGTCGCCGTCTATGCCGCCCGGATCGATGCCACCGATCACCGAGGCGCCTTCGTCGAGCGCCGCCTCCATCAGATCGGCCGTGCCGGGATCGATCATCATGCCGGTCTGCGGGAAGGCGACGAGTTCCAGCCCGACGGCATGCTTCGTCTTTTCCCAGGCCTCTAGGACGCCATGCAGGTTGTCCAGCTTGTAGCCGGTCGAGATATCGATATGGCTGCGGATATGCGTCGAACCCATCGCGACGCACTGGCGCATCAGGTTGCCGGCGCGCTCGGGCACGCCCCAGGGCAGGTTCCGGCGGATCTCGACTTCATTGTCGATCATCTCGCGCAGCGTGCGGGGGGCGTTGATGCCGTGCCAGGGCAGGCCCCAGAGAATCTTGTCCAGATGGACATGGGGCTCGATGAAAGGCGCGATCGCGATGGCATCGTTGCCGTCGTGGACCTGCACGCCGGGCACGCGTGGGAGGTTCGGCGCGACGGCGGCGATCCGCCCGTCCTTGATCAGGATGTCCGCCGTGGCCTTCGCGTCCGGGCGGACATTGGTGATGAGCAGGTCGGTCATTTCGGTTCCTGATGTTCGGTTGAAGCGCTGCTGTGAAGATGGATAGCCCCGCGGCTCGCCATGGCCCGCCTTTGCGGGCCTGCGGCACGAAAGCTGCGCCGATGCCCGCAGATGGGCGGCCATTCTCTGCTCATGTCGTGGCAAGCCGGCGGGTGCGTGCCGCTCGGGCGGGCTTGCGGTGTTGTGGCGAGTTCTGACAATCTTGGATGCCCGCGGTCGCCATTGATGAATCGAATCGCGCTGATCGTCAGGCGCGCCCTCGACGGAGGCAAGGTTCTCCGCCCTGCCGACCGCAAATAGGTCGAACGGAAGATCGTCTTGAACGTGGAGGGCGGCGAAAGGCTGCAGACGGGAACAGCGATGTTCAGGGCAGGATGATCGAGCCCGGCACGACGGATGGCCGCCTGGCCTCCGCCGCAAAGCCGAAGAAACTCACGATCATCTCGGCAGTCAGCGAAACGCGCAGGCCGTCCCGCTCTACACGGATGGTTTGTCGGTTGCGTCCGTGAGCGGAGGCAGAAGGGGCGCTGTCGCCTCGAAATGGTCGGCTGCCTTGGCGGGTAGCTCGTCCTGTTCGCCCTGGCCCCACATCGACGCGACGATATAGGCGAGCCGTTCCTTTTCGCCGGGAGCGGTCAACGGGTCGTGCCCGCGCCGCGCCTCGACGATCGCTCTGGCTTGATCGAGCGCGCCCTCGAGGAGAGCCAGATCCTCGGGCGATGAGAAACTCGACGGCATGGGCTTTCGTAGGACCGGACCGAGCGCGTTTCGTTATCCTATGTTAGTGACGCGTCGCGTTTTTGCCGGTGCCGCCGGAAATTTCGCCCCTGCCGTCCTCTACCCTGCCTTCCGCTAGAAGCGCCTCATAGCGCGAGGTCGCCTCCTGCAAGACTGCCTCATCCGGGGGAGCATGCGGCGCTGTTCCCGCTCATCGATCGGCTCGAAAGCGACCTGTCGCGAGCTGAACGCGGGTTGAGAGCCACAACCCCCTCTGCCGAGCCCCTGTTCCCGCAGCCTGGATGATGTACGCGGACGCACAAATCGCCGACTTGTGCGCCTCGCCGATTCCGATTTGGAAGAGGTAAATTATCTTTTTAATTCAGTATCGTAGACTGTTTTATGGCGCTTAGTGCGTCGCCCCGGCCGGAACAGAAGCGGCGGCGATGATGTTCGACTGGCATCCCGCGGCGACAGCCGCTCTCCATTCAGGGACCATCTCATGAGAAAGCTCGTGCTCACGTCGCTTCTGGCGGCGATGACCTCGTTCGGCGCGCTTGCGCAGACCTCCACGACCTCGCCGAAGCCCGCGCCCGGCGCCGAGGCAGACAAGAATGCGCCGCTGCCCGGCGCTAACAGCTTCACTGAAGGCCAGGCGAAGAGCCGCCTCGAAGCCAACGGCTATTCGCAGGTCACCGGCCTGAAGAAGGACGACAACGGCGTTTGGCGGGGCATGGCCACGCATGGCGGCGCCAAGGTCAATGTCGGCGTCGACTATCGCGGCAACATCACCCGCCAGTGATCGAAAGGAAGAGCCAGATGACCCAAACTCTCACCCGTTCCTATGACAGCTATGAAACCGCCCGCTCCGTCGTCGAGGCGCTTGAAGCCCAGGGCGTGAGCACGTCCGATATCAGCGTCGTCGGTCGCCATGCATCGGCCGACGAGAGCAATGCCGGAGAGGGCGCCGGCATCGGTGCAGCGCTCGGCGGCGCGGCCGGCCTGCTTGCGGGCATCGGCATGATCGCCATTCCCGGCATCGGGCCGGTGGTCGCGGCCGGCTGGCTTGCCGCGACGGCGGCGGGCGCTGTCGCCGGCGGCGCCGCCGGCGGCCTCATCGGTGCCTTCACCAGCGCAGGGCACAACGAGGAAGACGCCAATTACTATGCGGAGACCGTACGGCGCGGCGGGACGGTGGTCTCGGTCCGGACTGCCGACGAGGACGTCCCCGCGGTGGAGGCCATCCTCGACGGCGCGACCCCGATCAACCGCGATGAGCGCGTTGCGGAATACCGCGCCGGCGGCTGGTCGCGCTTTGACGAGGCCGCGGCGCCTTATCGACCGCCGGTCGTCTAGCAGCCTCGCCTCTGGCCCCGCCGCGAGGCGGGGCTCTTTCGCTTTCGATTGACCAGGAGATCATGATGCCGACCGAACCGAAAACCCTCGACGATCTCTTTCTCGAGACGCTGAAGGACATCTACTACGCCGAGAAGCAGATCCTGAAGGCGCTGCCGAAGATGGCAAAGGCGGCGAGCGCGCCCGAACTCAAGCAGGCCTTCGAGACGCATCGTGAGCAGACCGAGGGCCATGTTGAGCGCCTGACCGAAGTCTTCGACGTGATCGGCAAGGCGCCGCGCGGCAAGACCTGCGACGCCATTCTCGGGATCATCGAGGAAGGCAAGGGCATCATCGAGGAGTTCGAAGGCAGCCCCGCTCTCGACGCCGGCCTCATTGCTGCCGCCCAGGCCGTCGAGCACTACGAGATCGCGCGCTATGGCACGTTGAAGGCCTGGGCGCAGCAGCTCGGGCTGAAGGAGGCGGTCAAGCTCCTCGACCAGACGCTCGGTGAGGAGGAGAAGACGGATCAGCTTCTGACGAAGCTCGGCACGACTTCCATCAACAAGCAGGCGGCCTGAATCGCGCCGGCATCCGGCCAAGGGCCGGGTGCCGGTTTGCCGGCCTTGCTCTCGCCCGCGAATTCTCATCAGGCTGCTCTCGCAGATGCTTTCCTCCCGGGAGCCGATCCATTTCGTTTCAGCTTGTGATTGCTCCGATGCGGGCATTCGGCATCCTGTGAAGACGGCGCCATCCACTAACATAGGTAAATCCCCAGCCGGCTTTTTGCGTCCATAGGGAGGTTCACGGCAGCGTTGCTCACGCTGCCGGAATTCGCCGAATTGGAAGTGCGATGAACAGGCTGCGACCGTTTATTCGAACATTGGAGCGACGCGACAGGGTGTCGCCAGACGAGCTGGCGTTGCTGTCATCCGCGCAGCTTCGCGTGCAGGGGTTTCGGCGAGGGCAGGAGATCGTCCGGGCCAAAACCCTGCCCGGCGAAAGCTGCCTGATGGTTCAGGGAATTTCCGGCCGCGAGATGGTCACGGCCGAGGGCAAGCGACAGATCAGTGCCCTGCATGTCGCCGGCGATTTCGTCGACCTCCATAGCTTCGTGCTCAAGCGGATGGATCATGCCGTCGTCGCCTTGACCGATGTCACCGCGGTTTTCATTTCCCATGCCGAGATCCGCCGGATCATCGATGCGGAACCGCATCTCGGCCGCCTGTTCTGGCTGATGACCACCATCGACAGCGCGATTCAGCGCGCCTGGATCGCCTGCCTCGGCCGCAGCACCGCCATGCAGCACATGGCTCATCTCTTCTGCGAACTCTGGACCCGGATGGAGATCGTCGGGCTCGTCTCGGGCCACGGCTTTTCCTTCCGCTTGACGCAGGCCGAACTGGCGGATGTCGTCGGGCTGTCGGCCGTGCATGTAAACCGCACGCTTCAGGAACTGCGCGGTCTCGGAGTGGTTGACTGGAATGGCGAACAGGTCGAAATCAACGACTTCGACCGCCTGGTTGCCCTGGGCGACTTCGACAAGACTTATCTAAACCTGACCCGGGAACCGCGCTGAGGCGCAACACGGGTGCAGGAGCTGCACCATGGCACGCTATTTCATCGACACCTTTGACGGGACGCTCGACGTCCAGGACGAGGTCGGGGCGGACTTCACGTCTTGCGACCGGGCTTGTGCCGAGGCCCGGCGGGCAGTCCGAGACATGGTCCGGGACTATGTCGACGATGGCGGCTGCCGGCCGATCGGCGTCTGCGTCCGAAACCGGGACGGAAAGACGGTCTATGCCCTGCGCGTCGATTTCTCCGAGAGATTCGATCGCGACGATTGAACTCTTCGTTTCGCGCCGCGTTGATCCGGTATCGCAGGGCGGCACGACGAATCCGTCGATTTTTGCGACCTAACTCATGTTAGTGTCAGCCGCTTCCGTTCAGGTGACGCTGCCGCTTCCAATTGGAGGCGCCCATGACGGCACGCTATCGGGTAAGCACCCGGAACGCCGGGAATCACGACACCCGGCAACCAAGTCTCGACACGTTGCTCGCTACGGTTGCGAGCCGTGTCCGCATAGAAGCCGGCACCGAGCTTGAACTCGACGAGGCCATCTATTTCCCGATCGACGGCATAGCCACTCTCGTGCTTCACCGCGAGCAGACCAGGTTCCAGATCGGCTTCGGCAGCCGCGGCGATGCGATCGGCATCCAGAAACTGTTCGTTCCGGAATTCGCGGAAATTTCCGCGAAGGTTTTGAAATCCGGCAGCTTTATCTGTGTCGCTCCCCAGACTTTGCGGCGTCTCTTGCGCGAGGACGGCGAACTGCGCGAGCGACTGACGCATCACGCCCTGCGCGCCGCCGCCCGCTATCTCGAGGAGGCAGCCCGCACGGTCGCTCTGTCGCTCGATCGGCGCGTGGCGCATTGGATCAACTGCTGCGGCGAGACATTGGCGAGCGACATCATCCCGATCACCCATCACGATCTCGCCCATACGCTGGGCGTGCGCCGGTCGGGAGTCACCGTCGCACTTCATGTCCTTGAGGGCGCGCGCCTGATCCGCTCGACCCGAGCCCGCATCGAGGTCATCGACGGCGAGGGGCTCGCCGCCTTTTCAAGACCGCCGCTCTCGTGATCGAATTGGGCCAGAGGATCGCGCTCGCCGATGCGCCTGCCGAGGCCCGGGGAGATCTGGAAGGCGAGGTGCCTCACCCATCACGGTCTGGGTCGCGAGGCGCTTTAGACCTTTGCTTGGCGTTCCCCTCCGAAATCACCGCCGGGCCTTTGACGGCCTTGTCAGCGGATTCCTGGCGCCGCTCGGGCGGACGCTGATTGGGTTCGGTCGGGCCGTTCGTACTGCCGTTCCGCTCGGGTTGCTTGTCGTTCATCGCATGTCCTTTCCGTGTCGCTGCCGAAGCAACGCTGCCGTGCGCCGACTGGTTCGCGATCTCATGAAAAAAGCTCGGCCCGCCGAAGCGAGCCGAGCTGGATATAGGTCCGTTTGCGAGCGGCCGATCAGAGCGTCGGGTCGGCCCGAAGGTTCTCGTCCCGGTGCTCGCCACCCAAGGTCGCGGCCCACGCGGCGGCGGCGGCTCCGACGAGCAGAGCGGCAGCGGTCAGGAAGGCGGTGAGCACCGCCATCTTGCGCGCCCGCTCAGCAGCCTGCTTGGCGGTTTCCTTGGCCTGGGAGATGCGGGCATAGGCATCGTCGATCCGCTTCTGCGCATCTTGCTCGCTGATGCCGGAACGGGCGGCCAGGCGCGATGCGAGATAATCCCTGTCGCCCTGTTCGATCTTGCCGTTTGCGAGCGCGCCGATGAAGATCCGCGAGGCTTCTTCGCGTTCCTGGGCCGTCGGGGGCTGCTGACCGTTCGCCCGCATGACGTTGTCGAGCGCCATCGCGAGCGGATCGACATTCTGCGATACAAGCGAGGCGACGCCGGAGCTCGCGTTGGCGACGCCGCTAACCGCCGTCTTGGCCGCGCCGAACAGCGTGGAGGTCGCGACGAAGGCGATCAGAAGAGCGCCGGTCGCCCAGACGAGCAGACCGTGGGTGGCGTCACGCACCTTGCGTTCATCGCCATTGGCATCGAAGCTCGGCTGGCGCATGCGCCCTGCGAGATAGCCGCCGGCCATCGTCGCCGAGACCATGACCCAAAGCGCCCAAAGCGCACCCGCGATCGCCACGGCTGTGACGCTCGCACTCTTCTCCAAATTGGCCGAGACCATCGACAGGCCGATTGCCGACCCGAACACGGTCATGATGGTTGAGATGGCGGTCGCGATAACCGCGCCGCCGATGATCGGCCCCCACTGCACATAGGAGCGGACCTCCTTGTTGACGCTCACAGGGGCGACGACGACGTCTGTTCCGGACATGGACATAGCGAATTCCTATCGAAGACCGATGAACGACAGGATGGCCATGATGACCACCACGAGGCCTACGAGGTAAATGATACTGTCCATGAGCGTCTCCTGCAGATAAGCGAAACCTGAGAGCCAAACCGCTGTCGCGGCGAATTGGTTCCTCCTTCGCTGCAGGCAGAATCCGGGCTCTGCCGCGGAACAGCTGTGCCCCGATACCCGTTCACCGTCAGGGGGCCAGCCAAGGAGGCATCCATGCGGGACGGTGAGGGCAACAAGCTCAGCCCTGAAGAGCAGCAGCGCGTGAAATCGATCCAGGGCGACCCGGGCGAGCGGACGACCACCAAAGTGTCGATTAACCCCGATCCCGAGCAGGACACCGGCAACGCCGACAAGCCCGATGTGCAGCGGGACGACAAGCCCGCGGCAGGGGTCGGCGAATAGTTGCCGAGCGGGTTCGGGAAGGCGCCGTTGCGCCCGCCGCTGCAACATCCGGCGCAAGTCGCTCCCTACGGAGCGCATCGCGAGACGCTTGGGTGCGCTGGAGAGTAGCCTGGAGCGAGAGTGGATATCCGTGCACGGCGGAACGACTGCGCCTGCCAGTCGTTCATATGCATGGCCGAACTGCATAAATTTTTTCTGAGGAAGCTCGGGCTGGGCGTCGATCTGTCTGCGAAGGATCGCGCCGCACTCGTTGCACTATGCACGCCGCCCCGTCAGGTTGCGCCCTGGGCGGACCTGGCGGCCGAGGGCACGCCGCGCGGCGCGCTCATCCTGGTTCTCAGCGGCTGGGCCTGCCAGTATCGCGTGCTGGCGAACGGCAATCGCCAGATCACCCGGCTGCTGCTCCCCGGCGATTTTTCGCAACCTTTCGGGATCACGCCGCAACGGTGGTCCAACTCGCTCATGGCCATGACCCCGCTCACGGTCTGCGAGTTGCCGCCCCGCGGCCTGCGTGCGCTTGCCCTGTCTCATCCCGCCATCGAGGATGCCCTCTGGTTGGATCTGTATCTTGAGCGCGATCTCGCCAGCGAACTGATCATCAGCCTTGGCCGGCGCACCGCCACCGAGCGCTTGGCCTGCATCCTCGCCGAAATCTATTTCAGGCTGGCTGCGGTCGGGCTGGCCGCGGGGGGGACGTTCGATCTGCCGATCAAGCAGGCCGATCTCGCCGATCTGGCCGGGCTGTCGGCCGTTCACGTCAACAGGTCACTGCGGGAATTGCGGCGCCGGCAACTCGTCACCTGGAGCAACCGCCGTTTCGAGATCCTGCGCCTGCGCGAACTGCTCGATCTCGCGCAATTCGAGCCGGCGAACGGGAACCTGCTGCCGGCCGGGGTGTTCGATGCCTTACAAGCCCCAGCTAAGTAGGAAACGCCATGCAGGCGCTTGACCAAGCGGAATGGGCGGTCGCCGATCATCCGGCCGCCAATCGTTTCGTCATGAGCTTTGCGTGCGGTGAGGCTTTCGCCGTCTATCGCAGGCTCGACGACGTCCTGACCGTATCCCATACCGAGGTGTCTTCGGCCTTTCGCGGTCGCGGGATCGGCGAGCGTCTCGTCGAAGGGGTGTTCCGGCTGGCGCGCGAGCACGGACAACGCATCGTGCCCGCTTGCGGATTTGTCGCCGCCTGGGCGCAGCGCCATCCTGAATTTCATGACGTTCTGGCCGCTCGGGACGGAGCCGTCAGATGACCGATCCGGTCTCCGTCAGCGCCGGGAATATCGCCCGCGCTCGCTGACCTCAGTGAAGGAGGACATCATGCCTGCGAAATCGGCTGCACAGCAGAAAGCCGCGGGCGCCGCCCTGGCGGCCAAGCGCGGCGACATCGAGAAAAGCGAGCTGAAGGGTACCTCGAAATCGATGGAGAAGTCGATGAGCGAAACCGAGCTCGAGGAGATGGCTTCGACCAAGCGCAAGGGCAAGCCGGAGCACGCTGCCAAGGACTGACCGCTTCGAAAGCGGCGGCCGGGCGGCAGGCCCATCATCTGAGGTTCCAGGACGAGGGTGAATCTTTGGCCGGCAAGCTGCAAGCCTATCGCGCCAAGCGTGATTTCGAGAAGACGAAGGAGCCAAGCGACGCGAGCACCGTGGCTCCCTCCAATCGCCTGCGCTTCGTCATCCAGAAACATGACGCGACGCGGCTCCATTACGACCTGCGGCTGGAGCTGGACGGCGTGTTCAAGTCCTGGGCGGTCACCAAAGGGCCGTCGCTCGACCCCGGCGACAAGCGCCTCGCCGTGGAGGTGGAGGATCATCCGCTCGCCTATGGCGATTTCGAAGGGACGATCCCGAAAGGCCAGTATGGCGGCGGCACGGTTCTGCTTTGGGATCGCGGCTATTGGGAGCCTGAGGGCAAGCTGAACCCAAAAAGGCAGCTCGAGAAGGGCGATCTCAAGTTCACGTTGGACGGCGAGCGCCTCAAGGGCAGCTTCGTGCTCGTGCGCATGAAGCATGATCGCGACGGCGGCAAGCGCACAAACTGGCTTTTGATCAAGCATCGCGACGCGCATGCGGTCGACACGGATGGCGATGCCGTGCTGGAGGCAGATGCCTCGGTCGCCTCCGGCCGGTCCATGGCGGCCATCGCTGCCGGGAGAGGGCGCTCGCCCAAGCCGTTCCTGCTGGCCGATCAGGCTGTCGACGCCGATGCTGTCTGGGACAGCAGGCAGGGCTTGGCAGCTGATGCGCGCGCAGACAAGCCGGCGCGTGCGAAGGCCCGCAAGCCGTCTCCCGAAGCGCGCCGTACCGCGCCGGCCGATCTACCGGGCTTCGTCCCGCCGCAGCTCTGCCTGAGCGTCGAGCGGCCGCCGGGAGGGAGCGGCTGGGTTCACGAGATCAAGTTCGACGGCTATCGCATCCAGGCCCGCGTGGCTGGCGGCAATGTCTCGCTGAAGACGCGCAAGGGGCTCGACTGGACGACGAAGTTCGGCGCCGTCGCGAAGGCGTTCGAGAACCTGCCGGACTGCATCGTCGATGGCGAGATCGTCGCTCTCGACGACCATGGTGCGCCAGATTTTGCGGCGCTCCAGGCTGCGCTGTCCGAGGAAAGAACCGAGAACCTCGTCTTCTTCGCCTTCGACCTGCTGTTCCTCGATGGCGAGGATTGGCGGCAGCGGCCTCTTCTGGCCCGCAAGGAGAGGCTGGCGGCGCTGCTGCGGGACGCTGCCGACGGCGTCACGCTGCGTCATGTCGAACATTTCGAGAGCGGCGGCGAGGCGGTGCTGAAATCCGCCTGCCGTTTGTCGCTGGAAGGCATCGTCTCGAAGCAGGGCGACGCGCCTTATATATCCGGCCGCAGCGACAGCTGGACCAAGGCGAAGTGCCGCGCCGGCCACGAGGTCGTCATCGGTGGCTGGGCGACCACGGCCGGCGCATTCCGTTCGCTCCTCGTCGGCGTCCATCGCGGCCGGCATTTCGTCTATATCGGCCGGGTCGGTACCGGTTATGGCGCGGCCAAGGTCAAGGCCTTGCTGCCGCGCCTGCAGCAGAATGAAGCCGAAGCCTCTCCCTTCACCGGCAAGGGCGCGCCGCGACAGGCGCCTGGCGTCCACTGGGTCGAGCCGGTTCTCGTCGCCGAGATCCAGTTCGCGGGCTGGACCGGCGACGGCATGGTCCGGCAGGCTGCCTTCAAGGGCCTTCGCGAGGACAAGCCGGCGGCGGAGGTCGAGACTGAATTACCGGCGGCGTCCGCCGATAAGGAGCCTCCCAAGCCGACCGCCTTGCGCGGTGGCCGGATCGATGTGCTGGGCGTGCCGCTGTCCAAGCCTGACAAACCGCTCTGGCCGGATGCCGAGGACGGCAAACCGGCCACCAAGCTCGACCTCGCCCGCTATTTCGAGGCGGTCGGCGAGTGGCTGCTGCCGCATATCAAGGGCAGGCCGTGCTCGCTCCTGCGGGCGCCCGACGGTATCGAAGGCGAGGTCTTCTTCCAGCGACACGCGGGGCTCGGCACTTCGAACCTGTTCGAGCTGGTGAAAATATCCGGCGACAAGAAATCCTATCTCCGGATCGACGGGATCGAGGCGTTGATCGCGACGGCACAGATCGGCGGAATCGAACTGCACCCATGGAACTGCAGACCGGATGCTCCCGAGGTTCCAGGGCGGCTGGTCTTCGATCTCGATCCGGGGCCGGACGTCACGTTCGACGCGGTGATCGCCGCCGCCAAGACGATGAAAGAGCGGCTCGATGCGCTCGGCCTCGTCAGCTTCTGCAAGACCACCGGCGGGAAGGGGCTCCATGTCGTGACGCCGCTGGCGAAGCCCCGCCGCGGCGGGCCGGATTGGCCGGCTGCGAAGGATTTCGCCCGGCGCCTCTGCGCCGCGGTCGCGGCCGATGAGCCCGAGCGTTACGTCGTCAACATGGCCAAGCGCCTGCGCAAGGGGCGCATCTTCCTCGATTATCTCCGCAACGACCGCATGGCGACGGCGGTCGCGCCCTTGTCGCCGCGCGCGCGGCCCGGCGCGCATGTCTCGATGCCGCTGACCTGGCCGCAGGTAAAGGCAGGGCTCGATCCCGCCCGCTACACCATCCGCACCGTCCCGAAGCTGCTTGCGGGGAGCGAGGCCTGGGCGGATTACGATGCATCCGAGCGGCCTTTGGCCGATGCGATCAGGAAGCTCGGCCGGTCCTGAGCTGTTCATGCCGGAACGGATCGACGGCCGATGCGTTTCGCGTCCGATCGGAGAGGATGCACCCCATGGCCCAGCGGACATTCTGGAAAGGCTATCTCAAGCTCTCGCTCGTGACCTGCCCCGTCGCGATGATGCCGGCACGTTCCGAGAGCGAGAAAGTCCGCTTCCATACACTCAATCGCAAGACCGGGCACCGCATCCAGAGCCGCTTCGTCGATGCCGTCACCGGCAAGCCGGTGGCCGACGCCGACGAGGTCAAGGGACATCCCAAGGGC
Organism: Hyphomicrobiales bacterium; assembly: GCA_004144595.1. Lineage (GTDB taxonomy): Bacteria > Pseudomonadota > Alphaproteobacteria > Rhizobiales > Beijerinckiaceae > Allobosea. Next base: position 87,930 of record SEEM01000006.1, read on the forward strand.
GACGACGACTATGTCGTGCTGGAGGATGACGAGCTCGATGCCGTCGCGCTGGAGAGCACACGCACCATCGATATCGAGGTCTTCGCGCCGCGCTCCTCCGTCGGCTGGATCTGGTACGATACGCCGCATTACCTCGTGCCGGACGGCAAGATCGGCGACGAAGCCTTTTCCGTCATCCGTGAAGCCCTGAAATCGACCAAGACCGTCGGCATTTCGCGCGTCGTGCTTTACCGACGCGAGCGGGCGGTCCTGCTTGAGCCGCGCGACCAAGGCATCGTGCTGTGGACGCTGCGCTATGGAGACGAGGTTCGCGACGAGAAGGACTATTTCGCCGGGGTGAAGACACAAAAGCCCGCGCCGGACATGCGCGCGCTGATGGAGAAGCTGATCACGTCGCGCACCAGGGACTGGTCGCCCGATCTCGCGCAGGACCCTGTCCAGGACGAACTGCTGGATATCATCAAGGCCAAGCAGAAGGGGCGTAAGACCCAGAGGAAACCTGCGCCGGCGGCAAGCGAAGACAATGTCGTCAGCATCATGGATGCGCTGAAGAGAAGCCTCGAACCGCGGAAATAATCAGCTCGCCTTGCGCCTGGGCTCCGCTTTCGCGGCCGGCTTGCGCTTCGCGGCGGGCTTCCCGGCAGTCTCACCGCCGCCCTTGGCGCTCTGGCGGAGGGCGTCGAGCAGGTTGACGACTTTCGCCGGCTCCGGACGTTTCGCCGGCTTGATCGTCCGGCCCTCGATCTTCGCCTTGACCAGCTCGGCCAATGCGCTCTCGTAGCGATCGTCGAAGACCTTGGGGTCGAAGCGGCCGGCCTTGGTGCGGATGATGTGCTCGGCCAGTTCCAGCATCTCGCCTTCGATCTTCAGCTTCGGAATGTCGTCGAAGGCACTGTCCGCCGGGCGGACCTCGTAGTCGAAATTGAGCGTCGTCGCGATCATGCCGGCCCCGTGCGGCCGGATCAGGATCGAGCGCATCCGCCGGAAGATCACGGTGCGCGCCAGGGCCGCGCTCTCCCGGCTCGCCATGACGTCCCGGATCAGGCCGAACGCTTCCGCGGCGACCGGCGTGCTCGGCGTCACGTAATAGGGGCGATCGAAGAACAGGTCGTCGATTTCGTCGCAGGGCAGGAAGGTCGCGACATCCAGGATCTTGTCGCTGTCGGGCGTGGCCTGAGCGATCTCCTCCGGCTCCAATACGATGTAATCGCCGTCGCCGCGATCATAGCCTTTGACCTGATCGTCTTTCTCCACCGGCTTGCCGGTGACCTCGTCGATGAACTCGCGATGGACGCGGTTGCCGGTCTTGCGGTTCAGCGTGTGGAAGGAGATGCGCTCGCTCGTCGAGGCTGCCGTATAGAGCGCCACAGGACAGGTGACCTCGGCGATCTTGAGAGCGCCTTTCCAGATCGCGCGCGGTGCCATTTCGCCAGCCTCACATCAGGGCAGTGGTTGCGGCTGAGAAACGGTCCAATGCAGGCGATGGTTCCGTTTGAGCGTGTCGACCCGGTTCGCGACGAATGCGCTCTTCATGCGCCAGCATTGCGTCCGGCAGTGGCTGTGTTCTCTCCGGAGACCTGCTAGGGGAACGATATTCTCCGTATTAGCCGGCAGGGTCTCATGCAGCTTTCTCCCAATTTCGACGAGCGGATCGATCGCCGTGGCACTCATTCGGCCAAGTGGGACAAGATGGAGACCGTCTACGGCGTGCCGGCCGATGGCGGCATCGCGATGTGGGTCGCGGACATGGATTTCCGCCCGCCGGCCTGTGTGCAGCGCGCCCTCGACGGCATGAACGCCCATGGCGTCTACGGCTATTTCGGCGATGATCGGGCCTATCTCGCGGCGATCCGCTGGTGGATGTCGAACCGGCACGGCTGGGAGGTCGACCCCGCTTCCGTCTTCACCACGCACGGCCTCGTCAACGGCACCGCGCTCTGCGTCGAGGCCTATACCAGGCCCGACGACGGCGTCGTGCTGATGACGCCGGTCTACCACGCCTTCGCGCGCATCGTGACCTCGTCCGGGCGGCATGTCGTCGAATGCCCGCTGGCGCTGGAGGAGGGCCGTTATGTCCTCGATATCCCCGCCTGGGATGCCGCAATGACCGGCAGCGAGCGCATGCTGATCCTCTGCTCGCCGCATAATCCGGGCGGTCGGGTCTGGACGCGCGACGAATTGCGCGCGATCGCCGATTTCTGCAAGCGCCACGACCTTGCCCTGGTCTCGGACGAGATCCACCACGACCTCGTCATGCCCGGCCAAAAGCATACCGCGATGCCGCTCGCGGCCCCGGAGATCATGGATCGCCTGGTCATGATGACGGCGACCACCAAGACCTTCAACATCGCCGGCGCCCATATCGGCAACGTCATCATTCCCGACGAGCGGCTGCGCGCACTCTTCCGCGGGCGCATGGATGCGCTCGGCATTTCCCCGAATTCCTTCGGCATGGCCATGGCGACCGCGGCCTACAGCCCGGAGGGGGCAGCCTGGGTCGACGCGTTGAACCTCTATCTCGACGGCAACCGCCGCCTTTTCGATGCCGGCATCGATTCCATTCCGGGCGTGCGCTCGATGGCACTGGAATCGACCTATCTCGCCTGGGCGGATTTCTCGGGGACGGGCATGGCACCGGACGAATTCACGGCCCGCGTCGAGAAGCAGGCGAAGATCGCCATCAATCACGGCCCGACCTTTGGCAAGGGCGGCGCGAATTTCCTGCGTTTCAATCTGGCAACGCCGCGCGACGTCGTGGTGGAAGCGGTGGAGCGCCTGAAGCTCGCCTTCGCCGATCTGCAATAAGCGGGATCCGGAACGGAGCGGACCGCGCTCCCGATTGACGGGAGCCGGGCCGCGTGGAACATCGTCGACACTATCGTAATATGGGGATGGAACAATGAAGTTGACCCTGGCGCTTGCCGCTGCTGCCGTCTGCGCCCTTTCGGTTTCGGCGGAAGCGCAGACCCTGAAGACCATTCAGTCGCGCGGCGTTCTGAATTGCGGCACTGGCGCGAATCTCGCCGGCTTCGCCGTTCCGGATGCGAACGGCATCCTGACCGGCATCAATGCCGACTACTGCCGAGCCCTGGCTGCCGCCGTCTTCGGCGACCAGACCAAGGTGAAGTTCATCCAGCTCCCCTCGAAGGACCGGATCACGGCCCTCCAGTCGGGCGAGACCGATCTCATCGCCGCCACCACGACCTGGACCATGAGCCGCGATACGACGCTGGGCCAGAACTTCCGCGCGACCTATTACTATGACGGCCAGGGCTTCATGGTGAAGAAGTCGCTGAACATCAAGTCGGCGAAGGAGCTCAGCGGCGCCTCGATCTGCATCCAGCAGGGCACGACGACCGAGCTCAACACGGCCGATTACTTCCGCAAGAACAACATGAAGTTCGAGCCGGTGACCTTCGCCACCAATAATGAGGCGACCGAGGCCTACGAGAGCGGTCGCTGCGACGCCTTCACCACGGACGCCTCCGGCCTCTATTCCGAGCGCATGCGCTTCAAGGCGCCGGCCGATCACATCGTGCTGCCGGAGACGATCTCGAAGGAGCCGCTCGGCTACGTCACCCGCCATGGCGACGACCAGTGGTTCGACATCGTCACCTGGGTGCATTTCGCCCAGATCACGGCCGAGGAGCTCGGCGTGACCCAGGCGAATGTCGACGAGATGCGCGCGAAGTCGGACAACCCCGAGATCAAGCGCCTGCTCGGCAAGGAAGGCACCTTCGGCGAGGCGCTCGGTCTCAAGAACGACTGGGCCTACAACGCCATCAAGGCTGCCGGTAACTACGGCGAGATGTTCGAGCGTAATCTCGGCGAGAAGTCGCTGCTCAAGATCGCGCGCGGCCAGAACGCTCTCTGGACCAATGGCGGCCTGCAATACGCGGCGCCGATCCGCTGATCATGGCGCGATCCGGCTGACGGAATAAGAGGGGCCCGGCTCGCAGCCGGGCCCCTCTGCATTTGGCTAGGCGTTCGGCGCTGGCCGGCAATCCGCGAAACCCACTTGCGATCGGCATTGGACAAGCGGAATGAGGGAACGGCTGGTTCAGTCCGAAAAGGCGAGGGTGAAGGCGATGACGGCTCCGATCGTTCCTGCAGGCGAAGCTGTTGCCGAAAGCGAGGCGTTCCGCCCGCATACCTCGCATTGGGGCGTGTTCTCCGCCCGGATGAAAGAGGGTCAGCTCGAGGTGCGGCCCCATCCGGGCGATCCCGACCCCAACGAGATCATGCAGAACTTCCCGGCGGCCCTGCGCCACCGCGCGCGCATCGCGCAGCCCATGGTTCGCCGCGGCTGGCTGGAGAACGGCCCGGGTCCCGACAGCCGTCGCGGCCGCGACGAGTATGTGCCGATGTCCTGGTCGGCCGTGCTGGACAAGCTCGCCGCCGAATTGCGCCGCGTCCGCGACGACCATGGCCCCGGCGCGATCTTCGGCGGCTCCTATGGCTGGGCCAGCGCCGGGCGCTTCCACCATGCGCAGAGCCAGATCCACCGCTTCCTGAACACCTCGACCGGCGGCTATGTGAAGTCGGTCAACAGTTATTCCTCGGGCGCATCCTCCGTCCTGGTGCCGCATATCATCGGCGACTACGAGGATCTGGTGAAGCGCAACGTTTCCTGGGAGCAGATCGCCGATCACAGCGAGATCGTGCTCGCCTTCGGTGGCATGGCGCTGAAGAACAGCATGGTCGCCGGCGGCGGCACCAGCCGCCATGTCGAGCGCGGCGCGATGGAGCGGGCGCAGGAGCGCGGCTGCGAATTCGTGCTGGTCAGCCCTTTGCGCGGCGACCTGCCTCCCGGCGCCCGCGCCGACTGGGTGGCGAACAAGCCCGGCAGCGACACCGCGCTGATGATGGCCCTGGTCCACACGCTCGTGGTCAACGGTCTGCACGACCGCGCCTTCCTCGACCGCTACACGGCCGGCTGGCCGGTCTTCGAGCGCTATCTGCTGGGCGAGACCGACGGGCAGCCGAAGGATGCGGGCTGGGCCGCGCCGATCGCCGGCCTTCCGGCCGAGGAGATCGTGGCGCTGGCGAAGCGCCTGCACGGCAAGCGCGCGCTTGTCGTCGTGGCCCATGCCCTGCAGCGCGCCGCCCATGGCGAGCAGCCGGTCTGGATGGGCATGGTGCTGTCTGCGGCGCTCGGCCAGATCGGCCTGCCCGGCGGCGGCTATGGCTACGGACTCGGCGCCATCGCCTATTACGGTCGCCGCTACAATGCCGTGCCGATGCCGACCTTCTCGCAGGGTAAGAACCCGATCAGCGACTACATCCCGGTCGCGCGCATCTCCGACATGCTGCTCAACCCCGGCACCACTTATCGCTATAACGGCCAGACCCGGACCTATCCCGAGATCAAGCTGGTCTACTGGGCTGGCGGCAATCCGTTCCACCACCATCAGGACCTCAACCGCCTGCGCGAGGCCTTCGCCCGGATCGACACGCTCGTCGTGCACGAGCTCGCCTGGACCGCGACGGCCCGTCATGCCGATATCGTGCTGCCCTGCACGATGACGCTGGAGCGCGAGGATATCGGCGGCAACCCGAACGATCCGCTGCTGGTGCCGATGCATCCGGTGGTCGCGCCCTATGGCGAGGCGCGCGACGACTACGCGATCTTCGCCGACCTGGCCGAGCGGCTTGGCACCGCCGAAGCCTTTACGGAGGGGCGCACGGCACGGCAATGGCTGGAGCATCTCTACGAGCCGACCCGCACGGCTTTGGCCGAGAAGGGCCTGCCGGCCCCGAGCTTCGCCGAGTTCTGGGCGGGCGAGGGCTTCGACCTGCCGCAGCAGCCGGACGATGGCGGGAGGCTGCGTGCCTTCCGGGCCGATCCGGTGGCCTCGCCGCTGCCCACGCCATCCGGCAAGCTCGAGATATTCTCGCAGACCATCGCCAGCTTCGGCGAGGCGGATTGCCCGGGCCATCCGACCTGGCTCGGCGCGACCAATGTCCCCGATGACGCCAACCCCTATGTGCTCGTCGCCAACCAGCCTCGGACCCGTCTGCACAGCCAGTTCGACTTCGGCGGCCATAGCAGCGACGCCAAGCATCGCGGCCGCGAGGTCGCGCATATGCATCCCGACGACGCAGGCCTGCGCGGCCTCGCCGATGGCGACATCATCCGGCTTTCGAACGAGCGCGGCGCCTGCCTTGCAGCCGTCCACATCACCGACGGCATCCGCAAGGGCGTGATCCAGCTCCCCACCGGCGCCTGGTACGACCCCGCCGATCCGAGCGACGACAAGCCGCTCTGCGTTCATGGCAATCCGAACGTGCTGACCCGCGATATCGGCACCTCGGCATTGGCGCAGGGCTGCACCGGCCAGCTCACCACGGTGCAGGTCGCGCGCTTCGACGGCAACCTGCCGCCGATCCAGGCCTTCGATCCGCCGGGCTCGCGCACGGCGCAAGCCGCCGAATAAGCTTGAAAATCCGCAATCCGCTGCCGGGAAAACCGGTTGCGGATCGCGCGAGCCGACACCGAAAACAGCCCGCCGCCTGCCTTCCGCGAGACCGCATGTCCTCCTCCTATATCGACACCTATTACCGCCGCACCCTCGCGACGGAGGAGAGCTACCCGCCGGCCGAAGGCACGCTGAAGACGGAGATCTGCATCGTCGGCGCCGGGCTCGCCGGCCTGACCGCCGCGCTTGAGCTTGCCCGCGCCGGCCGTTCCGTACTGCTGCTGGAGGCGCAGCGCGTCGCCTGGGGCGCGTCCGGCCGCAATGGCGGCTTCGTCAGCCCGGGTTATGCGACCTCGCTTGCCGCGATCGAGCGCCAGACCGGCCGCGACCAGGCTGACGAACTCTATCGGATGACGATGGAAGGCGTGGAGATCGTCCGCGGCAACATCGAAAGCCTCGCCATCACCGAAGCCGCGCCGTCGCCCGGCATCATGAAGGTCGTGCGCTATGACGGCGGCGCCGGACTGCAGGCGGTGCGCGACACGCAGGAGAAGCGCTTCGGGCGGAAACTGCGCTATCTCGGCCGCGACGAGACCCGCGCCCTGCTGAACTCGCCAAAGTATCACGCCTCGCTGACGGCCGATGATTCCTTCCATTTCCACCCGCTGAACTATGCCCGCGCGCTCGCCCGCGAGATCGTCCGGCTCGGCGGCCGAATCCACGAGGCTTCGCCGGTCATCTCCTGCGAACTCGACGGCGCGGTAAAGCAGTTGAAGACGGCCAAGGCGACGATCGAGGCCGAGCAGGTCCTGTTCACCACCGGGGGCTATACCGGCGATGTGCTGCCCTCCCTGCGCCGGGCCTATATTCCGATCGCGACCTATGTGCTGCTGACCGAGGCTGCGCCCGACCTGATCCGTTCGGCGATCCGCATCGGCACCGGCGTCGGCGACGACCGGCGCGCCGGCGACTATTACCGCACGGTCGAGGGCGGCTCGCGCATCCTCTGGGGCGGGCGTATCACCACGCGTACGACCGAGCCGGGCGACGTTGCCGCGATCCTGCGCCACGAGATGGTCACGACCTATCCGCAGCTTGCCGCGCTCAAGGTCGAGGCCGCCTGGTCGGGCCTGATGTCCTATGCGCGCCATCTCATGCCGCAGATCGGCCAGTACCGTCCGGGCGTCTGGTACTGTACCGCCTTCGGCGGCCACGGCATGAACACCACCGCGATCGGCGGAAAGGTCATCGCCGAGGCCATCCATGGCGCCAGCGACCGCTACAAGCTTTTCGCGCCCTTCGGTCTGGTCTGGAACGGCGGCCCCTTCGGCACGGCGGCCGTCCAGTTGACCTATTGGAGCTACCAGGCGGCCGATCTGATCCGCGGGCGGTAGTCTGTCGTCATGCTCGGGCTTGACCCGAGCATCTCCTGCCGAAGAAGGCTCCCTGCGCCTCAATATCCAGAGATTCTCGGGTCAAGCCCGAGAACGACGCCCTGTCGTTCAGAGTGGCTAGATCAGCGCCAGCATGTGCACCCCGACGAAGCACCCGGCGCCGCCCGCGATCAGCAGCAGCGGATTGACCGGCGTCAGCAGCAGCAGGGCGGTCGAGACGAGCGCGATGCCGCGGCCTAGCCAGCCGCTGTCGAGCGACTGGATCAGCACATAGCTCGCCGCCAGGATCATCCCGGCGGCGACCGGTCGCAGGCCCTTTTCCAACGCGCGCAGCAGGCGGGCGCCCTCGTAGCGCGACCAGATATGGGCGACGCCGTAGATGAGGAAGGCGGTCGGCCCGAAGATGCCAGCGGTCGCTGCGACGGCGCCCCAGAACCCGGCGATCTGCCAGCCAATCAGCGTCGCGAGCAGCGAGCCCGGTCCCGGAGCCAGCCGCGCGATCGCGAAGGCGTCTACGAACTGCGCGGCGCTCATCCACTGATGCACCTCGACGATCTGGCGGTGCATATCGGCGATGGCACTCTGGCCGCCGCCGATCGTCACGAGCGAGAGTGGCAGGAAGACAAGCAGGATGCTGAAGGGCAGGGATTGCATGGCCTGGAGTATTCTCGAGCGAAGTGGCGCCTGTTCGCGTGAAGAACCGAAGGTCCGCGCAACGAACATGCGGCTGAAAAAATGCGCTCAGCCGTCGCGATAGGTCATGGCGACGCTGAGCGAGCCGAAGCCGAGCACCGTCCAGAGCAGCGGCCATTTCAGGATCGCGACGGCAACGAAGGTCGCGGCCATGATCGCGAGTGGGAACAGTCGGCGCGGTACGCGCCTTGCGGCGGTGAGCCCCATCGCCAGCGACAGGCCGATCGCCGCCGCGGCCGCTCCGCTGAGTGCGACATGGCTGAGCTCATAGCCGCTGAGCGAGGCGAAGACGCTGCCGATCAGCACGATGACGACGGCGGCCGGTAGGACGATGCCGAACCAGGAGGCGATGGCGCCGTTGCGACCGCCGAGCCTGTACCCGATCCAGATCGCCATGTTGGTGACGTTGACGCCGGGCAGGGCCTGCGCGACCGAAAGCCCGTTGAGAAAATCCTCCTCGCTCATCAGGCGCCGCCGCTGCACGAATTCCCGGAGCATCCAGCCGCTCAGGCCGCCGCCGAAGCTGGTCAGCCCGATCCGTGCGAAGATCAGGAAGAGCTGCAGCGCGCTGGGGCGCTCGGCCAAGGTATCCGGCATCTGATTCTGCGCCATCGAGACGTCTGACGAGACCAGAAAGCAGGCTTCGTCGGGATTGGCCAGCACTGAAGCGCAATGTCGGCATCAACCGCGGTTTCAGGCGACCGTTGTCATTCCGGGCTTCGCGGAGCGAAGAACCCGGAATCCACGACCGGGTGGCGAGCCCACCACACCTTGGGGACTGTCTCGCCCCGTCGTGGGTTCCGGGCTCGCGCCGTCGGCGCGCCCCGGAATCACAAAGGTCGTAGCGACCGGATTGATCCGGCAATTGTCCAGGCAGCTCAGCGCTGCGGGGGGCCCGGCCGCCGCAGGGTGCGCTTCACGGCGCGCTTCAGCTGATCGCCGGCCTTGCGCACGAGCTCGCGATTGCTGCCGCCACGGCCATTCCCGGATGAGAATGCGGGGATCGGAAAGGGCGCTTCCTCGTCGGGCTTTGTGATCGCCGCAGCGGGCGCCACGTCAGGCGTCACGAGCATGAACTCCGGCCCGCTGACCGGCAGCGCGGCCAGGGCGGGATCGACGAAAGCCTTGATCGGCAGGTGGTCGGAGGCGACGCGAGCGAGCGGCGTGTCGTGGACCGCGACCTCCGACAGGATTTCCGGGCGGTTGGCGATGATCCGGTCGAGCGCCAGCAGGGGCAGCCCGGCCGGGAAGCTCGGCACCGGCACCGGCATCGCGCCGAAGGCTGCGTCGAGCGCGCTCAATGCCGAGCGGCCGCCGAGGCGCCATTCGTTGAGATCGCCGAGCAGGAGGGTGGGGCGCTCGTCCCGGCTGCGCATCAGGTCGATGATCATGCGGGCTTGCTGGGAGCGCGACCGCCTGAGCAGGCCGAGATGCGCAGCGACGATCCTGAGGGCGGCCCCACTTTCCAGGTCGATATCGACGACCAGCGCGCCGCGCGGCTCCAGCCCGGGCAGCGAGACCTGATGGACATCGCGCACCAGCCCTTGCCGGAACAGCACGACATTGCCGTGCCAGCCATGGGCCGCCGCATTGGCGCTCTCGACGGGAACCGGGACGAGGCCGGTTTCTTCTTTCAGCCGGGCGAGATCGAGCAGGCCGTGGCGGGCGCCGAAGCGCTTGTCGGCCTCTTGAAGGGCGATCACATCGGGCGCGATCTCGCGGATCACCTGCCCGATCCGGTCGGGATCGAAGCGGCCGTCGACGCCGACGCATTTATGGACGTTGTAGGAGGCGACGAGCGTGCCGCCAGGTCGACCAACCGCGCCCGTCGGCACCGTTCCGGGGCGGTTCCTGCGCTGGCGCAGCGAGGCGATGATGCTGGCGGGAAGGCTCTGGTTCTTCTTCTGCATCGCTCCGCCGGCTCGTGCTCCGGACCTGCTCTCTTCGAACGGGTTGACGGCTTAGGTGCCTCTGGCGTCAGGTAGATGACCGTGCTGGCTCACAGATAAGGTGAACCGAGCCAGATCAGCCTGTCGATCAGACGCATGACATAGGGCCGGGCGCGCAGGCCGGCAAGCGTGACGGGGGTCGCACTTGCCATCACAGTCTCGATTCGGCGCTCGATCGCGCGGGCAAAACCGTGGTCGAGGACCTCGAGATCGATCTCGAAGTTCAGGCGTAGCGAGCGTGGGTCGAGATTGGAGGAGCCGATATAGGCCCAGCTCCCATCGATGGCGAGAAGCTTGGAATGGTCGAAAGCGCCGGTCGAGCGCCAGATCCGGCAATAGTTCTTCAGGATCTGGTCGAATTGCGCGGTCATGGCCCGGTCGACCAGGACGAGATTGTTGACCGAGGGCACGACGATATCGATATCGACGCCGCGTCGCGCAGCGGTGACGAGCGCGCTGATCAGTTCCTGGTCGGGCAGGAAATAGGGCGACATGATCTTCACCGAATCGCGCGCCACCGACAGCGCCCCCATCAAGAGCTTGTGATTGGTCTCCAGATAGGCGTCCGGCCCTGACGGCACGGCACGAGCCAGCGCGGACATGCCGCCCCGCTCCAGCGCGGGCAGGTCCCATGCGGGGCCAGCGAGTGCTTCGCGGGTGGCAAAGCACCAGTCCTCGGACGCGACCGCGAAGAGATCCGCCACGACCGGCCCCTCGATGCGGAAATGCGTGTCATGGGCAAAGGCGTCGCCGGCGAACTCGCGGGTGAAGCCCTTCCGGATGTTCATACCTCCCATGAAGCCGATGACGCCGTCGACGACGATGATCTTCCGGTGCGTCCTGAGATTGGCATAGGGCAGCCTGAGGCCCATGATGATGTTGCCGTTGAAGACGCTGACCGCGACCCCGCCCTCGCGCAGGTGCCCGGCGATGCTCGGCACGGAGTAGCGCGCGCCGACCGCGTCGATCAGCACGCGGACCGCGATGCCGCGCCGATGCGCCTCGATCAGCGCATCGGCGATGCGCAGGCCGATCGGATCGCGGTCGAAGATGTAGCTTTCCAGGATGATGCTGCGTTCGGCCGCGGCGATCGCCGTGAGCATCGCGCCATAGGCCTCGTCGCCGGTCTCCAGCGTCTCGATGCGGTTGCCGGTGGTCAGCGGATGGCGGGCGACGCGGTCGCCGAGCGTCTTGAGTGCGAGGAAGCGCCGGCCGAAATCCGTCGCGACCGCCTCGTCCTCGACATGGAAATCGGCCGCCGCCATGCCGTGGCCGGGACGGTTGGCCAGGATCGAGGCCCGCCGGATGCGGTTGACCCCGGCGATCGCGTAGAGAATCGGCCCGATGATCGGCGAGAGGATGATGACCGCGACCCAGCCGATGGCGGCGCGCACCTCGTCCTTCGTCATCACCGCATGCGCGCCGGCGATCGCCGACGTCACGATGGTGATGACGGCCAGGATATGCGGCCAGTAGTCTTGGAGAATCCCCCACATGCTGCTGAAGCTAGAGCATTTTCGAGCGAAGAAGGCACCGGTTCTCGTGGAGAAAATGCGTCAGAACAGAATGGCGCCTGTGCAGGGCCATTCCGCCATGCTCAGCCGGCTTTGGTTGCCCCTGCGCCGGCCGGTTGCATGATCTTCGCCTGGGACAGCATCCTGACCGTCGCGATCACGGCGATGGCCGAGATCGCGGTCGCCAGCGCGAACAGGAAGCCGTAGCCCATTGCGTCGGCGAGCTTGCCGGCCAGCATCGAGCCGGCCAGATAGACCAGCAGTTGCGCGCAGGCGAGGATGGTGAAGTCGGTGCCGGGCTGGTCCGAGGTCGTCACCGCCATGAACAGCGAATAGAGCGCGACGATTTCCATGTAGCGGATCAGGGTCTGGAAACCGGCAGCGCCGAAGAGCGGCCAGACGCCGACGACGGCGCCGAGTGCATGCGCCGCGAAGAGCGCGAAGCAGACCGTCCGCATGGCTCCGAGCAGAGCGAGGACGAAGGACAAGCCCTGCCGCTTGACCATCCAGGCCGCGATGGCCGAGCCCGCGAGCCCCGCCGTCGTCGCGGAGAGGCCGGAAAGATAGCCGATCTGGTCGAGCGGGATGCCGGCATCGACCAGGTACGAGCCCTCCATTGCCTTCACGAGGCCTTCGCTCGCCCGGTAGGTCAAAGCGATCCAGAGAATCTGGCGCGCCTCGGAACGCTTCAGGAAGGCGCGGATCGACGGGCGCGGTGCAGGCGCGGCGCCCGGCAAGGGATCGTCCTCGCGCATCATCGCGGCGGCGACCAAGGGTAGCAACGAGATCGCGGCGATGGTCACCAGCATCCCGGTCCAGCCGATATGATGGTAGAGCACGAGGCCGAGCGTGCCACCGATGACGACACCGAAGGCGACCGAGCCGCCCTGGATCGCATTGCCGATGGCGCGGTCCGCCTCCGGCAGGTATTTCGCGGCATAACCGTCGGTCGCGATGTCCTGCGTCGAGATCAGGAGCGACGCGACGAAGCCGATCGCGATGATCGTATTGACCTCGGTCGGCCCCACCAATGTCAGCGCAAGGATGGCCAGGATCGTCAGGCCCTGGGTGATGAAGACCCAGCCGGCCCTATGCGCCCGCGCGAAGGGGCGGATGCGGTCGACCCAGGGCGCCCAGATGAATTTCAGCACGAGTGGCAGCAGGAGGATGCTCATCGCGCCGATTGCGGTGCGGGAGATGCCGAGCTCCCGCATGATCGGCGGCAGCGCCGCGACGAAGAGATAGGACGGGATCGCCTGCGCCAGATAAAGCCCGCCCAGCACGGCGAAGAGCCGGTAGCGCTGGCGCGGCGCGAGCGCTGGAGCCATGTGAGCGGAGTCCGTCGCGCTGCTCATGGCTTCGCACCGTTGTGCTGGCTCAGGAGGAAGGCGCGGCCGACTGCTTCCTCGCGCTCTGCGACGATCGGGAAGGGCCAGAGCCGCCGGAAAATTTCGGCGGTCTTCTCGCTCGCATCGGGCCGCACGATGGCGCAGGCCCGGCAGGCGCGCGAGACCCGGTCCCGCGTCGCCTTGAACCAGAGCGCCTGTTCGCGCTCCCCCGCCTGCGAGAGCCCCCGCCCGCCGCCGAAAATCGTCAGCAGCGTATAGGGCTCCTCGCGCTGGCCGATCTCGTGGAGCGCGTCGAGATAGGCGCGCTCGTCCTCTGGCTGATAGGGCGGCATGAAGCGCAGCGTCACTACAGCATCCGCGTCGATCTCGAGGCTGACCATGACGTCAGAAGGTCTTGCGGAAGCCGACGGTGACCGTGCGGCCCCAGCCATAGTTCGGCAGGTTGCGCACCGAGGTCGCGGTCGGGTTCTGGTAGGCCCGGTCGAACAGGTTGTTGACCGCGACATAGGCCTCGCCCTCCCAGACCGGGGCGGTGAGCGCGAGGTTCATCGTGGCCGCGCCCTTCAGCTTGTAGCGCGTGCCGCGCAGGTCGATCGCGACGTCGCGGTCCGAGAAGGCCTCGCCCTCGACGCGGACCTGCATGCCGTTCACGAAGCGATAGCTGCCATAGAGCATGCCGCGCCAGGGCGAGCCGATGCGGTTGTTGGGCAGGTTGCTGTCGAGCCGGCCGTCCCCATTGGTGTCGTAGCGGCCCTCGCGATACGACAGCACCGTGCCCATCGTGAAGGCGTCGGTGATGGTGACGTCGCCCGTCGCCTCGACGCCCCAGATCCGCTCCTTCTGCTGCGACATCGTGTTGGTGACGGAATCGAAGGTGACGCCGTCGTCGGAGGTGCTGACGAAGCCGGTCAGCGAGCCCTTGAAGCGGTCATAGCTGCCGCGGATGCCCAGCTCGTAATTGTTCACGATCTGCGCCTTGGGCGCGATCGACGAGTAGCTGATCGTCTGGCGGTTTGCCGGCAGGCAGTTCGGCAGTTGCACGGGACAGGCGTACTGCGTCGAGATGCCGGCGCGGCGGGTGAAGGCGCCGACATCCGGCAGGGCGAAACCCTGCGAGAAGCCGCCGAAGATCTCGCTGGTCTCGGAAAGCTTGACCGTCGCGCCAAGATTGGCAGTCAGCGCCGAATAGTCGAAATCGCCGCCGAGCACGCGCAAAGCCGGCAGCACGAAGGCCTGGTAGCCCTGCGCATTGTTGGCCGCGACAGCCGCGTAAGCCGCCGGGCGGGTATAGTCGTTCACCGAGAGCGAGAAATGCTCGTAGCGCAGGCCGCCGCGCAGCACGATGCGCTCGCCGATCGGGATCTGGAGCTGGCCGAAGCCGGCGGCCGTCGTCTGTTTCAATGGCGTGAAGACATCCTGTCCGCTGGTCAGGGTCTGCCAGGTCTTCTCCTGGATCAGGTCGCCGCCCCAGGTCAGCTTGGCGCCGGGCAGGATGCGATCGAGCGGGGTGTCGATCGTGACGTTCACGCCGCCGCGCTGCGAATAGAGCGTCGTCTGGTTGTCCCGGCTCGTCGGCGAGAGCGGGTTGAACGAGTAGTAGACCTGCGAATTGTAGGGGTAGGAGAAGGTCGAGTAATTGAAGCGCTTCTTGATGTCGTTGTAGTAGCCGAGCACGCTGAGCTTGCCGAGCGCGAAATCGGCATCGCTATAGCGCAGCGACACCGATTTGGTGTCCTCCAGAACGCTCTGGCCGGTATAGAGCTGCGTCCGGTCCGGCCGCGCGAAGGGCGCGGCGTAGTTGGTCAGGTATTTCGGGTCCTGGTCGAAGCCGATCCAGGAAGCGTTGAACTCGATGCGCTTGCCGCCCGCGAAATCATAACCGAGCTTGGCGAGCAGGTTGCCGGCCTTGTAGCGATCGCCGCCGCCCTGGCCGAGCAGGCCGTCCGACGGCAATTCGCGCCCGGCGCCGTCATAAGTGCGGCCCGCGCCCCGGATCTGACCGGAGAACAGGTAGTCGACGCCATCCGGGACCTTGCCGGAGACCGTCACCGAGGTTTCCGGCGCGAGCGAACGGCCTAAATTCTGAGTGAAGCCGCGGATCGCGGTGTTGATCGTGAC
>SEEM01000007.1 GCA_004144595.1 Hyphomicrobiales bacterium
TTGGCTCGATGATAAGAGCTATGGCCGCTACATGCAGTTTCGATCGACTGGCAGCCCATCCTATGCCGCTGAGCTGTGGTTCGACAAGTATTTCAAACAGACCTGGCGTCGCTAGCAAGGCTACCGCCGTCAAGGCGCCGGAACATTCGGTTCAGCGGACGATGTTGCGCTTTGCGCCAGATTCGCGATCGCCGATCGACGCGACAGGTTCATCTGCCGGCCCCGGTGCCGATTGCAGTGCTCACATGCCGCCGAGAGATTAGCGAGATCGTCAGTACCGCCGTCCATCTTCGCGCGCTTGTGCTCGATCGTCGCGCGCGTGGGGCCACGTTTCGTGAAGGGGCGCTTGCAATAGCAACAGCGTCCGCCCTGCAGCTTGACGAGATGGCGGCGCACCCACGCGCGATAGGGGCCGTAATAGAGATGCTTCATCCGTGATACCGGCGGCAACGGCGCCAGCAGATCATGCGATATCCAAGATCAGGTGAACGCTGCGTTTAAAATGCCGTCGATGTGCTGCACCCTCCGCCCGTCGTCAGCATGACCTCCTCGGCCATGATTTCGGCTGCCCGTCCCAGAACAATTAGCATTTCTCAGCGGAGGATGCTGCGCCTTGGGTCCGTCAGCTATGGGTCGTGAGCGGACCGCCCCGCAGGGTCCGCTCCCTCAAACGAAGGACGCGTTCGAAACCTATTTGGGTTACGGACCCTGAATCTGAGCGAAAGGGCGCGACCGTGGCGACACAGAAAGAAAAGCTGAGGCAACAAATCGCCGTAGTTATTCGCTCAAAGGGGATAAATAGAATAAATTTTACACTTGATGGAATTACTATCGATTCTTCGAACTATTTTCGACTAGCAAGAGCCGTGCTTCGAGACAATGTTCACGTTGAAATCAAACCGCTTCCGGACGGAATTGGAGCTAAATATAATCGCGTAGAAAATATGCTAACAGTTCCAAAATTTCCTTACGGGTTTGATCCGAAGGAGCAGTCAACTATAACGCACGAAATAACGCATGCGATCGTCGATATGTTCAAAATTCGGACGAATACAGTCACTAACGAGTGCATCGCTCACACCGCATCTGCGATGTTTCATATCGCTAGCAAATTTGCTTTCACTACAAAATCGAAACCTCATATCGCGGCCATTGTCGCCGAATCAATTTTAGAAGGCGGCCGAAGCATACTGAGGTCGACCGACGCCGATGTTGATAAGTTGAGGAAGGAAATTTTGAATTCTCCAACCTACATCGAGCACGGAGGTGATCTGATTACAGTCTTCACGCTGGATGGCATCCCTGGCGCTTAATGCCGCAGCAGGGGCGACGGCCGCGGTAGGTCATGTCGGCTATGGGTCGAAAGCAGACGCGGCTACGGAGAAGGGGGCAGCACCTTCACTGGGTCTGCTTTGAACCATTCGCGGGCGTATTTCGGGCAGCCAGAAATTTGCAACTTCGCTCCGTCGCCCGAGCGCCTTAGCGAACAGATCTTGCCGCCAACCATGACACGTGTCCGGTCTAAGCGCCGCCACCGATCTTCAATGCTGCTGCCCGAAACACCATGGAGTTCACCTCCGGCGATGAGTCCGCCCTTGAGGAAGCAATATCCGGCATAGAAGCTCCCTTGGCGCGGTACCGTTCGCATCTCGGTTTGCCAGCAGCCGAGAGCATCAACTTCTTGAGGCTTCTGAGCCACTGCTCCTGCTGCCGAAAGGGCGACAATCAGGACGGTCGCAAGCACACGAGATTTGCTGATTGGCATTTTCCGCAACCAAGGTTGATGGCGCAATCTGACTCCGTGCGACCAACTTCTGCACGGGTCGAAAGCGGAACTCCCATGCCAGAGAACATACCCCGGTGACGCTTCGGTCACGACTGTACAAGGCGCGGTCAACGAGTTGAACTTCGGCGTCGCTGCAGTTGCCATAGCGCGATCGCAAGAGTCGAAAGGAGCCAGGATCTCTGCTGAGCTAAAGCGATGATCGTTCGCGAGATCTCGCACTAGTAAGATAATATTCCTAATATTAGGCGCGCCACTTGCAGCTAGTTTTTTAGCTCACGAACACATTTTTTCTGTGCATCGGCTTACGAGCGGCGCACGCAGTGGGGACGAAGCTGAAACGCATCGAGAACAGCTTCCCCCAAACTACCCCCACTTCTCACCGGCGCGCCGACAATCCGTGCCGACTGTTCGCGCATTGTCCTGCACAAACGTGCACAAACAAGAACAAGCCCCCGAAGGGGAACAAGTTGGAAATTCTCAATGATTTCAGGGGGTTGGATGGTGGGCGATACAGGGATCGAACCTGTGACCCCTCCCGTGTGAAGGGAGTGCTCTACCGCTGAGCTAATCGCCCGGACCCGGCCTCTCCTAGTCGGCGCGCCTCATGCCGTCAAGGATGTCCGCGGAGGAGATTTGAGCACGCGATCGACCGCGCCATGCAGCTCGTCGAAATGCTGGATCACGAGATCAGGCTCCAACGTCTCGATCGGCACGTCGGTATAGCCGAAGGGCACGCAGATCGTCGGGATGCCGGCCGCGCGCGCGGTCGCGATGTCCGTGCGCGAGTCGCCGATCATCACGGCGCGCGCCGGATCGGCCTTCGCCGCGGCGATCGTCAGGGTGAGATGGCGCGGGTCCGGCTTGAAATACGGGAAGCTGTCGCGCCCGGAGACCGCCGCGAAGCGTTCGGCGATGCCGAAATGAGCGAGTATCAGGTTGGTGTGCAGGATCGGCTTGTTGGTGCAGACGGCGAGCGCATAGCCTTCGCCGGCCAGCGCGTCGAGCGCGCCCAGCACGCCGTCGAAGAGATGGCTGCTACCGGCCGTATCCTGCGCGTAGATGTCCATGAACTCCAGGAAGAGTCGCTCCAGCGTCTCCGGGTCGAGCGGCCGGCCCGAGACCTTGAAGCCGCGCTCGATCAGGACGCGCACGCCCGCGCCGACGAGTTCGCGCGCCCTCTCGAGCGGCAGGGCGGCCAGTCCCTCGCGCACCAGGATCAGGTTGAGGACCCGCATGATGTCCGGCGCGGTCTCCGCAAGCGTTCCGTCGAGATCGAAGACGACGATCGGGGGCAGACTCATGGTCGGAACCTTCGGAGTGATTCGGGCGCGCAGGATTCGGTTAAAGGTCGTTGCGGCCGGGCTGGCAAGCCCTGCGCTATCGCCTTCCCAAAATTGCCTTGCGATCCGAATTGCCTCGCAAGGTGGTATCGTGCGCGCGATTCGTCGCGCGGCCGGCGGCAGGGAAGATCATCATGTTGAATTTCACGGGAAGACGGGCTGGAATCGCAGGGCTGGTGCTCGGGGCGGGTCTTGCGATGGTGGGTGCGGCGCCGGCCTGGGCTGGCCCTTTCGAGTTCGCGCCCGCGCCGCAGAACGATCTCAACCGCGTCTACCGGATCGACAAGGCGACGGGCGAGGTCGGCGCCTGCCAGTTCCAGCTCAAGGAAGGCGGCGTCGGCCTGACGGTCTGCTTCCCGTCGGGAGAGGGCGCGGGACCCCAGGCACCCAGCGATTACGGCCTGATGCCGTCCCGGCACGAGAAGGAAGGCGGGATCTTCCGCGTCAACATCCGTACCGGCGAGATGAGCATCTGCTACGTCTTCGACGACAAGACGGTGTGCACGCCCCAGACGAAATGACGTCTTGACGCGCCCACGTGCTGGACTCGTCTGCTCCGCCGGGGCAGGAGAGCGCCGTCGTCGTCCGGCATGGGCGGCGGGCGTTTTCAAAACCCGAGCCGGACGGACCCGATGAATGCCGACGACCTGAAGAGGCAGGCTGCCGCTCGTGCGCTCGAACTCGTGCGGCCGGGGATGCGGCTCGGCCTCGGCACCGGCTCCACCGCGAAGCATTTCGTCGATCTGCTCGGCGCGAAGGTCGCCGCCGGTTTCGAGGTGGTCTGCGTCTCGACCTCAGAGGTGACGCAGGCCCAGGCGGTTTCGCTGGGCATTCCGATGTCGACGCTCGACGAGTCGCCGGAGCTCGATCTCACGGTCGATGGCGCCGACGAGGTCGATCCGCAGCTGCGCCTGATCAAGGGCGGCGGCGCGGCGCTGCTGCGCGAGAAGATCGTCGCGGCGGCCTCCGCCCGGATGATCGTGATCGCCGATGACGGCAAGCTGGTGCAGACGCTCGGCCGTTTCCCGCTGCCGATCGAGGTCGTGCCGTTCGGGCTGGAGGCGACGCGCAGGGCCGTGGCCGCGGCTATCGCCGCCTCGGGTGCCGCTGGCAAGCTCGTGCTGCGCCAGCGGGCGGACGGCACGACGCTCGTCACCGATGGCGGTCACTATATCCTCGACGCGCATCTCGGCGTGATCGAGCGTCCCGAATTGCTGGCGCAGGCGCTGAACGTCGTCCCCGGTGTCGTAGAGCACGGTCTGTTCATCGGGCTCGCGACCGGAGCCGTGCTGGCCGGGGCCGATGGCCTCAAGCTCCTCGGCCGGATCGAATAATTCCATTCCGGCGCGATCCACGCTAAGGAACGCGCCACAATGACCGGTCCATCGGTGTCGGTGGCGCAATCGCGCGCTCTGGCGATGGTTCGCTGATGAAGGGGTTTCAACGCATGATCCGTCGTTCTCTCGTCCGTGCTGCTATGGGTCTGGCGCTTGTCTGCGCAGTTCCCGCCATCGCTCAGGCACCGGCGCTGACGCCGAGCCATCTCCAGGTGGCGCGCGAGGTCGCGGACCTGACCGGTATCACGCAGACCATCACGAGTATCTTCACCGAGTTCGAGACGAGCGTGCAGCAGCTGACCGCGACCCGCCCGGAGATGAAGAAGGACGCCGATGCCGTCATCACGGCGCTCAAGCCGGAGGCTGACAAGCGCATCGACGAGATGGCCAAGACGACGGCCGAGGTC
Organism: Hyphomicrobiales bacterium; assembly: GCA_004144595.1. Classification (GTDB taxonomy): domain Bacteria; phylum Pseudomonadota; class Alphaproteobacteria; order Rhizobiales; family Beijerinckiaceae; genus Allobosea. The sequence goes on from SEEM01000007.1 coordinate 4,871, forward strand.
TTCGCCCGCAGAATGAACGAGGCGGATCTCAAGGAGGTCGCCGGCTTCTTCAAGTCCCCGGTCGGCCAGCGCTACAATGCGCTGCGGCGCGACGCGATGGATGACATCTTCACCGTGCTGAAGCCCTGGACCGAGCAGACCAGCCAGTATCTGTTCGACCGCTTCTCGCAGGAGATGCGCAAGCGCGGCCATACGCTGTGAGGCTCTGCGCATAGCAGCGCTCAGGGATATCGAAGGCCGGCGAGCGATCGCCGGCCTTTTTCATGAGGCCCGGGTGATCAGTTCACCGGGCCGCGACCGCCGATATCCTCCATCAGCGGATCGCTACGCGCCGTGCCGGTCTTGCGGTTGACGATGACCGTGACGAACCAGAGCAGAACGCCGACGCCGATCAGCACGCCCGCGATCGTGTACTGGACCGAGGCGCGGCCGGTCCATGGCCCGGCAAGGAAGGCGCATGAGATGGCGCCGACGATCGGCAGGAGGGTCGGGGTCCGGAAATGCTGGTGGTCCACGGCGTCCTTGCGCAGCACAAGCACCGCGATATTGACGACGGTGAAGACGCAGAGCAGCAGCAATGCGGTGGTGCCGCCGAGTGCCGGCACCTCGCCGACGAAGGTGATCAGCGCGAAGGCGAGCAGGCTGGTGAAGCCGATCGCGATATAGGGCGTACGCCGCGTCGCATGGACCTTGCCGAGGATTGGCGGCAGCACATGCTCGCGGCTCATGCCGTAAACCAGCCGGCTGGCCATCAGCATGTTGATCAGGGCGCTGTTGGCGACCGCGAACATCGTGATGAAGCCGAAGATCCAGATCGGGAAGTTCGGCGCGCCGGCCTGCACCACCTTCAGCAGGGGTGTCTCGCCTTCGCCGAGCTGCTCGGGCGGCACGAGCGTGATCGCCGAGATCGAGACCAGCACATAGATCACGCCGGTGATGAAGAGGCCTGCCAGCAGGATCTTCGGGAAGATGCGGCTGGGGTCCTTGGTCTCCTCGGCCATGTTGACCGAGTCCTCGAAGCCGACCATCGCGAAGAAGGCCAGCGTCGTCGCCGCGATGACCGGCCAAAACACGCCGCCATCGGCCGTGGCCTTGAACTGCATCACCCGCGAGACATCGCCCTGTCCGGCGGCGATCGCCATCATGCCGATGGTGATGATGATCAGCAGGCCGGTGAGTTCGACGCAGGTCAGCACGACATTGGCCTTCACGCTCTCGCCGACGCCGCGCAGGTTCACGACCGCCACCAGCGCCATGAAGCCGAGACCGATCAGGGTAATGCCCCAGCCGCCGGAAAGGCCGAGCCCGAAGGCGCTGGACATGTTGGCGGCGAACGCGCGCGAGGCTGTCGAGGCCGAGGTGATCCCCGAGCACATCACCGCGAAGGCGACGATGAAGGTTATGAAATGGACGCCGAAGGCCTTGTGGGTATAGAGCGCGGCGCCGGCGGCCTGCGGGTATTTCGTGACGAGTTCGAGATAGCTGAAGGCCGTCACCATCGCGACGGCGAAGGCGACGAGGAAGGGCAGCCAGACCACGCCGCCGACCTGGTTCGCCACCTGCCCGGTGAGCGCGTAGATGCCCGTTCCCAGGATGTCGCCGACGATGAAGAGCAGCAGCAGCCATGGACCCATCACGCGGTTCAGGCTGGGCTGGGTGGCGGCTGGCTGACCGGTGCCGGCCTGCGCGCCGAGCGCGGTGTCGCTCATCGATAGTCTCCCTCTGCCGCGGCATCGGCGCCGATGCCGGCTCCTTGGACAACACAGTTCCGCCGCAATGGTTCACTGGCCGCGCGCCATGCTCTGGCGTCATCACGAAACGGACGTTATGGCCGGCGGTCGAAACAGATGCTGGAGCCTGCGACATGACGCGTGATCTCGTCCTCGTGACCGGAGGCTCCGGTTTCCTTGCGGGGCACTGCATCCTGTCGCTGCTCGCCGCGGGGTACGATGTCCGCGCAACGCTGCGTGATCCGGCGCGCGAGGGACCGTTGAGGGAAACCCTGCGCGCTGCGGGCCTGGATGCCGGAAATCGTTTGCAGGTCGCCATCGTAGACCTGATGAGCGATGAGGGCTGGGGAGAGGCGGCCGCCGGCTGCACCTACGCCCTGCACGTCGCCTCGCCCGTCGCCGCAGCCGAGCCGAAGGATGAGGACGAGCTGATCCGGCCGGCGCGGGAGGGGACGCTGCGCGTCCTGCGCGCCGCGCATCACGCCGGCGTCAAGCGCGTCGTCCTGACCTCCTCCTTCGCCGCGATCGGCTATGGCCGGACGGTGAAGCGTCCCTATGACGAGCGAGACTGGACGAAGGTCGACGCGCCCGGTCTTGCCGCCTATCCGAAGTCCAAGACGCTGGCCGAGCGGGCCGCCTGGGATTTCGTCGATGGCGAAGGGCAGGGGCTGGAGCTTGCGGTAGTCAACCCCGTCGGCATCTTCGGTCCGCTGCTCGGGCCGGACCTCTCGCCCTCGATCCTGCTGGTCAAGACCATGCTGGATGGCCGGCTCTGGGCGGTGCCGCGTCTGATGTTCGGCGTCGTCGACGTGCGCGACGTCGCCGACCTGCATCTGCGCGCCATGACCGATGCAGCCGCCGCCGGCGAGCGCTTCCTGGCCACGGCCGGTGATTTCATGACGATGCAGGCGATCGCCCAGGTCTTGAAGGACGGCCTCGGCGAGAATGCCGCGCGTGTGTCGACGCGCGTGCTGCCGGATTGGCTGGTGCGCTTCGCCGCGCGCTTCAGCGCCACCGCCCGGCAGGCCGCGACGGCCGAACTCGGCCGCAGCAAGAACGCGACGAGCGCCAAGGCGCGGGCCATGCTCGGCTGGCAGCCGCGCCCGGCGGCGGAGGCTCTCGTCGCGACGGGCGAGAGCCTCATTCGGTTCGGCCTGGTCAGTCCTCGGCAGCCTTGAAGCGGTTGAGACCCTTCATCGCAAAGGGGGCGACCAGCGCGACGAAGGCGATGCCGAGCAGCGTCGCCGAGATCGGGTTCTCCAGCAGGATCATCGGGTCGCCGAGGCTGATCTGCAGCGCGCGTCGCAACTGCGCCTCCGCCATCGGGCCGAGGATGAGCCCGACGACCATCGGTGCCACCGGATAGTCGTAGCGGCGCATCAGGTAGCCCATGAAGCCGAACGCGAAGAGCATGCCGAGTTCGACGGCCGAGCTGTTGACCGCGAGCGTTCCCATCGTCGCGAAGACGAGGATGCCGGCATAGAGCCAGGGCTGCGGGATGGCGAGCAGCCGGACCCAGATCCCGATCAGCGGCAGGTTGATGATCACCAGCATGACGTTGGCGATGAAGAGCGAGGCGATCAGGCCCCAGACCAGGTCCGGCTTCTCGGCGAAGAGCAGCGGGCCGGGGTTGAGCCCGTATTGCTGGAAGCCGGCGAGCATGATCGCAGCGGTCGCCGAGGTCGGCAGGCCGAGCGTCAGAAGCGGCACCAGCGTGCCGGCGGCCGAGGCGTTGTTGGCGGCCTCCGGCCCGGCGACGCCCTCGATCGCGCCCTTGCCGAACTCGCCCGGATATTTGCAGAGCCGCTTCTCGGTCGAATAGCTCAGGAAGGTCGGGACCTCGGCGCCACCGGCCGGCAGGGCGCCGATCGGGAAGCCGAAGGCGGTGCCGCGCAGCCAGGGCGCCCAGGAGCGCTTCCAGTCTTCCTTGGTCATCCAAAGCGAGCCCTTGATCGGGATGATCTCCTCGGGGTCGCGGAAGCGCTTTGAGGCGACGTAGAAGGCCTCGCCCACCGCAAACAGGCCCACCGCGAGCGTCGTGACCTCGACGCCGTTGAGCAGCTCCGGCACGCCGAAGGTCAGCCGCGCCTGGCCGGTCAGCTTGTCGATGCCGATCAGGCCGAGCGTGATGCCGAGGAACAGGCTGGTGAGGCCGCGCAGGGGTGAGTCGCCGAAGGTCGCGGAGACCGTGACGAAGGCGACGATCATCAGCGCGAAATAGTCCCAGGGGCCGAACTTCACCGCGATCTCGACGAGCCAGGGCGCCAGGAAGGCGAGGCCGATCGTCGCGATCAGGCCGGCGACGAAGGAGCCGATCGCCGAGGTCGCGAGCGCCGGTCCGCCGCGGCCGGCCTTGGCCATCTTGGAGCCTTCGAGTGCGGTCGCGAGCGAAGCGCTTTCGCCCGGCGCGTTGAGCAGGATCGCGGTGGTCGAGCCGCCATACATGCCGCCATAGTAGATGCCGGCGAACATGATCAGCGACCCTCCCGGGTCGAGCTTGAACGTGATCGGCAGCAACAGGGCGACCGTCAGCGCCGGTCCGATGCCCGGCAGCACGCCAACGGCGGTGCCGAGGAACACGCCGATCAGGCAGAAGACCATCTTGGAGGGCTCGAGCGCGACGCTGAAGCCGTGCATCAGGGAGAGCAGGGTATCCATGGTCGGGCTCTCCTCAGAGGAACAGACGCTCGAGCGGGCCCGACGGCAGGATCAACGTCAGGAGCTTGGCGAAGACGAGAAAGATGATGAGGCCCAGCACGAAACCGATGGCGGCATCGACAAGCAGGGCCTGCCGGCCCATGCCGCGGGCGGTGCAGGCGAAGACCACCGTGATGGCGATGATGAAGCCGCCGCCGAGCGCGATGCAGGCGATCAGGAAGATCAGGCCGCCGGCGATCCAGAGCAGGGCGCCATTGTCGGCATTCTCGGGCTGCGGCAGGCCCTCGCGGAAGGCGACCACGAAATGCGCCAGGCCGAGGATGACGAGGCCCGACGCCACGACATAGGGCATCGCTGTCGGGCCGACGCCGTAGGTGGAGGTAATGGTCTGCTGGGAGGCGTCGTAGCCGACGAGGGCGGCGGCGATCAGCAGCAGGACGCCTACCACCAGGGCCGGCTTGTTAGCGCCTTGGGTGCGCGTGTCGTTGGTCATGGCGTTCCCGCAGTGGTGGCTGGCGTCGTTCTTGACGCTTCTGGTGGTTGGAAAAGGGGCCGGTTGCCCGGCCCCTTCTGATTCTGTCGTCGCTGTCGGCTTACTTCACCAGGCCGACTTCAGTCATCACCTTGGAGACGCGCTCGATCTCGGCCTTCAGGAAGGTGTCGAACGCGGCGCCGGCCAGGAAGGAATCATCCCAGCCGCGGGACTTGAGGATTTCCTGCCATTCCTTCGACTTGGCCATCTTCTCGAGGCTGTCGGTCAGGGCCTTGGTCTGCTCGGCGGAGAGGCCGGGAGGCGCCACGACAGAGCGCCAGTTCAGGAGCTCGAGATCGATGCCCTGCTCCTTCAGCGTCGGTGCATCCGGGGCGTTCTCCAGGCGCTTCGGCGAGGAGACGGCGAGCACGCGCAGCTTGCCGGCCTTGATCTGTCCTTCGAACTCGCCGTAGCCGGAAACGCCGGCCGTGACGCGCCCGCCGAGCATGGCCGCCAGGGCCTCGCCGCCGCCCGAGAACGGGATGTAGTTGATCTTCTTGGCGTCGGCGCCGACCGCCTTGGCGAACAGCGCGGCGAGGATGTGGTCCGTGCCGCCGGCCGATCCGCCGGCCCAGGTCACCTTGGCCGGGTCGGCCTTCAGGCGCTCGGCCAGGTCCTTGGCGGTCTTGAGCGGCGATTCCGTCGGCACGACGATGACCTCGGCCTCGGCGGTGAGGCGCGCGATCGGCGTCACCTGGGTCAGGTTCACCGGCGACTTGTTGAGCAGGATCGCACCGACCATGACGAAGCCGTTGACCATCAGCTGGTCGCCGGCGCCCTTGGCGCCGATCAACTGGGCGAGGCCGATGGTGCCGCCCGCGCCGGTCACGTTGTTGACCTGCACGCTCTTGACGATGCCGGCCGCAGTCAGCGCCTGCTGCATCGAGCGGGCCGTGCCATCCCAGCCGCCGCCGGGCGCGGCGGGAGCCATGATCTTCAGTTCGTTGAGCTGGGCGAAGGCTGCGGTGGAAAGGGCAGCCAGCGCCACTGCCGTCAAGGCCGTGCGCTTCAGGATGGATGTGAGCATGAATTCCTCCGCTTGCGGGCTTTGCCCGCGGGTTTCTTGAGGCGCTCCGCCTGTGGCACCTCGCCGCGCCGGTCGTCAATTGCGCCAGATTGCATAATCGGAAGTCAAGAATTTTCCGCCGAGATCCGCATTAACCGCAGAATCTACACCTTTCTTCCTACGACTGCGGGGCCACTGCACGATAACGCGCTGGCGACATTTCCTGCGATCGCGTAAGCGCAAGGCCATGAGCGAGACGCGTATCTCAGATCGCCAGCCGTTGCCGCCACGTCTGATTGGGATCGGCGTGGCGTTGATGGTGCTGATGCCCGTGGCGATGTGGCTGGCCAACCGCTCGTCGACGCTCCTGCTCGGCTTGGCGGTCATCCCCTTCGCCGCGGCGGTCATCGTTTCGGGCCGGACAGGCGATCTCATCGGGCGCATGGGGCGCCTTTTCGGGACGCCGCTCGGGCTGGCCCTGGCCGCCTTCCTCGCCTGGGCGCTGATCTCGATCCTATGGAGTCACGCACCGCTCGCCTCGTTGCAGGTCTGGGGCGAACTCGTGCTGCCGATCGTCTTCGCCCTCGCAATCGCCGCTTCCGGCCGTTTCAGGCCACAGCCTGCCTGGCTGAGGGCGCTCGCGCTCGCGATCATCCTCGCCTGCCTTCTGGCGATCGTCGAGCTTGCGTCCGGGCTGTCGCAGCGCGCCGCGCTCGGCATCGGCAAGCTGGCGAGCTTTGTCTTCAACCGCCCGGCGATCACGGCGCTCGTCCTGGCGGTCCCGACGATCCATGGCCTGTGGACCCTGCCCGGCACGCGCCGGTCGGATCGTATACTGGCGATTGTGCTCGCCCTGGCCGTGGCCGCACTGGCGCTGCGTTCGGAAAGCTCGTCGGCGCGGCTCGGCGTCGCCATCTGCGCCCTCTGCTGGGGGCTGTCGGCGCTGTGGCCGCGCCTGACGTTGACGGCCGCAGGCTGCGCCTTCCTCCTCGCCATGGCGGTGGCGCCCGTCCTTGGCGTCGCCGCGCAGAACTGGCTGCCGTCGCTGATCCTGAACCGGTTCGCGGTGATGACCGGCCAGGCCCGCATCGATATCTGGCACAGCTTCGGCGAGGTCGCGCGGGCACGGCCGATCGTCGGCGCCGGCTTCGGGACCTCCGCCACCATGCATGAGCATCCGGTCGCGGCGGAGGTCTCGCCCGCGCATCGCCCGCTCCTGGCTGCGGGCCATCCGCACGACATGCCGTTGCAGGCCTGGGCCGAAACCGGGGCTGTCGGAGCTGGCATCCTAGCCCTGGCCGGTCTTCTCCTGCTGGCGCGGCTGCGCCGCCTGCCGGCGCGGGAGATGGCGCCGCGCTTGGCGCTGTTCGCCGGCGCCTTCGCGATTTCCGTCGTCGGGCATGGCGCCTGGCAGGGCTGGTGGATTGCCGTGCTGGGGGCTGCGATCCTCTGGTTCGGTCCGGGCGCGGCTGCGTCCCAGGGAGAAGACCATGGCTGAGTTCGACGTCGATCTGTTCGTCATCGGCGCCGGTTCGGGCGGCACGCGCGCGGCGCGCATCGCCGCCGGCCACGGCGCCCGCGTGATGATAGCCGAGGAGGACCGGATCGGCGGCACCTGCGTGATCCGTGGTTGCGTGCCCAAGAAGCTCTTCGTCTATGCCAGCCGCTTCGCGGAGGATTTCGAGGACGCCGCCGGCTTCGGCTGGACCTTGCCCCAGGCGCCCGTCTTCGACTGGCCGACGCTGCGCGATGCCGTGGCGAACGAGGTCACCCGCCTGTCCGGCCTTTACCGCAAGGGGCTGGAGGGGGCGAAGGTCCAGATCCGCGAGGAGCGCGCCGTCGTCGAGGGCCCGCATCAGGTCCGGCTGGCGAAGAGCGGCGAGGTGATCCGCGCCCGCCATATCCTGGTCGCGACCGGCGGTTGGCCGTCCTTCGATCCGCCGATTCCCGGCGGCGAGCTCGGCATCTCCTCGAACGAGATCTTCCACCTGCCGGCGCTGCCGAAGCGCCTGCTGGTCGTCGGCGGCGGCTATATCGCGCTGGAATTCGCCAGCCTCTTCGCGCGGCTGGGCGTCGCGGTGACGGTGCTGCACCGGGGCGACAACATCCTGCGCGGCTTCGACGAGGATCTGCGGGTCCGGCTGCGGGACGCCTTGAAGGATGCCGGCATCACGCTGCGGCTCGGTTGTACCATCGACCGCATCGAAGAGCTGGCTGACGGCACGCGCCGCGCCCACTGCGCCCATGGCGATCCGATCGAAGCGGAAGTGATCCTCGTCGCGACTGGCCGCCGACCGAATACGAGAGGGCTGGGGCTGGAGGCGGCGGGCGTGAAGCTCGGCCCTGTCGGCGAGGTGATGGTCGATCAGAATTCGGCCAGCTCCGTGCCCTCGATCCATGCTGTGGGCGACGTCACCAACCGCGTGAACCTGACGCCGGTCGCAATCCGCGAGGGGCATGCCTTCGCCGACGGCGTTTTCGGCGGCAAGCCCTGGACCGTCGACCATCTGACTGTGGCTTCCGCCGTCTTCACCACGCCCGAGCTCGGCTCGGTCGGACTGACGGAGCAGCAGGCTTTTGCAGCCGGCTACGAGCTGCGTGTCTTCGAATCCGCCTTCCGCCCGATGAAGGCGACGATCTCCGGCCGGCAGGAGCGCATCTACATGAAGCTCATCGTGGACAGGAAGACCGACCGCGTGCTCGGCGTCCATGTCCTCGGCCACGACGCCGGCGAGATCATCCAGGCCGTCGGGATCGCCGTGACGATGGGCGCGACCAAGGCCGATTTCGACCGCACGGTCGCCCTGCACCCGAGCGCGGCCGAGGAACTGGTGACGATGCGGACGCCACGCGCGAGCTAGCGCCTGCCGCGTTGAATCGCCTTGTGAAGCGCTTGAATCGGGATGGCAGGCGGTTGCTGCGACATGGCAACGGCGGTTGCTATCCCGTTGCCTGGGATCGCTTTTTCCGGCGCATGCGCTGAGCGGCCTGGCGGTCCGCCGCGAGGGCTTCCGCCAGACGGTGGCCATTCCCACATCATCGGTGTATAGCCGCCCCTTCGCGCTACCAAGAGGTTAACGATGCGCGACCTCACAATCAGGAGCACGTAGTCTAATGTCCGAGCGGTGGACGCCAGAGAGCTGGAGGGCCAAGCCCGTCCAGCAGATTCCGGAATATCCGGACCAGGCAGCCTTGAAGGCGGTTGAGCAGCAGCTCGCCGGCTTTCCGCCGCTCGTTTTTGCGGGCGAGGCGCGCAAGCTCAAACGGGCGTTGAGCAAGGTCGCCGCCGGTGAAGCCTTCCTGCTCCAGGGGGGCGACTGCGCCGAGAGCTTCGCCGAGCATTCGGCGGATAATATCCGCGACTTCTTCCGCCTGTTCCTGCAGATGGCGGTGGTGCTGACCTTCGCCGGCGGCTCGCCGGTGGTGAAGGTCGGCCGCATCGCCGGCCAGTTCGCCAAGCCGCGCTCGACTCCGACCGAGACGATCGGCGGTGTCGAGCTGCCGAGCTACAAGGGCGACATCGTCAACGACAACGAGTTCACGGCCGAGGCGCGCATTCCCGATCCGCGCCGCCAGCTCGAGGGCTATCGCCAGTCGGCGGCGACGCTGAACCTGATCCGCGCCTTCGCGACCGGCGGTTACGCCAATCTCGACAACGCGCATCGCTGGATGCTCGGCTTCGTCAAGGACTCGCCGCAGTCTCATCGCTACCAGGAAGTGGCGGAGCGCATCACCGAGGCGCTGGAATTCATGCGCGCCATCGGCATCGATCCGGAGACCCATCCGGAGATGCGCACGACCGACTTCTACACCAGCCACGAGGCGCTGCTGCTCGGCTACGAGCAGGCGATGACGCGGACGGATTCGACGACGGGCGAATGGTACGCCACCTCCGGCCACATGGTCTGGATCGGCGACCGCACGCGCCAGATCGACCACGCCCATGTCGAGTTCTTCCGCGGCATCAAGAACCCGATCGGCCTGAAATGCGGCCCCTCGACCACGGTCGACGGCCTGCTGAAGCTGATCGACGTGCTCGATCCGCAGAACCAGGCCGGGCGGCTCACGCTGATCGCGCGCTTCGGTGCCGACAAGGTCTTCGATCATCTGCCGGCGCTGGTGCGGGCGACGAAGCGAGAAGGCCGCAACGTCGTCTGGTCCTGCGACCCGATGCACGGCAACACGGTCAAGGCCGCGAGCGGCTACAAGACGCGGCCCTTCGACCTGATCCTGGGCGAGGTGAAGAACTTCTTCGCGGTCCATGAGGCCGAGGGCACCCATGCCGGCGGTCTGCATCTGGAGATGACCGGCAAGAACGTCACCGAATGCACCGGCGGCGCCCGCGGCATGACCGATGCGGATCTCAACGACCGCTATCACACGTTCTGCGATCCGCGCCTCAACGCGGAGCAGGCGCTGGAGCTTGCCTTCATCGTCGCCGAGCTGGTCAAGCGCCAGCGCGCCGGCCGCGCGCGGCCCGAGGTTGAAGCGGCCGAATAAGCTGCTGGTGGACCAGCCTAACAGCAGAAAAGGCCGGGGCTGTCGCCCCGGCCTTTTCGTTTCGAGCCATTGCTGCCTAAGTCAGAACTTGACGGCGAGCGCGGCGCGCGCGGTGTTGACCGTCGTCGTCGTGCCCTCGACATCTGCGAAGCGGATGAGCTGGTATTCGCCGCGCAGGAACATGTTCTCTGTCAGAGCCCAGTCGATGCCGCCGCCGACCGTCAGGCCAAAGCCGTAGACGTTCTTCTTGGTCGCGCCGACGATCAAGGGGTAGCCGGCCGCCTGACCCTGTTCGAGCACGCCCGTGACCGGGTTCAACTGGGTGATATAGTTCGTCGCGGTGATCGTCGAGGTGGTGTTGAAGCGCCCGACCGCGCCGCCGACCGTTGCGAACGGCATGAAGCTGCCGACGGCCCAGCCCATGCGCAGGCGCGCCGTGGCGTAGTCGTCAAGCTTGGCGCCCTGGTTCGTCGTCAGCGAGAAATCGTTGACGGTGCCGTTGGAGGTGACGGCACGCCGGGCGATATAGTCGCCGAGGCGGTATTCATGCCCCGAGCGGGTGTAATCGGCCTCGAAGCCGAGCATTGCGTCGCCGAACATGACATTGTAGCCGGCAAAGCCGAAATAGGTTGCGCCGCTGTCTCGCTTATCGGGCAGGTTATTGAGGAGGGCGCCCATATCGTACTCGGCGCCGAGCAGCGTATTGCGATAAGCGAAACGGGCGAGGTCCTGTAGGCCGTTGCCCGGCGTGAACTTGGTCTCGGACACGCCCGCGCCGCCGCCGAAATAGAAGCCTGACCAGTTGATGCCACGGTCGAACGTCACCGCGCCCTGAGGAGCCTCGAAGGTTTGCGTGCCGCGCAGGTAGTCCGCCGCAAGCGTCGGTGCGGCAAGAAGGCTGTTCGCGAGGGCTGTATGCCCAAGCATGAGCGCGATGGAACGGATGCGCATCCTGATCTCCCCGAGCAGCGGTTCGGATCAACCCGTTTCACCCTGCTCTGGAGACGATTCATGCCTTGGTAACCCTAATGCGGGGTTAACGATGCGGAATTCCGTGGAAACACCGGATTGTCGCCTGTCCGCAAACGCGCCATAAGCCGGGCCATGACCTCTCCTCTGGTTCGCTTCGCGCCGTCGCCCACGGGCTACCTCCATATCGGCAACGCCCGGCCGGCGCTGTTCAACTGGCTCTTCGCCCGTCGCCATGGCGGTCGCTTCCTGCTGCGCTACGACGACACCGACATTGCTCGCTCGAAGGCGGAATACGCCGATGCCATCGCCGAAGACCTGGGCTGGCTCGGCATCGTGCCCGATCAGGTGATCCGCCAATCGGAGCGGTTGGCGATCTATGACGCCGCGGCCGATCGCCTGCGTGGGGCAGGGCGGCTCTATCCCTGCTACGAGACGGCCGACGAGCTCGAGCGCCGCCGCAAGCGCCAGCTCGCCCGCGGCCTGCCGCCGATCTACGATCGCGCCGCGCTGAAGCTCGCCGACGAGCAGAAGGCCGCCTTTGCGGCTGAGGGGCGTAAGCCCCATTGGCGCTTCCTGCTCGAGGCGCGCGAGGTCGCCTGGGACGATCTGGTGCGCGGCGCCTCGCATGTCGATTGCGCCTCGCTGTCGGACCCGGTTCTGGTGCGCGAGGACGGCAGCTATCTCTACACGCTGCCCTCCGTCGTCGACGATATCGAGACTGGCGTGACCCATGTCATCCGCGGCGAGGACCACGTCACCAACACCGCCGTCCAGGGGCAGATCTTCGAGGCGCTCGGCGCGAGCTTGCCGGCTTTCGGCCACCACAACCTGCTGACCACGGCGAGCGGCGAGGGGCTCTCCAAGCGCCTCGGACACCTCTCGTTGCGAGGCTTGCGCGAAACCGGTGTCGAGGCGCTCGCCGTGGCGGCGCTGGCGACGCTGGTCGGCACCTCCGATGCGGTCCGTCCGGTCGCGAGCCTCGACGAGCTCGCCGGACTGGTCGAGCTCGCCCATGTCTCGCGCGCCCCGGCCAAATTCGACGAGAGCGAGCTGGAAGCGCTGAGCGCCCGCACGCTGCATCAGTTGCCGCTTGCTGCCGTTGCCGACCGGTTGGTGGCGCTGGGCGTCGCGGCCGACGAGCCGTTCTGGCAGGCCGTGCGCGGCAATCTCGCGAAGCTGGACGAGGCGGTTCAGTGGTGGCGCGTCGTGCAGGGGCCGATCGAGCCTGTGATCGCGGATACCGGTTTTGCCGCGACCGCGGCCGGGCTGCTGCCGGCCGGACCCTTCGACGCGACGACCTGGAAGAGCTGGACGCAGGCCGTTTCGGCCGCGACGGGGGCGAAGGGCAAGGCGCTGTTCATGCCGCTGCGCCAGGCCCTGACGGGCCGCGACCATGGACCGGAACTCGCCGCCCTGCTGCCGCTGATCGGCCGGGAGAAGGCGCTGCAGCGGCTGGGCGGCGAGAACGCCTGAAGGCTTTCACCCCGTCATGCTCGCCCTTGTGGCGAGCATCTACGTCTTGAGGGCCGCTCTCGTCAGGGGAGGACGTGGATGGTCGGGACAAGCCCGACCAGGACGTTTGAAGCAGCCGAGCCCCTCACGCGTGCCGCTCCATCGCCGAGGCATGCTTGGTGTCGCGCATGGTCGAATAGACCAGGAACGACAGGAATATGATGCCGGCGAGATAGTAGTAGAACCACTGCTCGTGGCCCTGCTGCTTGAAGAACAGCGCGATGGCCGGCGCGGTGCCGCCGAAGATCGAGACCGTGACCGCATAGGGCACGGCGACGCCGGTGGCGCGGATCGCGGTCGGGAACAGCTCCGCCTTCACCACGGCGTTGATCGAGGTGTAGCCGGCCGTGAAGATCCAGGCGCCGCAAAGCAGCAGGAAGGCGATGAAGGGCGATTTGGTGCCAGCCAGCGTCATCAGGATCGGCACCGTCAGCAGCGAGCCGGCCAGTCCGAAGAAGATCAGCAGCGGCTTGCGGCCGATCCGGTCCGAGATCATGCCGTAGATCGGCTGAAGGATCGCAGCGAAGATCAGCGAGCCCGCGATGACATAGGTCGTGGTGATGTCGGAGAGGCCGACCGTCTGCTTGACGAAGGTCTGCATATAGGTGGTGAAGGTGTAGAAGGCGGCGGTGCCGCCCGCCGTGAGGCCGACCACGATCGCGACCTCGCGCGGGTACTTCAGCAGGCCCCTGAGCGAGCTTTCCTTCTTCATCGTGGCCCTGGCCGCCTCGAAGGATTCGGTCTCGTGCATGTGCCGGCGCATCAGCATGGCGGTGACGGCGAGCATCGCGCCGATGACGAAGGGGATGCGCCAGCCCCAGGCGACCAACTGCTCATGCGTCAGGAAGACGTTCTGGAGCAGGAGCAGCACCAGGATGGCCGTGAGCTGCCCACCGATCAGCGTCACGTACTGGAAGCTCGAGTAGAAGCCGCGATGCTCGGGATCGGCGATCTCCGAGAGATAGGTCGCGCTCGCCCCGTATTCGCCGCCGAGGCTCAGGCCCTCGATGATGCGCGCCAGCGCCAGCAGGGCAGGCGCCGCGAAGCCGATGGTCGCATAGGTCGGTGTCACCGCGATGATCAGCGAGCCGAAGCACATCATCACTACCGAGACGGTCAGCGACAGCCGCCGCCCGTAGCGGTCTGCGAGATGGCCGAACAGCCAGCCGCCGATCGGCCGCACGATGAAGCCCGCCGCAAACAGCGTCGCGGCATTGAGCTGCTGCACCACCGGGTCATGCGACGGGAAGAAGGCCGGCGCGAAATAGAGCGCGAAGGCCGTGTAGGCGTAGAAGTCGTACCATTCGACGAGATTGCCGACCGAGCCGATGAAGATCGCCTTCAGGCGGCGCTTGGCATCGTCGAACTGGATAGGGTGGATGGGGGGTGTCGCGGTCGTTTCGGACATGGCGACCTTCTGAGCTGGGGAGCGTCAGAAGCGGGCGCGCGGCACGATCAAGCCGTGGGACGGGTCTGGCGGGCCTCCCGGAGGCGGCTTTGGAAGCCCATTTATGCGGCGGTTCTCAATATGCGTCCAGCGGCGATGTTGTCGTCTCTGGGCGAGCTTCCATGCATCCATCGCATGGAACCTTCTTCGCTTAGGGCCGTGCGAGCTGGGGGCTGAGGTTGGGCGCCAGATTGGGCGCGACGATCCGCACAGTCCGGCGCTCGCCGCTTGCGGTGCTGCGCGACTCGCTCTTCAGCCCGTCCTTCTTGTCGAGCACCTTCTCGCCGACGATGTCGGGGCCGACGCCGGCTGATTCGGTACCGGCCGTCGGCGAATCCTCCGAGGGCATCGGCTTCTCGTCGGGGACGGCTGGAACGGGCGCCGGCGCCGGCGTTGCGGGCTGGGCCGCGGCAGTGCCCTTGCGCTTGGGGTCGGCCTTCGGGCGCGACAATTCGGCGGCCCGCTGCTCGGTCAGGATGACGTCGCCCTTGCGCTTGTCGAGCAGGTATTCGGCGTCCTTGAGGGCAGCCGACCAGCTCTGGCCCTGGCCACGACAGGTGCAGGCGGCATCGAAGCTGCGGGTGTATTTGCCGGCATTGGCCAGGGAGGAATAGGGTTGCCCGGTCGCGCGCGAGGCGGCGTTCTGGATGTCGCCGCCGGCGCTCATGCCATAGGCCAGCGTCTCGGTGCCCGGGCAGAGCGCCTGGCACATCTCGTCGCCATTGCCGGTATTGTTCGCGAGCGGGAAGAAGAAGCCGTCGCAGGTTCTGACGCAGACGGTCTGCGGGCCGCCCAGGCGCGGCTTCGCCGGCTCGGCCGGCTGCTCGGGGTCGAGCTCCGGCAGGGTCGAATCGATCTCGCCGGGGCCCGGGTCACGTCCGAAGATCGTGTCGAAGAAGCCGCGCGGCTGCGCCCGGCAATTGTTGTTGATGGCCGCCGCGAGCTGAGCGCGGCGCTGCTCGACCCCGCCGCTCTCCGCCTGGCGCTGCAGCGCGCCGTACTGGTTCTGTAACTGGCCGATCTGCTGGCGGATGAAATTGCATTGTGGCGGTGGCGCATCGAAGAAGCTGAAGCCGCGGTCGCAACCCATGGAGCGATATTGGTTGCTCAACTGCGCGAGCTGGGCGCCGACGCGCTGCGCGGCCTGCGCCGCGCGCGGATCGCTGCCGCCACGGCCTTGCAGGCTCTCCAGCTCGGCGCGCCAGGCGTTGCAGGACGCCGACTGCGCCACGGCGGTGCCACCGAGGGCCGCCAGCATCAGAAGGGCCATGCCGAAGCGTCTGGAAAGTCGCAGCATCATCGCGGGTCGGGTCACGTCATCCATGGTCGAGCCGGCGGGCCGGCTCTGGTCGGGAGCTTTAGACTAGAACACCCGCCAAACACGACGGAACTATGGAGCGGAGCCTCGCCTGATAGGCCGCGGGGACGCTCCATCGCGAGGGCCTCGCATGCCACATTCGAGAGGGCGCAGCAATCCGGGGACGCATGGGCGGCGGAGGCGGTGGAAAACTCCCGCATTCGCTGGAGCTTGATCCGATCCGGTTGATTCAACCCGATCGGCAAATCCGCCTCGAAACTTGAGTGAGAGAACGCATTATCCGATCCGACTGCGTTGCAGTCCGATCGGCGCGTGCTCTAGAAGACCTGTGGCAGCGGCCCGGTCGCGCCGGCCTTCCGTGCAGCGCCAATGAGGCAATCCGCCCATGTCTGACTACCTGCCTCTTCACGAAGCCGTCATTCCGGAGCTGCCGAACTATTATCGCGGCAAGGTCCGCGAGAATTACGACCTTCCCGACAATCGCCGCATCCTGATCTCGACCGACCGGCTCTCCGCCTTCGACCGCGCGATCGCCTCGATCCCGCTGAAGGGGCAGGTGCTGACTCAAGCCGCGCGCTACTGGTTCGAGCAGACTGCGGATATCTGCCCCAACCATGTCCTCGAGTATCCCGATCCGAACGTGGTCGTCGGCAGGCGCCTGGACATCCTGCCCGTCGAGATGGTGGTGCGCGGCTATCTCGCCGGCACGACCGGCACCTCGATCCTGACAATGTACAAGCAGGGCCGGCGCGAGATGTACGGCTTGACCTTGCCGGACGGCCTGCGCGACAACGAGGCGCTGCCGCAGGCGATCATCACCCCGACGAGCAAGGCCTTCGACGGCGGCCATGACGAGCCGCTCTCGGCCCGGCAGATCGTCGCGGAAGGGCTGCTGACGCAGGCGCAATGGGACGAAATTTCTTCCTATGCGCTGGCGCTCTTCGCTCGCGGCCAGAAGCTCGCCCGCGAGCGCGGCCTGATCCTCGCCGACACCAAATACGAGTTCGGCACCGATGCCGAGGGCAACATCGTGCTGGCCGACGAGATCCATACGCCGGATTCGAGCCGCTACTGGTTCGCCGAAAGCTATCCCGAGCGTTTCGCGGCCGGCGGCAAGCCCGAATCCTTCGACAAGGATTTCGTGCGCAACTGGGTCGTGGCGCGCTGCGACCCCTATACGCAGGACCTGCCGCCGATTCCGCATGAGCTGATCGACGAGACCTCTGCGGTCTATGTCCGGGCCTATGAGGCGATCACGGGCATGGCTTTCGCCTACCCGCCGAAGGGCGAGGATCCGGCTGAGCGCATCCGGCGCAATCTGGCGAAGTATTTCTGAGGCGCGCCGTCATTCTCGGGCGGAGCGCAGCGCAGACCCGAGAATCTCTTGCAGAATGAGGCACTGGAGCCTCCGCGTCATGAGATTCTCGGGTCAATCCCGAGCATGACGGCCGCTATTCGCTACGCCCCGTCTTCCTCACGGTAATTCCCGGCGAGATGCCGCCCACGCTCGGTCAACGTCGAAAGCACGCGTTCGAACACTTTCAGCTCGTCGGGCGCGATTCCGTCGATCCAGCGCGCCTCGAAGCCGAGCGCCAGCGGCACGATCTGGTCGTAGATGCGCTTGCCCGCCGGCGTCAGCGCGACGAAGGATTCGCGCCGGTCCTGCCGGTTCTCGGCCCGCGAGACGAGGCCGCGCTTCTCGAGTTCGCCGACGGCGCGCGAGACCTTGGTCTTGTGCATCTGAGCGAGCTCGCCGATGTCGCGCGAGGTCAGCTTGCCGAACTCGCCGAGCTGCGCCACCACCCGCCATTCCGGGATGCCGATGCCGAAGCGCTCGCCGTAGATGCGCCCCAGCGCCCGGCCGCCGAGCGTGCCGACGACATTCAGGCGATAGGGCAGGAAGCGCTCCAGATGGAGCGCCTGGTCTTGCGCGTCGGCGGCTGGCTTCTTCGTCATGATAATGACCGCTCGCGCCTTAGCGCGCCTTCAGCCGGTTCATGAACGAGTCGTAGGACAGTTCGGCGATCTGCCACCAGAGCAGGTTCTCGCCGCGGAACGCTACCATCGAATCATAGCCCTTCTTGAAGTCCGGGCTCTTGGCGCTGGTCTCGGCGTAGTATTCCTCGGCCGCCTTCAGCGCCGCTTCCATCACCGGCAGCGGGAACGCCTTGAGTTGCGCGCCTTGCGCCACCAGGCGGCGCAGGCCGCCGGGGTTCACGAAATCGTACTTGGCCAGCATCCAGTTATTGGCCGCCTCGCAGGCGTTCTGGACGATCGCCTGATAGTGCTTCGGCAGCTTGGCCCAGGCCTCCTTGCCGATGATCAGGTGCAGCATGGCGCCGCCTTCCCACCAGCCGGGATAGTAGTAGTACTTGGCGACGCGGATGAAGCCGAGCTTCTCGTCGTCATAGGGGCCGACGAACTCGGCCGCATCGATCGCGCCGCGCTCCAGCGCCGGATAGACGTCGCCGGGTGCGATCTGTGTCGGCACGACGCCGAGCTTGGCCAGCACCGCCCCGCCCATGCCGCCGATCCGGAACTTCAGGCCCTTGAGGTCGTCGATGCTTTTCAACTCGTTGCGGAAGAAGCCGCCCATCTGGCAGCCGGAATTGCCGCAAGGGATCGAATAGGCGTTGAAGCGGTCGAGCACGCCGTTCACGATCTGCTCGCCGCCGCCGAAATACCACCAGCTATGCTGCTGGCGGGCGTTGAGGCCGAAGGGGACGCCGGTGCCGAGACCCAGCGTCGGGTCCTTGCCGATGTAGAAGTAGGTCGGCGAATGCGCGCATTCGACCGTGCCGGAGGAGACGGCGTCGAGCGCCTGCAGGCCGGGCACGATCTCGCCGGGCGCGAAGACCTGGATCTCGAACTTGCCGTCCGTCGCCTCGGAGACGAGCTTCGCGAACTGCTGGGCCGTGCCGAAGATGGTGTCGAGCGACTTCGGGAAGCTCGATGTCAGCCGCCATTTCACCTCGGGCTGCGACTGCGCGATCGCCGGCATCGCGACGGTCGTCGCGGCGGCGGCCAGTGCACCCGATTTCAAAAAGCTGCGACGTTCCATATGGTTTCCTCCCGAAGGCTTGTTATGCCTTTATTGGCGCGTCCGGGAAGGAATGAAAAGACATGAAACTTGCCTCGCTCGCGCATGGCCGTGATGGCCGTCTCGTCGTCGTCTCGCGGGACCTGACCCGCGCCACCGATGCCTTTCCGGTCGTGCCGACCCTGCAGGCGGCGCTCGACGACTGGGATCGCCACGCCCCGCGCCTCGCCGATCTCGCCGAAGGGCTGGAGCACGGCTCGGTCCCGTCCTTCCGCTTTCACGAGCATGATTGCGCCGCGCCGCTGCCGCGTGCCTATCAGTGGCTCGACGCCTCGGCCTACGTGAACCATGTCGACCTCGTCCGGAAGGCGAGGGGGGTGACCATGCCCGAGAGCTTCTGGACCGATCCGCTGATGTACCAGGGCGGCAGCGACGCCTCGCTCGGCCCGCGCCAGGCGGTGCAGTGCCGCAGCGAGGAGGACGGCATCGATTTCGAGGCGGAGATCGCGGTCGTCACCGGCGACGTGCCGATGGGCGCGACCCGCGAGGAAGCGCTCGGGGCTATCCGCCTCATCATGCTCGTCAACGACGTGAGCTTGCGGAATCGGATTCCCGGCGAATTGGCGAAAGGCTTTGGGTTCGTTCAGTCGAAGCCGTCCTCGGCTTATTCGCCGGTCGCGGTGACCCCGGACGAATTGGGCGGCGCGTGGCGTGACGGCCGCTTGCATCTGCCGCTGCTGGCCCAGGTCAACGGCACGCTCTTCGGCAAGCCCGATGCGGGCACCGACATGACCTTCGATTTCGGCACGCTGATCGCGCATGCCGCCGCGACCCGCCGCCTCTCGGCGGGCACCATCGTCGGCGCGGGCACGGTCTCGAATCGCGATGCCGATGGCGGCCCAGGACGGCCGGTTGCGGAAGGCGGGCAGGGCTACGCCTGCATAGCCGAGCAGCGCATGGTCGAGACGATCCGGGGCGGCGCGCCGAAGACGCCCTTCCTGCGCTTCGGCGACATCGTCCGGATCGAGATGAAGGATTCGGCCGGCCACTCGATCTTCGGCGCCATCGAACAGGACATCCTGCCCCACGGCTGATCGTTCTCCGGCCATCCCGGCTTGGCGGCAGCCGGGCGGCCGGATAACCTTACTTCCCACAGCGCCGATGCCAGACGCGAGAACCGAGACGCCATGACCGAGACCGTGCCGTTCTATTCGACAGCCATCCCGCTGGCCTTCTTCATCTGGGGGCCGGTCCTGGTGGTGGTGCTGTTCTGGGCAGTAGGCGTCTGGTCGAACCGGCAGGGCGTCCCGCGCATGCTGGAGAGCGACTGGGACGGCTACAGCGTCGCCGATGTCGAGAAGCTGTTTGCGATCTACGGCGAGGACAAGCGCGCGCGCTATCGCAACCGCGTGCTGCCGGCCGATGTCGCCTGCGCCTTCACCTATGCGATGATTGGTGCCCTGATCGTCGTCGGCCTCAGCCAGCGTGGCCAGCCCTGGTGGGTGGCTGCGCTCTGCGGTGGCGGCTGGCTCATCGGCGGGCTCTGCGACGTCGCAGAGAACTTCGCCGTGGCGCGCTTGCTCGATCGCTACCCGCAGGTGAATGGCGGCAATGTCGCCTTCGCCAGCACCATGACGCGGCTGAAGCTCGTGCTGTTTGCCATCGGTGTCGTCGGCGCGCTCGCAGCCGCCTATCTCGTCTTCAAGCCGCTGGCGGGCTGAGCCCGGGCCGGTCGCCGATCAGGATCGTCGGGCCGTTTGTCTTCGCGTCCGCAGATCGAGATCGTCAGGCGCAAAGCTCTGGTGCGGCGCCGTCCGGCTTCCCATATCCTGCCGGGCGCCATGCTGGAACGCGCCGGGAGAATGAGAATGCTGCTTCGTCGTTGGGTCCTGGCCGCTTTGGCCCTCACCCTGTCGGGAATGATGTTGTCGCCGGCCTCTGCGCAGGAAGACCTGATCTTCCGGAAATCGACCGTCTGGAAGATGTTGACGCCGAACGACAAGCTCGCGGTCTACGGCGTCGACGATCCCGCCGTCGAAGGTGTCGCGTGCCACTACACCGTGCCCGAGAAGGGCGGCGTGTCCGGCATGTTCGGGGTGGCCGAGGAGGTCTCGGAGGTCTCGCTGGCCTGCCGCCAGGTCGGCCCGATCAAGTTCAAGGAAAAGGCGGAGCAGGGCGATGTCGTCTTCCGCGAGCGCCGTTCGCTGATCTGGAAGAAGATGCAGATCGTGCGCGGCTGCGACGCCAAGCGCAACGTGCTGGTCTATCTCGTCTATACCGACAAGCTGATCGACGGCTCGCCGCAGAACTCGACCTCGACCGTGCCGATCATGCCCTGGGGCACGTCGGGCGAGCCGCCGAAATGTTCGGAATGGATTCGGTGAGGCCGAAGGTTATTCGCCGCAGGTGATGCTGAGCGGCTGCTCGGCCGTCTGGGCCAGGCTCTGCTTGGTGACGGAGCCGGTGAAGTCCTCGCGGGAAGCGACGCCGAAGGCGACCGCCTTGCCGAAACCCTGCGACTCGCACCAGGCATTCGCGACGATCTTGCCGCATTCGGCCTTGGACGAGATGCAGTCGGCGACGCCGTAGCCGTCGCTCGCCGGGATCAGGAAGGTGCGCGGCTCGTTCGCGGCGGCAGCGGTATGGCTGGTCGGCATGACCGACAGCGAGATGCCGCCGAAAACGATCCCCAGCAGTCCGACGAAGGCCACGGCGCGGCGCATGAATTTGGGTTCCTGATGGGTTGCGGGCGCAGAACCCGCGAATCGGGAGGATGGTTCCGGCCGGTTAAATTTGAATGAACCGTGGCAACCTTCCGGCGATGCTGCATTGCAGCAATCGGGCGCCCTCTTGACGGAAAGCTCGCGGAAAGGCAATCAGGTTCGATCATGACGCGAGCCGCCATCAACAGCCCCCGCATTATTTGCCGCTAGCTTTCGCTGGCCGGCTGCTCACGTCCTCGTCCTGAAAACGAACCGACAAAAGCGCCCCGGCCAGCGGCCAGGCTCTTTCTCGTATTTCGTCGTTCGTTTCGTTCAGGATTTCTCCCGATGTCGCCGACCCCGAGGCTCTACAACACGCTGACGCGAACGAAGCAGGACTTCGCGCCGATCGATCCGGCGAACGTGCGCATGTATGTCTGCGGCCCGACGGTCTACGATTACGCCCATATCGGCAACGCTCGCCCGGTCATCGTCTTCGACGTGCTCTACCGGCTGCTGCGCCATATCTATGGCGCCGAGCACGTCACCTATGCCCGCAACCTCACCGACGTCGACGACAAGATAAACGCCCGCGCGGCGCGCGATTTCCCCGGGCTGCCCCTGAACGATGCCATCGGCAAGGTCACCCAGACGACGACGGCGCAGTTCCACGCCGATATCGACGCGCTCGGTACGCTAAGGCCGACGAGCGAGCCGCGCGCCACCGAGCATATCGAGGAGATGAAGGCGATCATCGAGCGCCTGATCGCGCGCGGCGTCGCCTATGTCGCCGAGGAGCATGTGCTCTTCCATGTCCCGGCCGCGGCGCATCTCTTGAAGGCGCCGAAATACGGCACGCTCGCCCGCCGCTCGCTCGACGAGATGCTGGCGGGAGCACGAGTGGATGTTGCTCCCTATAAAAGAGATTCTATGGATTTCGTGCTGTGGAAGCCGAGCCGGCACGGCATCGATCCCGGCTGGCCGTCACCGGCCGGCATCGCCACGCCCGGCCGCCCCGGCTGGCATATCGAATGCTCGGCGATGTCGATGGCGAAGCTGCTGACCCCCTTCGGCGGCGGGCTCGCCTGCGACGATCCCATGAAGAACGTCTTCGACATCCATGGCGGCGGCATCGATCTCGTCTTCCCGCACCACGAGAACGAGATCGCCCAGTCCTGCTGCGCCTTCGGCGGCGGGGAGGGGCAGCCGCTCATGGCCAATATCTGGATGCATAACGGCTTCCTGCAGGTCGAAGGCGAGAAGATGTCGAAATCGCTCGGCAACTTCGTCACCATCAACGAGCTGCTGGAGACGGATGTCTTCGGCGGCCGCAAATGGCCGGGCGAAGTGCTGCGCCTCGCGATGCTCAAGACCCATTACCGCCAGCCGATCGACTGGACGGTGAAGGCGCTCGAGGAGGCGGAAGCGACGATCGCCGGATGGGCCGAGTTGCTCCGGTCGATCCCGGTCGATCCTTATGATGCGCCGAAGAATGTTGATGATGAAGTCGTTGCTGCCTTGGCCGATGACTTGAATACGGCGAAGGCAATGGCTGCTCTTCACGGTCTCGCAAAGGCAGCGAAGAATGGTGATGGTCAGGCTGCATCTCGCTTGGCGGCAAGCGTCGATTTCCTTGGCCTGAAGCGGCAGGCCTGGGATCGGGCCGAACAGGCTTTCGTATTCAAGGCTGCGACGAACGATGATTTTGATCAGCGGGTCAAAGAGCTTCTTGAGGCGCGCCTAGACGCACGCCGTGCGAAAAACTTTGCCGAGTCCGATCGTCTCCGCGACGAGCTCGCGGCGATGGGCATCGCGCTCAAGGACGGCAAGGACCCTGCGACCGGCGAACCGACGACCAGCTGGGAGGTGAAGCGATGAGCCCCAATATCCGCCCGGCCGGCTCGCTCTCCTTCGCCATCAAGTTGGTCATGCTGGCCATGGTCGTGCCGCGCGTCGTCCGCTTCAAGCTGCGGCGCGAGCGATGAGCGCGGCACGCGTCCATCTCTTCGATACGACCCTGCGCGACGGCGCCCAGACCACCGGCGTCGACTTCTCGCTTGACGACAAGCGCGCCGTCGCTGCCCTGCTAGACCGTCTCGGTGTCGACTATGTCGAAGGCGGCTATCCCGGCGCCAATCCGCTCGATACCGCCTTCTTCGAGCAGAAGCCGACGAAACGGGCCAAATTCGCCGCCTTCGGCATGACCAAGCGGGCAGGGCGCTCGGCCGCCAACGATCCTGGCATCGCGGCGCTGCTGGAAGCGAAGGCGGATGCCATCGTCTTCGTTGCCAAGGCCTGGGACTACCATGTCCATGTCGCGCTCGAAATTTCGCTGGAGGACAATCTCGCCGGCATCCGAGAGAGCGTCGAGGCCGCGAAGGCCGCCGGCCGCGAGGTCATGCTCGATTGCGAGCATTTCTTCGATGGCTACAAGGCCAATCCCGATTACGCCCTTGCCTGCGCCCGCACCGCCTATGAGGCCGGCGCCCGCTGGGTCGTGCTCTGCGACACCAATGGCGGCACGATGCCAGACGAGGTCGGTGCGATCGTGCGCGAGGTCATGAAGACCGTGCCCGGCGACAATCTCGGCATCCACGCCCATGACGATTGCGGCTGTGCCGTCGCCAACTCGCTGGCGGCGGTCGAGGCTGGCGTCCGCCAGATCCAGGGCACGCTCAACGGTCTCGGCGAGCGCTGCGGTAATGCCAATCTGGTCACGCTGATCGGCGCGATGAAGCTGAAGGAGCGCTATCGCGACCGCTTCGCGCTCGGCGTCAGCGATGCCCAGCTTGGCGAGCTCACCCACGTTTCTCGCGCGCTCGACGAGATGCTCAACCGCGCGCCGAATCGCCACGCGCCCTTCGTCGGCGCCTCGGCCTTCGCGACCAAGGCCGGCATCCACGCCTCGGCCGTGCTGAAGGACCCCCGCACCTACGAGCATGTCCCGCCGGAGGCGACCGGCAACACGCGCAAGGTCCTGATCTCCGATCAGGGCGGCAAGTCGAACCTCGTCGCCGAGCTGGAGCGCATCGGCGTCACGCTCGGCCGCGACGATCCGCGGCTCAACCGCGTGCTGCAGGAGGTCAAGGACAAGGAGGCGCAGGGCTATGCCTTCGAGGGAGCCGATGCCTCGTTCTTCCTTCTTGTGAAGCGTATTCTCGGCGAAGTCCCGGATTATTTCGCGGTCGAGCGCTTCGCCGTGAATGTCGAGCGCCGCTACAATGCGCTCGGCGAGCTCGTCACCTTCTCCGAGGCGATCGTGAAGGTGAAGGTCGGCGACGACCTGCTGATCTCCGCGGCGGAGGGCGACGCCGGCCCGGTCAACGCGCTCGACATCGCCTTGCGCAAGGATCTCGGCCGCTACCAGTCTCTGATCGGCGGCCTCAGGCTCGTCGACTACAAGGTCCGCATCTTTCAGGGCGGTACGGACGCCGTGACGCGCGTGCTGATCGAGTCCGGCGACGAGACCGGCGAGCGCTGGACAACGGTCGGCGTCAGCGCCAACATCATCGACGCCTCGTTCCAGGCGCTGGTCGACTCGATCACCTACAAGCTGGTCAAGGCCGGCGCGACGGCGTGAAGCCCTGCGCCGTCATGCTCGGGCTTGACCCGAGCATTTCTGGCAGACGGAGGCTCCAGCGCCTCCATGGTCGGGAGATTCTCGGGTCTGCGCTTCGCTTCGCCCGAGAATGACGGTTCCTGGCCTCACTCCGTCAGGCGGATCACGCGATCCTTGCACAGGTCCATGTCGGCGTCGCTCTCGGCTTCGTCCTCGAACTGAGCCTGCACGGTATAGGCACAACCTTGCGGCTTGTTGAGCTTGAGCGCGACGCTCTTGCCGGGCGCGAGCGGCTTGGCGAGCTTGGCGACGAGGCGCGGCTGGTCACCTGGCGTCGCGATCGCGAAATTGCTGAGCGGCACGGCGCGCTGGTTGGTGATCGTGATCTGCGGATGCGGCCGGGAGCCCTGCGCCACGGCAGGCAGGGCGAGGAGGAGCGCGGCGGTAATGCCGATCCCGGCGGCTGCAAGCTGCTGAGCCTTCATGATGTTTCCTTCCCCGATCATGAGCATTACGTGCTCTGAAGGGGATCAGATACCGGCGATAGGGCGTTGGCAAGGCAGCTTTCGGGCGCCCTCTCGCATGCTCTCCACGCAACGACATTCCCATGCAATGGCGTCCGATTGCGTCTATACGGACGCTCTAACTGGAATCGTTTGAAAATGTCCGCGCCGTCTGCGCCGCCCCCGGCGTCGAGCTTCCAACGCTCTTCCGTGATCCAGCCCGGGTCCGGGTTCTTCGCCACCTTCCGCGCACTCTGGCCGTATCTCTGGCCGGCGGAACGTGGGGATCTGCGCAGCCGCGTCGTCGCTGCCTTTGCGCTGATGTTATGCGGGCGACTCGTATTGATGGGCGTGCCCTTCACCTTCAAATGGGTGACGGACGCGCTGGCCGGCACCTATTCCAATCTCGAGAAATGGTTGCCCTGGCTGGTTGGCGCGCCGCTGGCGCTGACGGTTCTCTATGGGCTGGCCCGCGTCGGCGCGGCCGCTTTCGTCCAGATGCGCGATGCCATCTTCGCGCCGGTCTTCATGCATGCGGTGCGCACGCTGGCATTGCAGACCTTCGGTCATCTCCACCATCTCTCGTTGCGCTTCCATCTGGAGCGCAAGACGGGGGGCCTGACCCGCGTCCTGGAGCGCGGCCGCAACGGCATCGAGGAGATGGTGCGGCTCGGGCTCAATCAGCTCGTGCCGGTGATCATCGAGGTCACGCTCATCATCACCGTGCTGCTCTACCTGTTCGACTGGCGCTATGTCGTGGTGCTGGTCACGATGGTCACCGCCTACATGACCTACACCATCAAGGCGACGGAGTGGCGCATCGCCATCCGCACGGCGATGAACGAGTCGGATACCGACGCCAACGCCAAGGCGATCGACTCGCTGCTGAATTACGAGACGGTGAAGTATTTCGGCGCCGAGGCCCGCGAGACCGCACGCTACGATCTGTCGATGGCGCGCTACGAGCGCAACTCGATCAAGTCCTACACCTCGCTCGCCTGGCTCAATTTCGGCCAGGCCGCGATCTTCGCGGTTGGACTGACGCTGTCGATGGTGATGGCGGTGCGCGGCTTCCAGGCCGGCATCAACACGGTCGGCGACCTCATCCTGATCAACGCGATGCTGATCCAGCTTTATATCCCGCTGAATTTCATGGGCACCGTCTATCGCGAGATCAAGCAGGCGACGCTCGACATCGCCCAGATGTTCTCGCTGATCGGCCGCGATCCCGAGATCCAGGACAAGCCTGGCGCCCTGCCGCTCGCGGTTTCGGCCGGGGAGGTCGCGTTCGATGACGTACACTTCGCCTATGTGCCGGAGCGGCCGATCCTGCGCGGCGTTTCGTTCAAGGTCCTGCCGGGGCAGACGGTCGCCATCGTCGGCCCGTCCGGCGCCGGCAAGTCAACGATCTCGCGGCTGCTCTTCCGCTTCTACGAGCCGCAGAAGGGCCGCATCCTGATCGACGGCCAGCCGATCGCCGATATCCAGCAGGTCAGCCTGCGGGCCGCGATCGGCATGGTCCCGCAGGACACCGTGCTGTTCAACGACACCATTGAATACAACATCCTCTACGGCCGCCCCGAGGCGACGATGGAGGAGGTCGAGGAGGCCGCGCGCCTCGCGCAGATCGATCGCTTCATCAAGACTTTGCCGGAAGGCTATGCCACCTCGGTCGGCGAGCGCGGCCTGAAGCTCTCCGGCGGCGAGAAGCAGCGCGTCGCCATCGCCCGCACCATCCTCAAAGGCCCGCCGGTCCTCGTCCTCGACGAGGCGACCTCGGCACTCGATTCCTTCACGGAGAAGGAAATCCAGGATGCTCTCGACCGGGTCAGCGAAGGCCGCACCACGCTGGTCATTGCCCACCGGCTCTCGACGGTGGTGAACGCCGACGAGATCATCGTGCTCGACAAGGGCGTGATCGTCGAGCGCGGCCATCATCGTGAGCTTCTGGAGGCCGGCGGCGTCTATGCCGCGATGTGGAACCGCCAGCGCGAGGTCGACGAAGCCAAGGCGACGCTCCAGCGCGCCACCGAGGCCGAGGGCGAGAGCGTCCGGGTGACGCTGACGTAGCAGTTCGATCAGCCGCGCCCGTCATGCTCGCCATTTTGGCGAGCATCCACGCCTTGAACACTGCCCTCGACCAGCGAAGACGTGGATGGTCGTGACAAGCCCGACCATGACGGCAAGTGCGGCCGCTCGATGCCTGCCCGCCAGTTTGAAACCGCTCGCAACTGCGGTCCGTTTCCTGCATGCTGCTCCGGTAGGGTGAAGCTGGGGGGCTGCCATGTTCGATCCGACCACATTCGTAGGTTTTCACACCTGGCTGAGCCTGATTGCGATCGTGGCCGGATTTCCGGTGACGCTCGGTCTGCTCCACGGGCACACGCGGCCGGGCTGGACCGGCGTGTTCCTGTCCACGGCCTTCGCCACCAGTGCGACGGGCTTCGGCTTCCCCTTCAACGGTGTTCTGCCCTCGCATGTGGTGGGAGCGATCCACCTCGTATTCGTCGTCATCGCGGGCTTCGCGCTTTACGGGCGCAGGCTGGAGGGCGGCTGGCGCCGGGCCTATGCGATCACCGCGGTCTTGTCGTTCTACCTGCTGATCTTCGTGCTCGTCGCCCAACTCTTCGGAAAGGTCCCGGCCCTGCATGCGCTGGCGCCGACCCAGTCCGAGCCACCTTTCGGCATCGCCCAGGGGATCGTCCTCGTCGTCTTCGCCCTGCTGACATGGAAGGCGGCCAGGGGCTTCGTCGCAACTCCACATCGGGTGGCTTGACCGCAGGGGCCGCGACATCGCGCGCCGTTCATCGGCGCGGGACGGGGCTTTCCCTTCGCGCCGGAACCCCCTAAATCAGCGCAACGCTCGCTGCCGGCATTCGGCTGCGACCATGCCATTCCCGCGCGCCCGGCGCCGGCAGCCCAACGGAACCACCTCATGTCCCTCGTCGATTCCGTCCGCAAGGTGATCGTGCCCATCCACAAGGAGGGCTATGTCTTCATTGCGATCGGCCTGGTGGCGACGATCATCCTCGCCAATTTCTGGTCGCCCTTCGGCTGGATCGGCGCGATCGTCACGATCTGGATCTGCTATTTCTTCCGCGATCCGATCCGGGTCACCCCGCAACGCGTAGGGCTGGTGATCTCGCCGGCCGATGGTCGCATCAGCCAGATCGCCCAGGCGCTGCCGCCGCCGGAGCTGGAATTGCCGGCCGAGCCGATGACCCGCATCTCGATCTTCATGAACGTCTTCGACTGCCATGTGAACCGCGCGCCGGTCCCCGGCCGCATCGCCAAGATCGCCTATACGCCCGGCCTCTTCCTCAATGCCGAGCTCGACAAGGCGAGCGACGACAACGAGCGCAACGCGCTGGCGATCGAGACCACGGCCGGCATCGTCGGTGTCGTTCAGATCGCCGGCCTGATCGCCCGCCGCATCGTCCCCTTCGTCAAGGAGGGCGATGTTCTGGGCACCGGCGAGCGCTTCGGCCTGATCCGCTTCGGCTCGCGCGTCGACGTCTATCTGCCGACCCATGTCGTGCCGCTGGTCGGAGAGGGCCAGACCGCCATCGCCGGCGAGACCGTGCTTGCCGACATGGCCGGCAACGAACTGGTGACGCGCAGCTTCCGCGACATCTGAGCGCGGCGTCTCGTCAGAGGCGCATGTCACCCCGTGCACGCCGCAACCTGTGCGGAATGACATGCGCCTGCGCCTAGCCTGCGCTCCGAAAACCGCGTATTCCGGCAGACATGAGCGACCTGTTTCCCCCCTTCGAGCCCGAGCGCGCCGAATCCAAGCGCGCCCGCTTCAAGCCGATTCCCTTTCGGCTGCTGGCGCCGAACGTCATCACGCTGCTGGCGCTCTGCCTCGGCCTGACGGCGATGCGCCTCGTCGTCGAGGGCAAGCTGGAAACGGCGACGATCTGCATCCTGATCGCGGCGGCGCTCGATGGCGTCGACGGGCGCCTGGCGCGGCTGCTCAAGGGCACCTCACGCTTCGGCGCCGAACTCGATTCGCTCTCCGATTTCGTCAATTTCGGCGTCGCCACCGGTTATGTCCTGTGGATCTTCGTCCTGCACGACCTGAAATCCTTCGGCTGGATCATCGTGCTGACGCTGGCCTGCGCCATGGCGCTCAGGCTCGCGCGCTTCAACGTCATGATCGACGATCCCGATCGCCCGGACTGGCAGAAGGACTTCTTCGTCGGCATGCCGGCACCGGCTGGCGCGATCACCGCCATGCTGCCGGTCTATCTGCAGATGATCGGCGTGCCCGTGCAGGAATACGGCGCCGTTTTCGTCGGCATCTACATCCTGTTCATCGCCTTCCTGACGATCTCGCGTATCCCCTGCTATGCCGGCAAGACGCTCGGCACGCGCGTCCCGCGCACGCAGGTGCTGCCGATCTTCGTCGCGGTGGTGATCGTCGCGGGCCTGCTCTTCGCCTACACCTTCGAAGTGCTGGCCGTGGTCGTCGTCGCCTATCTCGCGCTCATACCGGTCAGCGTCGTGCGCTACCGCAAGCTGGAGCGCGCCCATGCGCTTCCGGCTCCGGCGATCGCTGCGGAATCAGCCTCCGACAATCAGGTCTGACTGCTGGCGCCGTCCTAGCGGCGATGACCGCTGAGGCGCGCCGCATTGGCGCGGGTACGCCGTGCGAACGGTTCCAGCGTGCTGTCGGCCATCTTGACTGCCGCCGTCGCGAGATCGAACTGGCCAAACGGATTGAGGGCGAGGCCCCACCAGAAGGCTGTGGTCGCCTGCGTCGCGGCAAAGCTGCTCTCGAGCACGGCCGAGACCTTTTCCGCCACGGCCTTGGTCGCCTCGCGCTGGCCGCGACTGTCGCCGAAGGCGCCCTTCATCAGTAGCGGCATCCGCATGGCGATGGTCAGGCCGGCATCCGCCTGCATCGACATCAGGCGCGCCGCAAGATTCTGCGTCTCCGCCCCGGTCGCAAGGGCGGAGCCCGTCGATTTGCGCGTGCGAGCCATGAGGGGAAACTCCGGTGGTCGACGGCAACAGGGAGCTGAGCGCCGATGGGACGGAACTGTGCGGCCAACCGCACCGCTTGGCAATGCCTAGTATACCAGGGCCACAGGCCTCGCTTGCATGGAACCGAACTGTGTTCCGTGAACAGAGGCTTCGAAGGATCCCGATGCGGATGGATTTATCGGGCTGCGGAAATGTTCTAAAGGCTGATCCGACGCCGATCCCGGCCCCGGATTTCTGTCGAGCAGCCCGTTGAGCCTTTTCTCCACGCCCAAACATCCCGGCTGGCGGCCGATGCTGGTCCTCGCATCGGCCTCGCCGCGCCGTCTGGCCCTGCTGGAGCAGGCAGGGCTGAAGCCGGATGCGCTACTTCCAGCCGATCTCGACGAGACTCCGCTGAAGGGAGAGCGTCCGCGCGATCTCGCCCGTCGGCTGGCGCGCGAGAAGGCGCAGGCCGCGCGCGAGGGCGCGAAGGCCCGTGCCGATCTCGAGGGCTGCTACATCCTCGCTGCGGATACGGTCGTGGCCGTCGGCCGGCGCATCCTGCCCAAGGCCGAGATCGTCGACGAAGCGGCCGCCTGCCTGCGCCTGCTCTCGGGCCGCGCGCATCGCGTCTATACCGGCGTCGCGCTCGTCACGCCGTCCGGCGCGGTCCGCGACCGCATCGTGGAGACGCGGCTGCGCTTCAAACGGCTTTCCACCGAAGATCTCGAGAACTATCTCGCCTCCGGCGAATGGCGCGGCAAGGCTGGCGGTTACGCCGTGCAGGGCATCGCCGGCTCCTTCGTCGTCAAGCTCGTCGGCTCCTATACCGGCGTCGTCGGCCTGCCGCTCTACGAGACGGTCAATCTTCTCGGCGGCGAGGGCTTCCCGATCCGCTTCGGCTGGATGAACGCCTGACACGGCATTCATGCGGGTTGCCTGAGCGCGTTTCCCAGCCGATCCTGCCGCCTGGAAACGCAAGGCGCGGGGACGCGCGCCGATCGGGAGGAACACGAACATGACGGGACGTCTGAGCGGCAAGGTCGCGATCGTGGCCGGGGCGGGGTCGATCGGGCCGGGCTGGGGCAACGGCAAGGCGACGGCGACGATCTTCGCCCGCGAAGGCGCGAAGGTGATCTGCGCCGACGTCAATCGCGATGCCGCCGAGGAAACCGCTGCCATCATCCAGAATGAAGGCGGGCAGGCCTTTGCCGTCCAGACCGACGTGACCAAGGCCGAACAGGTCGCCGAGCTCGTCGGCCAGACGCTCGGCCGCTACGGCCGCATCGACATCCTCGACAACAATGTCGGCATCGCCGAGGTCGGCAGCGTGGTCGATCTCTCGGAAGAGGTCTGGGAGCGCGTCTTCAAGGTCAACCTCACCGGAGCCTTCCTGGCGATGAAGCACGTCATCCCGGTGATGCAGCGCCAGTTCGAGGAGACGGGCGAGGGCGGGTCGATCATCAACATCTCTTCGATCGCATCGATCCGCCACACCGGCGTGCCTTATGCCAGCTATTCCGCGACCAAGGCGGCGCTCAACCAGCTTACCCGCACGACGGCGGTGCAGTTCGCGGCCCAGAAGGTTCGCGTGAACGCGATCCTGCCCGGCCTGATGAAGACGCCGATGGTCGAGCATTCCGCCGGTCTCGCCGCCGTCTACGGCAAGGGCGATATCGATGCGATGTGGGCCGCGCGCGCCGCCCAGGTGCCGATGGGGCATATGGGCGAGGCCTGGGACGTGGCCAATGCAGCGCTCTTCCTCGCCAGCGACGAGGCGCGCTATGTCACCGGCATCGAGCTCGTCGTCGATGGAGGCATCACGCTCAAATATGACTGATACAGAAAACACCCCGACTGCCGCAAAGCCCTGTCCGATCTGCGCGAAGCCGGCAGTCGCACGCTTCAAGCCGTTCTGCTCGCCGCGCTGCGCCGATGTCGATCTCGGCCGCTGGCTGAAGGGCAGCTATGTGATTCCCGGCGAGGCCGTCGACGAGTCGGAGGAGGGCGCGCCGCCGCAGGGCGAGCGCGAGCGCGAGGACTGAGCATTTTCGAGCGAAGTGGGCACCGGTTCGCGTGACGAAAATGCGTCTGAACAGAGGCCTATCGCAATGCCGCGATTCAAGGATTGCGGAATTGCGATAGGAAACGCGCCGGCGGCAATGCACACTGGAGGGGTCCCGCCCAGCGGCGATCCCCGCCAGCCCGGAGCGCTCGAAACATGAGCAACGGCAGCGAACCCCATATCGTCATCGTCGGCGCCGGTTTCGGCGGACTCGAAGCCGCGCGCAATCTCGCCGGCGCACCGGTCAGGATCACGCTGATCGACCAGCGCAACCACCATCTCTTCCAGCCCTTGCTCTATCAGGTCGCGACCGCCTCGCTGCCGACCTCCGAGATCGCTTGGCCAATCCGCTTCCTGCTGCGTGGCCACAGGAACGTCACGACGCTGCTCGGCACGGTCACCGGCGTCGACAAGGTCCACAAGCAGGTGCTGCTGGAGGGCGAGGCGCCGATCGGCTTCGACACGCTGATCCTCGCGACGGGCGCGCGTCATTCCTATTTCGGCCATGACGAATGGGAGCCTTACGCGCCAGGCGTGAAGACGCTGGAGGATGCGACGCGCATCCGGCGGCGCATCCTCTCGGCCTTCGAGCAGGCCGAGTGGGAAACCGACGCAGAGCGACGCGCCCAATGGCTGACCTTCGTCGTCATCGGGGCCGGGCCGACCGGCGTCGAGCTCGCCGGCACCATCGCCGAGCTGGCGCATGACACGCTGCGCGGCGATTTCCGCAATTTCGATACGCGCAGCGCCCGCGTCGTCCTGGTCGAGGCCGGCCCGCGTATTCTCGCCGGCTTCACGGAGGATCTCTCCGCCTATGCCGAGCGGGCATTGAACCGTCTCGGCGTCGAGGTCTGGTTGGGCCGGGCGGTCTCGGAATGCCGTGCGGACGGCATCACGCTCGGCGGAGAGACCCTGCCGGCCCGGACCATCCTCTGGGCGGCTGGCGTCGCGGCCTCGCCTGCGGCGGAATGGCTGGAGGTGCCGGCCGACCGGGCGGGCCGCGTCCGCGTCGAACCCGATCTCTCCGCGCCCGGCCAGCCCGATATCTTCGTCATCGGCGATACCGCCTTCGTCGCCGGCGCGGATGGCAAGCCGGTGCCCGGCGTCGCGCCCGCGGCCAAGCAGCAAGGGCTTTATCTCGCCGGCCTCATCAAGGCGCGGCTGCAAGGCAGAACCGCTCCGCCGCCCTTCGCCTACAAAAACGCCGGTAATCTCGCGACGATCGGCAAGCGCGCGGCCATCGTCGATTTCGGCTGGATCAAGCTGCGCGGGCGCCTGGCCTGGTGGATCTGGGGCATCGCCCACATCTTCTTTCTGATCGGCCTGCGCAACCGGCTTGCCGTCGCGCTTAACTGGCTGTGGATCTATGTCAGCGGCCACCGCAGCGCGCGGCTCATCACGCAGCGCGATCCGGAAGGCAGCCGCGAGAGCCGGTGACGTCTCCAGCCGGCTTCCTCTCGCCTTCACCGGGGCGGCAAGAAGCGGCTAACCAAACGGCAGCTTTGGCAATGCCTGCTCCCCGCTTCGATGATAATCTAAAGCCTGTTTGCGCAATCTCCTTTCATGGAGGAGCGATGGCTGCCTGGATGAAGGACCTGCTGGCGCGCGACATCGAAGCGCTGCGCGTCGATGTGCTCAAGGCCGGCGTTCTCAATGCCAAGGCCTTGCAGGAAAGCGCGGAATCCCGTGTCGCACATCTCCACGACGTGCTGCGCGAATCCCACGAGCTGCAGGATGCCTCGTTCCAGGTGATGAACGACACCATCGGCTTCGCCAGATTGCTTTATGGCCATGCCGCCATCGCCGAATCGGAACAGGCCAGGCTTGTGGTGCTGGCCGCCATCGATCGCCTCGCCGGGGTGCTTGGTCGTTGCGAATGGCGGGAGGCCGCCCTCCATGAATGATGTCGTCTGTGGGCGTCGAAAGCCGATTTCCACTTGCTTCATCCCCGTGTGCAAAGCAAGGCGGCGCCGGATTGAAGAAAGCCGGCTGAAGTGACTGGACAGGCCGAGCGCCTGCCTCTATATCGCCCCCACCAACACGGACGGCCTCGCGCCGCTCACGGTTCGCCCAGGTAGCTCAGTTGGTAGAGCATGCGACTGAAAATCGCAGTGTCGGCGGTTCGACTCCGTCCCTGGGCACCACTCTCCCTCCAAGCGATTGCCAAAAAAGCGCCCGGGCAAGATCGGCGGCTTGCGCGCATTTTGCGGCGCGTCGGGGCGAACCGGTGCGCTCCGTGCTGGCTGCGTTGCTCCTCCAGCGCCCCCGCGTCCGCCAAAGGAAGCGTTGACGCTGCCGGCCGATGCGGAAACGATGGGGCATGCTTGCTCAAGTGGCTCCCGCGTGCCGGGGCGCTGATCGGCCGGGTCGACGATCGGAACGCGTTTGCGCGAAGGCCCGCGCTTTGCCGCAGAGCTGCCAAGCCCCGACGTCCCGGAGTTCCCGACGATGAACCACACGAGCCCGCTCGCCCCGGCGACGCCTGAGCAGCCCCTGCGCCTCACCAGCCTGGCCCATGGCGGCGGCTGCGGTTGCAAGCTGGCGCCGGCCGTGCTCCAGCAATTGCTGGCGGGGCACCCTGCCGCCGGCCCCTACACCCAGCTCCTCGTCGGCACCGAGACGGGCGACGATGCCGCCGTCTGGCAGGTCGATGACAACACCTGCGTCGTCGCGACCACCGATTTCTTCATGCCGGTTGTCGACGATCCCCACGATTTCGGCCGCATCGCCGCGACCAACGCCATTTCCGATATCTATGCCATGGGCGGCAAGCCGATCATGGCGCTGGCGATCCTCGGCATGCCGCTCGACAAATTGCCGATCGAGGTGACCCGCGAGATTCTCAAGGGCGGCGCTTCGATCTGCGCCGAGGCGGGCATCCCGGTCGCCGGCGGCCATTCGATCGATGCGCCCGAGCCGATCTATGGACTCGCGGTCATCGGCCTGCTCAAGCCGTCGAACTTGCGCCGTAACAGCGGTGCCAAGCCTGGTGATGCGCTGATCCTGACCAAGGCGCTCGGCGTCGGCATCTATTCGGCCGCCTTCAAGAAGGGCGAGCTTTCGGCTGCGGCCTATGACGAGATGATCGCCTCGACGACGCTGCTCAACCGGATCGGAACCGTGCTGGCGGAGGACGCGGCCGTGCATGCCATCACCGACGTCACCGGCTTCGGCATCCTCGGTCATGGGCTCGAGATGGCGCGGGGCTCGGGTGCTACGCTGAGGCTGCGGCTTTCCGACCTGCCGTTCCTGTCGCAGGCCGAGCGTCTGGCGCAGGAGGGCAAGGTCACCGGAGCATCGCATCGCAACTGGGCGAGCTATGGCGAGGGCGCCGTCCTGCCGGCCGGCTTGCCGGATTGGCAGCGTCACCTGCTCACCGATCCGCAGACCTCGGGCGGTCTGCTCGTCTCCTGCGCCGCCGAGCGGGCCGAGGCGGTACTGGCCCAGATCAACGGGGCCGGCTATGCGGCGGCGCGGATCATCGGCGCGGTCGAGGCCGGGCCTGCGCAGGTCGTCATCGACTGACGGGCTTCAGCGCGCTTCCTGAACCTCCAGGTTCCGGCCCCAGACATCGAAGAAGGCGCCCTTGTTGAGGACCAGCCGGTCCTCGCGCAAAGTAGCCTCGAGTTCGCGCAGGCGATCGCGGGCCATGGCGTCCGGCACCAGCCCGCCATCGCCGTCGCGCGTCGGGAAGAAGGCGGCGCCGTCCCAGTTCACGCCGGCGCCGCGCAGCATCAGCACGATGTCGCCCCAGTCGATATCGTCGCCGACGACATGGACGAAGGTGGAGCGCAGCGGCTCGACCTTCGGCTCGGCGATCTTCACCAGCACGATCAGCGCCGTGAACGGGCCCTTGCGGTAGAGTTTGCCGAGCCAGCCGTCGAAATCGGTTCCGAGCCCTCTAGACGTCGGCATGCGGCGGACCGGGCAGGTGGCGGGCTACGCAGGCGAGGGGAGAGCTATCGGTGTCCGTCATGGCCCCTCAGGGAACTGGCGGAAGAGAATGGGAGTCGAACCCACCAGAGACCGTCTGACGGCCCCTCCCGGATTTGAAGTCCGGACGCCCCACCGGGGACGTTTCTCCTCCATCGCTCGATCCGGGTAGCGGGCCGAAAAGATCGAGCCGCCGCCGGTTGATGCGTCTCAGGTCGCCGCGGCGGATGGTGACGCCGTGACGATCGAAGAACTCTAGAATCTGGATAGCGACCTTTCGGCCGTTGTCGAGCCTGTCGCGGAACTGGGCCGCATTGAAGCCCGCCGGATGAGCTTCGGCGAGCTCGGCCGCGATGCCGACCATCTCAGCGAGCGTGCCGCGCAGGAAGAAATGGTCGAGCGCGACCTCATGGACATCGCCGCGCCGGCCGGATAGCCGCAGCAGGCGCCGGATTTCCTCCTCGGGCCGCCCCAGCATCTGGGCGATATCGCGCACGCGGGGCGGGCGGAAGCGCTCGTCATCGGCGACGAGCGGCATGATTCGTTCCCAAAGGGCCTCGTCATCCGGCGAAAGCCGCGCTTCGTAACCCGGCCGCCTGAGCCAGGAGCCCGCCGGCACCAGCACGCCGTCTTGCGTCAGCCGCGCAAGCGCCTGCCGGAACAAGGGCGCCGGCCAGCGCGGCGCGACGGCGAAACGTAGCCGCTCCAGTCCCATGCCGGGCAGGTCGGGATGCTCGGCGTGGAAGGCGTCGAGCCGCGCCGTTGCGGCCTGCGCCAGCGCCTGCCAATGCGCGGGCAGCATCGCGAGCGGGCCGATCCTGACGAGGTCGAGCTGGTTCGTCAGGTTGTCGGCCGCCTCGGGAGCGAGCGCGCGGTCGCGGGCGAAGCCGTTGATATCGGCGTGATGCGGCGGCGCAGACAGCAGCCCATGAAGGGCCTCTGCCGGGTCGGACAGGCGGAGTGCGGCGAGCTGCGCCAGACGCTCCGGACTGCGACGCCGGCGTTCCGGCGCGCGCAGATCGAGGAAACGTCCACCGCCGATCGTGCGGGAGGCGCCGGTGTCGCGCAGCACGAAACGGTCGAGCGTCGCGGCCGCGATCGGCTCGTCGAGCACGAGCTGGATCAGGCCGTCGCCGCCCGGGTCGATCCCTTCGTTCAGCAGCACGATGCGGGCGCCGATCTCGGCGGCGGCGTGATGCAAACGGACGGGCTGCCACATCGTCAGCGCCTTCTCGCCCGGCAGCCGCGAAACCTCCGCATCGATCCGCGGCGTCGGGGCATGAAGCGCGGGCGCCAGCACCATTTCGCCGTGCCTGATGGCGTCCTTCGTGACACCGGGACCGGCGAGATTGAGCGCACAGCGCTCGCCGGCGACGCCGCGTTCGGCCGGGCGGTTCTGAGCATGGATCGAGCGCACCCGGGCCGGCAAGCCTCCGGGCGAGACGACGATGCGGTCGCCGACCGTTACGCTGCCGGACAGGACGGTGCCCGTGACCACCGTCCCGGCGCCCTGCAGGGTGAAGCAGCGATCGACCGCAAGCCGGAAGGCACCGTTGCCCTGTCGCGCCTGGGCTTCGCGAGCCCGCGCCGCGAGCCGATCGGCGAGCGCCGGCAAGCCCTCTCCGGTCAGGGTCGAGACCGGGAGCATCGGCGCCCTGGCGAAGGGGCCTGACGCCAGCAGCGCGGCGACCTCGTTCTCGACCGCCTCGATCCGGTCAGCCTCCACCAAATCGGCCTTGGTGATCGCGACGACCGCCTCGTTGATGCCGAGCAGCCGGGCTATGGCGACATGCTCTCGCGTCTGGGGCATCACGCCGTCATCGGCCGCGACGACCAATAGCAGAAGGTCGATCCCCGCAGCGCCGGCGAGCATCGTGTGCACGAATTTCTCATGGCCGGGCACGTCGATGAAGCCGACGACCGAGCCGTCCACTTGCGGCCAATAGGCGAAGCCGAGCGCGATCGAGATGCCGCGCGCCTTCTCCTCCTTCAATCGGTCGGTCTCGACGCCGGTCAAACGCCTGACCAGCGAGGTCTTGCCGTGGTCGATATGGCCGGCGGTGCCGATGATCATGGCGCGGTCTCTGCGGGAGAGACGGTCGCGCGCGCGGCTTTGATGAAGGGCGCCGCGAGCGGGCTGCCCTTGCTTTCGGCCGCGAGCAACAGGGCGAGCGCCCTCGTCGCATCCGCCGGCACGCCCTGGCCGAGCAGGGTCGCGGCGCCGAGCATGGCTTCGGAATCCGGGTCGCCGGCCGCCATGCCGCGCTGCCACCATTGCGCGGCCGCGTCGGCGTCGCGCTCCACGCCGAGCGCATCGTGATGCATCATGCCGAGCCGGGTCATGCTGGTGGCGATGCCGGCCTCTGCCGCGGCCTGCGCCCAGCGCAGGGCCTCGGCCCGATCGCCCGCATTGCCGCCTTCAAGCAGCATCCAGGAGAGCATGTCCTGTGCCGGGGCGTCGCCCTGTTCGGCAGCGAGCCGATAGAGCCGCATCGCCTCGGCATCGCTCTGCGCGACGCCTTCGCCCTTGAAGTGCAGGGCCGCTAGATTGCGCTGCCCGACCGGATCGCCGCCTTCCGCCGACAGGTTCAGCCAGCGCAGGGCGAGGGCCGGATCGCGCTGGACGCCAAGCCCCTCGGCGAAACAGGCGCCGATATTGTTCTGCGCCCGCCCGATGCCGGCATGGGCCAGCGGCCCCCAAAGCGCGAGCGCCGCCGGATGATCGCCACGCTCGACCGCTGCCGTGGCCGCGGCCATCTTGGCGGCGACATCACCATCAGGGGTTTCACCCCGGCCTAAAAGGCGCTCAAGCCAGCGCATCGGGCCGTCCGGGTATCAACGCATCGAGCTGCGCCACGAACAGTGCCTCATCCTCCAGGCAGCGCAGGTCGAAGACGAGCGAGCCTTGCGCGATCCGCCCGATCACCGGCACCGGCACGGCGCGGAAGGCCGCCGCGAGCTTCTCGACCGCGGAGCCCGCAGCCTTGCCGGCCGGCCGCAGCGCAAGCCCGGCACTCGGCAACGTCTCCAGCGGCAGTGCGCCGGACCCGATCTGGCTGGCGCAGTCGATGGTTTCGACGACCCAAGCCGGCCCGACCGCTGCCGCGACCTTGGGCTTAAGGCGCTCGGCCAGCGCGCGCAGATCTTCAGCTTTCCGCGTGAACAGCCGGAGCGTCGGCAGCCGCTGGGCCAGCCGGTCGGGATCGCGATAGAGCCGAAGCGTCGCCTCCAGTGCCGCGAGCCGGAGCTTGTCGAGACGCAATGCCCGCTTCAGCGGGTTCTTGGCCAGTTTCGCGATCAGGTCCTTCCGGCCGGCGACGATGCCGGCCTGCGGGCCGCCGAGCAATTTGTCGCCGGAGAAGGTGACGAGATCGGCACCGCCCCTCAGGGCATCCTGAACTGTCTTCTCGCGGCGCAGGCCCCAGCGCGAGAGGTCGATCAGCGTGCCCGAGCCGAGATCGTCGACGAAGGGCAGGTCATGCTGGCGCGCCAGCTTCGCCAGTTCGGCCGGCTCGACCTCGGCCGTGAAACCCTGCACCACATAGTTCGAGGTGTGGACCTTCATCACGAGCCCGGTCTCGGGCCCGATCGCCTCGGCATAGTCCTTGAGATGCGTACGGTTGGTGGTGCCGACCTCGCGCAGGGTCGCGCCGGCCCGCGCCATGATGTCGGGCATGCGGAAAGCGCCGCCGATCTCGATCAACTCGCCGCGCGAGACGATCGCCTCGCGATCCCGGGCGAGGGTGTTGAGCACCAGCAGCACCGCCGAGGCGTTGTTGTTGACCAGGATCGCGTCCTCGGCGCCGGTGAGTTCCCTTATGAGGTCGCGCACATGCGCGTCGCGCTCGCCGCGCTGACCGGCTTCGATCCCATATTCGAGATTGGTCGGCGCGCGCATCGCCGCGACCACGGCCTCGATCGCCTCCTCGGCCAGCAGGGCGCGGCCGAGATTGGTGTGCAGCACCGTCCCCGTCAGGTTGATCACCGGGCGTTGCGAGGGACGGCTCTGTTCCTCCAGCCGATCCAGCGCCATGCGACCGGCCTGCTCGGCCGATGGCGCTACCGGCCCGCCACCGGCTCGCAGCCGCTCGATCACATATCGGATCGCATCCGTCGCTGCCGCGCGCCCATGGCCCGCGATGGCGAGTTCGCCATTGGCGCTGCGCAACACCGAATCGACCGAGGGTGGGTGGAAGCGTTCGGGCTTGTTCATCAGGCTCCCTCCGGGAGACGCTTGATCAGTATCCGAGCAGGAATGGATTCACTCCCGCGCGCCGCCAGCCGGCCTCGGTCACCAAGAGGTCGAGCCCGAGGCTCGCGACATCGTCCGCCACCGGCTCGAGCTCCGGCGCCTTGCGACGGTTCAGGATCTTCACATAGGTCCGGCATTCGTCGCAGGTCTCGGCCTTGATCGTGTCGGCGATGCCCTCGATCTCCTGATAGGCGATGCCCTTGGTCGAGCCGCAGGAGACGCATTTCACCCGGACATGGTTCCACTGCGTCGCGCAGAGCGAACACTGGACATAGCGCACGCCCTCGACATTGAGGTCGGCGACGACCGCGCTCGCCACCGGCGGCCCGCCGCAGCACGGGCAGACGCCGTCTGCGACCGGCTGGGGCAGGGCGGGATCGAGCCGGGCGCTGCGGCTTGCCGCGACGACCTGCAGGGCCGCGGCGGCGAAGATGTGCTCGGCGACCGCCTCGACCGGCACCGCATCGGCCAGCACCGCGGCAAACATCGCCTGCCTCGCCTCCGGTTCCGCCGCGACGGCCCGTGCGAGGGCAGCGCGAGCGAGGTCCGGCATGGCGACGTCGGCCAGTGAT
Organism: Hyphomicrobiales bacterium; assembly: GCA_004144595.1. Lineage (GTDB taxonomy): Bacteria > Pseudomonadota > Alphaproteobacteria > Rhizobiales > Beijerinckiaceae > Allobosea. The sequence continues at coordinate 46,140 of SEEM01000007.1, forward strand.
TTCGCAAGCTGGTCGAAGGCGGCCGTAACCGCCGGGTCGGCGGCCAGCTCCTCGCGTGGCAGCACGGGCATGGCGTTGGCCGCGCGCAATCGCAGGTCAGCGGGGGAGGGCATGGCGGGCGGATCGATCGTCGCAGCCAGCGTCGCCTGAGCCTGGCTCAATCTACCGAGGAAGGCGAGATAGCCTTCGAGCTGATGCCCCGGCGCCAGTGCCGCGAAACGTTCCGCCCGGATGGCGAACAGCTTCCCTGGTTCCGGCAGGCGCAGGAACGGCGGTTTGTCGCGTTCCGGCGTGCCGACATCCTCGAAGGTCGCGAGATCCTGGTCGTCACTCATTCAACGTCCTCTCGAACCGCACGGGTCACGGGAGGCGGAGCGGCGGGTGCCGCGCCGCAGGCGATTTCATTCGGCCGGGCCGGCGCTATGGCGGCGCGGCGGCGCCTGCCGTTCGTCGATCACACCCTCGCGCGCCTCCTGGCGCAGCCAGAGCCGGTGGTGGCGGAAGGCCCAGCCGCCCGTCACCTTTCCCTCGGTCATGGCGTTCATGGTGCCACGTACGTAGAAGCCGGCATAGACATGGACGATGACGACGAGCAGCATCGCGACCGCCGCCAGCGCATGCACGATATGGCCGAAGCGCTGCTGCTCTATGGTGAAGCTTGCGCCGAAATACTCGTACCAGATCACGATGCCCGTCCCGAACAGGACGAGGATCAGGAGCGCCATCAGCCAGAAGACGATCTTCTGCGCGCCGTTATACTTGCCGATTTCCGGCAGGTTTTCCTCGCGGCCCGACATGACCTCGCCGATATGGCCCATCCATTTGGTGTCGGCCTTCGTCCAGAAATTGTAGCGCACCATCTGGACGAACAGGATCGCGAAGCTCGCCAGCAGCACGACGCCGATCCAGGGATGCAGCGCGCGCGTGTTGGAGCCGCCGCCGAACAGGCTCGACAGGAAGAACAATGTCGGGTGGAACAGCGCCGCTCCGCTGAGCGTCAGCAGGATCAGAGCGATCGCGGTGACCCAGTGGTTGACGCGCACGCGGCCGGGGTAGCGGTCGACGGTCGTGCGTTCCTCTTCACGCCTGACGGCCACGGGAAGCCTCCTCGTCGATCAGATGCTCGGCCTCGCGGTCTTCTGCGCGGCTGACGTCGTTGCGTCGGGCGATCGTCGCATGGACGAAGGCGAAGGCGGCGGCGAAACCGACTGCCGCCATGCCCGCATACTTGGACACTCCCTTCCAGAGCTCGACGACCTGGCTGATCCGCGGGTTGTTCGGCAGGTTGGCGTAGAGCTGCGGCTTGTCGGCATGGTGCAGCACATACATCACATGCGTGCCGCCGACGCCGGGCGGATCGTAGATGCCGGCATTCTTGAAGCCGCGCGACTTCAGGTCGGTGATCCGGCCATTGGCATGGTCCAGCATCGCCTTCTTCGTACCGAACACGATCGCGCCGGTCGGGCAGGCCTTGGCACAGGCCGGTGCCTGGCCGACCGAGACCCGGTCCGAGCAGAGCGTGCACTTATAGGCCTTCTGGTCGGCCTGGCTGATGCGCGGGATGTTGAAGGGGCAGCCCTTCACGCAATAGCCGCAGCCGATACAGTTTTCCGAGACGAAATCGACGATGCCGTTGTTGTACTGGACGATCGCGCCGGGCGAGGGGCAGGCCTTGAGGCAGCCCGGGTCGGCGCAATGCATGCAGCCGTCCTTGCGGATCAGCCATTCGAGATCGCCGCTCTCCGGGTTCTCCCATTCGGTGAACCGCATCAGCGTCCAGGTATTCTCGGTCAGGTCGTGCGGGTTGTCGTAGACGCCCCGGTTGATCCCGACTTCCTCGCGCAGGTTGTTCCACTCCAGGCAGGCCGCCTGGCAAGCCTTGCAGCCGATGCATTTCGAAACGTCGATGAGCTTGGCCACCTCGAAATCGTGGCGGACATCCGGCGGCTTGAAGGTGGTCGCCGAGATGCGGGCGAAGTCCTGACTCTGCAATCCAGCCATTGCTTCCTCCCTAGCTCGTCGCCGGTCCGTTGGACGGCTCGACATTCACCAGGAACGCCTTGAACTCGGGCGTATCGGTGTTGGCATCGCCGACGAACGGGGTGAGGCTGTTGGGGCCGAAGCCCTTCTTGGCCGCACCGGTGAAGCCCCAGTGGAGCGGGATTCCGACCACGTGGACGGTCTTGCCGTCGCAGATCAGCGGCTTGATGCGTTTGGTCACCACGGCTTTGGCATAGACGGCACCGCGGGCGGATGAGACCTTCACCCAGCCGCCCTTCTTGATGTTCTTCTCCGCGGCCAGCTGTTCGCTGATCTCGACGAAGAACTCCGGCTGCAGCACCGCATTCACCCAGACGTGCTTCGTCCAGAAGTGAAAGTGCTCGGTTAGGCGATAGGAGGTCGCCGCGTAGGGGAACTTCTCCGAGGTCCCGAGCGCGGCGAGGTCGTCCTTGAAGATACGGGCGACCGGGTTGCCGCGGATCTTGGGGGCCGTGACGTTGGTGATCGGGCTTTCGAATGGCTCGTAATGGGCCGGGAAGGGGCCATCCCGCATCAGGCCTCGGGCGAACAGGCGGGCCGTTCCCTCGGGGTTCATGATAAATGGTCCGACATCGCGCGGCTTGGCGTTCGGCGCGATGTCCGGCACGTCGTAGCCGGTCCAGGCTGTGCCGTTCCACTCGATCAGCTTGCGCTTGGGATCCCAGGGCTTGCCGTCGATATCGGCCGAGGCGCGATTGTAGAGGATGCGCCGGTTGGCCGGCCAGGAGAAGGCCCAGTTCGAATAGGCGCCGGTATTGCCGGGGTCGGCCGTATCGCGCCGGGCCATCATGTTGCCCCGCTCGGTCCAGCTGCCCGAATAGATCCAGCAGCCGCAGGCGGTCGAGCCGTCGTCGCGCAACTGGCCGAAGGTATCGACCTGCTTGCCCTTCTCAAGCACGACCTTGGTCGGGTCGGCCGGATCGGTGACGGTGGAGACGACGTAGCCGTTGAGCTCCCTGGCGACCTCGTCGGGCTGCGGGTCCTGAGGATCGCGATAGGGCCAATGCAGGTTGACGATCGGATCGGGGAAGGCGCCGCCTTCCTTCCGATAGAGCTCGCGCAGGCGCATGTGGATCTGCGCCATGATCCAGGCGTCGGTCTTCGCCTCGCCCGGAGGTTCCTGCCCGGGCCAGTGCCATTGCAGCCAGCGGCCGGAATTGACCAGCGAGCCCTCGTCCTCGGCGAAGCAGGTCGTCGGCAGTTCGAAGACCTCGGTCTGGATCGCTTCCGGCTTGACGTCGTTATGGACGCCTTCGTCCTTCCAGAAGCGCGATGTCTCCGTCTGCAACGGGTCCATCACCACCAGGAACTTGAGCTTCGACAGAGATGCCGTGATCTTGCCCCGGTTGGGGGCGGAGAGCAGCGGATTGAAGCCCTGGCAGAAATAGCCGTTGACCTTGCCCTGATGCATCAGGTCGAAAGTCCGCAGCATGTCGTAGCCGGAGACGTCGAGCTTCGGCAGCCACTGGTAGGCGAACTCGTTTTCCGCCGTCGCGGCCGGTCCCCACATCGCCTTCAGGAAGCTCACCATGAACTTCCGGTAGTTCTGCCAGTAGCTCATCTGGTTGGGGCGCAGCGGCTTGAAGCCGCGCGTCGACATGTAGGTCGAGAAATCGACCTCCCTGTCCTTCGGGATCGCCAGATAGCCGGGGATCAGATCCGACATCAGGCCGATATCGGTCAATCCCTGGATGTTGGAGTGCCCGCGCAGCGCATTCATGCCGCCGCCGCGCACACCGATATTGCCGAGCAGGAGTTGCAGCATCGCCATCGAGCGGATGTTCTGCGAGCCCTTGGAATGCTGCGTCCAGCCGAGCGCGTACATCGACGTCATCGTCTTGTCGCGCGTCGAGCATTCCGCGATCATCTTGCAGATCGCGAGATACTTGTCCTTCGGCGTGCCGCAGATGCGCTCGACCATCTCCGGCGTGTAGACGGAGACGTGCTTCTTCAGGAGCTGGTAGACCGAGCGCGGGTGTTGCAGCGTCTCGTCGATCTGGACGTAGCCGTCCGGCCCGAGCTCGTATTCCCAGGTCGATCGGTCGTAGTCGCGCTTGGCCTCGTCATAGCCGGTGAAGAGGCCGTCCTCGTAGGAGAATCCCTCCTTCACGATATAGGGCGCGTTGGTGAAGGCGCGCACGTACTCGTGCTGGATCTTGTCGTTGTCGATGCAGTATTTCATCACCCCGAGCAGGAAGGCGATATCGGTGCCCTGCCGGATCGGCGCATAGAAGTCCGCGACCGAAGCCGAGCGCGTGAAGCGCGGGTCGACGACGATCAGCTTGGCGCCACGCTGGGCTTTCGCCTCAGTGACCCATTTGAAGCCGCAGGGATGCGCTTCGGCGGCGTTGCCGCCCATGATGATGACGAGGTCGGTGTTCTTGATGTCCGTCCAGGAGTTGGTCATCGCACCGCGACCGAATGTTGGGGCCAGACTGGCCACCGTCGGTCCGTGTCAAACGCGCGCCTGGTTGTCGAACGCCAGTACTCCGAGGCTTCGCATGACCTTGTAGGTCACGAAGGCCGTCTCGTTGGTGGTCGCCGATGCCGCCAGGAAACCCGTGGTCAGCCAGCGGTTGACCGTGGTGCCGTCCTGGTTCTTGGCGATGAAGTTCTTGTCGCGGTCGTCCTTCATCAGGCGCGCGATGCGATCGAGCGCTTCGTTCCAGCCGATTTGCTTGAACGCGCGCTCGCCGGGGCCGCGATATTGCGGGTATTTCGTGCGCGTCTCGGCATGGACGAAATCGAGCAGGGCCGACCCCTTGGGACAGAGCGTGCCGCGATTGGTCGGATGGTCCGGGTCGCCTTCGATATGGATGACCGCCGGGTGGGCGTTCTTGGACTTGTCGCCCAGGCTGTACATGATCACGCCGCAGGCGACGGAACAGTACGGGCAGGTGTTTCGTGTTTCCGTGGTGCGCGACAGCTTGAACGGCCGCACGGCTTGGGCAAGTGCCTCTTCGGCACCGCCAAACCCAAGCGCGGCGACGGCAGAGCCGGCGACACCCGCACCCGCGGCCTTCAGAAACTGGCGGCGCGAGAGCTCATGCAGCATCTCAACCTCCCAGGCGAACGACAAGGCGTTGTTCAATTTGGAATAGTGAAACTCTAGGCAGAAGGCGTCAAGGCTGCTGCTGGGAGCCCGCATGATCGGCGTCCTAGACTTTCGATGTACGATTGGCGGCAGGCCTGAAGGCGGCACGACGGGAGTGCCCGAGCGCTCGCCGCCGTCGCCTTGCAAATGAGTTTCGAGAAAGCAGGGGCCGCCGGAGCCGCGAATCCCCCGTTTTTGACGCCCGGTTGCGCTCTGGCGATGCCTCAGCGCGACATCATCTGCAGCGGCCACATCACGATCTGCGGGAAGATCACCAGCAGGGTGAGCACGATGAGCTGGGCGACCATGAAGGGCGTCACGCCCTTGATCACGCCCGTCATCGGCACCTTGGCGACGCCGCAGACCACGTTCAGCACGGTGCCGACCGGCGGCGTCACCAGGCCGATCGCGTTGTTCATGATGAACAGCACGCCGAAATAGACCGGATCGATGCCAGCCTGCTTGACCACCGGCATCAGCACCGGGGTCAGGATCAGCACCGTCGGCGTGAAGTCCAGCGCCGTGCCGACGATGAAGACCATCACCATCAGGATGGCCATCAGCAGGATCTTGTTCTCCATGAACGGCGCGACCATGTCGGCGACCTGCTGGGGAATATTGGCGGTGGTGATCAGCCAGGCCGAAACGCCGGCCGCGGCAACCAGGAACATGATGACGGCGGTGGTCTCGGCAGCGCGATACATCAAGCCGAACAGCTGGCTCAGCTTGATCTCGCGATAGATGAAGACGCCGACGAAGAGCGAGTAGGCGGCAGCGATGACCGCCGCCTCGGTCGGGGTGAACCAGCCGACCTTGAGTCCGCCGATGATGACGAGGGGCAGTACGAGGGCCCAGCCGGCATTGCGGGTTTCGATGAGGCGCTCGGACATCGTCCGCTTGGGTTCGACGCGCGGATTGTCGCGCTTGATGCTCCAGCGCCAGGCCAGCATGATTGCGATGCCCATCATCACACCGGGCACGATGCCGGCGATGAACAGCTTGGTGATCGAGACGCCGCCTGTGACGCCGAAGATGATCATGCCGATCGAGGGCGGGATCACCGGCGCGATGATGCCGCCGCAGGCGATCAGGCCGCAGGAGCGGTTGATGTCGTAGCCGGCATTGCGCATCAGCGGCACGAGCACGGAGGCGAGCGCTGCCGTATCGGCGACGGCCGAGCCAGAGAGCGAGGCCATGATGACGGCGGCGATGACCGCGACATAGCCGAGGCCGCCGCGGATATGGCCGATCCAGGCCATCGCCATTGTTATGATCCTGCGCGTCATGCCGCCGGCATTCATCAGTTCGCCGGCCAGCATGAAGAAGGGCACCGCGAGCAGCGGGAAGGAATTGGCGCCGTCCCACATGTTCTGGATGATGATCTGTGGGTCGGAGATGCCCATGTAGAGCATCATGGCGAGGCCGCAGCCGATCAGCGCGAAGGCCACCGGCATGCCCAGCGCCATCAGGCCGAGCAGCGACGTGATGAAGACGAGGACGATCACGGCTTGGCTCCCTGCGCCTTCATGTCGCGCTCGGCTTCGAGGCCCTCGGCCATCCCTTCTTCATGCACGTCGATCAACTCGTCGTCGGAGACCTCGCCGCGTGCGAGGCGGATCAGGTTCGACAGGCAGATCAAGGCGATCGCGGCGCCGGTGACGTAGCTTACGCCATAGACCCAGATCATGCTGAGCTGTGCGACCGGCGAGGCGTTGCCGGCGATGATGTCATGCTGGAGCCAGGTGCCGTAGAAGATGAACAGCGCGCAGATCAGCATGATGACCTGGCTGATCGCCCAGCAGACCTTGCGGCCGAGTACGGGCAGGGCCTGGACCACCATGTCGACGCCGAGATGGCTGCGCCGGTGCAGGCCGATGATGCCGCCGAGGAAGGTCATCCAGACGAAGGCGAAGCGCGGGATTTCCTCGGACAGGTCGATGCCGGTGTTGAAGAAGATCCGCAGCATCACGTTGCCAAAGACCATGACCAGCATGACGGCCATGCAGATCACGAGGATGACCTCGATCAAGCGGTAGAAACCGTCCGTCGCGATCTTGAGGACGCTGGTCATCGGTCACCTCGCCGGCAGCATTCGGATGGGATTGCCGGCTCGGCGCCGGTAGTCGGAAAAAACGGCAGCCGGCCGCCCAGGTCGGCTGCCATCGCGTGCCTTACTTGGCGGCGCGGGCCTTTTCGATCTCGGCGACGAAGCCGTTGACGAATTCCTCGCCGATCTGGCCCTTGAACTTGTCGACCACCGGCTGGACCTTGGCCTGCACCTTGCGCAGGTCATCGGCCGAGACCTGATCCACCGAGACGCCGGCTTCCTTGAACTTGGTGATCACGTCGCGGTCGCCCTCGTCGAGCAGCTTGCGCTGGAGCAGGCCGGCCTCGGTCGCGGCCTTCTGGACGCCGGCCTTGTCGGCGGCCGAGAGCGAGTCCCAGAACTTCTTGGAGGCGACGAGCGCGACCGGCGTATAGACGTGGTTGGTGATGGAGATGTGCTTCTGCACCTCCTGCATCTTGTTCGCCCACATGTGCTGGAGCGGGTTCTCCTGCCCGTCGAGTGCCTTGACCTCGAGCGCGGTGAACACTTCCGAGAAGGCCATCGGCACGGCGTTGGCGCCGATCGACTTCCAGGTGTCGAGAGCGACCGGGTTGGCCATCACGCGCAGCTTCAGGCCGTTGACGTCCTCGGCCGTCTTCACGGCGCGGCGGCTGTTCGAGAGGTTGCGGAAGCCCATGCCGGTCCATGTCAGGCCGACGAGGCCGCTCGGCTCGATCTTCTCGAAGATCTTCTTGACCGAGGCGCCGTCGAGGACCGCGTAGACCTCCTTCTCGTTCTGGAACAGGAAGGGCAGGTCCCAGACCTGGACTTCCTTCACGCGGGTCGAGAGCGGCGCCAGCGTGCCGATATAGAATTCCTGCGTGCCGGCCTGCGTGGCCTGGAGCTGCTTCTCGTCGCTGCCGAGCATGGCCGAGTGGAACGCTTGGATCTTGACGTTGCCGTTGGTGTAGGTGCCGGCCAGCTCCGCGAACTTGGCGACGGCGGTCGCCTGCGGATGCGTGTCCGGCATCGCATGGCCGATCTTGGCCTTGACCTCGGCGATGGCCGCCGTCGAGCCCAGCAGCGCCGCAGCCAGCGCGGCGATGAAAGCGAAGCGTGTCGGATGGGTCTTGGTCACGATACTCGTCTCCGGAACAGTGGCTGCGGGATGTGTCATCGAACGAAGGCAGGCTCAAGCGGCCGGCGGCGTTTTCCACCGGTATGCCGGAAAGCTTATTTTCGGTGCTTCCTGATCTCGGCGTAGAAGTCGCTGACGAAGGTGGCGCCGATCACTTCGGTATTCTTCTCGATCACAGGCTGGATAGCCTTGCGGATGGCGTCGAGTTCTGCCGCGGGCATCTCGGTCGCCGCCATGCCCTTGGCCTTGAGTTCGCCGAGGACTTCGCCTGCCTCGCGCAGTTCCGCCTCGCGCTGGAAGGTGCGGGTCGTCTCGGCCGCCTTCTGCACGGCGGCCTGCTGCTCCGGCGAGAGCGAGGCCCAGAACTTGCGGGAGGCCATCAGCGCGACCGGCGTGTAGACGTGGTTGGTGACGGTCAGGTACTTCTGCACCTCGAACATCTTGTTCGCGTACATGTCGACGAAGGGGTGCTCGTAGCCGTCGAGCGCCTTGGTCTCAAGGGCCGTGTAGACCTCCGTGAAGGCCATCGGCACCGCGTTCATGCCCATGGCATTGAAGCTCGCCAGCGCCATCGGGCTCTGCATGACGCGGACCTTGAGGCCCTTCATGTCGGCAAGCGAGGCGATCGGCCGCTTGCTGTTCGAGAGATTGCGGAAGGCACCGCCCGACCAGGTCAGGCCCTGAAGGCTCATGTCGGCGAGCCCGTCCAGCACGCGCTTGCCGGCGGGGCCGTCGAGCACGGCGGCAGCCTCGGCGTCGGTCGCGAACAGGAACGGGAAATCGAAGATCTGGAGCTCTTTCTTGCGCGCCGCGATCGGCGAGAGCGCCCCCATGTAGAAATCGATCGTGCCGGCCTGCGTCGCGATCAGCATCTTCTCCTCGGAGCCGAGCGCGGCATTGGCGAAGACGTCGACCTTTACGCTGCCATTCGTCGCCTTGGCGACTTCCTCGGCGAAGCGGCGCATGGCGGCGGCGCGCGGATGCGAATCGGCGAAGGAGTGTCCGAGCTTGGCGGTCTTCACGGCCTGCGCGCTTGCGGGCGCAAGGCCTGTGGCGGCGAGGGCCGCTCCGGCAGCGAGCAGCGTCCGGCGGGTTCCGTTGGTCATTGGCGGCCTTCCCTATTCTTGGCGCGTTTTTTCGCTCTGGGGGCGGCGCCGTTGCGGCACCCATAACGCGGTAGAAGTAAGGTTGTCAAACAACTGACAACGTGACAATGAAGGCCCAGCAGGAACCCGCCATGCAGCTCTCATCCATCGGATCACGGCCCAATCTCGCGAGCGATGCCGCCACGGCTTTGGCGGGCTCGATCCGCTCTGGTGCCTTGCAGCCCGGCGCGCGGCTGCCCTCCGAGACCGAGCTTGCCCGCCAGCTCGGCGTCAGCCGGCCGGTGGTGCGCGAGGCGATCGCCTATCTGAAGGCCGATGGCATCGTCGAGAGCCGGCGCGGGCTCGGGCTCTTCGTCAACCAGCAGGATTCATTGCGTTTGCGTCGCGCCGAGATCGCGGCCTCCGAGCAGTCGATCCTGCAGTTCCTGGAGTTCCGCCTCGGGCTGGAAGTCGAGGCGGCGCAACTGGCTTCGCTGCGCCATACGCCGGAAGACCTCGCCCGCATGGAAGCGGCCGAGGCCGCGCTCAACGCCGCCGACGATGCGGGTGAGGACAGCTCCGCCCATGATCTCGCGCTCCACCTCGCCATCGCCACGGCAGCGCATAACCCGCTCTTCCTGACCGTGCTCCAGTTCGTCTCGAGCCCGCTGCTGAACTCGATCCGCAGCATGCGCGACAAGGATCGCGGCGAGAATTCCAACATCGCGATCCGCCGTGCCGACCATGCCGCTATCCTCGACCGCATCCGCGCCGGGAATCCGGCCGCGGCCGGCGAGGCGATGCGCAAGCATATCGGCGAATCCTACCGCCGCTACGCCGCCAAGCTCGCCGCGAGCGGCGCGATGCCGGCTCATCCGGCGCTCCAATCCACCCCGAAACAGGACGTCCAAGCTTGACCTCTCCCTTCGATCTCTCGGGGCGCACCGCGCTCGTGACCGGCTCCTCGCGCGGACTCGGCCGCGCCATGGCCGAAGGACTCGCGGCTGCGGGCGCCAGCATGATCCTCAACGGTGCCGATGCCGGACGGCTCTCCGAGGCCGTCGCGGCGATGAATGCGGCCGGGCACACCGCGCGGGGGCTCAGCTTCGACGTGACGGACGAGCAGGCCGTCGTGGCCGCCTTCGCCACCCTTGATGCCGAAGGCGTCGCGGTCGACATCCTCGTCAACAATGCCGGCATCCAGTTCCGCAAGCCGATGCTGGAGCTCGAGACGGCAGACTGGCGCCGCGTGCTCGACACCAACCTGACCAGCGCCTTCGTGGTCGGCCGCGAGGCTGCCCGCCGCATGGCCAGGCGCGGCCATGGCAAGGTCATCAATATCGGCTCGCTGACCAGCGAGCTCGCCCGCGCCACCGTCGCGCCCTACACGGTGGCGAAAGGCGGCATCAAGATGCTGACCAAGGCGATGGCGGCCGAATGGGGCGAGCTCGGCATCCAGGCCAATGCGATCGGCCCCGGCTACATGCTCACCGACATGAACCAGGCGCTGATCGAGAACCCGGCCTTCGACGCCTGGGTGAAGGGTCGCACGCCGGCCCGTCGCTGGGGCCGCCCGGACGAGCTTGCCGGCACCTGCGTCTACCTCGCCTCCTCCGCCTCCGACTACGTCAGCGGCCAGATCATCTATGTCGATGGCGGCATGATCTCGGTGCTTTGAACCCGCAAGAGCAACAAGCGGCGAGGGGCCTTTGGCGCCCGCTCCCGACAGACTGAACAGGACGAAACGCCATGAAGATCACCGCCATCGAAACCCTGCACGCCGAGGAATTCGGTAATGTGCTCTGGGTCCGCGTCCACACCGATTCCGGCCATATCGGCCTGGGAGAGACCTTCTATGGCGCCCGCTCGGTCGAGGCCCACATCCACGATACGCTGGCCGGCCGCCTGCTCGGCAAGAACCCGCTGCATATCGAGGCGCTGCATCGTGAGATGACCAACCTGCCGATGGCGCAGTCCTCGACAGGGGCTGAATCGCGCGCGACCTCGGCGATCGACATCGCTCTTTGGGACCATTTCGGTAAGGTCTGCGGCCAGCCCGTGCACCAGATGCTGGGTGGCCTCTGCCGCGACAAGCAGCGCATCTACAACACCTGCGCCGGCACCCGCTATGTTCGGTCCAGCAACATCAAGCCCGTCTCGAACTGGAGCCTCGGTGACGAGGGCAGCCCCTACGAGGACCTCGACGGCTTCATGAACCGCGCCGACGCGCTGGCCGAGAACCTGCTCGAGCAGGGCATCACCGCCATGAAGATCTGGCCCTTCGACCCTGCCGCGATCGAGAACCAGGGCCTCTACATCACGGCCGAGCAGATGAAGAAGGCGGTCGAGCCCTTCGAGAAGATCCGCAAGGCCGTCGGCGACAAGATGGAAATCATGGTCGAGTTCCACTCGCTCTGGAACCTGCCGACGGCCAAGCAGATCGCCCGTGTGCTCGAGCCTTACAAGCCGACCTGGTACGAAGACCCGATCAAGATGAACTCGCCGCAGGCGCTGGCCGAATACGCCCGCTCGACCGATGTCTGGGTCTGCGCCAGCGAGACGCTGGGCTCGCGCTGGCCTTACAAGGACATGCTGGAGCGCGACGCAGCCCATGTCGTGATGGTCGACCTGTGCTGGACCGGTGGCCTGACCGAAGGCCGCAAGATCGCGGCGCTCGCCGAGACCTACCACCGCCCCTTCGCGCCGCATGACTGCATCGGCCCGGTCGGCTTCGTCGCGGCGGTCCACACCTCCTTCAGCCAGCCGAACACGCTGATCCAGGAATCGGTGCGCGCTTTCTACCGTGGCTGGTATCTGGAACTGGTCACCGAAATGCCGCGGATCGAGAACGGCTATGTTTATCCGATGGAAGCGCCGGGCCTCGGCGTCGACCTGCTGCCGGCCGTTTACGAGCGCTCCGACCTGACCGTGCGTCGCTCGACGCTCTGAGAGCTATTGCGGCTTGGCGGCTGCGCTTGTCTTTCCGGGGCGCGCCAAAGGCGCGAACCCGGAATACTTGAACACGCAGTTGCTCCAGTTCGTCATGCTCGCCCTTGTGGCGAGCATCCACGTCTTGAACACCGCACTCGATCGGCCAGGACGTGGATGGCCGGGACGTGCCCGACCATGACGAAGACGTCGTGCTAAGGGACTCCGGGCGCCCTACTCAGATATGCAAAAACAAAAAAAGCCGCCGTCGGGATGCCGGCGGCGGCTTTTTCTTGTCGCAGGTAGGGCTTATTCCGCCGGGGCCATCAGCGGCTCGTCGAGGAAGTCCGGCAGCTGGCCGGCAAGCGCGGCCTTGAGACGGTTCTCGTCGAGTTCGCCTTCCCAACGCGCCACCACGATCGTGGCCACCGCATTGCCGATGAAGTTGGTCACCGCGCGGCATTCCGACATGAAGCGGTCGATGCCAAGGATCAGCGCCATGCCCGCCACCGGCACGGCCGGGACGACGGAGAGCGTGGCGGCGAGCGTTATGAAGCCCGCGCCGGTGATTCCGGCCGCGCCCTTCGAAGAGAGCATTGCGACGAGCAGCAGGAGGATCTGGTCGCCGAGCGGCAGGTGGATGTCCATCGCCTGGGCGATGAACAGAGCCGCCAGCGTCATGTAGATATTGGTGCCGTCGAGATTGAAGGAATAGCCGGTCGGGATGACCAGACCGACGACCGAGCGCTTGCAGCCGGCGGCCTCCATCTTTTCCATCAGGCTCGGCAGCGCCGCTTCCGAGGAGGAGGTGCCGATGACGAGGAGAATCTCCTCCTTGATGTAGCGGATCAGCGCCAGCACCGAGAAGCCGTTATAGCGCGCGACGAGGCCGAGCACACCGAGCACGAAGACGGCGGCGGTGATGTAGAAGGTCAGGATCAGGAAAGCGAGGTTGGCGACCGAGCCGATGCCATAGCGCCCGATGGTGAAGGCCATCGCGCCGAAGGCGCCGATCGGGGCGGCCTTCATCAGGATCGCCACCAGCTTGAAGATCGGAGTCGAGAGCGCCTGCAGGAAATCGAGCACCGGCTTGCCGCGCTCGCCGACCATCGCCAGCGACAGGCCGAACAGCACGGAGAAGAACAGCACCTGCAGGATGTCGCCGGACGAAAAGGCGCCGACGATCGTGTCCGGGATGATGTTCTGCAGGAAGCCCACGACGCTCGCGTCATGAGCTTTCGCGGCGTAGCCTTGGACCGCCTTGGCGTCGAGGCTGGCGGGGCTGATGTGCAGGCCGGCGCCGGGCTGGATCACGTTGCCGATGATGAGGCCGACGATCAGCGCCAGCGTCGAGAAACAGAGGAAGTAGATCATCGCCTTGCCGGCGACGCGCCCGACCTTCTTCATGTCGGTCATGCCCGCGATCCCGGTCGAGACCGTCAGGAAGATCACCGGGGCGATGATCATCTTCACCAGCTTGATGAAGGAATCGCCGAGCGGCTTCATTGCCGTGCCTTCGTCAGGCCAGAAATGGCCGAGCAGGATGCCCGCCGCGATGGCGAACAACACCTGCACGTAGAGGTGCTGGTAAAACTTCTTCGGGCGCGCCGGCTGAGCGGGCGCGATGATCGGGGTCGCCATGGTCTGCTCCTTGGGTCGGCGGTCATTTTAGTTTTGCTTGAAACCGCTGCCTCTCCTTTCGCAACCAGCGTGCCAAGCGGCCCGAACAAGAATTGCTCAGCAAAAACAGCAGATTGCGATTCCGTTGGGGATCGATGGGCGACCGTTCCGAGCGGGATTCCGCACGCCGCCTCTTGATTTGTGCGGGATTCCGCACAAGGACAGGGGATGAGCCGCTCCAGGCGTGGTCCGTGGAAAAATGCCCAGACGCTGCGCTGGCTGGTCTTCGGACTGGTCGTCGCGGCGCTGGCCATCGTCTCGCTGTTCGCGGCCGGCGAGATCGGCCGCAGCCGTGCCATCGCTGCGACGCAGAGCCGGGCCTCCGATGGCGGCACACTGGCGCTCGCGATCCTGCGCGGCGAGCTGGAGAAGCAGCGTGCTCTCCCGGCCATCCTCGCCCGCGACCCCGATGTGCGGCAGGCCTTGACCGGCGGCAGCCGCCACGGGCTCGACCTCAAGCTGGAGGCGATCGCGCGCGAAGCCCGGACGGCGGTGATCTATCTGCTCGGTCCGGACGGTGTCGCGATCGCGGCCAGCAACTGGAACGAGCCGACGAGCTTCGTCGGCAACGATTACAGCTTCCGCGACTACTTCCGGGGCGCGGTCGCGAACGGCACGGCCGAGCAGTTCGCACTCGGCACGGTCAGCCAGCGCCCCGGCCTCTACATCACCCGGCGGATCGAGGAGGGCGGCCGAAGCGTCGGCGTGATCGTCGTCAAGGCCGAGTTCGACCGGGTCGAGGCAGATTGGCGCGCGCTCGGCGGCCAGACCTATGTCGTCGACCGGCGCGGCGTCGTGCTGCTCTCGACGGTCGAGGATTGGCGCTTCCGCGTCGAGGCACCGCTCGACGCGGCAACGACGACCGCGATCCGGGATTCGCTCCAGTTCGGCACCGCGCCGCTGACCTTGCTGCCGCTACAGGAGCGCGGTGATCTGGTTCAGGGCATCGGCCCTTTTGCCGGCCGCTATGTCCGCATCCGCCAGCCTGTGGCAACGACGGATTGGCTGCTGGAAGTGCTCCAGCCCGTCGATGCCGCGATCACGGGCGGGCGTTCGCAATCGCAGGCGCTGGTCGCGCTGCTGCTGATGCCGGGGGCGGCGCTCGCCGGGTTCGCGCTGTATCGCCGCCAGCGCAATCTCGCCCGGCAAGAGGCCGACGCCCGCTCCAAGGCCGAGCTGGAGGACCGGGTCGCCGGGCGGACCGCCGAACTTGCCGGCGCCAATGAACGCCTCGTCGCGGAGATGGCCAAGCGCACACGGGCGCAGGAGCGCCTCTCCAACCTCCGCGAGGAGCTGGCCAAGGCGAACCGCCTCGCGACGCTCGGCCAGATCACTGCCGGCGTCGCCCATGAGGTCAACCAGCCGCTTGCGGCCTTGCGCACCTATGCCGAGAACGCCCGCACCTTCCTGAAGCGCTCCGAGCCGGCGGATGCCGACGGCGCGCTGGTCCGGATCGTCTCGTTGACCGACCGGATCGGTGCGATCACCGAGGCTTTGCGCGGCTTCGCCCGACGCGGCAAGGAGCCGCTCGCCCCCGTTCCGGTCAGCACCGTCATCGAGGGCGCCTTGACACTGCTCGAAGGCCCCTTGCGCCAGGCGGGTGTGACCCCGCTCGTGACGACCCCTCCGGAGCCGGTCCATGTCATCGCCCGCCCGATCGAACTGGAGCAGGTCTTCGTCAACCTGCTGCGCAACGCGATCGAGGCGCTGATGGAAGGCGGGCAGGGCGGCGAACCGGCCCTGGCGATCACGGTCACGCCCAGCGAAGAGCGAGTCGAGATCGCGATCACCGACAGGGGCCCCGGCCTGTCGGAACAGGCGCTGGCCCAGCTCTTCGTCCCGTTCAGCACGTCGAAGCCCAAGGGGCTCGGCCTCGGGCTGGTGATCTCGCAGGACATGATCGTCTCATTCGGCGGCACATTGACCGCGACGAGCGTTTCCGGCGCCGGTGCGAGCTTCGTCATCAATCTGGAAAGGGCGGCGGCATGAGCGAATCAGAAGCGTCAGCCGCGATCGAGGTCTCCTTCGTCGACGATGATCCTGATCTGCGCGATGCCAATGTTCAGGCCCTGCGCCTCGCCGGCTTCCAGGCTGTGGCGCTGGCCTCCGGCGAAGCGGCTCTGGCGCGGATCGGTCCCGATTATGCAGGCATCGTCGTCACCGACATCCGCATGCCCGGCATGGACGGGACCGAGCTGTTCCGGCGCCTGCGGGCGCTCGATCCGGATATTCCGGTCATCATGATCTCCGGCCATGCCGATATCGCGACCGCGGTGGGCGCGATGAGCGAGGGCGCCTACGACTTCATCGCCAAGCCCTATGCCGGCGAGCGTCTCGTCGAGACGCTTCGGCGCGCGGCCGAGAAGCGCGCGCTCGTCCTGGAGAATAGGCGCCTGCGGGCGCTGGCCGAGCGGGGCGAGGAGGAGACGGCGCTGATCGGCGAGACCCCCGCGATCATCCGCCTGCGCCAGACCATCCGCGAACTCGCCGATGTCGATGTCGACGTGCTCGTGCTCGGCGAGACCGGGACGGGCAAGGAGGTCGTCGCCAGCCTGCTGCATCGGCTCGGCCGCCGTCGCGATAAGCCCTTCGTCGCGCTGAATTGCGGCGCTCTGCCCGACAGCGTCATCGAGAGCGAACTCTTCGGCTACGAACCCGGTGCCTTCACCGGCGCACAGAAAAAGCGCATCGGGCGCATCGAGCATTCCAGCGGCGGCACGCTCTTTCTCGACGAACTGGAGAGCATGCCGCCCTCGGCCCAGGTCAAGCTCTTGCGCGTGCTGGAGATGCGCGAGATCGCGCCGCTCGGCTCGAACGACCTGCGACGGGTCGATTTGCGGGTTGTCGCCGCGACCAAGGCCGATCTCGGCGACCCCGCCCAGCGCCGCGATTTTCGCGAAGACCTCTTCTATCGGCTGAACGTCGTGACGCTGCGCATTCCGCCACTGCGCGAGCGCAGGCGCGACATTCCGCTGCTCTTCACGCGGTTTCTGGCGCGCGCGGCGGAGAAGTACCGCCGGCCGGTGCCGGTGCTGGATCGCGCCGTCGAGCGCCATCTCGTCGAGAACGACTGGCCGGGCAATGTCCGCGAACTCGTGCATTTCGCCGAGCGTGTCGTACTCGGCCTTTCCGGCGACCTGCCGGCGCAGTCGATGCGTCCGGATGCTGTGGTCGCGAGCCTGCCGGATCGCCTCAATACAATCGAAGCCAACCTGATCCGCGAGGCGCTCGAGGCCAATCGCGGCGATGTCCGCGCGACGCTGGAGACGCTCGGCATCCCCCGCAAGACCTTCTACGACAAGCTCGCTCGCCACGGCATCGACCGCGCGGCATACGCGATCTAGGAGTAGGCGAAGCCGTCAGCCGAACAGCGCCTGTGGGTCCGGCGTATACCGCCCGAGCTTGTCGCGATCGATGGTGACGCCGAGCCCCGGCAGGTCCGGGATCGTCAGCCAGCCCTCGGCATCGAGATCGAAAGGCTTGGCGAGGATTCCGTCGACATAGGGGCTTCCGCCGATGAATTCGACAAGGTCGGCATCGGGGAAGGCTGAGGCCATTTGCAGGTCGGCGGCGAGGCCGAGCGCCGTGTTCCAGCCATGGCCGACATATTTGATGCCCAGATCATAGGCCATCCAGGCGATGCGACGCTGCTCGGAGATGCCGCCGACCTTGGTGACGTCGGGCTGGACGATGTCCACCGCGCCGGTCGTCAGCCAGGGAATGAAGTTCTGGCGCCGGGTCAGCACCTCGCAGCCGGCGATCGGTACCGGCGAGGAGCGGCGCAGTTCGCGGTAATCGTCGATGGCATCGGGCCTGACCGGCTCCTCGAACCAGCCGACCTCGTAATCCGCCAGCATCTCGGCGGTGCGCTTGGCCCATTTCAGCCCATGCGGCCAAAGCGCGTCGCTGGCGCCGGCGTCGACGAAGAGCTTGGATTTCTCGCCGGCGGCATCCCGCGCTGCGCGGACGATGGCTTCGTCGAGCTTGACGTCGAGCGCCCGGCCGAACGGTCCCCATCCGATCTTGAAGGCGCTGAAGCCCTTGTCGCGATAGCTGGCGACCACGTCCTTCATCGCCGCCGGCTCTTCCATCAGGAGCGAGCAATAGGGCTGCACGCGCTCGCGATAGCGCCCGCCGAGCAGCCGCCCGACGCTCAAGCCCGTCGCCTGGCCGAGAATATCCCACATCGCGATGTCGATGCCGCTGATCGTATGGGTCAGCGTGCCGCCGCGGCCCATCCAGAAAGTGTTCTGGTGCAGTTTCTCGCTGACGAAATCGGGGGAGAGCGCGTCGGCGCCGAGGAAGAGCGGCTCGAGCACCTTCAGGCCGGCCTGGACGAGGCGGCCATCGGTGAAGACGCTGCCATAGCCGGTGAGGCCCTGGTCGGTATGTACCGCGATCAGCGCATGGATCGAATCGTCCGGCCGGATTTCCGCCGACCAGCCACCCTTGGGGCTTTCGCCGAACAGGGGAGCCGCCTCGATCCGGGTGATCCGGAAGGGCGGAAGCCCCGCTCGTCCGGTTGCGCGCGTCTGGAGGGGCTGGTCGTTCATGGGGAGGCCCTTTCCTTGCGGCGCCTGGCGACGATGGTCTCGTAATCCATCGCGTGGTTCATGACGGTGATGTGCTCGTCCAGCGTGCGGGTGATCACCCCGATATCGCCGGCCTCGAAGGCCGCGAGCAGATCGACATGCTCTTCGACCACGCCGGCCATCGGCTTGCCGAAGGTCGCGAGGCCGAAAATGATCGTGCATTGCGGCGCCAGCGTCTCCCACAGGTCGAAGGTGACGCTGTTGCCGCCGAGCCGGCAGAGCGCGCGATGGAAGCCGGTATCCGCAACCGCGACGCCATAGGCGCTGCCGCGCGCCGCCATCAATTCCATTTCGGCCACGGCTGCTCGCAGCTCATTCAGATGAGAGCCACGATTATGCCCGGCGGCGACGGCACGTACGACCGCGCTGGCTTCGAGCGCGATCCGCGCCTCGATCAGGTCCGAGACGCGCTCGTTGGTAACCGGGCGCAGGCGGATGCCCTTATAAGGCTCGCTAACCACGACACCTTGGCTTTCGAGCAGGCGCAAGGCCTCGCGCACGGGCACACGGCTCACCCCGAGCTTGCGTGCGAGATCCACCTCGACGATCCGGTCCCCCGGCAGGATCAACCCGGCGGCGGCTCCGGCGATGATCGCCTCGATCGCGTGGTCGACGAGCGTCTGCGGCTGCAGGGGCTGCCAATCGGGCGCGGCGCTTTTCGCGCGCTGCCTCGTAGCCGCCCCGGTCGCCCGCATCTGCCCGCTCGTATCCGTCATCCGGCTCTCAGCCTCTCGCTTGACAGGTCGTATGATCGTATACAATCATACGAAACGCAAGAGCGAGAGGGGTTCGCCATGGCGTCCGAAAGCCGGGTTCGTTGCGAGATCGATTTCGAGGCTTCCGGTCGGCAGGCCGGCTATCTGCGGGCGCCGCTGTCCCGCAATACGTCCGGCTGGGGCGTCGTCGAAATCCCCGTCATCAGTGTGAAGAACGGCTCCGGCCCGACCATCCTGTTCACCGGCGGCGTGCATGGCGACGAGTATGAAGGCCAGATCGCGGTTTCGCGCCTCGCCCGGAGCCTCGATCCGGCCAAGGTGCAGGGGCGGGTCATCATGATCCCCGCGCTCAACATGCCGGCCGTGCTGAACGACACCCGGCTCTCGCCGGTCGACAACCGCGACATGAACCGCTGCTTCCCCGGCAACCCGCGCGGCACCTTCTCCGAGATGCTGGCGCATTTCGTCGATACGGTGGTGCTGCCGCTGGTCGATATCTCCGTCGATCTCCATACAGCCGGCCATTCCGGCGACTCGGCGCTCTCGACCAACATGCACTACGTCGCCGATGCCGCATTGCGCGAGCGCACCATGGCGGCGGCCGCCGCCTTCGGCGCGCCCTACAACGTCGTGTTCTGGGGTGTCGACGAGGGCGCGACCCTGACCTCCTCGGTCGAGAAGCGCGGCATCCTCTCGCTCGGTACCGAGCTCGGCGGTTGGGGCCGGGTCAATGTAGAGGGCGTGCGCATCGCCGATAGGGCGCTGACCAATATCCTCAAGCATTGCGGCCTGATGGACGGCAAGCCGGACACGACGCAGCGTGACGGCTCGCCCGGCACGCGCCACATGATGGTGCGCGATGCCGCCGGCTATTCCTTCGCGCCGGCAGGCGGCCTGTTCGAACCGCGCAACGTCGTCGGCGACGTCTGCCGCGCCGGCGATCTCGCGGGCTACCTGCATTTCATCGAGGACATCGACCGCGATCCGCTGGAGGTGCGCTACCGGCGCGACGGCGTGCTCTGGATGTCCGCCGGCCCGGGCCGCGTCCAGCGCGGCGATGCGGTTGCCGTGCTGATGGAAGATTACGACGCGGTGCGCGCTGCCGCCTGACCAAGCCTACGCCTGAACCACCACGTGCCTGACCATCAATCCTGAGGGGACAAGAACATGGCAAAGCACATCATCGTCGGCGCCGCTCTCGCAGCGGCGCTTATGCTCGGAGGGGCACACGGCGCGCTGGCCCAGCGCAAGGGCGGCGACGTCGTCATCGGCATCAGCCAGGCGCCGCCCTCGCTCGATGCGCAGATCACCTCGGCGCAGGCCTCGCGCAATGTCACGCTCCACATCTTCGAGACGCTCTATGCCCGCGACGAGAACGCCAAGCCGGTGCCGGAACTGGCAGAGGGCGTGACGGTCTCGCCCGACGGCAAGACCTATGTCTTCCCGATCCGCAAGGACGTGACCTTCCACAACGGCAAGAAGCTCGATGCGGCCGATGTCGTCGCCTCGCTGGAACGCTACCGCAAGGTTGGCGCCTCGCCGGCGCTGGTCGCTGCCATCGACACGATCAAGGCGAGCGGCGAGCACGAGGTCACGGTTACGCTGAAGCAGGCGCAATCGACCTTCCTCGACAATCTCTCTTCGCCGCGCGCCCCGATCGCGATCTACCCGGCAAGCGAAGCCGCCAAGGAAGCCGGCAAGATCGAGGTCATCGGAACCGGCCCCTACAAGTTCGTCGAGTACAAACCGGACAGCCACGTCAAACTGACGCGCTATGACGGCTATGCGCCCAACCCGAAGGGCACAGGCCGCGACGGCTTCGCCGGCAAGAAGGAAGCCTTCCTGGATACGGTGACCTTCCGCTTCATGCCGGAAGGCGGCGCCCGCAGCGCCGCGCTCGAAGCCGGCCAGATCCAGTTCAACGAGACCGTCGACGGCCCGACCGCAAAGCGCCTGGGCACCGACAACCGCTTCACCATCCACAAGGTGATGCCGTTTGGCCTGCAGGTGATCAAGTTCAACCAGGCGCAGGCCCCGGCCAATGACGTGAACTTCCGGCTCGCCGTCCAGGCGGCACTCGACATGGAGGAGATCATGGCGATCTCCTATGCCGACATCTACCAGATGGACCCGAGCTGGCTTTATCCCGGCGCGGCCTTCCACTCGGCCGTCGGCAGCGACAAGTACAACAAGAACGACGTCAAGCTCGCCAAGGAGCTGCTTGCCAAGTCCTCCTACAAGGGCGGCAAGGTCACCTTCATCACCGACAACCTGCGCCCCAATGTCGACACTGCGACGCTGGTCCAGCAGAAGCTGAAGGAGATCGGCGTCGAGGTCGATATCACCGTCGCCGACTGGCCGACCGTCTCCAAGATCGGCTTCACGCCGACCGGCTGGACCTTCTGGACCCATGGCTTCGGCATCGAGCCCTATGAGGGGCCGGGCTCGGTGATGGCGCCCTGGGTCAACGGGCTCTCGCAGCAGGCCAAGGACCCGGAAATCGACCGCATCGCCGCCGCCTTCAACGCCGAGATGGACGAAGGCAAGCGCAAGGGCCTCTTCGACGCCTTCCAGAAGCACATGTACGACAATGCCGTGGCGATGAAGGCCGGCAATTACGGTGTCTTTCAGGCCTCGACGGCGAAGCTCAAGAACTTCAAGCCCTATCGCATCCCGCGCATGTGGGGCGTCTGGCTGGAGCCTTGATGGGCTTGCGGCCTCCTCAGCCTTCATCCTGAGGACGCCCGCAGGACCGTCTCGAAGGAGGCTCCAGATAATTCCGGAGCCTCCTGAACCATCCTGCGAGACGCCGCGACCCGGCTCCTCAGGATAAAGGCTCGCACAAACGAACCTGGCCCGCGGTTCTTGTCCTGCGGGCCGTCTGGCGGTGGCACCTTCCCCTTTCACGCGACGAGGAGCGGCATGGGACATTTCCTGATCCGCCGGCTCGCGGGCGCCTTTCTCGTGCTCGTGCTGGTCTCGCTGATATCCTTCGCGCTGATCTGGCTGGTGCCGGGCGATCCGGCGGCGGCCTTTCTGGACGCCTCGGCGACGCCCGAGCAGGTCGCCAGGCTGCGCGGCGCGCTCGGACTCGACCTGTCGCTGCCGCAGCAGATGCTGGGCTGGTACGGCCGCATCCTCAGCGGCGATCTCGGCCAGTCGATCCTGCTCAACCGCTCGGTGACGGCGGCTCTCGTCGAGCGCCTGCCCGTCACGCTTTCGCTGGCGGCGCTGGCGCTGGCCTTCGCCGTGTTCTTCGGCGTCGCGGCCGGGATCATTGCGGCCGTCAATCACAATCGCTGGCCCGACCAGGCCGTGATGACCACGGCGCTGCTCGGACTCTCGGTGCCGGATTTCTGGCTCGGCCTCGTCATGGTGCTGGTCTTTGCCGTCTCGCTGGGCTGGCTGCCGAGCGGCGGCTTCACGCCCTTCCTCCAGTCGCCGGCCGAATGGCTGCGCGGCATGATCCTGCCGGCCCTGACGCTGGGGCTGGTGCAGGTCGGCTTCATCGCGCGCATGGCGCGCGCCTCGATGCTGGACACGCTCTCACAGGATTATGTCCGCACCGCCGATGCCAAGGGGCTGGCCAAGCTCCGTGTCGTCCTGCGCCATGCGCTGCCGAACGCGATGATTCCGATCCTCACCGTCATCGGCATCGTCTCCGGCGCACTGCTCGGCGGCGCGGTCATCGTCGAGCAGGTTTTCTCGATCCCCGGAATCGGCCGGCTGATCGTGGGCGCCATCGCCTCGCGCGATTTTCCGGTACTCCAGGGCGGCTTGCTGTTCCTCGCGGTGGTCTATCTCGCGATCAACCTCGTCGTCGACATCCTCTATGCCGTGGTCGACCCGCGCGTGAGACTGGCCTGATGAAGGGCACGCCACTCGTCGGCCGCGCCTTATGGGGGCGCCTCTTGCGCAACCGCTCCTTCGTGATCGGGGCCTTGCTGGTGCTCGTCATGGTCGCGGTCGCGGTCTCCGCAGACTGGCTCACGCCTTTCGACCCGCTCAAGAGCAATGTCCGCGCGCGGCTCGCCACGCCAAGCGCCGTCCACTGGTTCGGTACCGACCATTTCGGCCGCGACATCCTGTCTCGCGTGATGATCGGCGCCCGCATCTCGCTCGCGATCGGCGCCCTCACGGCGCTTCTGGCCGGGATCGCGGGCACGCTGAGCGGTGCCATCGCCGGCTATTTCTACCATCTCGACCAGCCGATCATGCGGATCATGGACGCGCTGATGGCTTTTCCCTCGATCGTGCTCGCCATGGTCGTCTCGGCGGTGCTGGGCGCTTCGCTGACCAATGTCGTGATCGCGCTCGCCATAGCCACGATGCCGCACACGGCCCGTATCGTGCGCGCCTCGGTGCTTCTCGAAAAGGAGCAGGAATACGTTTCCGCCGCCCGCTCGATTGGCGCCGGCGAGATGACGATCCTGTTCAAGCATGTGCTGCGCAACGTCGCTGGCCCGCTGATCGTGCGCCTGACCTATGTCTTCGCCATTGCGGTGCTGGCGGAGGCGGCGCTCTCATTCGTCGGTGCCGGCCCGCCGCCGCCGGCCGCCTCCTTCGGCTCGATCATCGCCCAGGGGCGAGACTTCATGCGCGAGGCGCCCTGGATCACGGTGTTTCCGGGCGTCGCGATCATCATCTGCGTCCTCGGCCTCAACCTGCTCGGCGACGGCCTGCGCGACGTGCTCGACCCCCGCCTCAAGTTCTGACCCTTAGAGGCTGCTAGTGACCATGGGAGGGATTTGATGAGGTCAAAACCGCAGAGATGGGAGGAGCATCGCGCCGCCGATACCGCTGGTATCGGCAAGCGGTGCGACGCTGCAGCTCTGCGGTTTTCACCTCACCCGGAGGGCGCGGCGCTTTTGTGCGACCGCCGTGTCGTCCTTCGTAGCAAACCGGACGGTTTGCGTCCTCGAACTCCTTGCATTCGCGCAAAATCGCCAGCGTCAAATCCGTCCCATGGTCACTAACAGCCTCTAGGAGCCGCACGATGAAGCGCATCCTGATCGCCGACTGCAAGCAGGAGATCTCCTCCTTCAACCCGCTGCCCTCGCATTACGAGAACTTTCTGATCCACCATGGCGACGGTCTTTACGTTCAGCGTGGCCAGAACCAGGAACTCGGCGGGGCGCTCGCGGTCTTCGAGGCCAGGCCCGATATAGAGATCGTGCCGACGGTCTGCGCGCGTTCCGGCAGCGCCGGCCCGCTCTCGGCAGACGGTTGGAAGAAGCTTTCCGCGGAAATCCTCACTGCCATCTTCGCGAAGCTCGACCGTATCGACGGCATCTATGTCTCGCTGCATGGCGCGATGGGCGCCGATGGCGAGCTCGATCCCGAAGGCTACCTGCTGGAGAAGCTGCGCGAGCGCGTCGGGCCTGACATGCCGATCGTGATCTCGCTCGACCTGCACGGCATCCTGACCGACCGCATGCTGCGCAATGTCGACGGCTTCGCGATCTACTGGACCTATCCCCATGTCGATTTCGCCGATACCGGCCGCCGCGCTGCCGAACTCCTGCTGAAGCTGATGGCTGGCGGCATCCGGCCCGTCGCCGCCCGCGTCGTCATTCCCGCCTTGGTGCGCGGCGACGAACTCATCACCAAGACCGGCTGCTATGGCGAGTTGCTCGCCGAATGCCGCCGGCTCGAGGAGGAGGGGCGGGCGCTCGCGGCCGGCATCATGATAGGCAACCCCTTTACCGACGTGCCCGAACTCTGCTCGCAGGTGCTGATCCTGACCGACGGCGACAAGGCGACCGCCGAGCGCGAGGCGATCCGGCTTGCCGAAGAATTCTGGCCGTTGCGCTTCCGCATGCAGGGCAAGCTCGTCCCGCTGGATCGCGCCATCGCCCAGGCCCGCAGCATCGACGGCCCCGTGATCTTCACCGATGCCGCGGACGCGACCTCGTCCGGAGCCTCCGGCGACAGCAACCTGATCCTCGCCGCCCTGCGCAAGGCCGGCTACGGCAAGCGCGTGCTGGCCCAGATCGTCGATGCGCCGGCCGCCGCCGCCGCCCATAAGGCCGGCGTGGGCACTACGGTCGAGGTCGCGCTCGGCGGCTCGATCGACCCCGCGCGTTTCCCGCCGATGCAGGTAACAGCCAAGGTCAAATTGCTCTCCGATGGTGAAGCCGCGCTGGAGACGATGAAGGCGCCCCTCAGCGCCGGCCCGACCGCGGTGCTGACCTGGGACAATGTCACGGTCGTGGTGATGAGCCGTTCCGTCAGCCTGTTCGACCGCGCGATGTATTACGCCAACGGCATCGATCCGACCGACTTCGATCTGATTGTGGTGAAGTCGCCGCACACCGAATTCCATATGTTCGACCAGTGGTGCGCGCGGAACTTCAACATCGACGCGCCTGGTGCGACCTCCGCCAACCTGAAAAGCCTTGGCCACACCATCTGCGCCCGGCCGATCTATCCGCTCGACGAGGGCGTGACCTTCACGCCCCGCGCCACGATCTACGAACTGTGAGGATGAAGCCCGTGCCAAGGATCGAGGCCGTCGATTTCTTCTATCTCGCCATGCCGGTCGTCACCGACGAGGCCGATGGCAGCCAGGATGCCCTGCTGGTCAGGGTCGCCGCCGGCGGCCATGTCGGCTGGGGCGAATGCGAGGCGGCGCCGCTGCCCTCCATCGCCGCCTTCATCTGCCCGATGTCGCACGGCGTCTGCCGGCCGGTCGCCGATTCCGTCCTCGGCCAGATGCTGGAAAGCCCTGAGGACATCGCCCGCATCGCCGCGGCCGTCTCCTATAACTCGATGGACCTGCTGCAGGCGCCTCATACCTTTTCAGGCGTCGAGATGGCGCTCTGGGACATCCTCGGCAAGATGCGCTCCGAGCCGGTCTGGCGCCTGCTCGGCTACGCGAAAAGCCATGCCAAGACGCCCTATGCCTCCGTGCTGTTCGGCGACACCGCGCAGGAAACCCTCGAGCGCGCCCGCGATGCTCGCAAGCGCAGCTTCCGCGCCGCCAAATTCGGCTGGGGGCCGATTGGGCGCGGCAGCGTCGAGGCCGATTCCGAGCATTTCGTCGCGGCCCGCGAGGGGCTTGGTCAGGACGGCATACTGCTGGTCGACACCGGCCAGATCTTCATCGAGGATGTCGAGCGCGCCGCCGCGCGTCTGCCCGCGATGGAAAAGGCGAATGTGCTCTGGTTCGAGGAGCCCTTCCACGCCAGTGCGCTCGAAGCCTACGGCGCGCTCGCCAAGCGCAGCCCCAAGGTGCGGCTGGCGGGCGGGGAGGGCGCCCATAACGAGTCGATGGCGCGGCAGCTCATCGACTATGGCGGCATCGGTTATGTCCAGATCGATTGCGGCCGGATCGGCGGCATTGGCCCGTCCAAGGCCGTGGCCGACTACGCGGTCGCGAAGGGCGTGACCTTCGTCAACCACACCTTCACCTCGCATCTCGCCCTCTCGGCCTCGCTCCAGCCCTATGCTGGCCTGGCCGATCACGAGATCTGCGAATACCCGGCCATGCCGAAGCCGCTCGCCACGGCAATCTCCGCCAATCATCTGGAGCGTGACGCGAACGGGCAGGTCGCGGCCCCCGACGTGCCGGGCCTCGGCATCGAGGTCGCAACCACGGCATTGCGCGGCTATCTGCAGGAGGTCGAGATCACGGTCGGCGGCAAGCGGCTCTACAGCACGCCGAGCCTTTGAGCTGATGCCCGCTTGACGCAGCGCCGCACCCTTATAGGGTGGGCGCCGATCGAGGTTCTCCGGGTTGCTCCCGGAGCTAAGAGGGAATTCGGTGAGGCGCTAGCGCCAAAGCCGAGGCTGCCCCCGCAACTGTAAGCGGCGAGCTCTCCGTCCATCGTCCACTGGCGCTCAAGGCGCCGGGAAGGCCGGGCGGAACAGGCATCGACCCGCGAGCCAGGAGACCTGCCCCGGTCGTCGAAGACGTCTTTCGGACGGGGTGTTCCGGAGCTGTGTGTCGATGGCGACCCTCGCGGCCGGCCCTCCGTCTCACATGCCCGCGATTCCCCGGCCGTCATCTCGGGGAGCGATGAAGTCCATGTTTACGAAGACCAATACACAGGCCGCTCGCGGCGGCTTGACGAGCGCCTGCCGCGCCCTCTATCAGAAATGCAACATTGTTACATTTCGGATGGCCTCGATGCCGGCTGCGCGCCCGTTTAACACCTTGCTTCGCCTGTCAGCCGCCGCACTCTTAGGGGTTCTCGCCGTCGGCACAGCCTCTGCCGCGCCGACCAAATATCCGCTGACGCTGGAAAACTGCCGCGAGACCATCACCTTCAACGCGGCGCCCAAGCGCGTCGTCGCGATCGGCCAGACCCAGACGGAAATCCTCTATGCGCTCGGCCTCGGCGACCGGGTCGTCGGCACGGCGGTCTGGTTCTCGCCGGTGGCCAAGCCCTATGACGCCGTCAACGCCAAGGTGAAGCGCCTCGCCGACAACGATCCGAGCTTCGAAGCCGTGCTGGCACAGGAGCCCGATCTCGTCACCGCGATGTTCGAATGGCATGTCGGGCCCAACGGCATCGTCGGCAAGCGCGACCAGTTCGCCAAGGTGAAGGTCCCGACCTACGTCTCGCCGACCGACTGCGTCGGCAAGGACAATTCCGGTGCCGGCGACGGCGTGCGCATGCAGATGTTCACGATGGAGCTGGTCTATCGCAACATTCGCGAATTCGGCGCGATTTTCGACGTCGCCGACCGGGCCGAGACGCTCGTCGCCGAGCTCAAGGCGCGCGAGGACAAGGCGGTCGAGCAGGTCGCCAAGCTGAAGGCGCAGGATGTGCCGGTCGTCGTCTGGTTCTCCAGCAAGGACATCAAGGGCGACGGCTTCATGGCCGGCAGGAACGGCGTGCCCGCCTATATCCTGTCCAAGCTCGGCGCCCGCAACATCATTGCGACCAACGAGGAATGGCCGCTGGTCGGCTGGGAGAGCATCGCCGCCGCCAACCCGGCCGTGATCGTCACCGTGAAGATGGATCGCCGCCGCTTTCCGGCCGACGATATCGACAAAAAACTGGACTTCCTGAAGACCGACCCGGTCGCCAGCAAGCTGGACGCCGTGAAGAACGGCCGCATCGTCATCATGGATGTCGGGGCGACCCGCGCCGGTCTCGACACGATCGACGGCATCGAGACGCTCGCCAAGGCGATTGCCGGCTTCGAGCTCTCGCGTTGAGCCACGCCGCCCATGGGCCGAACTGGCCGGCGCGGATCGGCATCGCGCTGACCTCGCTGCTGGCGCTGACCTTTTCGGTCGCGCTGGCGGTGACGATCGGCGAGATGCGGATTCCGCTCGACACCGCCCTGAAGGCGCTCGGCAACGGGCTGTTCGATCTCGACTTCCCCGTCAGCGCGATCCAGCAGGGCGTGATCTTCGATTATCGCCTGAGCCGTGCGCTGATGGCGGGCTTATGCGGCGGCGCGCTCGCCCTGTCGGGCGCGATCCTGCAGGCGCTCCTGCGCAATCCGCTGGCCGAGCCCTACATCCTCGGCATCTCGGCGGGCGCCTCGACCGGCGCCGTCGCGGTGCTGATCCTCGGCATCAGCATCGGCGGGGCAGTGTTGTCGGTCTCGACGGGTGCCTTCATCGGCTCCTGCGCCGCGCTCGTCGTGGTTGCCATGCTGTCGGCCGGGGCGGGCGGGGCGAGCGATCGCGTCATTCTCGCCGGCGTCGCGACCTCGCAACTCTTCAACGCGGCCACGGCCACGATCGTGACGACGATGGCCAGCGCGGAGCAGGCGCGCGGCGTGATGTTCTGGTTGCTCGGCAATTTCGGCGGCGTGCGCTGGCCCGATCTCTGGATGGCGGCGCCGGTCGCCTTAATCGGCTTCGGCATCTGCATGCTGCACGCCAAGGTGCTCGACGCCTTCGCCTTCGGCGTCGATGCGGCGGCTTCGCTCGGCGTCGCCGTAACGCGGGTGAAAGTGGTGCTCTTCGCGACGACTGCGGTGATGACCGCGGTGATGGTCTCGATCGTCGGCACGGTCGGCTTCGTCGGGTTGATCATACCCCATGCCGCGCGCTTCCTCGTCGGCTCCGGCCATGCCCGGTTGCTGCCCGCCTGCCTCGTCGTCGGGGCGATCTTCATGATCCTCGCGGATATCCTGTCGCGCGTGCTGATCCCGCAGCAGATCCTGCCGATCGGCGTGGTCACCGCGCTGTTCGGCGCGCCGGTTTTCGCGCTCATCCTCTATCGCGCCAGGAGACCCCAATGACGAGGCCGGCATGACGCTCGCCACCCGCGAGGTTCGCTGGGGTGCCGGCGGCCGCATCATCGTCGACGGCGTGACGCTGGAAGCGGCGCCCGGCCGCGTGCTCGGCCTGATCGGACCCAACGGTTCCGGCAAGTCGAGCCTGCTGCGGCTGCTCTGTCGCCTGCGCAATGTCGCGAGCGGCGTCGTCATGCTCGATGGCAACGACATCGCCGGCGTGCCGCGCCGCGAACTCGCCCGCCGGCTCGCCTTCGTCGAACAGCAGGCGACCACCGAGATCCAGTTATCCGTCTGCGATGTCGTTCGGCTGGGCCGCACGCCGCATCGCGCCGCGCTCGCGTCCTGGAGCGAGGCCGACGAGGCCGCGGTCAACGAGGCGTTGGCGCGCGTCGGGCTGACGGAGCGCCACGATCAATTCTGGCACACCCTTTCGGGCGGAGAGCGCCAGCGCGTCCATATCGCCCGCGCCCTCGCGCAGGAGCCGAGCGAGCTCATCCTCGATGAGCCGACCAACCATCTCGACATCCAGCACCAGCTCTCGATCCTAGGCCTTGTCCGTCGTCTCGGTATCACCTGCATCATGGCGCTGCACGATCTCAACCTCGCGGCCATGTTCTGCGACGAGATCGCGCTTCTGCATGACGGGCGGCTGCAGGCGGCCGGTACACCGGAGGACGTCCTGACCGCGGAGGCGATCCAGCGCATCTTCGGCGTCGCGGTTTCGATCCGCTTGGGAGCGTCCGGCCGCCGGCACATCGAGTACCTGGTCGAGTCCGAGCCGCGGAAGGGCCCTACCGAAAGCCGTTGAATGCTTGCAAGCTCGCAATCTCGAGCCAGGTTACGATCGCCTGGAACGGGGATAGGCGGGGCCGCGACTCAGGTTGCTTCGCGGTGATTGAACGCAGCCGGCTTCGCCCTCGAAACATCAGCCGCGGCAAGGGCATAGGCTGCCCTTAGACAGAGATGTTCGCGCCATGGTGCTGCGATCAGCTGGACGCCGATCGGCAAGTCCGATGCAAAGACGGGAACGGTGACCACTGGCAGTCCGACGCAGGAAATCGGTTGGGTAAACACGCCGATATTCGGCCTCAACGGCACGGTCTCACCCCGCAGGACCAAGCTTTTCTGGCCAAGCTCGGGCGCTGTGCAGGGGGTCGCCGGCGCGATGATCAGGTCGACGGTCTCGAACAGCCGCATCATCTGATTTTGGAACCAGCGCCGCGCCCGCTGCGCTTGCAGGTACCAGGCTGTCGGCTGCATCGTGCCGGCGAGAAAGCGGTCGCGTGTCTCGGGATCGAAATCATCCGCGCGCTGCCTCAGCCTTTCCAGATGGAAAGCCGAACTCTCGCCGTTGGTGATCAGGAAAGCCGCTGCGCGGGCGATGTCCGCCCCGGCGAGATCGACCACCTGCGTGGCGCCGAGCGCACGGGCGACCACGGCGACGGCGGCGTCTGCCTCTGGCATCCCCGTCGTGGAGAAATAGCCTCCCGCGACCGCGATGCGAAGACCGGAGACGCCGGTCTTCAATGACGGCAGCGTCGCCTCGACAGGCCGCGGCGCACAGGCATGGTCATGCGGATCATGGCCCTGCATGAGGTCATAGGCCATCGCGAGATCGGTGACGTCGCGCGCGAAGGGGCCGAGATGATCGAGCGAGTCGCAGAATGGAAAGCTGCGCGTTCTCGGCAGCCGGCCATAGGTCGGCTTCAGGCCGAAGACGCCGCAGAACGAACTCGGCACCCGGATCGAGCCATTGGTGTCGGAGCCGAGCGACAACGGTGCCAATCCTGCCGCTGTGGCAGCAGCGGAGCCGGACGACGAACCGCCCGCCATGCGGTTGAGATCATGCGGATTGCGGCAGGGGCCGTCATGGGCGTTCTCGCCCGTAAAGTCATAGGCGTATTCGCCCATGTTGAGGCCGCCGAGCAGGATCGCATCCGCTCGGGTCAAGCGCTCGATCAGAACCGCATCGCGGCGGGCGGATGGCGACTCCCGGTTGATCTTGGAGCCGGCGCGGGTGGGCAGGCCCGTGATGTCGAACAGGTTCTTGGCAGCGAACGGCACGCCCGCCAGCGGGCCAACCTGCTGGCCCGCGGCGAGGCGCGCGTCGATCTCCGCGGCCTGATCGAGAGCCCGCGCGGCCGTGACGTCGGTAAAGGCATTGATGGCCGGGTTGAGCGCCGCGATGCGCTCCAGAAAACCGCGGACCACCTCCTGCGCGCTCATCACCCCTTCACGGATGTCGGCGGCGATCCGGTGCGCCGGTACGAAAGCATCGAAACTCACGCGGCGCCTCCCTCGTCAGGCCCGCCGGCGCGGAACACGGCCGCCGGCTCGAAGGCAGTGGCGTCCAGCGGGGCGAGGAAGACGGTCGCCGCCATGCGCTCCGCGATCGCGAGGAACTGGAGAACCGCCGGCCGCTGCTCTGGCGTGACGCTCAGGTCGAGCGTTGCCGCCATCGCATCGCAATGGCGGCCGGCGTCGAAAGGCTGTTGATCATGGCTCATTGAGTATCCTCAGGTATCGTGCGGCTTTGGTCGCCATGGCCGTGTCATTCGTCGCGAATTCGCAGCGATTCAGGCCCTGTGCCGCCTGCGCGGGCCAGCGCCGGCAGCACCTTTTCCGTCGTCGAAACCCAGCCGAAGATGCCGCCCTGGGCTGCGATCATCCGCAAGCCTACCTCATGGAATTCCGGGAAATACGAGGCGCAGGCGTCTGCGAGCACAAGGCAGCGATATCCGCGGTCATTGGCCTCGCGCACGGTGGTGTGAACGCAGACCTCCGTCGTAACGCCGCAGACCAGCAGGGTCTCGACATTGCGGTTGCGCAGCATGAGGTCGAGATCGGTCTGGTAGAACGCGCCCTTGCCGGGCTTGTCCAGCACGGGCTCGCCGGGCAGCGGCGCCAGCGCCGGAACGATATCGTGCCCGGCCTCGCCGCGGATCAGGATGCGGCCCATCGGTCCCTCGGTGCCGATGCGCTTGTCGGCGGGCCCGCGCTGCACCTTGGCCGGCGGCGCGTCCGACAGATCGGGCCTGTGCCCCTCCCGCGTGTGGATGACGAGCAGGCCGGCGGCGCGCGCGGCGTCGAGGATGCGCCGGCAGGGCGCGATCGCCCTGGCGAGCAGCGACACGTCATTGCCCAGGGCCGCGCCGAAGCCGCCCGGCTCCAGAAAATCCCGCTGCATGTCGATGATGATCAGCGCCACGCGGGAGAGGTCGACCGTCAACGCGCCCGGTTCTGCGGCCACCACGACAACTGGCAAAGGGCGCTCCTTCTCAGAGGCTGTGGCGTCGTCTCTGCAAGGCCCGTGCCTGTAACGCGGGCGCGCGGCGGGTCGGGCTTTGCGAACGAAGCGAGGGGCGATGATCTCGTTGGAGACGCAACGGCGGGCACTGACCACCCAGCGCGACGTCCGATGGGCAGGCGGCTGCCGATGGCGTCACGGCGCGTGAGGTCCCTCGCATGATCTTTGCATGCAAGCTGATCGGAAATGATCGTTTTGTAATCACCCGCTGGCTGGTGATGACGGAAGGGGGGCCGCGTGCACACTCTTGGGGAACTTCTGGCGGCCCATATCGATGGCCGGCGCGGCATCGCGGAGACCGTCGCCGCAAGCTATGCCCGGTTGGGCGAAGTGAGCGACCCCGCCCTGTTCATCGCACTCAAGCCTGAAGCCGAAGCGCTGGCCGAGGCTGCGCGCCTGCAGGCGGAAGGGCATCGCGGCCGTGGGCTCTGGGGCATTCCCATCGCCGTGAAGGACAATATCGACGTCATGGGCCTGCCGACGACGGCGGCCTGCCCGGACTTTCTCTATAGGCCCACGCAGGATGCGGCCGCCGTGGCCCGCCTCAGGGCCGCCGGGGCGATCATCATCGGCAAGACCAATCTTGACCAGTTCGCGACCGGGCTGAACGGCACGCGCTCGCCCTATGGCACGCCACGCAATGCGCTGAAGCCCGACCTCGTGCCCGGCGGCTCCAGTTCGGGCTCGGCGAGCGCGGTGGCTGCCGGTGTCGTCCCCGTGGCACTGGGCACCGATACCGCCGGCTCGGGACGCGTACCGGCTGGACTGCAGAACCTCGTCGGCCTGAAGCCGAGCCTCGGCCTCGTATCGACGGTCGGCGTCGTGCCGGCCTGCCGCACGCTCGATTGCGTCTCGGTCTTCGCGTTGACGGTCGACGATGCGATGGCCGTACTGGAGGTGATCGCGGGCCCCGAGGCTACCGATCCGTTTTCGAGGCCGGTGAAGCGCGGCAGGCTCGGCGCCTCGCCGCCCCATCGGCGCCTCGCGGTGCCCCGCGCCGACGATCTCGACTTCGACGGCGATAGCGCGGCCGAGGCGAGCTTTGCCCTTGCGGTCGATCGCGCCCGATCGCTCGGTGCCACGATCGTCCCCATCGACATGACGCCCTTCCACGAGACGGCGCGCCTGCTTTATGACGGACCCTGGGTGGCCGAGCGCTTCCTGACGATCCGCGACTTGCTGGCCCGCGATCCGGAGGCGATCCTGCCGGTCATCAGGGACGTTGTCGCCGGCAGGCCGCTGCCCGATGCGGCCGATGCCTTCGCGGCGCAGTACCGGCTCGCGGAACTCGCGCTCGGCGCCAGAACGATGCTGAACGGCATCGACGCGATGATGGTGCCGACAGCGCCGCGGCCGGTGACGCTCGCGGAGATCGCGGCCGATCCGGTCGGCAAGAATTCGCTGCTCGGCCGCTACACCAATTTCGTCAACCTGCTCGACATGTGTGCGCTCGCCGTGCCGGCGAGCCTTGCCGCCGACGGCACCGCCGCGGGCGTCACCTTCATCGCGCCATCCGGCGAGGATGCCACGCTGGCGACGCTCGGCCGCGCCTTTCATCAGGCCTCCGGCCTCAGCCTCGGCGGCACGGGCGCCCCGCTGCCGCCGCCCACACCATCTGAAGAAGCCGCGGCTCCGGGCACGATCGAGATTGCCGTCGTTGGTGCACATCTCTCGGGCATGCCGCTCAACGGCGAACTGACCGCGCTCGGCGCAAGTTTCGTGAGGGCGGCGGCCACGGCCGCGCGCTATCGCCTCTACGCACTGCCGGGCGGCCCGCCGGCGCGTCCCGGCCTGATCCGCGTCGGCGATGGCGGAGCAGCCGTGGCGCTAGAGATATGGGCCTTGCCTGCAGAAGGTTTCGGCCGCTTCGTCGCCGGCATTCCTTCGCCCCTGGGCATCGGCACGCTGGATCTTGCCGATGGCACGCGGGTCAAGGGCTTCCTGTGCGAAACGATCGCGACGGAGGGGGCACGCGATGTCACCGGCTTCGGCGGCTGGCGGGCCTTCGTCGCGAGCCTGACCCAGCCTCAGGGCGTTCCGGCGTAGCTCCTGAACGCATCGCGCACGATCCCGATATGGGCGTGCATCGCCTCAGTCGCGGCGGGGCGGTCGCCCCGCATGATCGCCTGCACGACGAGGTCGTGCTCCAGGTAGGAGTTCGCCAGCCGGCTCGGCACGCGGAACTGCGCCCGGCGGAACGGCGCGACGCGCATGCGCGTCAGCAGGGTCAGTTCGGCGAGATAGCCGTTGTGGGAGCCCGCATAGATCGCCGCGTGAAACGCCTCGTTGACCTCGTGATATCGCAGCGGATCGCCCTCGTGCACCAGCACGCGCAACGCTTCGTGCTGCGCTTCCAGGTCACGGCGTTCGGGCACCGTCATGTTGCGGGCGGCGAGGCCCGCGCAAAGCGCCTCCAGCTCGGCCATCGCCTCGAACATGTCGTTGAGCTCGGCCGGGCTCGGCATCGCGACGACAGCGCCGCGATGGGGCCGAACGTCGACGAGGCCGGAGGCCGAAAGCTGCCTTATCGCTTCGCGGACCGGCGTGCGCGAAACGCCGAAGCGCGACGCCAGCTCCTGCTCGTCGAGAGACGTTCCCGGTGCCAGCGCCCCCGAGATGATCTCGTCGGCGATCTGCAGGCGCAAGGCCTCGGTGCGCGTCCGCGGCGGCTGCTCTGTCTTTGGCCAGATCGGAATGGCGACATGGCGCGGCGGCATGATCGGGATCGAAGGATCGGAAAGGGGATGACGCGATGGGCGAGGGTGGTCAGGCGCCGATCGGAATCGGCGCCGCCCATCGCTCATTCAGGGATGATGCTGACATGGGCGCTGACGACCCGCCAGCCTTCCGCGAACTTGATCCAGGTCTGGCTCTGGCGGCCCACCTTGCCGACCATGCTCTCACGCCGAAACATCGTGTTCGCCGTGGCCGTGGTCTCGCCATAGGTCGTGATGACGGTGCGCTCCAGCATGCGCACCAGGCCTGTGGACGGCCGGACGGCCCGAAAGGCTGCGATTTCGTCGTAGCCGTAGAGGTTTTCAGCAACACCGTAGCGCAGGGTCTGCGGGCTGTCCTTGAAGAGCCTGTCCAGGGTCGCGACATCGTTGCCGACCAGCGCCGTCTCGTATTCGGAAAAGGCGGCCGTCACCTCGGCCAGAACCGCGGGGTCGTTGATCTTCATGGTCGGTCTCCCGGACGAGC
The DNA here is from genome assembly GCA_004144595.1 of Hyphomicrobiales bacterium. GTDB lineage: Bacteria > Pseudomonadota > Alphaproteobacteria > Rhizobiales > Beijerinckiaceae > Allobosea. The sequence goes on from SEEM01000007.1 coordinate 82,174, forward strand.
GCGATCTGTCGCCGCCATTTGCCGCTCACAGCGGCGGATGGGGAATCGCCGTCAGCAGCTCCTTGGTATAGTCCGCCTTGGGGGCGCCGAGCACCTCCTCCGCCGTGCCTTCCTCGACGATCGAGCCGGACTTCATGACGATTACCCGGTCGCAGAGCAGCCTGACCACGTTGAGGTCGTGCGAGACGAAGAGATAGCTCATGCCGAGTCGCCCCTTGAGCTCCTCAAGGAGATTCAACACTACGGCCTGAACCGAGACGTCAAGCGCCGCCGTCGGCTCGTCGAGAATCACGAGATCGGGCTCGAGTGCGATGGCGCGCGCGATCCCGACGCGCGCCTTCTGCCCGCCCGAAAGTTGGTGGGGAAAGCGGTCGATCAGTTCGACCGGCAGGCCAACGAGCCGCGCCAGCTCCTCGCAGCGTGCACGCAGGGCGTCGCGGCCCCTGATCGAGCCCATCCGGACGATCGGATCGGCGATGGCGCGCTCTGCCGTGAAACGCGGATTGAGGCTGTCGGTCGGGTCCTGAAACACCATCTGGATGCGCCTGCGATGGGCAGAGGCGGCAAACCGTTTGGCGGGGATCGCGCCGATATCGGTCCCGTCGAAGACGATCCTGCCGCCGCTTGGATCGATCAGCCGCGTGATCATCATCGAGGTCGTGGATTTGCCGCAGCCGGACTCGCCGACGAGGCCCAGCGTCTCGCCCCTGGCGATGTCGAAGCTGATGCCGTCGACCGCACGAAACGGCGCTGGCGGCTTGGCAGCCCCCCGCCCCAGGAGTTTGCCGAAGATGCTGCCGGCAACCGGGCGCGGATATTCCTTGAGCAGGTTCTGCACCTGCATGAGCGGGCCGGTCCCCGCCGCGGGCTTCGGGTGCGCGCTCGGGGCCGCCGCGGCCGGAACGGTTTTCGGCGCCTCGGGCAGCAGATCCGCGAGGCTCATCCCGAGACGCGGCGTCGCCTGCATGAGCTTGCGCGTATAGGGGTGCCGCGGGTTGCGGAATATCTCGCCGGCAGGCGCGGTCTCGACGACCTTGCCTTTCTCCATCACGACCACCTTGTCGCAATAAGCCGCCGCCAGGCCGAGGTCATGCGTGATCAGGATGGTCGACATGCCGCGCTCCCGCGTCAGCTCCACGATCAGGTCCATCACGGCCTTCTGGGTAGTGACGTCGAGGCCGGTGGTCGGCTCGTCGGCGATCAGCAATTGCGGCTGGCAGGCCAATGCGAGTGCGATCACCACGCGCTGGCACATGCCGCCCGACATTTCAAAGGGATAGGCATCGTAGCGCTCTTCCGGCCGCGCGATGCGGACGCGGGACAAAACCTCGATAGCCTTCTCCTTCGCGGTCGCGCGCGTGGCCTGCACATGCTGGAGCAGCACGTCCTCGATCTGCTTGCCGACCTTTCGGATGGGGTTCAGCGCCGCGCGCGGGTTCTGGAAGATCATCGAGATCTCCCGCCCGCGCAGGTCGCGCATCTGGCCTTCGGTGGCGGCGACCAGGTCGACGCCGGAAAAGGCGATCGACCCTTCGGCGACCTTGCCGGCGCGGTCGAGGATGCGGACCACGGCGTAGGAGGTTACGGACTTGCCGGAGCCGGATTCGCCGACAATGGCGACCGTCTCGCCCTTGGCGACACTGACATCGATCGATTTGACTGCTTGCACGGGGCCGCGCCGAGTCGCGAATTCGACGGTGAGGTTCTTGATCTCGAGCAGGGGCGAGGTTGTCATCCTCAATTCCTCCGCTGGGGATCGACGAGGTCGCGCACGCCGTCGCCGAGCAGGTTGAAGCAGAATACCGCGATCATCAGCGCGAGCCCCGGAAACAGCGCGATCCACCATTCGCCGGAGACGATGAAGCTCGCGCCTTCCGCGACCATGATGCCCCATTCCGGCGTCGGCGGGCGAACGCCGAGCCCGATGAAGGACAGGCCCGCCGCGTTCAGGATCGCATAGCCCATGGTCAGCGACATCTGCACAGCCATAATCGGCATGATATTGGGCACGATCTGCGTCATCAGCAGGCGCCAGTCGGAATTGCCCGATAGCCGCGCAGCCTGAACGAAGCCGGCCTCGCGCCGCACATTCGCCTCGGCTCGGGCGACGCGGGCATAGAGCGGGAAATTGATGATCGCGGTTGCGATCACGATGTTGGTGACGCTGTTGCCGAGCGCGGCGACGATGCCCATCGCCAGCACGAAGAGCGGGAAGGCCATGATCGTATCGGCGATGCGCCCGACGATCTTGTCGACCCAGCCGCCATAGAAGCCGGCGCTGACCCCGGCGAGCCCGCCGAGCAGGAAGACCAGCGCCACGGATGCGACCGCGATAGTGAAGTCGAGCCGGGTCGCGGCGACGACGCGGCTGAAGATGTCGCGCCCGAGTTGGTCGGTGCCGAACCAGTGCGCAGCGCTCGGCGCCTGCAGCGCCGCGTCGGTGTTGCTCGCGAGCGGATCGTAGGGAACGAGCGACGGGCCGAAGAGCGCCCCGAACACGATCAGCGCAAACAGGCCGAAGGCGAGCCCGGTGACGGGATTTTCGGCGACGATGTGTCTGGCGTGGGCCCACAGGCTGGTCGAGGGCGGCGCATCGAAACGCAGCGGCGGCACGACCTCGGCAAGAGCCCGATCGGCTTTCGTCATGTCGTTCACGGTCAGCCCTCCAGTCTCACGCGGGGGTCGATGACGCCGTAGAGCACGTCGATCATCATGTTCAGCACGACGTAGAGGATCGCCATCGTCAGCACGAAGCCCTGGATCGGCGCGAAATCCGACGCGATCAGCGCCTCGACCGCATAGGAGCCGACGCCCGGCCAGGCGAAGACCTTTTCGACCAGGACATTGGCGCCGAGCAGGAACGAGAAGACCATTCCCAGCGTCGTGATTACCGGCAGCATGGCGTTGCGGAAGGCGTAGGTGCCGATGACCTTTCGGCTCGTCAGCCCGGCCGCCCTGGCTGTCCGGACGAAATCGGCACCGAGCACCGCGAGCATCGAGGCCCGCGTCATGCGCGTGATCGGAGCCAGCGAGAAGATCGCGAGCGTCACCGCCGGCAGGAGCAGCTGCGAGATTGCCGCGCGGAACGTCTCGATATTGCCGGAGAGCAGGCTGTCGACCAGGAAGAGCCCGGTGAAACGCGGCGGCTCCGAGGCGAAGACGTCGAGCCGGCCCAGCGGCGCGGGGGACCAGCCGAGCTGGAAGTAGAACACGTAGACCAGAAGCAATCCGGTGAAGAACACCGGCAGCGACACGCCTGCGGTGGCAACGACGCGGCAGAGATGGTCTATCCAGGAGCCTTGCCTCACCGCGGCAAGCACGCCGAGCGGCAGCGCGACCGCCATGGCGAGCAGCAGGCCGGCAAGGGTCAGCTCGGCCGAGGCCGGCAGCCGCGCGGCGAGATCGGCGGTGACCGGCTGGCCTGTCGTCAGAGACTGGCCGAGATCCCCCCTCACCAGTGCCCCGATATAGGAGACGAACTGCACCGGCAGCGGCTGATCGAGCCCGAGCTTGCTGCGTATCTCCGCGATTGCCTGTGGCGTCGCGGCGGGCCCTGCGAAATAGGCGGCCGTATCGCCGGGCAGCACCCGGGTCAGCAGGAAAGTCACGATGATGACGCCGATCACCGACGGCACCGTCGTCATCAGCCGCGCGCCGATCATGCGAAGCATGGAGGACACTCCGTTGCAACAAGGTTCCGCACCCATTCCCGGGCGACGCGCCGCGCGCCGGGGAATGGGTATCGAGAGGCGCCCGGCTTTCGGCCGGACGCGGCGAGGCTATGCCTTGGTCAGGTAGCGGAAGTCCGGCTCGCGGCAGGGCTGGAACTGATATCCGCCGATCGACTTCTGCAGGGCGACGTCGTGCGTCGGCTGGTTGATTGGCACCATCGGCACCTCGCTCTCCACCAGCTTGATGAAATCGATGACGTTGGCGTCGTAGGAAGCCTTGTCGGGCGCGAAGCGGGCGGCATCGACGAGCTTGTCCAGCGCCGGGTTCTGGTAGGCGGCGATGTTGAAGATCGAGTTGTTGCCGTGCATCGTCCAGAACAGATAGTAGTCGGGATAGTCGAGCCAGCCGGCAAAACGGTTCAACACCATCGGGTTGGTTTTCTTGGCGATCTCGGTGCGGAAATTCGCACCCGGAACTTTGTTGATCTCGACCGTGATCCCGATCGTCGCCAGCGCTTCTTTGATCAGCACCGCCATCGGCTCCGCCACGGTCGCGTTGCCCGCGTCGAAATAGAGCGTGGTCGCGAACGGACCGCCGGCCGCATCGACCAGCGCCTTCGCCTTGGCCGTGTCGGGCGTATAGGGGAAGGGCTGCGGCCAGGCGACCTTCGGTGCCGTGCCGCCCGCCATCGAGACGCCGCGGCCGAACAGCGCCGCCTGCATGATCTTCTCGTAGGGCATCACCCAGGCGACCGCCTGACGCAGGCGCACGTCCTTGAACGGCCCCACCTGCGTGTTGAGATAGCAGCCCCAGACGCCGTTCGGGATCGGCACGCCGACGACGTTGATCTTCCCGGCGTCGAGCAGGTCCTTGAAGTCTTTCGGCGGCAGGCCGTAGGAGACATCGGCATCCCCGCGTTCGATAAGCGCGCGTCGCGTCGAGGGCGAAGCGATGTCACGCGCAATGATGCGACGCAGCTGCGGCAGCTTCCCGCACGCCCAATCGTCGTTGCGGACGTAGATCGTCTCCACGCCCGGCTTCCAGCTCTCGACCTTGTAGGCGCCGGAACCTGCGACGTTGTTCTTCAGCCATTCCTTGGCATGCGGATCACCGGCGGAATTCTTGATGGCGAGTTCGGAGTCGAAGACGAAGGGAATGGTCACTGCCAGGTTCGGCAGTGTCATCTTGTCCTTGCGCACGAAGTCGACGCGGAACGTCTTGTCGTCGACGACAACGAACTGTTCGGGCTTCTCCAGCGAACCGGCATTCATCTGCGTGGTCGCAAAGCCGCCGATCGTGCAGGCGCGATCAAGCGACCACTTCACGTCCTTGGCGGTAACCGGGCGGCCTGAATGGAACTTGGCGTCGCGCAGCTTGAAGGTGCAGCTCATGCCGTCGGAGGCGACTTGCCAGCTTTCGGCCAGTTCCCCCTCCAGCTCGCCCATGCTGACGGTGTTGCCGCCACCGCCGGGGATCGGCACCGGCTTGAACCGCAGCAGTCGGTCATAACAGTTCAGCGCGACGCCGTTGACAGGCTGCGACGAGCCGATGCCCTGCATGTCGAGACTGTTGGGCCCGTATTCCTGGACGAGCAGCAGCGTCTCGGCCCGGCTTGCAGTCTGCGCTTGCGCTTGGGTTCGCGCCACGAACGGCGCTGCGAGGCCAGCGACAATGGCGGTACGGCGTGTGAGCATCAGCTTGATATCCCCGGTTTTGCCAATCGGATGTCGCGAAACTCAGGCTGATCGAAATCCCTTCGAGGCCAGACGAGCCTGGGAGTTCCGGACAATGTGCGAGCAGCGCGCATGCCTTGCTCGAAGCACGTACCGTGCCAGCAATCATCCATCTGATTTTACGAGGGAATTTAAGTTGAAAGCGCGCGAGCGAGCGTTCTTGCATGCAAGAAGCAGGAGTCTGCCCACAAAAAAGGCTCGGTCAAATATGGCGCCGATTTAGGCTGTCCAACGCGACCTGGACGCCGATTTCAGCCGAATCGAGGACCTCGACGGACCAGGCAGGCGGCGCACCCAACCGCGCTGCAAAGCCCGGGAGATTGGTGCTCCAGACCACGACCGTATCGAGCGACGATCGGGTCGCCAGATCGTCGATCCGCGCAAGAAGCTCGTCGGGGTCGAATCGAGCGGCATCGAGATTATGGACGATGCCGAGCCAGCTCTGAGCCGCGACATCGACCCCTTCCGACCGGAAGCGCTGCGAGACCTCCGCAGCTTCCGATTCATCGCCCTGCGTGATGAAGCCGATTCGTTCCCCGCCCCTTTTTGCGAGAAGCTCCAGGGTTGCGATAGCCGTGGTGACCGCCGCAATTCCGGTCCGATGCTCGATGCGCTGGCAAAGCTCGCGGTCGGGGGCAAAGCCAAGGATCGCTCCCCGCGTCGCATTCCAGCACATCACGTCGACGCCGGCATCGGCGAGAAGAGCGGCCGCGGCATCGAAGGTTTCCAGCCGGTACCGGGGACATGCGTCACCCTCGACGATCCCGCCATAAGGCACGCGCGCGACACAGAGATCGATATCCGGGTGCGTCGCCAGCATCCGCGTCGCCACGCGCTCCACGACGCGATTCGACGATGGAACGATCATGCCGATGGCGCGGCGCTTGTGTTCTCGCTGGGACATCTGCTCGCGTGTCGAAGGATGGGTCGTCGAGGGACAATAAGCAGGCAAGGCAGCAGGTTGCCAGTCGTGTCGGTCGCGGGAATCGCCCATTCGCGAGGCGGTGGCTCAGCTTGCGCGGTTATCTGTGCGCTCAGCAGAAAATAGCGGTCACATGTCCGTGAATCGCCGATTGGCGATCCAGGGCTCTCCAGGAGCGCTTTGCGTGCCAGAACTTGAGAAACGCGCCGAAATCGACGAGTTTTTCGGACATATCGCCGGTCTGCGCGGCTGATGACGAAATGTGATCGGCCGATCAAGCCCATTGGCGGCGTGCCGCGTCTGAGTTTCAATCCATTCCAATTCAAAATGGTCCGGCGCGCCATGCGGGCAAGCCGGAGCTTCCGGCGAGGCGCGTGGGCTCTCTCGCCGTGCTGATTGAACCGAACCGGGAGGGTTGACGGTGACGAAGCTGAATGTGAACGGCCGGGCGCTAGACGTCACGGTCGACGGGGATACGCCTCTCCTTTGGGTCATTCGCGAACAGATCGGTCTGACAGGCACGAAATACGGTTGCGGCGTCGCCCAGTGCGGTGCCTGCACCGTGCATATCGACGGCGTCGCCACGCGCTCCTGCGCGCTGCCCGTCAGCGCGGTGACGGAAGACCAGAAGATCGTCACCATCGAGGGGCTTTCGCCGGACGGCAAGCACCCGATTCAGCAGGCCTGGATCAAGCATGACGTGCCACAATGCGGCTTTTGCCAGAGCGGCATGATCATGACGGCGGCAGCGCTGCTGCAGGCCAATCCGAAGCCGACCGAGGCGGATATCGCCAGCGAGATGACCAATATCTGTCGCTGCGGCACCTATGTCCGCGTCAAGGCCGCGATTCTGGATGTGGCCGCCGGCGGCCAGCTGAACCGCGGTTGAGGGAGGAAGCGATCATGACCGTTTCGACGCAATCGCCCGGCTTTCGCCCCTCGCGCCGGCATATCCTCGCAGGCTCGGCGGCCGCCGCCGGCGCCTTCAGCTTCGGCTTTTCGATCCCGGCCCTGGCGCAGCAGGCCGGAGTTCCAGAGATCAACGCCTGGGTCGTCGTCCATCCCGACGACAAGGTGGTGATCCGCATCGCACGCTCGGAAATGGGGCAGGGCACCTTGACCGGTCTCGCCCAACTCGTCGCCGAGGAACTGAACTGCGACTGGGCCAAGGTCACGACAGAGTATCCGACGCCGGGCCAGAACGTCGCGCGCAACCGGGTCTGGGGCAATTTCTCGACCGGCGGCAGCCGCGGCATCCGCGAGTCCCATGAGTACGTCCGCAAGGGCGGCGCGGCGGCACGCATGATGCTGATCCAGGCGGCGGCGAACGAATGGAAGGTGCCGGCTGCCGAATGCAGCGCCGAGAAGAGCGTGATCACGCACAAGGCGTCCGGCCGCTCCGTCCGCTACGGCGAGGTCGCTGCCGCAGCCGCGAAGCTCGAAGCGCCCAAGGATGTCCCGCTCAAGGACCCCAAGGATTGGACGATCGCCGGCAAGGCACTGCCGCGGCTCGACACGGCCGACAAGACCAATGGCAAGAAGATCTACGGCATGGATTTCAAGCTGCCGGGAATGCTCAATGCCGCGATCAAGGATTGTCCCGTCTTCGGCGGCAAGGTGAAGAGCTTCGACGCCGCGAAGGTCAAGGGGATGCCGGGCGTCAAGCACGTACTGCCTGTCGGCGACAGCGCCGTTACGGTGGTGGCCGAGACCTGGTGGCAGGCCAAGGTTGCTCTCGACGCTCTGCCGATCGAATGGGACGAGGGGCCGCATGCGCAGGTTTCGAGCGAAAGCATCGCCGCCTGGCTGAAGGAAGGGCTCGATGCGCCGGAAGCCGTGGTCGGCAACCAGAATGGCGACGCCAAGGCGGCATTGGCCGGCGCGGCGCGCGTCTATGAGGCGACCTACAGCTACCCCTTCCAGAACCATGCCTGCATGGAGACCATGAACGCGACGGCGCTCTACACGCCGGAAAAATGCGAGGTCTGGACACCCACGCAGAACGGCGAGGCGGCCCTGGCCGCCACGGCGGAAGCCTCGGGCCTGCCGCTGGCCAAATGCGAGGCCTACAAGATCGACCTCGGCGGCGGCTTCGGCCGGCGCGGTGCGGTGCATGACTGGGTCCGGCAGGTCGTCGAGATCGCCAAGCAGATTCCTGGCACGCCGGTGAAGCTGATCTGGTCACGTGAGGAGGATATGCTGCACGGGCGCTTCCACCCGATCACCCAGTGCAAGATGAAGGCGGCGCTCGACAAGGACGGCAATGTCACCGGGCTGCACATGCGCATTTCCGGCCAGTCGATCGTCGCGGGCATCTTCCCGCAGAATATCCAGAACGGGCGTGATCCGGCCGTCTTCCAGGGCCTGAACGCCCCGGGTCCCGAAGCCTCGATCGGCTATGGCTTCCCGAACCTGCTGATCGACCACGCGATGCGTAACCCGCATGTGCCGCCGGGCTTCTGGCGCGGGGTCAATCTCAACCAGAACACCGTCTATCTCGAGAGCTTCATCGACGAGATCGCGCATGAGACGGGCAAGGACCCGCTCGAATTCCGCCGCTCGCTGATGAAGAACCACCCCAAGCACCTCGCCGTGCTGAACGCGGCGGCGGAGCACGCCGGCTGGGGCAAGCCGCTGCCGAAAGGAGTGTTCCGCGGCATCTGCCAGACCATGGGCTTCGGTTCCTATGTCGCGGCAGTGGCGGAAGTGTCGGTCGCGGACGACGGCAAGCTCACCATCCACCGCATCGTCGCGGCGACTGATCCCGGCCACGCCGTCAACCCCGCGCAGATCGAGCGTCAGGTCGAGGGCTCCTTTGTCTACGGTCTCTCGGCTGCGCTTTATGGAGAGATCACGATCAAGGGCGGGCGCGTCGAGCAGGAGAACTTCGACACCTACGAGGTTATGCGCCTCGAGGCGATGCCGAAGGTCGAGACGGTGATCGTGCCGTCCGGCGGCTTCTGGGGGGGCGTCGGAGAGCCGACCATCGCGGTTGCCGCGCCCGCCGTGTTGAACGCGATTTTCGCGGCGACCGGCAAGCGCGTCCGCTCGCTGCCGCTTAAGAATGCCGACCTCAAAAAGGCATAAGCGTTTTGCGGGAAGGGCGGGGACGGTCGTCTTCGTCCTGTTCGCAATGCAGGCCGGCGCTCTTGAGCCCTTCCGTGTCGTCGATGACACGATTCCCGTCCCGCTCGGCGGGAGGATCGGCGACGCGGCGCGGGGCGCGGCGCTCGTACGGGATCGCGAGCGCGGCAACTGTCTGATCTGCCATCATGGCGACGATCCGGCCGAACCCTTCCAGGGTTCGATCGGACCGCCGCTGAGAGGCGTGGGAGCGAGACTGGCCGCCGGGCAGATACGCTTGCGGCTGGTCGACATGTCGCGGCTGAATAGGGAGACGGTGATGCCGCCCTATTTCCGCATCGACAATATGCGAGACGTGGCGCCGGCCTATCGGGACCAGCCCGCGCTCTCGGCACAGGAGATTGAGGATGTCGTTTCCTATCTCGCCTCACTCAAGACGGAGTGAAATGCCCAGCCGCAGGGATATGGTCGCTCTGGCTGCGGCAGGGCTGGCGCTCGGTGCCTTTCCCGTGCCGGCCGGTGCGGCAGAGAGCGAGTCGCTGGAGGAGCTCGTGCGGCGCGTCACGGATGGGGCGGCGCCGGTCGAGACAGGCGTCAGACTCGACATTCCCGCACTGGTCGAGAACGGCAACTCGGTCGACGTGCATATCGCCGTCGACAGCCCGATGACCGAGGCTGCATATGTGCGCTGGATCCATCTGATCGCCGACAGGAACCCGTTCCCGGACATGGCCCGCATCCATTTGTCGCCGCGCTCAGGCCTGGCGGAGGTCGCGACGACATTGCGTCTCGCGCAGTCGCAGACGGTGGCTGCCATCGTCGCCCATAGCGATGGACGCTACGCCATCGCCAAGGCGCCGGTGGTGGTGACGCTGAGCGCCTGCATCGACGGAGGTTGAGTCATGTTCAACGCCCGCATCACCGTACCGCCCCAAGCCAGAGCCGGTGAGCCGGTCGAGATCAAGGTGCTGATGCGCCATCCGATGGATCGCGGCGGCCAATCCGACGGGAAGGGCGGCACCGTGCCGCGCAAGATCCTGAACCGCATGACTGCGACTTATGCCGGGGCCGAAATATTCCGCTTCGACATGCATACCGGGGTCGCCGCCAATCCGTTCGTTTCCTTCAGGACGCGCGCGATCGAAACAGGCGACATCGTTTTTGAGTGGCGCGAGGATGGCGGCGCGACCTACACGCGCACCGCGCGCCTGACGGTGGTCTGAGCGGGCGCCTTGCGTCTCCCGGCCCTCCTTATCGGTCTTCTGAGCGTTTTGGCCCCGGCAGGCGCTGAGGAGATCGCGTCCGGCAGCGCATTCCTGTCACCGGAGCTGCGGCGCCAGCAGGATGATCCGAACCGCAATCCGGCCTGGTTCTGGGTCGACCAGGGCAAAGAGCTTTTCGCTGAGAAGCCTGCGACGGGGCAGGCCTGCTTAGGTTGCCATGCCGATCCCGCGTCAAGCTTGACCGGCGCCGCGACACGGTATCCCCAGGTCGATCGGGCAAGCGGCAAGCTGCTCAATCTCGAAGGACGGATCGAGCAATGCCGGGTCGAGCGCCAGCAGCTGCCCGCTTTCGGCTATGAGAGTGCCGAACTGCTTTCGCTGACCGCCTACGTCGCCTCGCTTTCGCGGGGCCAGCCGATGAGCGTGCGGACCGATGGACCCGCGCGCCCCTTCTACGAGGCCGGCCAAGCCTTCTTCGAGCGCCGGCAGGGGCAGCTCAATCTCTCCTGCAAGCAGTGTCATGACGGGCTGGTAGGGCAGAAGCTGCGTGGCGACACGATCAGCCAAGGCGCCGGCACGGGCTACCCCGCCTATCGCCTCGAATGGAACACGGTCGGCTCGCTGCACCGCCGGCTGCGGGCCTGCTCGCTGGGTGTCCGGGCGACGCAGTTCGACTACGGCTCGCCCGAATATCTCGCGCTCGAACTCTATCTCGCCGGCAGGGCCAAGGGGTTGCCGGTCGAGACACCCGCTATGAGGCGCTAAGCCCAGCTAGAGCTTCTTGCCGTCAGCGCCGAACTGCTTGAGATAGGCGGTCAGGTCGGTGATTTCCTTGTCGTTCTTGATGCCGGCGAAGACCATCTTCGTGCCCGGCATCTTCGCCTTCGGGTCCTTGATGTACGCGGCGAAGCTGGCATCGTCCCAGGGGATGCCGGCATTCTTGTTGGCCGGCGAATAGCTGTAGCCCTCGACAGTGCCGGACTGGCGCCCGAATAGCCCGTTCAGGGCCGGCCCGATCACGTTCTTCGCGGTCTCTCCGACCTGATGGCAAGCCCGGCATTTGGCGAAGGATTTCTCGCCCGCAGCCGCATCCTGGGCGCTGGCCGGTGTCGCTGCGAGCCATATCGCAGCCAGCAAGGCGGCGGTTGCAACGGTCGTCTTCATCATCCGTCTCGTCTCCAATCCCAATAATAAGAAAATCTCGGCCGGGCTTGCCTGCGCTGCGTGCCGCGATGGCGGGGCTTTCAAGTAAAGATGTCGGCGCTGATCGCCTCGTACCAGGCGATGTTCTCGGCCTGCGTCTGGCGGCGAACCTCGTCGCTCTCGCCCGGCTGGGAGATGAATGTCTCGACCGCGGCGATGCGTCCATCCTTGGGCTCATAGCGGCCGCCGACCTTGATCGCGTCATCCGGGGCTACGAGGCTCCAGCAGGTGTTGAAATAGCGTGCCGGAAAGGCCTGCCCGCCGGCGAGTTCCGAGCAGACGACCATGGCCGCGACCTTCGCCTGGTTGTTGGCCGAGAATGCGGATTTGGGCATGTCACCGGCGATGCAGGCGTCGCCGAGCACGAAGATCGCCGGGTCGGCGGTCGATTTCATCGTCGCAGGGTCGATGGCGCAGTAACCGCCGGCAGGCGCCAGGCCCGCCTCGCGGGCGATCGCACCCGCCATCTGGGCGGGAATGACGTTGACGAAGGCGCAGTTCTCGTAGGTCTCGAAGCCGGTGACGACCGTGCCTTTTGCCGGGTCGACCGACTTGATGCCGTCATGCACCCGTGGACCCAGCCATTCGATCATCGTGCCGTAGCGCTTCTCCCAATCCGGCATGAAGACGCCCTGCTTGGAGAAGCTGTCCTTCGGATCGAGGATCACCACCCGCGCCTTTGTCCGGCCGGTCGTCTTGAGCGCGTGTGCGAACATCGAGGCGCGCTCATAGGGGCCGGGCGGGCAACGATAGGGGTTCGGAGGGGCGATCATCACGATCGTTCCGCCATCGGGCACGGCATGGAGCTTCTCGCGGATCAGCTGCGTCTGCCGGCCTGGCTTCCAGCCATGCGGCATGACCTCCTCCGCGGGCTGAGACCAGCCCGGCACGGAATCGTATTTCAGGTCGATGCCAGGCGAGAGCACGAGACGGTCGTAGGGAAGGCGCGTCCCGTCGGCGAGTTGCACCTCCTTCCTGTCGCGGTCGATCCGCGCGGCGCGCTGACGCACGAATGCAATGCCATACGTGGCCGTCAGCGCGTCGTAGCGATGCAGGAGCTGCTCATAGCTCTTGAAGCCGCCGACATAGAGGTTGGAGTGAAAGCAGCTCTGATACACCTCATGTTCGTCGATGAGCTTAACCGCGATCGCGCCGCCACCGTCGCGGGCGATGTATTTGGCGGCCGTCGCGCCGCCCGGCCCGCCGCCGACCACGACCACGCGGGCCTTTGCTTGTCCGAGGACCGCAGGCATACCCAGCGCCGCGGCGGCCAGAACGGCCCCTGAGCCAGCAACCAGATCACGGCGTGTCGGTGTCATCCGCAGCCTCCGCACCGTCATGGCTTCGGCGAAAGCGCGCCGAAATAGGCAGCGAGCGCAGTTATATCGTCAGGGCTGAGTTTTGCGGCGATGGCCTGCATGACCTGGCCGCCGCGCTCCTTGCGAGCATACGAGGCCAGCACGGCAGCGAACTGGTCTTCCGGCCAGCCGATAATGGGGGGAATGCCGCCGGCGCTCTTTCCCGAAAGCTGATGGCAGGCTGTGCATTCAGCTGAGAGATGGCGTCCGAGCATCTCGTTCCCGGCCGCTTCAGCCGGCTCCCACACCAGCACCAACGTCACGCATGCCAGGGCAAGGATGCGCAAGCTGTGGCACGTGATCGGCAGGTCATACCAGCCCGCGGCATGCGCACCGTCGTGGTCGGGGGCGGTATGCGTCGTCATCGATCGCAGAATTTCAGAAGCGCCACGCGGGAGCTAGACTGTCATTGGACAAATCTCGATCAAAGCCGCCTCACGATCGCGTCAACGCGTAGGTCCACTCTCCCGACGGTCCCCGATGCCGGCCTGTGGGCTTGTGGAGTGAAACGGAAGCGCATCGTTCATCGAGGCGGCGAAGCGTTACCAACCGAGCGATTCCGCGCACGAACGGACTGCGATCATCGTGTGGGCGCTGAGTGCCGGCCAGGCGTGATTTTTAAATCAAATATCTGCCTAGCGCAGGTAAGTGGCGGAGACGGAGGGATTCGAACCCTCGATACCCTTGTGGGGTATGCTCATTTAGCAAACGAGTGCCTTCAGCCTCTCGGCCACGTCTCCGGCGAGAGGCTCTATGCCTGATTGCAGAGCCGTTTGACAAGCCTTGTCGGCAACTTCCTTCGCTTCGTCTGTGCATGCGCGCAAAGCCGACCGTGGCGCACTCGATTGATAATGGAGCGGTCGAGGAAGACGGAGGGCGTACCGGTCGGAGCGAAGGCTGCCGCAAGGCAGCTTTGCGCGGGCTCGCCTTGCTCCTCTGCCAGGCGGCCACTAGATTGAGACCGTCCGTTGGGGTGCCGAGAGGCTGAGAGGTGCGTTCGCACCAACCCATCGTACCTGATCCGGGTAATGCCGGCGAAGGGAACGGTCTTCGGCAGACATTGTGCTCGTGCCCCAGGCCGCTGCCTTCCCGGTAGCAGGGAAACGCATGGCGACAGAAAGCCCTTGTCCGGGCCTGAGCATCGCAGTGGTGGGCGCCGGTGTCTTCGGCCTGGCCTGCGCGGCCGAACTGCAGTCGCGCGGTGCGCAGGTGACCCTGTACGAGCGTGGCTCGCGCATCGGGACCGAGGCCTGCTCATGGTATGCTGGCGGCATGCTCGCGCCGTGGTGCGAGGGCGAGAGCGCCGAGGAGCCGGTGGTCCGGCTCGGCCAGCAGGCGGCCGATTGGTGGGAGCGCCACGCCGGCGGCGTCGTCCGCAACGGGACGCTCGTCGTGGCGCCGAGCCGGGATCGCTCCGAGCTTCGCCGCTTCGGCCAGCGCACCAGCCATTTCGAGGAGATCGACGGCGGGATCATCGCTGGCTTGGAGCCCGATCTCGCAGGGCGCTTTTCGCGCGGTCTTTTCTTCGCCGGGGAAGCGCATCTCGACCCGCGCAAGGCGATCACGGCGCTGGCCGGGCGGCTTGTCGCCGACGGGGTTGCCATTCATTTCAACCGCGCCGTCGAACCCGCCGATCTCGAGGCCGACATCGTCCTCGACTGCCGGGGGCTCGCGGCGCGCGATGTCCTGCCGGAACTCCGCGGCGTCAAGGGCGAGATGCTGCTGCTGCGCAGCGACGATATCCGCCTGTCGCGGCCGGTCCGGCTGCTGCACCCGCGCATTCCGCTCTATATCGTGCCGCGCACCGAGGGGCTCTTCATGGTCGGCGCGACGATGATCGAGAGCGGCGAACGCCGCCGCATTTCGGCTCGTGCGATGCTGGAATTGCTCGGTGCCGCCTATGCGCTGCACCCGACTTTCGCTGAAGCCGAGGTGGTCGAGATCGGCACCGATGCCCGCCCGGCCTTTCCGGACAACCTGCCGCGGCTGATCCGCCGTGGCCGGGTGATCCATGCCAACGGCCTCTATCGCCACGGCTTCCTGCTCAGCCCCGCCTTGGCGCGGATGGCGGCGGAGGCGGCACTGAATTCGCAAGCAACCCCGGAGATGCTGCATGACCTTGCTGCTTAACGGCGCCCCGCAGACCGTCGCTGCCAAGACGCTGGCCGAGGCGCTGGCCGAGCTGGGATTCGGCAGCCGCATCGTCGCGACCGCTGTGAACGGCGATTTCGTGCCGGCCCGCAAGCGCGCCGAGACCGCGCTGAGCGAAGGCGACCGCATCGAGATCGTCGCACCGATGCAGGGAGGCTGAGATGGCATCCTTCTACGGCTTCGAGCCGCAGAACCCGCTCTTTTTGGGCACGGCGCAATACCCGTCGCCCGCGATCCTGGCCGAGGCGGTGAAGCGCTCGGGCGTCGAGGTCGTCACCGTCTCATTGCGCCGGGAATCGGCGGGCGGCGCCGGTCAGGCCTTCTGGACGCTGATCCGCGAGCTCGGCGTCAAGGTTCTGCCGAACACGGCCGGCTGCCACACCGTCAAGGAAGCGGTTACCACCGCGCAGATGGCGCGCGAGGTCTTCGGCACCGATTGGATCAAGCTGGAAGTGATCGGCGAGGACGACACGCTCCAGCCCGACGTGATCGCGCTGGTCGAGGCCGCCCGCATCCTGACCGATGACGGCTTCAGGGTCTTTCCCTACACGACCGAGGATATCGTCGTCGGCGGGCGCCTGCTCGATGCCGGCTGCGAGGTCCTGATGCCCTGGGGCGCGCCGATCGGGTCGGGCAGGGGGCTCAACAACCCCTACGGCCTGCGCAGCATGCGCCAGCATTTCCCGGATGTGCCGCTCGTCGTCGATGCCGGCATCGGCCTGCCCTCCCATGCCGCGGAGGCGATGGAGATGGGCTATGACGGCATCCTGCTCAACACCGCCGTCGCCAAGTCCGGCGACCCGGCGGCGATGGCGGAGGCCTTTGCGCTCGCCATCCGTGCCGGCCGCCAGGCCTTTGCCGCGCAGCCGATCGAGGCGCGCGACATGGCCGCCCCCTCGACGCCCGTCATGGGCAAAGCCTTCCTCGCCTGAAAGACCTGTCCCGCATGAAGCTCGATCCGTTCTATCCCATCTTCGACAGCGCCGACTGGCTGGAGCGGATGCTGCCGCTTGGCATCAAACTGGTGCAATTGCGCGTCAAGGATCGCCCCGAGACCGAGGTGGCCCGCGAGATCGCCCGGGCGAAAACGCTCTGCGCCGCGGCCGGGTGTGTCCTCGTCGTCAACGACTACTGGAAGCTGGCCATCGCCGAGGGGTGCGACTTCGTCCATCTCGGCCAGGAGGACCTCGACGAGGCCGATCTCGATGCGATCCGCAGGGCGGGGCTCAAGCTCGGCATCAGCAGCCATGACGAGCCCGAGCTGGAGCGCGCGCTGGCGGCGAAGCCGGACTATGTCGCGCTCGGCCCGGTCTATCCGACGATCCTTAAAGCAATGCGCTTCGGCCCGCAGGGGCTGGAGCGGCTGGGCGAGTGGAAGCGCCGGATCGGCGACCTGCCGCTGGTCGGCATCGGCGGCATTTCGCTCGAGCGGGCGCCGGGCGTCTTCGAGGCCGGCGCCGACATCGTCGCGGCGGTGACCGACATCACGCTGAACGCCGATCCCGAGGGACGCCTGAAGGCCTGGATCGCGGCGACGCGGAAGCAGGCGGCCTGAAAGGGCGTCATTCTCGGGCGAAGCGAAGCGCAGACCCGAGAATCTCATGAAGAAGGCGCTGGTTTCTGAGATGGTCGGGTCAAGCCCGACCATGACGGCAATCGCAAGGGAGCTGCCCTCAGCTCTCCGCCTCAGCCACCATCGTGTGCCCGTCGACATGGCCGAGGCTCCGTTCGGGGTCGAGCCGGTCGCGCACGCGCTGCTTCAGAACCTTGGAATCCGGGAAGCCGCCATCGGCCTTGCGGTCCCAGATCAGTTCGCCGTCGTAATGGATCTGGAAAATGCCGCCGGTGCGCGGGATCAGCGCGACCTCGCCGAGATCCTGCCCGAAAGTCGAGAGCAGTTCCTGCCCGAGCCAGGCCGAGCGCAGCATCCAGTTGCACATCGAGCAATAGGTGATGGCGATACGCGGGGCGGGCTTGGTCTGGGTCATGATCGGTCACCGAAGCGGGAGGTTGTCTCCGACATCCCGCTTCGGGCGCTTCGATGCAAGCCCGAAAGCTGCATGGCCGATCAGCTTAAGGCGGCCGATAAGCCTTTGTTTTGAATAAATAAAATCGGGTAGATCAGACCTCGTCGATATAGCGGCGGCGCAGGTGGGCCTTGAACACCGAGGCGTCGAGCGGCCGGCCGGTGGCCTCGGTCAGCAGGTCGTCGGTCGGGAGCAGCGAGCCCTTGCCGTGGATATTGGCGCGCAGCCAGCCGACCAGCGGGCTGAAATCGCCCTTGCCGATAGCCGGCAGGATCGCGTGGTCCGCCTTGCAGGCGGCGTCGAAAATCTGCGCCGCGGTCATGGCGCCGAGCGTATAGGTCGGGAAATAGCCCCAGCCTCCGGACGGCCAGTGGATGTCCTGCAGGCAGCCCAGCCGGTCGTTCGGCACGGTGACGCCGAGCAGCGACTTCATCCCCGCATTCCAGGCCGCGGGCAGCTCGGCAAGCGGCATCTTGTCGGCGATCAGCGTCTTTTCCAGCCGATAGCGCAGGATGACATGGGCGGGATAGGTCACCTCGTCGGCATCGACGCGGATGAAGCCGGGCTCGACGCGGGTATAGCGATGCCACATCGCTTCGCTCTCCCAGGCCGGGCCGGTCCCTCCGAAGCTCTCCCGCATCAGCGGCGCGGCGTAGGTCAGGAACTGGCGCGAGCGGCAGGCCTGCATCTCCATCAGCAGCGACTGGCTCTCGTGCAGGCTCATGCCGCGCGCACCGCCGACCGGCTGGTTGAGATAGCCTTGCGGCCGACCCTGCTCGTAGAGCGCGTGGCCGGTCTCGTGCAGCACGCCCATCAGCGCCTTGGTGAAATCGGCCTCTTCATAGCGCGTGGTGATGCGGACATCGTTGTCGGCGCCGCCACAGAACGGATGGGTCGAGATGTCGAGCCGCCCGCGCTCGAAGTCATAGCCCAGCGCCGCCATGAACTTGAGGCCGAGCGCCCGCTGGGTCGCGGTCGCGAACGGGCCTTCTAGTGCAGGCTGTGCCGGCCGGCGCGCCTGCACCGCCATCGCCTCCTGCGTAAAGCCCGGCAGGAAGGCGGCGAGATCGTCGAAGAGCGCGTCGATCTTGGTGGAGCGGCCGCCCGGCTCGTAATCGTTGAGCAGCGCGTCATAGGGCGAGAGCCCGAGCTTCTCGCCCTTGGCCCGGCCGATCTGGCGCTGCAGGTTCAGGACCTCGGCGAGATAGGGCAGCAGGCCGGTGAAATCGGCATCGGCCCGCGCCTGCCGCCAGCGCATCTCGCAGGCCGAGATCGCCTTGCTCGACGCCTCCACCAATTCGGAGGGTAAGGCGGTGTCGACCGTCCAGACGCGCCGGATCTCGCGCAGGTTGGCCTTCTCCCAGGCGCCGAGGCTGCCGTCACTGTCCGCGGCCGCGAGCCAGCCGCCGATGCGCGCGTCGGTCGAAAGGCCATGGCGCATGACCTGAAGCAGCGCCATGCTCTCGGCTCGCGTCTCGGCCGCGCCCCTCGGCATCATCACGTCGTTGTCCCATTGCAGGATGCCGATGGCGTTCGACAGCGCGGCGATGCGGCCGAAATGGGCGGAGAGGTCGGAATAGGCGGTCATGCGGGCTCTCTGGCAGGGGCAGACAGAAAAGAAGGGATTCCGTCATGCCGGGTCGGCGCTTCGCTTGCCCGGAATGACGACGCTGCGGAGAGTTCAGGCGAACAGCTTCGAATATTGCCTGGGCTGCGAGCGCAGATACTGGTTCGGCGCCTTGACGCTGGCGCCGAGCTGGGCTGCTGCGTGCCAGGGCCAGCGCGGGTTGTAGAGGATGCTGCGGGCCAGGGCGACGAGATCCGCCTCGCCCGTGCCGATGATCGCCTCGGCCTGCTCGGCCTCGGTGATCAGGCCGACCGCCATGGTCGTGATGCCGGTCGCCTGCTTGACGGCGCGCGCCAGCGGCACCTGGTAGTTCGGGCCGAGCGGCACCTTCTGCGTCGCCGAAAGCCCGCCGCCGGACATGTCGATGAAATCGGCGCCGCGCGCCTTGGCCGCTGCCGAGAAGGCGATGCTCTGCTCGATATCCCAGCCGCCTTCGACCCAGTCCGTCCCGGAGATGCGGAAGCCGACCGGGTAACCGGCCGGCACCACGGCCCGCACCGCATCGAGCACCGCGAGCGGGAAGCGCATGCGGTTCTCCAGCGAGCCGCCATAATCGTCCGTGCGCTTGTTCGAGAACGGCGAGAGGAACTGGTGCATCAGATAGCCATGCGCGCCATGGAGCTCGATCGCGGCGAAGCCGATCCTGACGGCCCGGCGGGCCGAATCCGCGAAGGCTTCGATCAGGCGGCCGATATCGTCGGTCGTCAGGGCGCGCGGCGGCCTGGGATAGGTCTCGAAGCCGATTTCCGAGGGCGCTTCGACCGTCCAGCCGCCCTGGTCGAGGCCGAGCTGGCCGCCGCCCTTCCAGGGCTGCGCGAGGGAGGCCTTGCGCCCGGCATGGGCGAGCTGGATCGCGATCGGCATATCCGACCAGCGGCGGGTGGAATCGAGCGCCTTGCCGAGCGCGGCTTCCGTCTCGTCCGACCAGAGCCCGAGATCGAACGGGCTGATGCGCCCATCCGGCTCGACGGCGGTCGCCTCGATGATCAGGAGGCCGGCACCTGACAGCGCGAGATGCCCGAGGTGGATGGTGTGCCAGTCGGTGGCGCAGCCATCCTGCGCCGAATACTGGCACATCGGGGCGATGACGATGCGGTTGGCGAGCGCGAGGCTGCCGAGCTGATAGGGGGTGAAGAGCTGGCTCATGGGGCAGGGTCTCGAAAAGAGGGCAGGTTTCCCGAACAGTCTAGAAGCCGCGCCGTGGCCAAGGCCAGTGGCTCTCGCGCAAACGCGATGCCCGATCCGTGCAGATGCACCTCGCGAGGCCGGCGGTCCCGGTGGTAGCCTCCGGCGACCGTCCGCCTCTGGAGACCGCCATGTCCGACGCTTCCGATTCCGTTCAGCTCACCCGCGACGGCGGCGTGGCCATCCTGACGCTCAATCGGCCGGCGGTGTTGAACGCTATCGACGCACCGATGGCCGAGCGTTTTCTGGAGCAGGTGAAGCTGATTGCAGCGAGCGGCGAAGTGCGGGCGGTCCTGATGCAAGGCAATGGCCGAGCCTTCTGCGCCGGCGGCGACGTCTCGCAATTCCTGGCAAGCCACGATATCGCGGCCGGCATCGAGGCGATCATGGCGCCGCTCCACGAGGCACTTCGCCTGCTCGACTCCTTGCCGCAGCCATCGGTCGCCTGCCTGCACGGCGCCATCGCGGGCGGTGGCTTCAGCCTCGCGCTCGCCTGCGATCTCGCCGTCGCCGCCGACGATGCCCGCTTCACTATGGCCTATGCCCGGATCGGCGCGACGCCCGATCTCGGTGGCACCTATCGG
>SEEM01000390.1 GCA_004144595.1 Hyphomicrobiales bacterium
ATGGCCAAAGAGAAGTTTGCGCGCACCAAGCCGCATTGCAACATTGGAACGATTGGTCACGTTGACCATGGCAAGACGTCTTTGACGGCTGCGATCACGAAGGTTTTGGCCGAGACGGGTGGCGCGTCGTTCACGGCGTATGACCAGATCGACAAGGCTCCGGAAGAGAAGGCGCGCGGGATCACGATCTCGACGGCGCATGTCGAGTACGAGACGGCTGCGCGTCACTATGCGCATGTCGACTGCCCCGGCCACGCCGACTACGTGAAGAACATGATCACGGGTGCGGCGCAGATGGACGGCGCGATCCTGGTGGTTTCGGCTGCCGACGGCCCGATGCCGCAGACCCGCGAGCACATCCTGCTGGCGCGCCAGGTCGGCGTTCCCGCGCTTGTCGTGTTCATGAACAAGGTCGACCTGGTCGACGACGCGGAGCTTCTCGAGCTGGTCGAGATGGAGATCCGCGAGCTTCTGTCGAAGTACGACTTCCCGGGCGACGACATCCCGATCACCAAGGGCTCGGCCAAGGTCGCGCTGGACAACGGCGACAAGGCGATCGGCCATGACGCGGTGGTCGCGCTGATGAAGACGGTCGACGACTACATCCCGCAGCCGGCGCGTCCGCTGGACCTGCCGTTCCTGATGCCGGTCGAGGACGTGTTCTCGATCTCGGGCCGCGGCACGGTTGTGACCGGCCGCGTCGAGCGCGGCATCGTGAAGGTCGGCGAGGAAATCGAGATCGTCGGGCTGAAGGACACCGTGAAGACGACGGTGACCGGCGTCGAGATGTTCCGCAAGCTTCTGGACCAGGGCCAGGCTGGCGACAACATCGGCGCGCTGCTGCGCGGCACGAAGCGCGAGGACGTCGAGCGCGGGCAGATCCTGTGCAAGCCGGGCTCGGTGAAGCCACACACGAAGTTCAAGGCCGAGGCCTACATCCTGACCAAGGAAGAGGGTGGCCGTCATACGCCGTTCTTCACCAACTACCGCCCGCAGTTCTACTTCCGCACGACGGACGTGACGGGCGTGGTGACCCTGCCGGAAGGCACGGAGATGGTGATGCCGGGCGACAACATCTCGATGGAGGTGACGCTGATCGCCCCGATCGCGATGGAAGAGAAGCTGCGCTTCGCCATCCGCGAAGGCGGACGTACCGTCGGCGCCGGCGTCGTCGCATCGATCATCGC
>SEEM01000391.1 GCA_004144595.1 Hyphomicrobiales bacterium
GACCAGTGCTCGCGGCCGGTCGGCGCATGCGGGAACAGCGCCGACTTCCGCGCGAGATCATGCGGGAAGCCGCCGGTGGCGAGCACGACGCCGCGCGTCGCCTGGATCGTCCGGCGCTGGCCCCCGCGCTCGACGACGGCGCCCGCGATGCGCTCGCCGTCGCGCAGCAGCTCCACCGCCGCGGTCCCCTTCAGCAGGGCGATGCCGAGATCGTCGGCCGATTTGAGCAGGCGCGCGACGAGGGCGTTGCCGTTGACCAGATGCAGGCCGCGGCCATGGCTGGCGCGGTCGACGACGTGGCGCGCGAGCCTGCGCAGCACGTGCAGGAAGGAAGGGAGCTTACGCGTCGCATGCAGGAAATGCTGGAGGTCGGCGCCGGAGGCGATGTTCATGCCGAAGGGCGCGATTTCGGCCAGCGGCGGGCGCAGATCCTGCAGGCGCGCGCCGAGCTCGCGCCCGTCGAAGGGCCTGGCGCAGAGCGAGCGGCCGCCAGTGCCCGCGCCGGGCGTGCTGCCGTGGAAATCAGGAACGAGGTTGCCGTCGACGAAATCGACCGCGCTCTCGCGCCGGAAGAAATCGACCATGCGCGGCCCCTGCTCGATCAGCATGGTGACGAAGGCCTCGTCATAGCCCTCGCCGAGCTCGTGGCGCAGATAGGTGCGGATCGTCTCCTCGTCCTCCTCGATCCCGGCGGCGCGGGCGAGCGGGTTGCGCGGCAGCCACATCCAGCCGCCGGACCAGGCGGTGGTGCCGCCGAAATGAAGGTCCTTCTCGATCACGACGACATCGAGGCCGAGCACGGCGGCAGTGACGGCGCTCGCCAGCCCGCCGGCGCCGGAGCCGATCACCAGGAGGTCGCAGGAGCTGGGCAGGTCACTGCTCATTCCGCTGCACGCTCCGCGGCCGGCGCGCGCAAGCCGAGTGCGTGGCGGATCGCGCACCAGGCGAAGGTGATGGCTGGGCCGATGGTGATGCCGGGGCCCGGATAGGTGCCGCCCATGATCGACTGCGCCTCGTTCCCGCAGGCATAGAGCTTGCCGATCGGCCGGCCGCCTTCGCCCACCACCTGCGCGTTCTCGTCGATCACGAGCCCGGTGGCGGCGCCGATGTCGCCCGGCGTCAGCTTGACGGCATAGAAGGGTGCGGTCGCGATCGGACCGAGCGTCGGATTGGGCAGGCCGCG
>SEEM01000392.1 GCA_004144595.1 Hyphomicrobiales bacterium
CTCGGCGATCTCGGCTTCAGCGTGCTGCCGAGCGCCGGCACCTATTTCCTCAATGTCGACATCGGCCCGCTCGGCGACCAGTCGCTGGCAGAAGGCGACGTCGTCGCTCTCGCCGAGCGGGCCGATGTCGACATTGAGGAAATAGGTGCCGGCGCTCGGCAGCACGCTGAAGCCGAGATCGCCGAGGCCGCCGGCGAAGCGGTCGCGCGAGCGCTGGAAATCGGCGCGCATGGCCTCGAAATAGGCGTCGTCCTTGCCAAGGCCATAGGCGACCGCCGCCTGCAGGTTCGGCGGCGTGGTGAAGGTGATGTACTGGTGCGCCTTGGCGAGCACGCGCATCAGCTCGGGCGCGGCCATCACCATGCCGACCTTCCAGCCGGTCAGCGAGAAGATCTTGCCGGCCGAGGAGATCTTGACCGTGCGCTCGCGCATGCCGGGCCGGCTCATCAACGGCTGATGGCGGTGGCCGTCGAAGACGACATGTTCCCACACGTCGTCGCAGATCGCGACCGCATCGTGCCGGACGCAGAACGAGGCCAGCAGGTCCAGATCGGCCTCGCTGAAATTGGTCGCTGTGGGGTTGAGCGGGTTGTTGAACAGCACCGCTTTCGTCTTCGGCGAAAAAGCCCTCGCCAGCGCCTCTTCGCTGAGCCCGAAATGCGGCGGCGTCAGCGTCACGAATTTCGGGATGCCGCCGGCGCGGCGCACCAGCGGCAGGTATGCATCGTACATCGGCTCGAACAGCACGACCTCGTCGCCGGGCGAGACGATCGCCATCAGCGCGCCGGCGATCGCCTCGGTCGCGCCGGAGGTGATCATCACCTCGGCCTCCGCATCGAGCTCCAAACCCTGCCAATGCCGAAAATGCGTTGCCGTCGCCTGGCGCAGTTCAGGCAGGCCCATCATTGGCGGATACTGATTCCAGCCCTCGATCACGGCCTGAGCCGCCTTGCGGCGGACATCCTCGGGGCCGGGATCGTCCGGGAAGCCCTGGCCGAGATTGACGGCGTGATGCTCGCGCGCGAGCCGCGACATGGTTTCGAAGATCGTCGTCGGAAGGGCGGAGAAGATCGGGTTCATCGCGACTGGCTTCACTCGGGAAGGCGGGCGGAAGGGCTCGGATGCCGCCATAGCACGCGCAACGCAGGTGTGCATCGTCCCGAAAAGCGGCAGATTATGCG
>SEEM01000393.1 GCA_004144595.1 Hyphomicrobiales bacterium
TCGAAGATCCGCGTCAACGCGATCTCGGCCGGCCCGATCAAGACGCTCGCGGCCTCCGGCATCGGCGATTTCCGCTACATCCTGCGCTGGAACGAGTACAATTCGCCGCTGCGCCGCACGGTGACCATCGAGGAGGTCGGCGAGACCGCCGTGTTCCTCGTCTCCGACATGTCCCGCGGCATCACCGGCGAGATCATGCATGTCGATGCCGGCTACCACGTCGTCGGCATGAAGGTGCCGACCGCGCCGGACATCTCCCTCGACAAGGGCGAGTGAGGCGACGGGCGGCTCACCTGCAAAGCCGCCGCGCTTGGGTTGGGCCGACGACTCCGCACGTCTCGCCGCCGAGCAGGAAGTCGGTCTGGTTTGGCCCGAATTCGCCAACGACGAGGATTCTCTCCTGACTTGGGAGGGGCTGGACCCGCCCGTGGCAACGGAAATTAGTCTCGGGGCTCGGCGAAGCGCTGACTGAAGGGCCGTTATGAGGCCCTGCCGGTTCCTGATGAACGCGACGTCATCCCGGGCTTGACCCGGGATCCATCGGAGGCCTCCGGTGCTCTACGATGGATCCCGGATCGGCGCGGCTTCGCCGCTTATCCGGGATGACGCCCTGCTTCTGCCGGAACAGCATGCTTAGGCCCTGATGAAACTCAGGCGAGCAAATCCCTCAATCGATCCGTCGCGGCATCGTCGCGGTGGATCGTTTCGTCTGTGGCGGCTGCCAGAAGCTCGTTGACGCTGCGCCCGCCGATCAGGCGCTGCGGCAGGATTTCGGCCAGCGGCGTCAGCACGAAGGCCCGCTCGGGGATACGCGGATGCGGAATCTGCAGGCGCGCCTGGTCGATGATCGCATCGCCATAGGTCAGGATGTCTATATCGAGCGTGCGCGGCCCCCAGCGCTCGCGGCGTTCGCGGCCGCCGGCCCGCTCCAGCTCCAGGCAGAAGGCGAGCAGATCCTGCGGTTGCAGCGAGGTCTCGACCAGCGCGGCCATGTTGAGGAATTCCGGCTGATCGGTCTTGCCCCAGGGCGGCGTGCGATAGATCGAGGACAGCCGGCCGAGCGTGACGGCCGGATGGCCGCGCAGGCCATCGAGTGCGGTGGCGAAGGCCGCGACGGGGTCGCCGATATTACCGCCGAAGGCGAGTGCGGCCTCAACCTTCACGCCGGAACCCCAGCTG
>SEEM01000045.1 GCA_004144595.1 Hyphomicrobiales bacterium
TCCCGGACGTCGCGATAGGCGTCGAGCTTCTGCTCGCGCGAGCCCTGGAACACCGTGGGATCGACGGTCGGCCAGTATTCCACCTCGGACGCGTGGGTCCGCGTCAGGTCCAGGGCCTTGTGGTGCGCTTCCGGCGAGAGCGTGATGATCAGGTCGAAATTCAGCCCCTCCCACTCCTCCAGCTCCTCGATCGATTTCGGCTTGTGGCGGCTGAGATCGATGCCGATCTCGTCCAGCACCGTCGACACGAAGCCATCGATATCGCCTTTGCGGGCTCCAGCCGACTGGACATAGACCGACTTGCCGAAGAAGTGCTTGGCCAGAGCCTCGGCCATAGGCGAGCGCACGGCATTCATCGCGCACATGAAGAGCACGCTTTGTACCTTGCGCGGCGGCTCCAAGCGCGTCAGCCCTTCCAGTGCAGGGCGTAGATCAGTGTAAAGAGGCGGCGCGCCGTGTCGAAATCGACCTCGACCTTGTTGGCCAGCCGCTCCGCCAGGATGCCGGCAGCCTCGTCGTGGAGGCCGCGCCGTCCCATGTCGATCGCCTCGATTTGGGCCGCGGTCGAGGTCCGGATCGCTGCG
This sequence comes from Hyphomicrobiales bacterium, assembly GCA_004144595.1. Taxonomy (GTDB): domain Bacteria; phylum Pseudomonadota; class Alphaproteobacteria; order Rhizobiales; family Beijerinckiaceae; genus Allobosea. Next base: position 585 of record SEEM01000045.1, read on the forward strand.
TAATAGCTGTCGCAGACCAGTTCGTAATCCTTGATGATGCGCCGGAACGGGCTGAGCGAGAGATGATGCGTCACCACCGGCGCGCCATCGGCCGCCTTGATCTCGAAGACGAGACGCCGCTCGACCATGGCGAGATGGGCCAGATACGGGCCCCCGTCATGTTCGGGGATGACGAAGCTGTTGCGCTCGATCAGGTCGTAGATGGCGACGGCGCGCTCGTGCTCCTGATCGGGCGTGCCCCGGCCGAGGGAATTCTCGTCGAGGGTCAGGCCGACCAGGCACTTGATGGGGGCAGTCGAGACGTCGGACATCGCTCCTCCGGCCATGGCGCCGCCTTTCGGGCGGAGCTCAGAGATTAAGTCTGATCGTCACGGATCGGCCGTGCGCCTGCAAGCCCTCGGCTTCCGCCAATTGCGTGGCAGCGGAAGCGAGCGCGCGCAGGCCGTCGGGGCCGCATTTCAGCAGCGAGGTTCGCTTCATGAAATCGCCGACGCCGAGGCCGGACGAGAAGCGGGCCGAACGCGCCGTCGGCAGGACATGGTTGGGGCCACCGACATAGTCGCCGATCGCCTCCGGCGTATAGCCCCCAAGGAAGATCGCGCCGGCATTGCGGATCAGCCCCGCGAGCCGGTCCGGATCGGCCGTCATGATCTCCAGGTGCTCGGGCGCGAGCCGGTCGACCAACGGCACCGCGGCTTCGAGATCGGCGACGAGCAGGATCGCGCCGAATTCCTGCCAGCTCCTGCCGGCGATCTCCGCCCGCGGCAGCGTCGCGAGTTGAGCGACGACCGCCTTCTCGACCGCGGCGGCGAGTGCGGCGTCGTCGGTCATCAGGATCGACTGGGCGGCGACGTCATGCTCGGCCTGCGCCAACAGGTCGGCCGCGATCCATTCGGGATTGGCGCTGCGATCGGCGATCACCAGCACCTCGGAGGGCCCGGCGATCATGTCGATGCCGACCTGTCCGAAGACGCGACGCTTGGCGGCGGCGACATAGGCATTGCCGGGGCCGACGATCTTGGCGACCGGCGCGATCGAAGCCGTGCCGTAGGCGAGCGCCGCGACGGCCTGCGCGCCGCCGATGCGATAGACCTCGTCGACGCCGGCCAGGCGGGCGGCCGCAAGCACCAGCGGGTTGGTCTCGCCGCGCGGGGTCGGCGCGACCATGACGATGCGCGGCACGCCGGCGACCTTGGCGGGGATGGCGTTCATCAGGACCGAGGATGGGTAGCTTGCCGTGCCGCCTGGAACATAGAGCCCGACCGCCTCGATCGCGCTCCAGCGCCAGCCCGCGCCGACGCCAGCCGCATCCTCGACCCAGGAATCGGCCGGCTTCTGCCGGCGGTGATAAGTCTCGATGCGCTCCCGCGCGGTCTCCAGCGCGGCGAGCAGTTCAGGCGAGCAGGCGGCGACGGCCGCGTCGATCTCGGCCTCGGAGACGCGCAGGGTCTCAGGCGTCAGGTCGAGCGCGTCGAAGCGGGAGGTGTAGTCGATCAGCGCCGCGTCGCCCTTCTCGCGGACATCGGCGATGATGTCGGCGGCGATGCGATCGACCTCTTCGGAGACCTCACGCTTGGCCGAGAGCAGCGCCGCGAAGCCCGCGGCGAAGGCGGCATCCCTGTCGTCGAGCCTGATCGGCATCGCTTGTCCTTGGATATCGTCGAGAAAGCTCTTCGGAGGCTCAGGCGCCGTCGGGATGGCCGGGCGTCGCCGCCGCTTCCCAGACCGGGCCGAGATCCTTCATCTGGGCCTCGATGCACTCGACAGAGAGGCGGATCGCCGCGCCTTCCGAGAAATGCAGGGTCACCTCCCCAGCCGGGTCATCACCCAGGTCGAAGGTGACCGCGAGCAGGTTCAGGACCTTGTCGGGGTCGTTCTTGTCGAGCTTGGCGCTGCGCACGGACTGGACGCGGTCGAAATGCAACGCGGTCAGGCGCCGCCGGCGCTGGTTATGCTGCGCGCCTTCCCAGTCGAAGCGGCGCAAAGCGAGCGCGAAGCGCTGCTCGCGCGGCAGGTAGACGAGGTCAGCCGCCTTCAGCACCGCATCCTGGAGATGGGCTGAGACAATCGCGAGATCATCCGCGTCGAGCGCGATAAGCTTCAGCGGGTCGGCGGCAGCGTCTGACATACCCCTGTTCTGACGAGCCGCCCCGAGAAAATCAACAGTCCCGCAATCAACCGCCGCGAATCAGCTGCTGATACGTTCCACCAGCGCGCCGCAGCGGCTGAGCTTGGCTTCCAGCGCCTCGAAGCCGCGATCGAGATGGTAGACGCGGTTGATCGTGGTGTCGCCTTCGGCGGCGAGCCCGCCGATGACCAGCGAGACCGAGGCGCGCAGATCCGTCGCCATCACCGGCGCGCCGGTCAGCTTCTCGACGCCCTCGACATGCGCGACATCGCCGTCCAGCCGGATCTTGGCGCCGAGGCGGGCGAGTTCCTGCACATGCATGAAGCGGTTCTCGAAAATGGTCTCGCGGATGCGCGAGGTGCCCTTCGCCCGGGTCATCAGCGCCATGAACTGCGCCTGCAGATCGGTCGGGAAACCCGGGAAGGGATCGGTGTCGATGTCGACAGCCTCGATGCCGCTGCCGTTGCGGCGCACGCGGATGCCCTCGTTGGTCGTAACGATCTCGACCCCCGCCCTGGTGAGCACGTCGAGCGCCGATTGCAGCTGCTCGGGCTTCGCGCCTTCGAGCAGCACGTCGCCGCCGGTCATCGCCACGGCCATCGCGTACGTGCCGGCCTCGATGCGATCCGGCAGCACTGCATGATGCGCGCCGCCGAGGCGCGCGACGCCCGTCACCACGATGCGCGTGGTGCCGGCGCCCTCGATCTTAGCGCCCATCTTGATCAGGCAGGCGGCGAGATCGGTGACCTCCGGCTCGCAGGCCGCGTTCTCGATCACCGTGGTGCCCAGGGCCAGCACAGCGGCCATCAGCGCGGTATGGGTGCCGCCGACCGTGACCTTCGGGAAGACGATCTCGCCGCCCTTCAGCCCCTTGGGCGCACGCGCCAATGCGTAGCCGTTCTCGATCACGATCTCGGCGCCGAGCTTCTCCAGTGCCATCAGCAGCAGGTCGACCGGGCGCGTGCCGATGGCGCAGCCGCCGGGCAGCGAGACCTTGGCCTCGCCCATGCGGGCCAGGATCGGCGCGATCACCCAGAAGCTCGCCCGCATGGTCGAGACCAGCTCATAGGGCGCGCAGGTGTCGACGATCTGGCGGGCCGTCATCGAGATGGTCTGACCGGTCTCGGCGGATTGGCCGATGCGCTTGCCGGCGACGGTGCGGTCCACGCCCTGGTTGGACAGGATGCGCGAGAGCGCGGTCACGTCGGAGAGGCGCGGCACATTCGTCAGCGTCAGCGTCTCGTCGGTCAGCAGGCTTGCGATCATCAGCGGCAAGGCGGCGTTCTTCGCGCCGGAAATCGGAATGGCGCCATTGAGGCGCTGGCCGCCGGTGATGCGGATCTTGTCCATCGTGGGGTCCTGCTCGGCCGGCCAGGCGCAAGGCCGGCGGCTTAGGGAAGAATCGGGAATTCAGGTCCGGGAAGGTTCGGCCTGAGAGGGCGGCTCCGGCTCACGCGCTTGCGCTTCGTCCGAACGGCGAGCGCGAGCCTGGGCCTTGCGGCGCTTCAGGTTCTCGCGGAGCGCGGCGGCAAGGCGCGCCTGCTTCTCGTCCTCGGCTGTCTGGCGGGTCACGGCATCAGCTCGGTTATGGGGTGTTTGAACGCGGGAACGCGGCGAATTCGCGGCGGTATCGTTAGACCTACAGCCGCCGGTGGACAAGCACCGCGAGAGCGATCCGCGACGCGCATCAGGATGGACCATCATCGTGGCGGAGCGAGCCAGCCGCGATCCTGCTTTCCTACCGGAGCACGATCCTTCTCCCCGAACCCTGCGGCACTGCCCGTTTGCATCGCGCCAGAGCTTTACAGCGACATTTTCATTCGCGCGGCGCCGACCCGGGCCTTGCCTTGCCGTCGAAAGAAGCGGCCGGACGCACCGGACGTGACGCTACGTAAAACAAAAATCCTTAATGCTATTAACCATTTCGGGGAGATTTCGTTTACACTTCGTTAAGCTTGTTTACGTTGCCCACATCAAGGAGTTCGTGGGGTAGCGTGATGTTGCAGTCCTTGAAGATGGAAGCCGGGGGCCGCGCGCCGACCCTGCTCGAGAGTTGTGAAGTCATCGATGCGATCCGCTACAAGGCGGGTTTCCTGCCGGAGGTGGAGATCGCCTACGAGCCGGACATCAAGACCCTCTGGGTCACGATCCGGCCGGAACTGAAGCCGGTCTTCACGCTGCAGCTGCTCGACAGCCTGGTGAAGATCCAAAGCGCGATCGTGGCGCTGTGGGGTGCGCCGGACCAGTATCACCGGGCGCCGGTGCGCTTCCTCGCCTTCCGCGGCACGGGGCCGTTCTTCACGCTCGGCGGCGATCTCGATTTCTACCTGGACTGCCTTGCGAAGAACGACCGCGCCGCGCTGGCGGAATACGCCCGGCTTTCGGCGGAAGGTGCGATCTTGAACTCCAGCGGCCTCAACGGCCTGGTGGTGACGCTCTCGACGATCCACGCCAAGGCCATCGGCGGCGGCATCGACGCACCGCGCTCATGCAACGTCATGATCGCGGAGGAGCAGGCGTCGTTCGTCTACCCGGAGATCAAGTTCAACCATTTCCCGATCACCGCGGTGGCGATCCTGTCGAGGCGCATGGGCCAGCGCGCCGCCGAGCAGCTCCTGCTCTCCGGCGAGGAGATGAGCGCGCAGGAATTCATGGCGGCGGGCGGCCTCGAAGCGGTGGTCCCGACCGGCACGGGAGAAGCCTGGATCCGCAAATACTGCTCCGACTCGCTGCCGATCCATGCGGCGAAGACCGCCCTGTTCTCGGCCTTCAACCGCCGTGCCGGCGACCTGCGCGAAGAGCTCGGCCATCTGGGCGAGATCTGGACGAACTGCATGCTGCGTCTCAGCCCGAGCGCCATCTCGAAGCTGCAGCGCATCGCCCAGACCCAGGACCGGATGCTGGCACGCGTCTACCAGCGCCACCTCGCCCCGGTCTGACCGAAGGCGGGCCGCCCGCCCGCCTTCGCCCTCTCCGGCGCGCGCGCCGGAAAACCACACGAAGCATTTACCTCTGCTCGCGTACAACCCTCAGGCATGATGCGCGACGTGCGGCTATCGCCCGTCACGCCGCGTGGGGGCGGTAAAGGCGGGAGTACATGGCAGGCGCGCTCAAGCGACTGATGACGGCTGGCGGGCGCGAGCAGGGCGAGACCATCGACCTGACCGGCTATACGCTGCTGGTCAGTTCGCTGTTCTCGTCGCCGGCCTCGATCATTCCCGGCGGCATCGCCGGCATCCTGACGCCGTTCCTGTGCTGGGTTTCGACCGGCATGGAGATTTTCATGAGCCTCACCATCCTGGTGACGCTCATCGTCATCCTGCGCATCATGACGGTTGTTGCCTATCGCCGGCGCAACCACGGCCAGGACAGCTATGCGCAGACCCGCCGGTGGGACCGCGACTATTTCCTCGGCGCCACCGCGTTCAGCGCCGTCCTCGGCTATAGCTGCTATGTCGCGCTGGTCCAGACCCACGACGCCGCCGCCCATATCACCTCGGTCGCCTCGACCATCGCGCTGGCCTCGGGCTATGTCGCGCGCAATGCCGGCCGGCCGAAATTCGTCGCGGTCCAGCTCCTGACCTTCTGCATCCCGATGGCGATCGGGCTGATCGGCGCCCATAACCCCTATTATCGTTATATCGGCTATTTCGCCTTCCTGTATGTCGCGGCCAATATCGCGATCACCAATTCGCTGCATCGCAACCTGCTCGCGCTCAGCGATGCCAACAAGCAATCCAAGGCGCTGGCCTCCGCCCTGCACTCGCAGAATCTGACGCTCGACGCCGCGCTGAATACGATGATCGACGGGCTGGCGATGTTCGATCGCAGCCTGAAGCTCGCCGTCAGCAACGCGCCCCACAGCACGCTCTACGGCCTGCCGGAGACGCTCGCCCTACCCGGCACGCCCTTGACCGCGATCGCGCGTTTCCTGGTCGAGCGGCAGGTGATCAGCCAGGAGCAGCTCCGCGACATCCGCGGAGCGCTGACAGAGGTGCAGGCGACCCAGCAGGCCACCAGCCGCGAACTGGTGACGCGCGGTGGGCTCGTGCTGGTCGTCACGCTCGCGCCGGCTGCCGAGGGCGGCATCCTGATGCTCACCGAGGATGCCACCGAGCGCAAGGCGAACGAGGCGCGCATCGAGCAGATGGCGCGCTTCGACGAATTGACCGGGCTCGCGAACCGCTTCGAATACACCACCCAGATCGCGGAGACCTTCGCCAAGCTCGAGCGCACGGGCGACGGCTTCGCGCTGCTCTATCTCGATCTCGATGGCTTCAAGCGGGTCAATGACAGCCTGGGTCACGATATCGGCGACCACGTGCTGATGGAGACTGCAAGCCGCCTGCGCGGCGCGATCCGCGGCAACGACATGCTCGCCCGCTTCGGCGGCGACGAGTTCCTGCTGATCCTGCCATCCGCGGACCATCTCGTCGTCACAGCCATCGCCCAGCGCATGATCGACGTGATGACGCCGGCATTCGATGTCGAGGGCAAGACCGTCTACGTGACCGCCAGTATCGGCATCGCGATGGCGCCGCTCGACGGCGCCAATCCGGCCGACCTGCTGCGCCATGCCGATACCGCGCTCTACAAGGCCAAGTCCGCCGGCCGAAACAAGCTGATGTTCTTCAACCCGGCCATGGCCGAGGAGATGATGGAGCGGCATGAGATCGAGGTCGATCTGCGCAAGGCCTGCGATGACGGCACGCTCGAGCTCTACTACCAGCCGATCATCGACCTGAAGACCCAGCAAGTCGTGTCGCGCGAGGCATTGATGCGCTGGCGCCACCCCACCCGCGGCATGGTGCCCCCCGGCGTGTTCATCCCGATCGCCGAGCAATCCGGCCTGATCGCGGGCATGGGCGACTGGGCGATCCGCCAGGCCTGCCGCGATGCCGCGGGCTGGGAACCGGGCATCGGCGTCTCCGTCAACGTCTCGCCGCTGCAGTTCCGCGAGCCGCGCCGCATCGTCGAGACGGTCAAGGCCGCGCTCCTGTCCTCGCATCTCGAATCGCGGCGGCTGATGCTCGAAGTCACCGAGTCGCTGCTGATCGAGGACGAAAAGCTGGCGCTTTCGGTGCTCGACGAATTGCGCGCGCTGGGCGTGACCTTCGCGCTGGACGATTTCGGAACCGGCTATTCCTCGCTCGCCTATCTCTCGACCTATCCCTTCGCGCAGGTGAAGATCGACCAGAGCTTTGCCCGCGAGGTTCATACGAACGAGGCCTCGAAGGCCGTCATCGAAGCGGTCTGCCAGCTCGCGCGCAGGCTCCAGATGAATGTGGTGGTCGAAGGCATCGAGACGGAGCAGCAGCGCATCGCCGTCCAGCTCCTCGGCGCCCATCGTGCCCAGGGCTTCCTGTTCGGCCGACCGGAAGCGCTGGCTAGCATCAAGGGCCGCAACGGCAACCGCAGCGTAGCCTGAGCGGGCAAGCCGTCTCTTTAATTCCGGAACGGCTGCTTAACGGCCTTGATTCCGCCCGCCCGGCAACGCATCAGCGATAGTGAAGCGAGCGAAACGGGATATCCGGTGAGCGACGGCACGGCCAAGGCGGCGAAACCAGCCGCGTTGACACCCGACATCTGCGTCATCGGCGCGGGCGGAAACGGCGTCGCGCTGGCGATCGCCGCGGCCGCCTTCGGCGTCCCTGTCGTCCTGGTCGAACGGGGAGCCATGGGCGGGGACAGCGGACCGCTCGCCACCCGCGCGCTGATCGAGATCGGAGCCCGCGCGCAGGCGCTGCGCGATGCCGCCCGTTTCGGCCTGGCGGCGGCTGAACCTCAGCCGAATCCGGCCTTGATTCACGCGCATGTCCAGCGGGCATTGGCGACCGACCGGGCTAATCACACGGCCGAGCGGCTGGCCACGCTCGGCATCACCGTCATCCGGGGCGAAGCGCGTTTCACCAGCCGCAGCACGGTCATCGTCGATGGGCGCCCGATCAAGGCGCGGCGCTTCGTCGTCGCCACCGGTGCGCGTGTCGCCCCAGTGGCAATAGCGGGGCTCGATGCGGTGCCCGTTCTTCATGAGGCCGAGCTGGCAGGTCTCACCCGATTGCCCGAACGGCCGATCGTCCTCGGCGGCTCGGGCGCTGCGCTCGCCCAGGCCCTGCGCCGTCTCGGCTGCGGTGCGACCCTCGTCGCCCCGGAGGGCCTGCTGGCCGGTCACGACCAGGAAGCCGCGACGATCCTGCGGCGCCGGCTCCTGCGGGAGGGGCTGGAGCTCCATGAGAACGGCACCCCGCTGCGCGCCGAACGCAGCCGGTCCGGGCTTCGCCTCGTCCTTGCCACGCCTTCGGGCGAAACGATCGTCGAAGGCTCGCATCTTCTCGTCTGCAGCCCTCGCCTGCCCGAAATCGACAATCTCGACCTCGATCTCGCCGGCATTCGCTGGGACGTCTCGGGGATCGCCGTCGACCGTGGCCTGCGGACGAGCAATCGCCGCGTACACGTCCTGGGGGCCTGCGCCGGTGGCGCGGCCACCGCCCGATCCGATCGCGCCGGCGACGACCATGTCGGGCTCCTGCTGCGCAGCATCTTGTTCCGCCAGCCGGTGAAGATCGATCCGAGAAGCGAGCCGGGTATCTCCTGGAGCCAGCCGCAGGTCGCCTCGCTCGGGCTGCCGGAGGCAGAAGCCCGCGCCGCTGCGGGAACAATCCGTGTCCTGCGCTGGCCATTCTCGGAGAATGCCGCCGCACAGGCCGCGGGGGAGACGGAAGGCTTCGTCAAGGCGGTCGTCGACCGCAAGGGCCATATCCTCGGCGTCACCATCGTCGGCGAGCATGCAGGCGAGCTGATCGCTCCGTGGTGCATGGCGATGCGGGCCGGGCTCGGCCTCGGCGACATCGCGGGCCTGCCGCTGCCTGCGATCAGCCGCTCCGATGCCTCGCGCCGCGCAGCACTCTCGTTCCATGCGACGCTGACCACGCGGCCGGGCTTGCGGCGCCTGATCGGCTTTCTCAGGCGTTTCGGCTAAGATCGCCCCGATGCATGCTCCCAAGCCAGCCTTGTCGGTCAGCCAGCCGCGCAGTCTCACGCGCCTCGGCCTGTCGGCCAAGCTGCTGCTCGTCACCGTGCTCTTCGTCATGCTGGCGGAGGTGCTGATCTATCTGCCCTCTATCGCGAATTTCCGGCGCAACTGGCTGCACGACCGGATCGCGGCCGCGCAGGTCGCAGCGCTGGTGTTGGAAGGCGCACCGGAGGACGGCCTGCCGGAGGGCAGCGAAAACCGCCTGCTGATGGGCGTCGGCGCCCGTGCGATCGCGGCGCGCGTCGGCGGCGCACGGCGCCTGCTCAGCCTCGATTCGATGCCGCCGCCGGAGGTCTCGCGCTCCGTCGACCTGCGCAACCTGGGCTGGATGAGCGCGATCCAGGAGGCGCTCGCCGTGCTCGTCTCGCCCGCTACGATGCCGATCCGCGTGGTCGGCGAGGCAGTCGGCGGGGCCGATTTCGTCGAGATCGTCATCGACGAGGCGCCGCTGCGCCGGGCGATGCTGAAATTCTCCTGGAGCCTGCTGCTGATCTCGCTGCTGATCACCGGCCTGACGGCGCTGGCCGTCTACATCGCGCTTAATGCGCTGATCATCGGGCCGATCCGGCGGCTGGCCGCCAATGTCATGGAGTTCGAGGCCGATCCCGAGAACCCGCGGCGGATCATCGAGCCCTCGCTGCGCGCGGACGAGATCGGCGAGGCGGAGCGCGCGCTCGCCCGCATGGAGGCGACGCTCGCCGACGAATTGCGCACCAAGAAGCATCTCGCCGAGCTCGGCCTCGCCGTCTCCAAGATCAACCACGACCTGCGCAACATGCTGGCGGCGGCACAGCTCATGTCCGACCAGTTGATCGAGACCCGCGACGTCAAGATCCGCCGCTTCGCGCCACGCCTGATCGCGACGCTGGGGCGCGCCATCGATTTCTGCCAGGCGACCCTCGCCTATGGCCGCGCGGCAGAGGCGACGCCCACCATTCGCGACGTCCCGCTGCGGCAACTCGTCGCCGAACAGGCGGAAATGCTCGGCCTCGGCGATAGCAAGCAGCCGCGTTTCGACAACCGCGTCCCGCCCGAATTGTCGGCGCCCTGCGACCCCGACCAGATGGCGCGCGTGCTGACCAACCTGATGCGCAACGCGATCCAGGCGCTCACCCGCGCCGGGGCTGAAGCGGGCGACCTGCCGGTGCTGACGGTGACGGCCGGACCGGAGAACGGCTCCGTAGCGCTGCGCATCATCGACAACGGCCCCGGCGTGCCCGAGCGGGCGCGGGCCAACCTGTTCCAGGCCTTTCGCGGCTCGGTGACGCCTGGCGGGACCGGGCTCGGCCTCGCCGTCGCGGCCGAGCTGGTGCGGCTCCATGGTGGCTCGATCACGCTGGAGCCTTCCGCGGCCGGCGCTGTCTTCGCGGTGTTGCTGCCGGCGCGCCGCGCCAACGGGCATTGACTAGCGGAACGCCTACTGGCTCGCCCAGATCACCCGCGCCATGAAGGCGATCTCGGCGAGGTTCAGCACGCGGTCGGCATGCTCGGGGTTGAGCGAGGCGAGCTCGACCGTCTTGGCGGTCTGGCGCCTGAGCTGCTTGGCCAGCACCTCGCCCTCCACCGTCTTGACCACGACCCGGTCGCCGCGCCGGACCGTCGCGGTCGGCGAGACGATGATGGTATCGCCGTCGCGATAGAGCGGCAGCATCGAATCGCCCGAGATTTCCAGCGCGTAGGCCTTCTCGTCGGCGACACCGGGAAAGGCGACCTCCTCCCAGCCCGTGCCGACCGGAAAGCCGCCATCGTCGAAGAAGCCGCCCGAGCCCGCCTGGGCGAAGCCGATCAACGGGATCGTGCGCGCCGGCGCCGGCTCGCGGCGCAGCACGACGCTCATGAATTCGTCGAAGGAGGCGCCGGTCGCGACCAGGATCTTGGAGATCGATTCGGTCGAGGGCCAGCGCTCGCGCCCGTCGGGAGCGACGCGCTTCGAGCGATTGAAGGTCGTGGCGTCGAGCCCAGCCTTGCGCGCCAGCCCCGAGGCGGTGAAACCGTAGCGCTGGGCGAGCGTATCGATCGCCCCCCAGATCTGGTCATGTGACAGCATCGCGCAGGCCTCGCTTCGCTCTTGCCGTAGGACGGGGATTGAAGATAGGAAATATCCCCTATCATATAAGATTTCAATCCGAATCTCGCCACAATCAGACAACGGCTTGCGGAATCCTCCTGCCAGTGTTTAAGCCGTTGCCGTCATGCTGCTGCGAGACCGCCGGTGCCCCTGATCTACAAGATATGCCCTGCCACGCTCTGGTCGGAAGCCGAGGCCAAGGGCCGCTTCGACGGCGCGCCCATCGACCTCGCCGACGGCTATATCCATTTCTCCACGAGCGCTCAGGTCCCTGAGACCGCGGCGAAGCATTTCGCCGGGCAGGACGGGCTTCTGCTCATCGCCATCGATGACGAGCGCCTCGGCACTGCCCTGCGCTACGAACCGTCGCGCGGCGGCGCCCTGTTCCCGCATCTCTATGCCCCGCTCGATCCGAAAGCCGCCCGCTGGATCGCACCGATGCCGCTGACGGGCGACGGCAGCCACGCCCTACCGGAGGACCTCGCATGATCGGCGGCCTGTTCAACCTCGCCCGGCCGTTGATCCATCGCATGGACGCGGAGACGGCGCACCGCCTGACCGTCACGGCGCTCGCGACCGCGCCGGCCCTGAAGCACGGAGCCGACGACCCGGTTCTCGCGACCGAGGCGTTCGGTCTCTCCTTCCCCAACCCCGTCGGCCTCGCGGCCGGCTTCGACAAGAATGCCGAAGCCGCCGATGGCGCGCTTGGGCTGGGCTTCGGCTTCGTCGAGGTCGGCGGCGTCACGCCGTTGCCGCAGCCCGGCAATCCTCGCCCGCGCGTCTTCCGCCTGCTGGAGGACGAGGCCGTGATCAACCGGTACGGCCTCAACAGCGAGGGTATGGAGGCCGTGGCGAAGCGGCTGGAGGCACGCCGGGGCCGCGGCGGACTCGTCGGCGTCAATCTCGGCGCCAACAAGGACTCGAGCGATCGCGCCGCCGATTATGCGACGCTGGCGCGCCGGCTGGCCCCGCTCGCGGATTTCCTGACGATCAACGTCTCCTCGCCGAACACGCCGGGCCTGCGCGACCTGCAGGCCGAAAGCGCGCTGGACGATCTCGTCGCGCGCACGCTCGCCGCACGGGACGAGGTGGCTGCCGGCGGCAAGCGCACGCCGATCCTGATCAAGATCGCACCGGACCTGACGATGCCCGAGCTCGACGGCATGATCGCGGTGGCACGCAAGCGGAATATCGACGGGCTGATCGTCTCCAACACGACGATCGCGCGGCCGGACAGCCTGCGCAGCGCCAGCAGGGCTGAGACCGGCGGGCTCTCCGGCAAGCCGCTCTTCACCGCCTCGACCCGCATTCTGGCCGAGGCCTTCCTGCGCGTCGAAAGCCAGTTCCCGCTGATCGGCGTCGGCGGCGTCGATTCGACGGAGACCGCCTTCGCCAAGATCCGCGCCGGCGCGACGCTGGTGCAGTTCTACTCGGCGATGGTGTTCAAGGGGCCGGGGCTGGCGAAGGAGATCAAGACGGGCCTCGCCACACGGGCGCGCCGCGCCGGGCTGACGCGACTGACGGCTTTGATCGGCCGCGACGCGGCGGCGATCGCGCGCGGCGAGAGGCTTTAAGCTCAAGACCCATGGAGTCATTCCGGGGCAGACCGAAAGCCCGGCTCCGGAATCGATGGGCACGACATCCGTCGTCATGGTCGGGCTCGTCCCGACCATCCACGTCTTCATCGGCGCGATGCGGTGTTCAAGACATGGATGCTCGCCACAAGGGCGAGCATGAGGGCTGAAAGGAAGCCGTGTCCCTGGGTTCCGGGCTCGCCCTTCGGGCGCCCCGGAAGGACGGCGCGGTTCAGGCGAACTACTTCCGCGCTGCGAAAAGCCGCATCAGCAGCCAGAGCGGCACGACGATCAGCGCGCCGGCGATGAGCCACTGCCCAACCTCGCGCACCGCGCCGAAGCCGAGCCCTGTGATCGAACGGAGGAAGCGTGCGGCCGCCTCGTAGAGATTCTGCGGGGACAGGCCGAGGAAGGCCATCGCCGCGCCGACAAGCAGCGAAATGAAGATCAGGCGGACGAGGACGCTGAGAGGCGAGCCGCCGAGAAAACGTTCCATGAAAGCAATCGCCATCCTGTTGCGCCCCTGCCGTTCCGGGGCGCTTCCGCGCTGTCTTAGCCTTAAACAGGCGACGCTTGAATGGTGTCTGAACGGATCGGCTCAGGCAGTGGCCGAGGCGCCCGCGGTCGCCCAGGCGGTGCCGGCGATCTTGGAGGCGGCGATGACCGCCTGCGTGCGGCTGTCGACGTCGAGCTTGGTCAGGATCGCCGAGACATGGGCCTTCACCGTCGCCTCGGAGACGCCGAGCTCATAGGCGATCTGCTTGTTGAGAAGTCCCTCCGACAGCATCATCAGCACGCGCACCTGCTGCGGCGTCAGCGTCGACATGCGGCGGACCATGTCGGCGATCTCGGCATCGACCGGGGCGGAGAGATCGACACCGGGCGGGGTCCAGACGCCGCCGTCGAGCACCGCGCGGATCGCCTCGCCCATCTGGGCGACGTCGGCTGTCTTGGGCAGGAAGCCCAGCGCACCAAACTCGATGCAGCGGCGAATCACCGCCGGGTCGTCATTGGCGGAGACGACGATGACGGGGATTTCCGGGTGGTCGGCGCGCAGGAAGAGCAGACCCGAGAAGCCCTGCACGCCCGGCATCGTCAAATCGAGCAGGACGAGATCGGCGTCGCCGCTGCTGTCCAGCGCCTCCGTCAAAGCCTCGAGCGAGCCGACCTCGCTGACCTCGGCGCCGCCGATGGCGCTCGACACGGCCTGGCGAAGCGCGCCGCGAAACAGCGGATGATCGTCCGCGATGACGATCCGCGTCGAAGGCTGCTTGCTCATCGCCCCACTCCATAAAGCCTGCATCGCCCCCGCCCGAAAACCGCGTGCCCCGCTTCGGGTCGATGCATTCGCCCGACCCAGGCATTTTGCCTCAGGCCGACCGCGCATCACAAGCACCGCAAGCGCAAGGCTGCAACCCATTCCAGCTCAACCATTGGTCGGCAACAGCGCTTCCAGCACCTCGATATGGTCGGCTTCGCGGGGCGGCTTGTCCCAGCGGATGCGGTTGATCCGGGGAAATCGCATGGCGAGGCCGGATTTGTGCCGCGTCGAGCGCTGCAAGCCCTCGAAGGCGACCTCGAAGACGAGGCCGGCCCCGGCCTCATGCGTGACCTCGCGCACCGGGCCGAAGCGGTTCAGCGTGTTCTTGCGGACATACTTGTCGATCTCGACCAGTTCCTCGTCGGTAAAGCCGAAATAGGCCTTGCCGACCGGCACCAACTCTTCGCCGCCATCCTCGCCCACGCGCCAGACGCCGAAGGTGTAGTCCGAATAGAAGGAGGAGCGCTTGCCGTGGCCGCGCTGGGCATACATCAGCACGCAATCGACGAGCCGCGCATCGCGCTTCCATTTCCACCAATATCCCTTGGGGCGACCGGGCAGATAGGGCGAATCGCGGCGCTTGATCATGCAGCCCTCGACCGCTTCCGCATCGGCGCCCGCACCGGCCCCGGCCGGATCGGCACGTGCCGCCGTCAGTTCGTCCCAGGATGCGAAAGGGATCACCGGCGAGAGATCGAAGCGGATGCTGGATAGGCGAGAGAGGAAGCCCCCCAACCGTCGACGCCGCTCTTCCAGAGGCAAATGCCGGATATCCTCCTCGCCATCGACGAGGAGGTCGTAAACGCGGATATGGGCGGGGAATTCGCCCAGCATCTTGGCGGTGACGGTCTTGCGGTTGAGCCTCTGCTGGAGGGTGTTGAAGCTCTGGACAGCCCTTTCGCGCATGACCAGCAACTCGCCGTCGAGCGCGCCATCGATCGTCAGTTCCTCGACGAGATCGGGGAAGGCGCCCGCGATATCCTCCCCCGTGCGGGAATAGAGCCGCGTCACGCGCGTCCCGTCTGCGTTGCACCCGCTCACCGCCTGGACGCGAATGCCGTCCCATTTCCACTCCGCGGCGAATTCGGCCGGGTCGAGCTTGCCGAAATCGCCGTCCTCGATCGGGTGCGAGAGCATGACGGGCCGGAACGGCGCGGGATCGCGCGCCTCGGGCCGTGCGCCCCTGCCTTCCAGCCATGCGAAGAGCTCGGCATAGGGCGGCTCCAGCCCATGCCAGACCTGTTCGACCTCGTCGGCCGGGACGCCTCCTAGGCTCGCGGCCGCCGTCTTGGCGAGGCGAGCGGAGACGCCGATGCGAAGCGAGCCGGTGATGAGCTTGAGCAGGGCCCAGCGGCCGGTCTCGTCGAGCGCATCGAGCCAGCCGGCGACGAGGCGCGGCAGGTCGGTCTTGCCGGCCTCGCGGAGGCTTTCGACCACCTCCGGCAGATGCGGCACGGCGTTCGCGCCATGCCGCGCCGGCCACATCAGTGCGACGGTTTCCGAGAGATCGCCGACATAGTCATAGGACAGCGCGAAGAGCACGGGGTCGGTGCGGTCGGCGATCAGGGTGCGGATCAGCCCGGATTTCGCGTTGCGGAAGACCAATCCGCCGGTCATCGCCGCCAGCGCGTAGCCGCGGTCGGGGTCTGGCGTCGTTCGCAAGTAGTCGGCGATCAGCGCGATCTTGGCGTTGCGGCGCGGCTCATAGGCGAGGCGGTCGAGCAGCCAGGCGAAGCGGTTCATGCTGTCGCCCTCGCGCCACAGTGCCTGGGTTCGTTAGTGTTGCACCGCATCGTTCAGATACCGTTCATGAAGCAAACCTTAACGGCAACGGAGTAGCCAGGAGATGGACACCGATGCGCGCTGCGATGCGGTTTCTTGCCTTTGCCTTGCCTGCCATCGCTGCAACGTTCTTGGTCGAAGCTCCCGCGCAGGCGGCGGGCTTTTCCTGCCGCGAGACGCCGATCGTGCGCTCGAACGCGGCGCTTGCGCCACTCTCCGCCAAGGTCTCCCAAGGCAAGGCCCTGACGATCCTCGCCATCGGCTCGTCCTCGACCGAAGGCATCGGCGCCAGCGCCAAGGACAGGACCTATCCCGCCCGCCTCCAGGCGCTGCTGGCCAAATCCTGGCCGAAATCCCAGATCGAGATCGTCAATGCCGGCATCGGCGGTGAGACCGCTCCGCAGACGCTCGCCCGCATGAAGGCCGCGCTGACGGCGCGCGCTTATGATCTCGTGATCTGGCAGGTCGGCACCAATGACGCCGTCAAGGGCGGCGACCTTGACGCCTTCAAGACGATGATCGGCGAAGGCATTTCGCTCGTCCGCGAGGCCGGCCCGGCGCTCGCCATCCTCGACCCGCAATATTTCCCCTCGGTGCGCGATCCCCAGCGCTACGGCCAGTATGTCGAAGCGGTCGGCGAGGTCTCCCGTCGCGAGGCCGTGCCGGTCTTCGGCCGCTACGACGCGATGCGCGAGTGGCACCGCTCGGACGCCGAAGCCTTCAAGGCCGCGCTCTGGACCGACGGATTCCACATGAGCGACGCGGGCTATGACTGCCTCGCCCGCGACATGGCGAACGCGATGGTCGGGATGGCCGCGCCCTCGCGCCCGGTCGTCGCCGCTTCGCGCTGATCGGAACCTAGACGGCCGCCGCATCGGCCGCCTCCTCGACCGGATCGGCCTCGCCCTCGTCGCCATACCCTACAAGATGCAGCGGCTTGGCCTTGAGGCCGGCCGCACCGCACCAATGGACGAGCGCATCGGCCTCGCCATGCGTCACCCAGATCTCGCCGGCCTGCACCTCCCTGATCGTGGCGAGCAGATCGTCCCAATCGGCGTGGTCGGAGATGACGAGCGGCAGTTCGACGCCCTTCTGGCGCGCCCGCGCCCTGATCCGCATCCAGCCCGAGGCGAAACCGGTGACCGGGTCGGGGAAGCGACGCGCCCATAGATCCTGCGCCGCGCTCGGCGGGCATATGACGATCTCGCCGCCGAGCGTCTTGCGGTCGACTTCGGAAACCGGCCTGATGTCGCCGAGCGGTATGCCTTGGCCCTCATAGAACGACGTGATCTTCACGACAGCGCCGTGAATGTAGATCGGACGTTCGTAGCCGGCCTCGCGGATCAGGGCCATGACGCGTTGCGCCTTGCCCAGCGAATAGGCGCCGACGATATGCGTCCGCGCCGGAAAAAGCCGGACCGATTCCAGCAGCTTGGCCACCTCCCCCGCCGCGGAAGGATGGCGGAAGACCGGTAGGCCGAACGTCGCTTCGGTTATGAAAATGTCGCAAGGCACGGGTTCGAAAGCGGCGCAGGTCGGATCGCGCTCGCGCTTGTAGTCGCCGGAGGCGACGATCCGCAGGCCCCGGCTCTCGACCGCGATCTGGGCGGAGCCGAGGACATGGCCGGCCGGCACGAAGGTGAAGTCGACCTCTCCGATACGGATGGTCTCGCCGGGCATCGCGATCTGCTGCGAAGCCGTGAAATTCTCGCCGTAGCGCAGCGCCATGATGGCGAGCGTCTCTGCCGTCGCCAGAACGGCGCCATGGCCGGCGCGGGCATGGTCGGAATGGCCGTGCGTGATCAGCGCCCGCGCCACCGGCCGGACGGGGTCGATATGGATGTCGGCAGGCGGGCAATAAAGCCCGGCCGGCGTCGGCAGCAGCAATTCGGAAGGGCGCCAGCGGGCGCTTTGTCTGGCCAGCGTCACACTCCTGGGCTAGATCGATTGACATGACCGATACAGGCTCGACCACGCATTTCGCCTCGTCCGGCGACCCCGTGCTCGACCGCCGCTATGGCTGGGCCGAGGCTGCGCTGAAGGACGGGGACGCGCAAGCGGCCGTCGATATCCTCGACCAGACCCTGGCGCAGGCCTATCACTTCACTGCCGCCTGGCACCTCTACGGGCTGGCGCAGGAAGCGCTCGGCCACAAGGAGGACGCCGCGACCGCCTGGCGGCAATGCCTCGACCTCGACCCCAACGACCATTTCGGCGCACGGCTCGACCTTGCCCGCATCGGCGCCCTGCCGGCCGAGCAGGCGACCTCGGAGAACTTTTCCGGCGCGCTGTTCGACGCCTATGCCGACCGCTTCGACAGCCATCTCACGCAAACCCTGCATTACAACGCGCCCGACCTGCTGAAGGGGGCGCTCGTCCGCTATTGCAGCAACGCCGGCCGGCCCTTCCGGTTCGACATCGTCTACGATCTCGGCTGCGGCACCGGCTTGATGGGTGAGGCGATCCATGAGCAGAGCGGCTTCATCGCCGGCTGCGATCTGTCGCCGCGCATGATCGAGCGGGCGCGGACCAAACTCGCTCCCGACGGCACCCCGCTCTACGACAAGCTCGCCGTCGCGGGGCTCACGGCCTTCCTCGCCAGCCGGCCGGATGCCTCCGCCGATCTCGTCGTCGCGTCCGACGTCTTCGTCTATCTCGGCGAGCTCGCCCCCTGCTTCGCTCAGAGCACGCGCGTGCTTGAGCCGGACGGACTGCTCGCCTTCACGGTGCAGAGCCATGACGGCGAAGGCGTGGTCGTGGGTGATGACAGGCGGTTCGCGCATGCGGAAGGCTGGCTGAGGGAACGGCTGGTCGAAGCCGGGCTCACCCCCGTACTCGTCGAACCTGCCAGCACGCGGCAGGATCGCGGCGCGCCCGTGCCGGGTCTCTTGGTGGTGGCGGAGAAGCGCTGAAGACAACCTCGCCGGCTGTCGCAAGAGGCCCGGTCGCAAAGGGGGGTTCGCGACCGGGCCAGCCCCAGATGCGGCTTTGAGGCGGGGCCACACCTCGTGATAGATACGTCGCGGCCGCGTATTTGGATGCATGGCAGGACAGCCATTTCACTCATGGCGGGATCGGCCGCTAAACGGGCGCCATTCCCCTTTCGTTCTCCCACCGCGCCCCCTATCTTGCACCGGCATGGCAGCTCCCTCCCCGCTCCCACCCGCCTTCGACGCCTGGTTCACCGGGCGCGGCTGGAGCGTGCGACCGCATCAGCTTGCGCTGCTGGAGGAGGCCCGCGCCGGACGCTCGACCCTCCTGGTCGCTCCGACCGGCGCCGGAAAGACGCTGGCCGGCTTTCTGCCCTCGCTGGTCGAGCTGGCCGAGCGCGGCGGGAAGCATGATGGCCTGCACACGCTCTATATCTCGCCGCTGAAGGCGCTGGCGGTCGATATCGCGCGCAATCTCGAAGCGCCCATACGCGAGATGGCGCTGCCGATCACCATCGAGACCCGCACCGGCGACACCTCAGCCGCCAAGCGCACGCGCCAGATCCAGCGCCCGCCCGATATCCTCCTGACGACGCCGGAGCAGCTTGCGCTGCTGGTCTCGCATCGCGACGCAGCGCCTTTCTTCTCCAGCTTGCGCCGCATCGTGCTCGACGAATTGCATGCGCTGGTCACCTCCAAGCGCGGCGACCTGCTCTCGCTCGATCTTGCGCGGCTGAAGGCGCTGGCACCGCAGGTCTCGGCCGTCGGCCTCTCGGCGACGGTGCGCGAGCCGGCCGACCTCCAGCGGTATCTCGGCGGCACCGACACACCGGCCGGGCTCGTCACGGTCGCCGGCGGCGCCAAGCCGCGCATCGGTATCCTCGACACCGAACGGCGCCTGCCGATCGCCGGCCATACCACCCTGCATGCGATGGCCGAGGTCTATGAGGCAATCCGCAAGCACAAGCTGACGTTGGTCTTCGTCAACACGCGCATGCAGGCGGAATTCGCCTTCCAGGCGCTGTGGAACCTCAACGACGACAACCTGCCGATCGGGCTGCATCACGGCTCGCTCGATGCCACGCAGCGTCGCAAGGTCGAGGCCGCGATGGCGGACGGCCGGCTCAAGGCCGTGGTCTGCACCGCGACGCTCGATCTCGGCATCGACTGGGGCGATGTCGACCTTGTCGTCAATCTCGGTGCGCCCAAAGGCGCCAGCCGGTTGATCCAGCGCATCGGCCGCTCCAACCACCGCATGGACGAGCCCTCCGAAGCGCTATTGGTGCCGTCCAACCGCTTCGAGTTGCTGGAGTGCCGCGCCGCGCTCGAAGCCGTGCACGAAGCCGCGCAGGACACGCCCGCCCCGCGCATCGGCGCGCTCGACGTGCTGGCCCAGCATGTGCTCGGCGTCGCCTGCTCCGACGGGTTCGACAGCGAGACGCTATACAAGGAGGTGCTGACGGCCTCGCCTTATGCCGAGCTCGAACGCGGCGATTTCGACGCGATCGTCAATTTCGTCGCGACCGGCGGCTATGCGCTCAAAAGTTACGAGCGTTTCGCCAAGCTCCGGCAGGACAACGCGGGTCTGTGGCGTGCCAGCCATGCCAAGATCATTCAGCAGTATCGCATGAATGTCGGCACCATCATCGAGGCGACGTCCATCAAGGTTCGCTTGGGGCGCGGGCGCACCGCCAAACCCGGACAGAGCAAGATGCTCTCGCGCGGCGGGCGCGTCCTCGGCGAGATCGAAGAGTATTTCGCGGAACAGCTGTCGCTCGGCGACACCTTCGTCTTTGCGGGAGAGGTGCTGCGCTTCGAAGGGCTCTCCGAGAACGAGGCGATCTGCACGCGAGCCTCGCCGGGCACGGATCCGAAGGTCCCGTCCTATGCGGGCAGCAAGTTCCCGCTTTCGACCTTCCTGGCGGCGCGCGTACGCGCCATGCTCGCCAGCCCCGAGGAGTGGCACACATTGCCGGACGAGGTCGCAACCTGGCTGCATGCCCAAAAAGCGAAATCCCGCTTGCCGAAGCCGGGCGAACTCCTGGTCGAGACCTTCCCGCGCGCCGGGCGGTTCTATCTCGTCGCCTATCCCTTCGAGGGACGCCTCGCGCACCAGACGCTGGGCATGCTGCTGACGCGCCGGCTGGAGCGCGCCCGGATGCGCCCGCTCGGCTTCGTCTGCAACGATTACGGCATGGCCTGCTGGACGCTGGGCGATATGAGCGCCGCGATCGCGCGCGGCGCGCTCGATCTCGACGAACTCTTCTCCCAGGACATGCTGGGCGACGACCTGGAGGAGTGGCTGGCGGAATCGGCGTTGATGAAGCGGACCTTCCGGCAATGCGCGGTGATCGCGGGCCTGATCGAGCGCCGCTTTCCCGGCCAGGAGAAGAATGGCCGGCAGGTCACGATGTCGACCGACCTGGTCTACGACGTGCTGCGCCGGCACGAGCCCGACCATATCCTGCTCAAGGCGGCGCGGGCCGATGCGGCGACGGGGCTGCTCGACATTCGCCGGCTTGGTGACATGCTGACACGAATCAGCGGCCGAATCGTCCATCAGCCGCTCGACCACGTCTCGCCGCTCGGCGTATCCGTCATGCTCGAGATCGGGCGCGAGGCGGTGTTTGGCGAAGCGGCAGACGATATCCTGGCGGAAGCAGAGGCGATGTTGACGGAAGAGGCGATGGCGTGACGGCTGCAGCCGCGAGACTGGTGACCACGAGCGAGGCCTTCATGCTGGGCCGGCTTGCGCTCGTGCCCGATCTGTCAGGCGCGATCTGGCTGCCCGAGGAGCGCACGCTCGTCGTCGCCGACCTGCATCTGGAGAAGGGCTCGGCCTATGCGGCGCGCGGCGTGATGCTGCCGCCCTACGATTCGAATGCGACGATTGCCGCGCTTGGCCAGGCGATCCGGCGCCATCATCCGGCCCGCGTGATCGCGCTCGGCGACAGCTTCCATGACCGCGATGCCGAAAAACGCCTCGCGCCGGAGATGCGGGACGCACTGGCCGCCCTGCAGCAGGGCCGCGACTGGCTCTGGATCACCGGCAACCACGACAGGGCTATCGGCCGCGCCATGGGCGGCGAGAGCGCGGCGCAGATCATGCTTGCCGGCGTGACCCTGCGCCACGAGCCCGGACCTTCCGAGGACGGATACGAGATCGCCGGGCACCTGCATCCGGCAGCGAAGGTCAGGATGCGCGGACGGGCGATCCGGCGGCGTTGTTTCGCCCTGTCGGCGCGGCGCTGCGTGATGCCGGCGATGGGCGCCTATGCCGGCGGCCTCAACCTGCGCGACGCCGCTTTCCGGCCCTTGTTCCGCGCGGACCTCAGCGCGCATCTCCTCGGCGACGGCCGGCTCTTCCGGATCGATCCACGGTTATTGCTGCCGGATTGATCGAGCGGGTTGCGTCCGTCACAAGGTTGTGGCATCAGGGCGCCGCTTCGGAACGACGCCAGCGCCCGCAACCGCCTCAGAGCAACCGCGAACGCCCCGGCCGCCGGACCTGCTGCGGTAGCTCAGTGGTAGAGCACTCCATTGGTAA
>SEEM01000394.1 GCA_004144595.1 Hyphomicrobiales bacterium
GTGATACCAAGCTTGCCCATATTGGTGCGCATGCTGACGCGCCGGCCGATCGGATAAGGCAGGCGCGGCGCGGTCACCTGCGTGCCGCGCCCACGCGAGACCGTCACCAGACCCTGTTCAGCCAGGTGGCGAAAAGCCTGCCGCACCGTGTGGCGATGCACGCCGTAGCGTTCCGCCAACGCCACCGAGGCCGGCAGCGTGTCGCCGAGCTTGTACTCGCCGCGCCCGATCGCATCCGCCAGTTCATCCGCGATGCGCCGCCAGGCCGTTCCGCCGTCGCGCTCCGCCAGCATCGCATCCGTCATCAAATCGTCGCCCAAAAAGTATAGACTTTTGCCATCAACTCCCCTAGCATAGTCTAGACATTTGGAACTGACCAGCGAGCCCGCGCCGATGACTCCAAAAACTCCGAGGCAAAGCTGGATGGCGACGCTGGCGCGCGCCTCCAGCAACGAGATCGAAAGCCTGCTCGGCGATCCGCCGGACCATGACCTGCTCAAGGCGCCCGAGACCGGCACCGTGATGGTGGAGGGCCGCGCGGGTGGCGCCGGCCGCCGCTTCAATCTCGGCGAGGCCACCGTGACGCGCTGCGTCGTCCGCCTCTCCAACGGACGGATGGGCTTCTCCTATGCGCTCGGCCGCGACGGCCGCAAGGCGCGGCTCGCCGCCCTGCTCGACGCCCGCCTCCAGGACGAGGCCGAAGGCAGCGGCCTGCATCGCGGCATCGCGAACCTAGCAGCGCAACAGGCGGCCGCCCGCGACCTCGCTTCGCGCAAGGCGGCGGCGACCAAGGTCGATTTCTTCACGCTGGTCAGGGGCTCGTGATGCCGGCTGAAACCATGATCGCCCCCGGCTTCTCCGATCCGGTCTTCCAGTCGCAGGCCGCGTTCCGCGCCCTGCTCGCCGCCCTCTCAGAGCCCGGCACGCTGCAACAGGTCGCCAGCGAAATCGCGCCGCCGGAAGGCCTCGCCACCGCAACGGCCACCGCCCTGCTGACGCTCGCCGATTACGAAACCCCGGTCTGGCTGCCCGAAGCCCTGCGCAACGGCCCGGCCGGCGCCTGGCTGCGCTTCCATTGCGGAACGGCCCTCGTCGAAGATCCTACTGAGGCCGCCTTCGCGGTTATCGACGGAGCCGCGGCGGGGCCCGAACTCTCGGCCTTCAATCTCGG
>SEEM01000395.1 GCA_004144595.1 Hyphomicrobiales bacterium
AGCAGGAAGACCACGAGGGCGGCGAACATCACCGGCGCCATGTTGACGCGCAGGAAATCGCCGACACCGCCGCCCGCTGCGAAGGCGTCGCCGGTATGGAGGCCGAAGAAGGCGAGGAGCGTGAGCGCGAGCAGCAGGCCGGCGACGCGCGGAAGGCGATGAGCGTGCATGGGAGGATTCCGGTCGTCTTGCGGGCCGCTCACGAGGCGAGACCCTGTGCCTTGGCTTGGTCGAGCAAGCGCTGCGCCTCCGCCTCGGCCGCAGCGGCATGGCCCAGTGCCATCTCCGCGTCTTCAAGATCGCCACGCATGATCGCGATCGTCTTGATGATCTCTGAAACGCCCTGGAAAGCCAGCATCACGAAGCCGACGATGACCAGGCCCTTGGCCGGCCATTGCGGCAGGCCGCCGGCCGAAAGCGACTGCTCGTTGATGGCGTATGACCGCCAGAAGAACGGCCAGGAATGATAGATGATCAGCAGGCAGAACGGCATCAGGAAGAGCGTGTGGCCGACGAGCTCGATCCATTGCCGCACACGCTTCGGCAGCATGGCGTTTACGATGTCGATGCGGATGTGCTCCTTCACCTGCATCGTCCAGGACGCGCACATCAGGAAGACTGCGCCAAACAGCATCCATTGCAGCTCGAGCCAGGCGTTCGACGATACGTTGAAGACCTTGCGGATGATGGCGTTGACCGCCGCGACGATCACCGCGACGAGAATCAGCCAGGCGACCTTCTTGCCGATCTGGCCGTTGACCGCGTCGATGATGCGGCTGATGCCGAGGAGACCCTTCACGCTTCCGCTCCCGTGCAGGCGCGCCGTGACCGGATGTACGGACCGGTCTCGGGTTTATGCGCCGTTTATGCGCTGGATCGGTATAGGAGGGATGCGCGGCACGCAAGACGGGGCGGGGCTTATCCATTGGACGAAAGGCGAAGCCCGCAACTGCCTGTTTTTGGAGCAGTCGAAGGAGTTTAGCAGCTCCCCTCGCGGGCACGGGGAAGAACCGTTATGTTCGAATTCATCTTCGGAGAACATTATTCTCCGACCTGCTTCCAACCCTCGATTCGAGGCGCCGATGTGCCGCTTCCTCGCTTATTCCGGCGTCCCCGTCTTTCTCGAGGACTTCGTCGCCTCGCCCTGCCATTCGCTGATCCACCAGTCCC
>SEEM01000135.1 GCA_004144595.1 Hyphomicrobiales bacterium
CTCGAACAGAGACGGGGTTTTCGCGTTCAAAAAAACCCTCCAGAAGCCCCGACTCGCGACCTCGACGCGGCCGCTCATGCCGCGATCGTCAGCTCACGTCGCCTGAAGAAATGCGACGACATCGTCGAGAACCGGCGCTTGCCACTGCAGAATTCTGGACAGCGCGGTGGCTGTGCTGGCATGGCCGAGGCCTGGATAAATCTTGAGAGACACCGATTGGGCGCCCGCTTTTCTCAGGGCCAGTGCAAGGCGCTCGCTGTTGCGTGGAAGGACGGTGGTGTCGTCCGATCCCGTCGCCAGAAAGATCGGCGGGGCATCGCGCCTTGCGAAATTGACCGGCTGCGTCTGGGCGGAGTCGCGCGCGTTTCCGAACGCTTGTTTCGTGACGTCGATATCGAACGGGAGAAAGTCATAGGGGCCTGAAAGGCCGACGGTGGAGCGGATATCGCTCGCGCGCATTCCCACTGCAGCGAGATAATGCCGGTCCAGCGTCAGCATCATCGCGTTGTAGGCGCCCGCCGAATGTCCCATCAGGCGCATTGAACTCGGGTTGCCGCCGAAGCGGGCGATGTTGTCTCGCACGAAGCGCAGCGCCACCGCCCCGTCTTCGATGAAGACCGGGAAGCGGACCTCCGGAACCAGGCGGTAATCCGCGATCACCGTGACGAAGCCGCGAGCGGACAACGCGTCTCCCACGAAGGAATAGGTTTCCTTGGCCCCATTGGCCCAGGACCCGCCATAGATGAAGAAGACCACCGGCTTCGGCGCGGTCCCGCCGCCGGAAGGCACATAGATATCCATGCGCTGCCGGGGATGCGGGCCGTAGGCCACATCACGCGCGCCTTCAGTCAGGCGGCCGGGACGCAGGGCTGCGCAAGCGGGGAGGGCGAGCCCGGCAAGCAGCGGCAGGATCGTGCGTCGGACAATCCGGGTTGCCATGGTCGCCTTTTGAAGAGGAAGCATTGCGATCTATACGCGCCCCGCGCTCGAATGGATCTGCGCGGTACCGGCGCGCAGTCGCAGCCGATACTGAACCACATCAGTCCGCGAGACGTATCTCCTCGAGGAACCCTTGGAGGTCACGATGCGCTTCGTTGCCGGTTACGTCGCTTTCCTCATCGCGTTCGGCATCTGCGATGCCGTTTGGCTGAGCACGATGACGGCCAAACTCTATCGCCCGGTCCTGGGGGACCTGATCGTCGAGCAGGTGCGCTACTGGCCGGCGGCGCTGTTCTATTTCGGCTTTCCGCTCGGGGTGGTCTATTTCGCGCTGATGCCCGCGCTGCGCGACGACAACGCGAATGCTGCCTTGCTCAATGGCGCACTGATCGGCCTGCTCGCTTACGCGACTTACGACCTGACCAACTATGCCACGCTACGGCCCTGGACGCTGACGATCACGATGGTCGATCTCGTCTACGGCACGGTCGTTGTCGGCTTTTGCACCTGGGTCGCTTTTGGCGTGGTCCGCCGCCTCGCCGGGTGGGGCTGGGTCTAGCGCCCCGCCCGGATCCCGGTCAGGCCGCTCGCAGTCTGTAATGATGCACGCCCCAGGGATCGCCGCCGGCGTGCCCGAACAGGCCGCTCGTCGCCAGGAAGAACAGGCGCCAGCGGCGTCGCCATAAGGGCGCGTCCGGGCCATAGGTCTCGCGCAGGATCGGATCGATCGTCGCCAGGTTGCGGTCGAAATTCG
Source organism: Hyphomicrobiales bacterium (assembly GCA_004144595.1). Classification (GTDB taxonomy): domain Bacteria; phylum Pseudomonadota; class Alphaproteobacteria; order Rhizobiales; family Beijerinckiaceae; genus Allobosea. The sequence goes on from SEEM01000135.1 coordinate 1,694, forward strand.
CCAGCCAGTCCTCTGCGGTGGCCCGGTAATGCTCGCCGCTCCAGCGCCACTCGTCCTCGACAGTGAAGAGATCAGGGAACTGGTGCGCGAGCGTCGCGCTCGGCATCAGCCCGCCCGTGAAAAAGTGCTGCGCGATCCAGTCCCCCGCATCACCCGTATCGAAGCGGTAGCAGCCTTGCTTGTGGGCAAAGACATGGATGAAGAGCCGTCCGTCCGGCTTCAGCCAGCCACGAACGCGCCCGAGAAGCTCGCCCCAGTTCGCCATGTGCTCGAACATTTCGACGGAGACGACGCGATCGAAACGCTGCTCCGTCGCAAATTCGTTCATGTCGGCGGTGACGACGCGGAGATTTCCGAGATGGCGCCGCTCTGCCTGCTCTTCGATATAGGCGCGTTGCGAAGCCGAATTGGAGACCGAGACAATCCGCGCCTGCGGATAGTGCTCCGCCATCCACAGCGACAGCGAGCCCCAGCCGCAGCCGAGTTCGAGAATGTCCTGCCCGTCGGCGAGATCGGCATGCTCCGCGGTCAGTTCCAGCGCCTTGTCTTCCGCTGCCGCCAGAGTGTCGCCGGGATCGGCATAATAGCAGCAGGAATACTTGCGCCGCGGGCCGAGCACCTGATCGAAGAAGGCCGCGGGCACCTCGTAGTGCTGGGCGTTGGCGGCATCGGTGTGAACGGCGATCGGGAAATCGGCCATGTCACGGGCGAAGGCTGCGGTATCGGCGGACTGCGCCGCGAGCGCACGAGCGGTGCGCCCGACCAGTGACGAGATTACCATGCGGCTGACGGCATCGGGAACCGGGAGCCCTTCGCCCCAGGTTGAAAGCTTCTGCATGATCGTCATGACGGCGCTCCTTTCGGCGGCAGCGGGATTAGGGCGCTGGTTTGATGCTGGTACGCGCGATAGGCCTCGCCGTGCTTGGCGAGCATGTGCTCTTCCAGAGGCGGTATGCCGGAGATGCGGGTCAGCAGCAGCGTCATGCAGACCGGCGCCAGCAAGGCGATCCAGCCCCATGGGTACCCGGCCGCGGGTGCGATCAGCGCATAGGAGCACCAGAGCAGGCACTCGAAGAAATAGTTGGGGTGCCGCGACCAACGCCACAGGCCACGGTCGCAGACTCCGCCCGTTCCCGAGCGCGCAAAGGCGCGCAATTGCCCGTCGGCGATCGCACCGCCTGCAAGGCCGGCGACGAACACGACGACACCGGCAAGATCCTGCCAGCCCAGCGATGGCGCAGGCCTATGTGCCGCGAGGGCGATCCCCAGGCCCAAGGGAATACTGACCAGCGCCTGCATCTGCAGCAGCCGGGCCATTTGCCGCGGCGCGGCGCTGCCCCAGTCGCGCTTCAGCTTCGCATAGCGGGGATCTTCGGTGATGCCGGCCGTCCGTCGCGCGATGTGCAGGCCCAGCCGTAGCGCCCATCCCAGCGCGAGCGCCGCCACGAGCAGGCGCCGCGACATCGGCCCCGCGCCGAAAGGCAACAGAGCCGCGACGGTACCCGTCAGTCCCAACCCGAAAGTCCAGACCACGTCGATCCAGCCGGAATTTCCCGTGCGGCGTTCGACCACCGTCGCCAGGGCCATGAAGGCGGACATGGCCATGGCCACGACGACAACGGCCGCGGCAAAGGAGGCGATCGTCAAAACCGCACCAGCGGTTGCAGCAGCCGGCCGAACCAGCCCTGCAACTGCACGCTCCCCGTCATCGCGACGATGCAGGTGCAGCCCTCGACAGGGTCGACGCGCGGTGTGTGATCGTGCTCGGCATCGGCCTCGTCGAAATCCCCGGCGGCGTAGCGCCCATATTCATGTTCATAGGCGCCGGCCAGAATCGTGGTCCATTCGAACCCGGTATGCTTGTGATGCGGCAGGGAAACGCCCGGCCCGGCGCGCAACATGAAGACGCGCGCGTCTGCGCCGGGAACATCGACGCGTCGCATGGCGATGCGGATGCCGACCGGCCGCCACGGCCCGAGGCCATAGGTATGCAGCACCTTCGGCATTCCGGTTTCGGTCATCGGGATCGCCGAAGACGACGCGGGCTCGGCTCGTGCTGCGATGGCTGCCGGACTTGGACCGGACGCCATGGCGACGGGCTCGACCGCATCCAGCAGCGCGCCTTGCACGGCCTGGAGCTCCCGCAGGCGGCGCCGGCTCTCCCGATCCGTCTCGACATGGCAGGCAAGGACCAGCGCCAGGCCTTCGTCCAGCTGTCCCGCGGCGAAGGCTGCAAGCGTCTCGTCGGACGGGTGATGCACGACGCTCATCGCAAATCCTCCAGCCGGCCGCGCAGATGCGTCAGCGCAAGACGCAGGCGGGATTTCACAGTGCCCAAGGGGATGGCAAGGCGATCGGCGACGTCCTGATGGCTGAAGCCTTCGAGGAAGGCGAGCTCGACCACGCGGTACTGGTCCGGTGAAAGCTGTGTCATCGCTGCCCGCACGCGTGCTTCGCGTTCGGCGCCGGAGAGCATCGCATCAGGTTGTTCAGGGGCTTCTTCATCCAAAATCTCGTAAACTTGCGAAAGCCGGGAGCGCGTTTCCCGGCGGGCAATGTCGATACGCCGGTTGCGCGCGATCGTGGCGATCCAGGTCGACGCGCTCGCCCTCGCCGGGTCGAACAGGGCGGCCTTGCGCCAGACGGTCAGCAGAGTCTCCTGCGCGACCTCCTCGGCCAGTTCCGCCGGGGTTCCGCCGCGCATCAGCAATCCCTTCACGCGAGGCGCGAAATGGTCGAACAGCTCAGCAAAGGCCGCCCGGTCACCCGAGCGCGCAATCGAGGCAATCAGGCTATTGGGGTCGAACAAGACGATGAACCGACCTCCTTGCGCGACAGCTCCCGCGTTGCGCATGCCATCGACGGTCAGGGCGAGTGCGGGAACCATATATGAGATACGCGGGCGGCATAGCGGTGGATCACCGCGATGAAACCGCTAGAGCGTCGGCCCGAAAAGTGACATGCAGTTTTCGGAAAAGCCGATGCAAAGTCAAAGCGCTAGATACTCTAGCGATCACTCGGCGGCCTTCCAGTTCACGTCGCGGCAGATCAGGCCCCCGACGACGCAGCCGCGCGTGGTGAGTGTACGGGGCGTCGCGGTGATCGTCATCGCATAGGTCCAGTCGCGCTTGGCGTCGTAGGCCTTGCCGGAGAAGGTCCCGTCTGCCTGGCGGGCCAGCGTCATGACGAGCTTGTCGCCAACGGCCTCACCCTTGCTGGTGTCGCCGATCCATAGGTTGGTGGCGCAGATATTGTCGCCGCAGGGCGCGATGCGTACGCGCGCGTTGCCGTCATCGCGCAGCCAGGTCCCGTCGAGATCGTTAGCGGCAGCGCCGCCAGCCGACATTGCAGCCAAGATGAGTGCGAGCGGAAGACGCGTCATGGGCGTTGTCCTTTTGAGAAGGTGCATCCCGTCTACGCTGCGTGGACATGGTTGGTTTCATCGGAGCGCGAAATTGTGTCGAGGCGTGCCGCGAAAAGCCATCCGATCAGAGCCGTCAGGGATGCGGCGCTGAGGAAATTCAGGCGCTGCAAGGCTGCGTATTCGTCGATCTCGTAAAGGTGCATCGGGGCGCCGAGATAGGCGGCCGGCAGCAGATAAGCGGCAAAGGCGAGCGCGGCGAAGCCGAATGCCAAGGCACGTTCCGAGCGCCGAAACAGCAGGAGCGCCAGCATGAGACATGGGAACAGGAAGACTTCGACACCCGAGCCGGCCCCGAAGGCGGCGCGACAGAGCAAGGTGTTGCCGATGCCGGCCACGATAAGCAGGGCTCGCCCGAGCACGGGATTGCGCCGCATCACGACCGGAACCGCCGCGAAGAGCGGCGTCGACAGGAAGGTGAGATAGGACGGCGTGACGACGGGTGAGACGGCCCAGTAAAGATAGAGCGGGTAGAAGGGCTGGTTCGAGACGATGACCAGCGCGACGGTGTTGGCGATCGCCGCCCGCGGATCGGGATGCGCTGTGTAGGCGC
>SEEM01000396.1 GCA_004144595.1 Hyphomicrobiales bacterium
CAGCTGGGAAGCGCCAGCCGCAGATAGTTCTCACCGAGAATACCCCGGATCTCCTCTGCCCCGAAGCCTTCCGCTTCCAGCGCAGCCACGAGATCGCCGAACTGCTCGGGTTGGAAGAAATCCCAGGGCGGCTCCGGGTAGCCGCGCGGCCAGCGACCCTTCGCGGCATGGTAGAATCCGTAGTCGCTGCCTGCGAGGAACATGAAGTCGAGCCCAAGGCCGATCCGGTCAGGTCCAGCGAGCGCGGCGATATGCGCAAGGTGCCGCGCCATCGCCTGCGGAATCTGCGGCCCGGCCACGCCGAGGAACATGCCGACGCCGTTGACGCCGATATAGCCGCCTCGGACGGCGCAGGCCCTGATCTGCTCGTCGCTGACGTTGCGCTCGTGGTCGAACAGCGCGCGCGCATTGGAATGGGAGAAGATCGGCGGCGCGGCGAGGTCGAGCTCCAGCGCATCGAGGCTCGTCCGCACCCCGCAATGGCTGAGGTCGACGCGCATGCCGCAGGCGTCCATGCGCGCGATCAGCCGCCGCCCCAGCGCTGAAAGCCCGCCATTGCGCGGCTCGTGACAGCCATCGGCGAAGGGATTGGCCTCGTTATAGGCCAGGATGGCGCGGTCGATGCCGGCGGCGCGGAAGGCCTCGACCAGATCGAGATCGGGCGCGAACGGCGTCGCCGACTGGAAATGGAAGGAGACCGAGAGCAACCCCTGCGCTTTCGCCTGCCTGCTCGAGGCCGCGTCCACGGCGATCGTCAGCCAGTCGCCCGCCGCCGCGATCTCGCGGCGCAGGAAGCCGAGCCGGGCGGCCGCCTCCACCGGCCCGTCCGCCCCGGCGGCCGCAGTGAGCGAGATGTGGTCGCAGCCCTGCGCCCGAAAGCGCGCCAGCTGCTCGCCGAGCCTTGCCCCAGGCGGCAGGAAATCTTTCGCCCAGGGCAGCAGCCCGTCGCAGACGATCGCGTCCGCAAGGTCCGGCCGCGTCTTGCGCCACTTCGCCATCACCTCGCCCCTTCACAGATCGAGAGCCGCGCGAACGCGGGCGCCAAGCCTGCGCAGGCGCCGGGTCGGCTCGTTGGCATAGACGAAGCGGATATATTGCGCGCCATGGCTCTCGCCCCAGCCGGCCATGGCGCGCAATATATCCGCTTCGTCTATGC
>SEEM01000397.1 GCA_004144595.1 Hyphomicrobiales bacterium
GCATAGAGCAGTTGCGCGCGCGGGTGGCTGTGCCAACCCGTGCTCGCGCCGGCCTCGTAGCTCTTCGGCATCACGGCAACCGCGCGTGGCACCGTCTGATAGACCTCGCTTTCCCTGCGCATCGCCCACTCTCTATGGCCCGATTACGTCGAATAACGACCCGACGGGCTTAACGGGTCAAGCTAGGATCACACTTCATCGCTGAGAGATCGCCCATGAGCCCCGAGACGCTGTCCAGGCGCACCCTGCTTTTCGTCAACGCCGCCCATGCGCTCGATCATTTCGTGCTGCTGATCTACCCGACGGCCGTGATCGCCATCGCGGCGCAGACGAACCTCAGCTATGCCGAGCTGATCGGCCTCGCCACTGGCGCCTTCGTCGCCTTCGGCCTGTGCTCGCTGCCGATGGGTTGGCTCTCGGACCGGTTCGGCCGTCGCAACATGCTCGCCGTATTCTTCATCGGCTACGGCCTGTCCTGCCTCGGCGTCGCCAGCGCCGACAGGCCCGCAGCCTTCGCCGGCTGGCTGCTCGTGCTGGGCGTAGCGTCCGCGATCTATCACCCGGTCGGGTCGACCATGCTGGTCAGCCATGCCCGCCAGCTCGGCCGCGATCTCGGCGTCAACGCAGTCTGGGGCAATCTCGGAGCGGCTTCGGCTGCCGGGGTTACCGCGCTCATCGCCGCGAATTTCGGCTGGCGTTTAGCCTTCGTTCTGCCGGGGATCGTCTGCCTCGTGCTCGGCGTCGCCTTCATCGCGCTCGTGCCCGGAGACAGAAACCCGTCGGCGAACCGCTCCGGCAAGTCCACGCTCATCCCGGTCAAACGGCCGAAGGCTCTGCTCGGCATCTTCGCTGTCGCGGTGATCGCCGGTGGCATGACCTTCAACATCAGCACGATCGCGCTGCCGAAAGTCATCGACGAGCGCCTCGGCCTCGACCTGCCGCTGGCACTGATCGGTTCCGTGGCGACGCTCGTCTTCGTGTTCGGTGCGGCGACACAATGGCTGATGGGCCGGCTGGTGGACCGCTATACGCTGCCGTCCCTGTTCGTCGGGCTCGCCCTGTTCCAGCCGCTCGGCCTCGCGCTGGCGGCAACGACAACAGGTGTGCCGCTGCTGATCGGCCTCGTCATGACCATGGCCGCGATCTACGGACAGGT
>SEEM01000046.1 GCA_004144595.1 Hyphomicrobiales bacterium
AGCAGAAACTGCTCCGAGAAATTCGCGAGGATGCAGATGCCGTCGACGCCCTGGTCGACCATCAGGTCCATGACGCGCTTGTTGCCCTCGGTATCGAGATCGCCGTTCTCGTGAAAGATGGTGGGCGCGATCGGCAGGATGCCCTTGTAGGGTTCGGTCATGGCGTCATCTCAGGTGGCGGACAGGGCGGGATTCAGACAGTGCTGGCGGCCTTCGTCCCGCGCAAGCGGCGGACGACCGAGCCGATCACCGGCATGACCAAGAGCGTGAGGCCGATCGCCATCAGCGTCGAGACCAGCGGGTTCGACCAGAAGATCGAGAGCGAACCCTGGCTGAAGATCATCGACTGGCGGAAGGCGTCCTCCGCCTTGTCGCCGATGACCATGGCGAGCACCAGCGGCGCGATCGGATAGTCGAGCTTCTTGAAGAGATAGCCGACGAGGCCGAAGACCAGGGCGAGCCAGATGTCGAATTCCTTGCTCGCGGCGGTGAAGGCGCCAATGAAGCAGATCACCACGATGATCGGCCCGATGATCGAAAAGGGGATGCGCAGGATCGAGGCGAAGAGCGGCACCGTCGCCAGCACGATCACCACCGCCACGACATTGCCGAGATACATCGAGGCGATCAGGCCCCAGACGAAGTCCGGCCGGTCGGTGAAGAGCGTCGGGCCGGGATTGAGGCCCCAGATCATCAGGCCGCCCATCATGACCGCAGCGGTCGCCGAGCCGGGAATGCCGAGCGCCAGCATCGGCAGCATCGCAGCCGAGCCGGCGGCGTGATCGGCGGTCTCCGGCGCGATCACGCCCTCGGGCTCGCCCTTGCCGAACTTGGCGGGATTGCGCGAAGAGCGCTTGGCCATGGCGTAGCTCATGAAGGAGGCCGCCGTCGGCCCGCCCGGCGTGATGCCCATCCAGATGCCGATCAGCGAGGAGCGCAGCAGAGCGACCCAGTAGCGCGGGAGCTTCGCAGCTGTGCGCAGGACGTCGCTGATCCGCACCTTTGCGGCGACACCCTCGAATCTAAGCCCCTCCTCCATGGTCAGCAGCAATTCGCCGATGCCGAACAGGCCTATGACGGCGATCAGGAAGCTGACGCCGGCGAGCAGCACGTCGAACTCGAAGGTGAGGCGGACATTGCCGGAGACCGAGTCCATTCCGATCGTCGCCAGCGCAAAGCCGACCGCCATCGAGACGATGGTCTTGAAGGGCGAGGCGCCGCCGAGGCCGATGAAGCTCGCGAAGGTCATGAAATAGACGGCGAAATATTCCGGCGAGGAGAAACGGAGCGCGAATTTCGCGACCCAGCCGGAGAGCAGCGTGATCAGGATGACGCCGGCCATGGCGCCGAAGCCGGCCGAAAGAAAGGCGAAGGAGAGCGCTTCGGTCGCCTTGCCCTGCTTGGCCATCGGGTGGCCGTCGAAGGTCGTCGCGACCGATGAGGGCTCGCCGGGAATGTTGAACAGGATCGAGGTGGTCGACCCGCCGAAGAGCGCGCCCCAGTAGAGCGAGGTCAGCAGGATGATCGCCGAGACCGGGTCCATCGAGAACGTCAGCGGCAGCAGGAGCGAGACGCCGTTGGGCGCGCCCAAGCCGGGCAGGACGCCGACGAGCACGCCGAGCAGTACGCCCGCCATCATCAGCAGGACATGGTGCGTGGTGAGCGCGACCGAGAAGCCGTGCATCAGGTTGGCGACATTATCCATGCTGATATCCTCGCCGTCTCAGAGGCCGATGAGCGGCTCGATCGGGCCCTTGAGCAGGCCGATCTGGAAGAATTTCTCGAGCGCGAAATAGAAGAAGGCTGCCGTCACGAAGGCGGTGGCGAGGCTCTGCAGCCAGCCATAGCCGCCCTGGAAGCGCATCGCGAAGACGAGATAGAGGATCGTCGCGACATACATGCCGAGCGTCGCGCTCAGCACGACGAAGGCGACGAGCGGCAACAGGAAGGACAGTACGCGCTTGCCGCGCTCGGCATCGAGGAAGGCCTCCGCGAGCGCAGCCTTGCCGGCGCGCTGCTGCACCGCCGTGAGCACCAGCGTGCCCAGGCTCGCCAGCGCGATCAGCGCCCCCGCATAGAAGGGAAAGGCGCCGGGCTGTGGGCCGGACGTATCCCAGCCGATACCGAATTCGAGCGAGCCCTTCACGATGACGAGCCCGAAGACGAGTGTCAGGATCGCGGTCCCGATCTCGGCCCAGAAACGGGTGATCATGCGGTGGGCCTTTCCCATTGATTAGTCGCCTTTTCCCCCGTCATTGCGAGGAGGCGCAGCCGACGAAGCAATCCAGGGGCAGCCGGGCTGAACGGTTCAACCCGGCCCTTCTGGATTGCTTCGCTACGCTCGCAATGACGCGAAGCGCACGATCCCACCCTACTTCGCGACCCAGCCTTCGTTCTCGAAGACCTTCTTGTTCGCCGCCTCGTCCTTGGCGACGAAATCGATGAGCTCCTTGCCCTTCATGAACTTGCCGGTCTGGGCGGTGCGCGTCACGAATTCCTGCCATTCCGGGGTCTTGGAGACCTTCTCCAGCAGGCCGGCATAATAGGTCACGGCGTCAGCCGGAACATCGGCCGGCAGCCAGACGGTGCGCGGCATCTGGAAGGTTTCCAGCGGCAGGCCGGCTTCCTTGCAGGTCGGGATATCGCCCCAGCCCTTGCCCTCGAAGACCGGCTCGCCCTTGGCGAGGCGGACCGGCGAGAAGACGCAGAGCGGCTTCACCTGCCCGGCCTTCCACTGGCCGATATTCTCGTTGGGGTTGTTGGTGTTGGAGTCGATATGGCCACCGGCGAGCTGCACGGCCGCGGCACTGCCGCCCTGGAACGGCACATAGATCCATTTCACGCCGGCGGCGTCCTGGATCATCGAGGTCAGCGTCTGGTCGGTGTCCTTCGACTGGCTGCCGCCCATCTTGAAGCCCATGGGCTTGGCCTTGACCGCCTCGAGATAGCTCTTGGCGTCGGCATAGGGGGCATCGCCCTTGACCCAGAGCAGGAACTCGTCGAGCGCCAGCGCCGCGACCGGGGTCAGGTCCGAGATCTTGTAGCCGAGCTTGGCGACGTAAGGCAGCAGATAGGCGTTGTTGGTGCCGAAGATGACGCGGTTGGGATCGCCCTTGGCGCCCTTGCCGTAGACATAGCCTTCGGCGCCCGAGCCGCCGCCCTTGTTCACCACCACGATCGGCTGCTCGGTGAACTTGTGCTTGGTGATGATCGACTGGATGATGCGGGCGAAATTGTCGGTGCCGCCGCCGGCGCCGGACGTCACGACGAACTCGATCGGCTTGGTCGGCTCCCAGGCCTGCGCGGCACCGATGCCGCCAAGCGTGAGCGCGCCAGTTAACGCGGCCGAAATAGCGATGGTCTTCATGGTTTCTCTCCCTGGGTTTTGATTGTGCAAGGCCGCTCTTGCCGGCGGCTTTGTCGAAAGCGTTGGATTGGCATCGGATCGATCCGATGCCCGAAATCAGGCGGCGGCGCGGGCCTTGGCCTTTCCGTCCTGAGCCATCTTGATGGCGAGTGCGAGCGCGGCGCGGGTTGCGCCGAGATTGGCGATGCCCTTGCCGGCGATCTCATAGGCCGTGCCATGGGCCGGCGTGCAGATCGGGAACGGGAAGCCCCCGATCAGGGTGACACCACGGTCGAAGCCGATCAGCTTCATCGCGATCTGGCCCTGGTCGTGATACATCGTCAGCACGGCATCGAAATCGCCGTTCTTCGCCCGCAGGAAGACGGTGTCCGACGGGAACGGCCCCTCGACCGTGAAGCCCTTGGCCTTGGCCGCCTTCACCGCCGGCTCGATCGTCTCGATCTCGTCGCGGCCGAAATTGCCGCCATCGCCGGCATGGGGATTGATGCCGGCGACCGCGATGCGCGGCGGGTTGAAGCCGGCGGCGCGCAGATTGCCATCGGCCAGCGTCAGCGCCCGCAGGATACGCTCCTGCGTGATGTTCTGCGCGACCTCGGATAGCGGGATGTGCGATGTGACGCGGGCGTTCCAGAGCTTGTCGAGGACATTGAACTCGCTCGCCGCGCCCTCAAAACCGATCGCGTCGCGCACGAAGCGGATCTCGTCGTCATAGCCGGGATAGGCGAAGCGCATCGCCGCCTTGTTGAAGGGCGTGAAGAACACCGCATCGGCCTGGCCTGAAGCGGCGAACTGCAGCGCGCGGCGGAAATTCTCGGTCGCAGCCTTGCCGCCGGCCAGCGTCGCGGTACCGCGCTTGAGATCGGCGGGATCGTGATTGGCGAGATCGACGAAGACCGGCTTGTCGCCGAGCGGCAGCGCCTCGCCATCCTTGACGACCTGCACCTGCGGATCGACGCCAGCGTCCTCGATGCCGAGATCGAGCAGGCGCTTGTCGCCGAAGACGACGTAGCGCGCCGCGCCGCGCAGATCGGCCTCCGAGAGGATGCGGGCCGTCAGTTCAGGGCTGATGCCGGAAGGATCGCCCATCGCGACGGCAATCACCGGCAAGGCATCGTTCGTCCGTTCAATCATGGCCGCAAACTCCGCTGCCTGTCCGCTCGTCTTCATCTCTGGCTATCACAGGCAGCCCGATGGCTCAAGTATGCTGTATGCAGCATATCTTGATTGCTGTACCAGATGGGGGAGACGCTGGCGCGGATCGCAACCGCGCCGAAGGAGGGCCGATGAATTTTCATGCGCATTACGCCGGGGTCACCGAGCCGGTCGAAACTTGCCTCGTCGGCAGCGGCAGCTTCGGGCGCAGCTATCTCGCGCAGTCGCGCCGGACGCGGCTTGTCAATGCGCGGATCGCAATCGACGTGACCGCCGAGGCAGCCGGGCGCGCCTTCGCCGCCGCCGGTTTCGAGCCGAACGGGATTGCGCTGTGCGAGACCCACGCTGAGGCGAAGGCGGCCTGGAATATGGGACGATGCATCGCCGCGGCGAGCCTCGATATCGTCATGGATTTGCCCTTCGCGCTGCTCGTCGAAGCGACCGGCAGTCCGGAAGCGGCGACGCGGCACAGCCTCGCCGCGATCGATGCCAGGCGCCATGTCGCGCTCGTCTCGAAGGAAGCCGACAGCGTCGTCGGGCCAGGGCTCGCACGCCTCGCCCGCGACCAGGGCGTCGTCGTGACGCCGGTCGATGGCGACCAGCCGAGCCTGCTGATCGCGCTGGCGAGCTGGGCCGAGGTGATCGGCCTCGAGATCATCGCAGCAGGCAAGTCGAGCGAATACGATTTCGTGCTCGACGCCGCGACCGGCAACGTTACCTGCAACGGCGTGACCCATCCCCTGCCGGCGCTCCGTGACTGCTGGCTGCCGGGATCGCGCTCCATCGTCGCCAATGCATCCGAACGCGCGCGCATCCTCGGCGAGGCCTTCCCGCTGCGAGCCGTGCCCGACCTCTGCGAGATGACGCTGGTCGCCAATGCGCTCGGCTTCTGCGCCGACGCGGCCGGCTTCCATGCGCCGCCGGCCCGCGTCCCGGAACTGGCCGATCTTTTCGCGGAGCGCAGCGCGGGCGGATTGATGAGCGGTACGCGCCGGATCGACGTGTTCCACCATCTGCGGCTCGCGGACGAAGCGAGCTTCGCCGGCGGCGTCTTCATCGTCGTGCGTTGCGACAATGACGAGACCTGGCAAATGCTGGCCGGCAAGGGCCATGTCGTCAGCCGCAGCGGCAAGACCGCCGCGCTCTACCTGCCGCGTCACCTGCTGGGCGTCGAGGTTGCCACGTCCATCCTCGACGCGGCCGGGCTCGGACGCTCGGGCTATGGCGACGACTACAGGCCGCGGCAGGACCTCGTCGCGGTGGCGCAGCGCGATCTCGCCGCCGGGACAGTTCTCGCGATGGGCGGGCATCATCACAGCATCGACGGCGTGGGTGCCGAGATCCGGCCGGCTAAGCCGCTCGCGGCCGACCGCCCTGCCCCGTTCTATCTCGTCGCCGACCGGCCGCTCGTCCGCCCGGTCAAGGCCGGCGAGGCGATCCGCCTCGGCGATGTCGCGATCCCCGGCGATTCCGGATTGCTGGCGATGCGCCAGCGTCAGGATGCGCTGTTTGCGGCCGAGAACGGCGCGTCCGTTTGACAGCGCGAAAGCCGCATGCCGTAACGAAGGGGCCGGAAAAACGGGAGCAACGATGAGCGAGACGGCGGCCGACTATATCCCGATCACGCGGCGCACCCTCCATGACGAGGTGCTGGAACGCGTGCGCGACATGATCATCGAGGGGCGGCTCGTCCCCGGCCAGCGCATCAACGAGGGTCAGGTCGGCGCTCAGCTCGGCGTGTCGCGGACGCCCTTGCGCGAGGCCATCAAGACGCTCGCCAGCGAGGGGCTGGTCGAGATCCTGCCGGCCAAGGGCGCGATCGTCCGGAAGTTCACGGCACGCGACCTCGCCGACATCCTCGAAGTCATCAAGAGCCTGGAGCAGCTCGGCGGCCGGATCGCCTGCGCCCAGGCAAGCGACGCCACGATCGAAGCGATCAACGAGCTGCATCGCGACATGCTCGCACTCTATGCGACGCGCGACCGGCTCGATTATTTCAAGCTGAACCAGGCGATTCACAGCGCCATCGTCGCCGCATCCGGCAATATGGTGCTGGCCGAGATGCACACCACCCTGCAATCGCGGATCAAGCGCCTGCGCTTCGTCGGCAACGAAGGGCCGGAGAAATGGGCCGGTGCGGTCGCCGAACATGAGGACATGATGGCGGCCCTGCTGAAGCGCGACGGCGACGCCCTCGCCGCGGCGATCGGCCGCCATATGGACACGACTCTGGTGCGGGTGCGCGAGGTTCTCTGAAAACCGCGCGGAGGTCGGGCTTGCCCGAAGCCCATAGACTTTCGAACAAGCAACCCGGCGGCAGGCAAAGTCCGCCTCGGCCCACCCGAAATCCGTTCCCGCCCAGTCGTTTACCCTGCTCTCGGAGCCGGCCTGCGCGCCCCGCGAGACGGCTATCCGCGCCCCCGTTCTTTCAATAAGCTGTAGACAAGGCGGCCCGGGGACTTTCGCCCAGGAGCTTCCGATACAACGGGACCGTTCGCCGCCTCGCGAGGGCGGAGAGGCGTTCAAGGAGACTTCCATGAAGACAATTCTGTTGGCGACGCTATCGGCCACCGCGCTGATGGCGGCGCAGCCGCTGATGGCCAAGACCCTGGTCTACTGCTCGGAGGGCAGCCCCGAGAATTTCGCGCCGAGCGTCAACACCACCGGCACGTCCTTCGATGCGAACACCCAGATCTACGACACGCTCGTGCAGTTCGAGCGCGGCGGCACCAAGGTCCAGCCGGCGCTCGCGGAGAAGTGGGACATCTCGGCCGATGGCCTGACCTACACGTTCCATCTGCGCAAGAACGTCAAGTGGCAGTCCAACAAGACCTTCAAGCCGACGCGCAGCTTCAATGCCGACGACATCATCTTCATGATCGAGCGGCAGTGGAAGGAAGACAACGCGTTCTTCAAGGTCACCAGCTCGAACCACTCCTATTTCAACGACATGGGCATGCCCAAGCTGCTGAAAACTGTGGAGAAGGTCGATGACTACACGGTCAAGATCACGCTGAACCAGCCGGAAGCGCCGTTCCTCGCCGACCTCGCCATGCAATATGCCAGCGTGCAGTCGAAGGAATATGCCGACGCGATGCTGAAGGCGGGCACGCCCGAGAAGCTCGACCAGGACCCGGTCGGCACCGGCCCGTTCTATCTGGTGCAGTACCAGAAGGATGCGATCATCCGCTACAAGGCCAATCCCGACTACTGGGCCGGCAAGGCCGAGATCGACGACCTGATCTTCGCGATCACGCCGGACGCTTCGGTGCGCTGGGCCAAGCTCCAGAAGGGCGAATGCCATGTCATGCCCTATCCCAACCCGGCCGATCTCGACGCGATCAGGAAGGACGCCAATGTCCAGATCCTGGAGCAGCCCGGCCTGAACATCGGCTATCTCGCCTACAACACCACCAAGAAGCCCTTCGACGACGTCAAGGTCCGCCGCGCGATCAACAAGGCGATCAACAAGCAGGCGATCATCGACGCGGTCTATCTCTCCAGCGGCGTCGCTGCGACCAACCCGATCCCGCCGTCGATGTGGTCCTATAACGACACCATCAAGGACGACCCCTTCGATCCGGAAGCGGCAAAGAAGGAGCTGGCTGCGGCCGGCTATCCGAACGGCCTCGAGATCGACCTCTGGGCCATGCCGGTGCAGCGCCCCTACAACCCGAACGCCAAGCGCATCGCCGAACTGATGCAGGCAGACCTCGCCAAGGTCGGCGTCAAGGCGGAGATCAAGAGCTTCGAATGGGGCGAGTACCGCAAGCGCATGCAGGCGGGCGAGCACCAGACCGGCATGCTCGGCTGGACCGGCGACAACGGCGATCCGGACAACTTCCTGCACACGCTGCTGGGCTGCGAATCGGCCAAGACCAACGGCTCGAACGTCGCCAAATTCTGCTACCAGCCGTTCGAGGATCTGGTGGTGAAGGCGAAGACCGTCACCGACCAGGCCGAGCGCGAGAAGCTCTATCGGCAGGCGCAGGTGATCTTCAAGGAGCAGTCGCCCTGGTTCACCATCGCGCACGCGGTGCAGCTCAAGCCGGTCCGCAAGGAAGTGAAGGACTTCAAGCTCTCGCCGTTCGGCCGCCACACCTTCTACGGCGTCGACATCGGCAAGTGAGCCGAATTGCCAGCCGCGCCACGCCTTGGCGCGGCTGATGCATGCCAGACGACGCGGCCCCGGCGGGGCCGCGTTTCGAGAGGCGGAGACGATGGGGCACGACGCCCCGCGCCCGATCCGTCTTTCCTGCCTATTCCGAGAGAACCCTCATGCCCGTTCGTGCCCGCACCCTTGCTCTGACGCTGGGGCTCAGCGCCCTGTTGCTGCCCGCCATGGCCAGCGCACAGGCGCTCGTCGTCTGCTCCGAAGCCAGCCCCGATTACCTGAATCCGCAATTCAGCGGACAGAACACCGCCTATGATGTCGCTGCGCAGGTTTACGAGCGGCTGACGGCGACGGAACGCGGGGGATCGCAGATCATCCCCAGCCTCGCCGAGTCCTGGACGACCTCCGACGACGGGCTGACCTATACGTTCAAGCTGCGCAAGGGCGTCAAATTTCATGCCAGCAAGGCATTCACCCCGACACGCGACTTCAATGCCGACGACGTGATCTTCTCGTTCGGGCGCATGTTCGACGAGAGTAACCCCTTCAACAAGGTCGGCAGCGGCAATTTCGGCTTCTTCGCGGAGATCGTGAAGCCGAGCTTCAAGGCGCTCGAGAAGATCGACGACTATACGGTCAAGCTGACCCTGACCAAGCCGAATTCGCCCCTGCTCTCGGCCCTCTCGGTCGAGCCGATGTCGATCCTCTCGGCCGAGTATGCGGCTGCGATGCTGAAGGCCGGCACGCCCGAGCAGATCGATTTCCTGCCGATCGGTACCGGACCGTTCTCGCTCCTGTCCTACCAGAAGGACGCCGTGATCCGCTTCAAGGCGGTGCCGGACCACTGGACCAAGGCAGTCGGCAACCGCGACCGCATGGCGCTCGTCAACGACCTGATCTTCGTGATCACGCCGGACGCTTCGGTGCGCTTTGCCAAGGTGCGCTCGGGCGAATGCCAGATCGCGCGCTATCCCAATCCCGGCGACCTGCCGGCGATGAAGGCGGAAGCCTCGATCAACCTCCTGCAGGGCAGCATCGCCGACCAGAGCTTCCTCGCCTTCAACCAGCAGAAGAAGCCTTTCGGCGACAAGCGCGTGCGCGAGGCCCTGGCCTATGCGACCAATATCCCGGCGATCATCGACGCGGTCTATCAGGGCACCGGCAAGATCGCCGCCGCGGCCGTGCCGCCCTCGCTCTGGTCGCATGACGCCGATCTGAAGCCGCGCCCCTACGATCCCGAAAAGGCCAAGGCGCTGCTGAAGGAGGCGGGTCTCGCCGACGGTTTCGAGACGACGCTCTGGGCCATTCCGGTGGTGCGAGCCTATATGCCGAACGGCCGCCGCGCGGCCGAGCTGATCCAGGCCGACTGGGCCAAGATCGGCGTCAAGGCCACGATCCAGAGCTTCGAATGGGGCGAATACCTCAAGCGCGGCCGGGCCGGCGACCATGAGGTCGGCATGTTCGGCTACACCTGGGACTATCCCGATCCGAGCCAGATCCTGCTTTCGGGCTGGACCTGCGAAGGCGTGAAGAGCGGCGCCAACCGCGCCCGCTGGTGCAACCAGGAGGCTTCGGACGCACTGGCCAAGGCCAGCACCATCACCGACCAGGGCGAGCGCGCCAAACTCTACAAGCGCTTCCAGGAACTGTTCCACCAGGATGTCGCCGGCCTGCTCTTCGCCAATGCGCAGGCTTTCACGCCGGTGCGCAAGGAAGTGAAGGACTATAAGATTCACTTCTTCGGCGGCCAGCCCTTCTACGGCGTTTCCGTCGTCAAGTAGGCATTCCCCCGTCCTCTCCGCGGCAGCGCCTCGCTGCCGCGGTCGATGTGCTGCGCGGTCATGCGGGCTGCGCAGGATTGCCCCGGAGACTCCTTGCCATGCGCATCTACATTTCCGCCGATATCGAAGGCATCGCGGGCGTGGTCACCCGCGACCAGACCCTTGTCGAGGGCTTCGAATACCAGGCTGCCCGTATCTGGATGACCGACAGCGTCACCGCCGCCGCCCGCGCGGCGTATGACAGCGGCGCCAGCGAGGTCGTCATCGCCGACAGCCACGGCCGGGGGCAGAACCTGCTGCTGGAGCGGCTGCCGCGCGATGTCCAGCTGGTGCGGGCCCATCCGCGCCCCCTATCGATGATGCAGGGCGTCGAGGCCGGCACCTATGACGGAGCGCTCTTCATCGGCTACCACACGGGATCGACCAATCCCGAAGGCGTGCTGGCCCATACCTTCCGCGGCGCCACGTTGCGCGAGGTCCGGGTCAACGGCGTCGCAGTGCCGGAGGCCGGGATCAATGCCGCGATCGCCGGGCATTTCGACGTGCCGGTGCTGCTCGTCAGCGGCGACGACGCCACCATCGCCGAGACCAAGCAGTTCCTGCCCGATATCGAGGGCGTGACGGTGAAATGGGCGCATAGCCGCCAGTCCGCGCGCACGCTGATGCCGGAAGCCTCGTATGAGCTGATCGCGGATGGCGTGAAACGAGCCATCGCGCGGCGGGCTCCGATCAAGCCATACCGCATCGCCGGGCCGATCACGCTGGAGGTCAGTTTCCTGTTCCGCCAGCCGGTCGAATATCTCGTCATGCTGAAGCTCGTGGAGCGGGTGGACGCCTTCAGCATCCGCTACGTCGCGGACGATATCCTTGATCTCCAGCGCTTTTTGGTGTTTGCGCTGGGCTACAGCTCGACATTGCAATAAATCCAAACGACCTGCCGGCGTGCGAGGCCCCCTTTCGCGCTGGTCAAAAACATCGGCAGAACCATGCTGCGCTTCATCTTCACCCGGCTGAGCCTGGTCATCCCGACCTTCATCGGCATCACGCTGCTGGCCTTCTTCCTCGTCCGCCTCGTGCCTGGCGATCCGATCGAGACCATGGCCGGCGAACGCGGCATCGACGCCGCCCGCCACGCCCAGCTCCTGACCGAGTACGGCCTCGACCGGCCGCTGCTCGTCCAGTACGGCAAGTATATCGAGCGCGTCGTGCAGGGCGACCTCGGCAAGTCGATCGTCACCCGCGAGAATGTTCTGTCGGAATTCGGCCAGCTCTTCCCGGCGACGATCGAGCTTGCGATCTGCGCCATCCTGCTTGCGCTGATCGTCGGGCTTCCGGCCGGGATCATCGCCGCGGTGAAGCGAAACTCGATCTTCGACCATGGCGTGATGGGCATCTCGCTCACCGGTTATTCGATGCCGATCTTCTGGTGGGGCCTGCTGCTGATCCTGCTGTTCTCGGTGCAACTCGGCATCACGCCGGTCTCGGGCCGCATCGCGGTGCAGTATTTCATCGAGCCCGTCACGGGCTTCCTCACCGTCGACAGCCTGCTCGCCGGCGATGTCGACGCCTTCTGGTCGGCGCTGTCGCATCTCGTCCTGCCGGCGATCGTGCTCGGCACCGTGCCGCTCGCGGTCATCGCGCGCATGACCCGCTCAGCGATGCTCGAAGTTCTGGGCGAGGACTACATTCGCACCGCACGCGCCAAGGGCATGGCTCCGCTCCGAGTCGTGGCGCTGCATGCCCTGCGCAACGCCCTGATCCCGATCGTCACCGTCATCGGCCTACAGGTCGGCGCGCTCTTCACCGGCGCGATCCTGACCGAGACGATCTTCTCCTGGCCCGGCGTCGGCAAATGGCTGATCGAGGCGATCAGCCGGCGCGATTATCCGGTCCTTCAGGGCGGCACGCTGCTGCTCGGCGTCGTGGTGATGAGCGTCAACCTCTTCGTCGACCTGCTCTACGGCCTGATCAACCCACGCATCAGGCACGCCCGATGAACCTCCGCTTCTCCCTTCGCTCCCATCGGAGCCTCTCCGCATGAGCACAGAAACCCTCAAAGCACCGGCTGCCGCGCCCGGCATCGCACCGCCGCATCCCGTCCGCGAGTTCTGGACCTATTTCAGTGCCAATCGCGGCGCTGTCGCCGGCCTCGTCGTCATCGTGGTGGTGCTGCTCTGCGCGCTGTTTGCGCCATGGATCGCACCGCATGAGCCGAACCTGACCAACAACACAGCCTTCCTGAAGCCGCCGTTCTGGCAGGAGGGCGGTTCATTCTCCTACCCGCTCGGCACCGACGCGATCGGCCGCGACATCCTCTCGCGCCTGCTCTTCGGCGCACGGCTCTCGCTGGTGATCGGCATCGCGGTCGTCGCGCTCGCCATCGTCGTCGGCATCGTGCTGGGCCTCATCGCCGGCTATTTCAAGGGCCTCGCCGATATCGCGATCATGCGCCTGATGGACATCCTGATGACGATGCCGAGCCTGCTGCTCGCGATCGTCATCGTCGCGATCCTGGGCCCCGGCCTGATGAACGCGATGCTCGCGGTCGCCATCGTCGTGCTGCCGCACTATGTCCGCATCACCCGGGCCGCCGTCATCGCCGAGGCCAGCAAGGACTATGTCGTCGCCGCCCAGGTCTCGGGCGCGCAGACCGTCCGCCTGATGTTCTCCGAGATCCTGCCGAACTGCGCGGCGCCCCTGATCGTGCAGGCAACGCTCGGCGTCTCGACCGCGATCCTTGACGCCGCGGCGCTCGGCTTCCTCGGGTTGGGCGCCCAGCCGCCGACACCGGAATGGGGCACGATGCTCGCCGATGCGCGCGAATTCGTGCTGCGCGCCTGGTGGGTCGTCACCTTCCCGGGCCTCGCCATCCTCATCACCGTGCTCGCCTTCAACCTTCTGGGTGACGGCCTGCGCGATGCGCTCGACCCCAAGCTGAAGCGCTGATCCCATGCCCCTGCTCGAAATCGAAAACCTCAGCGTCGAATTCCCGACCTCGCAGGGAACGCTGCGCGCCGTCGACCGCATCGATCTCACGCTGGAGGAAGGCGAGGTGCTCGGCGTCGTCGGCGAATCCGGCTCCGGCAAATCGGTCACGATGCTCGCGCTGATGGGCCTGGTCGGCTATCCCGGCCGCGTCCGTGCCGACAAGCTGCGCTTCGACGGCCGCGACCTCCTGACCATGTCCGCCCGCGAGCGCCGCCAGCTCACCGGCAAGGACGTGGCGATGATCTTCCAGGAGCCCAGCACCAGCCTCAACCCGTGCTTCACCATCGGTTTCCAGCTCGCCGAGACGCTCCGGAAGCATGAAGGCATGGACCGCAAGGCGGCCAAGCGCCGCTCGATCGAACTGCTCGAGCAGGTCGGCATCCCGGCGCCCGAAAGCCGCCTCAAGGCCTTCCCGCACCAGATGTCCGGCGGCATGAACCAGCGCGTGATGATCGCGATGGCGATCGCCTGCAACCCGCGCCTGCTGATCGCAGACGAGCCGACGACGGCGCTCGACGTCACCATCCAGGCGCAGATCCTCGACCTGCTGATGTCGCTGCAGCGCGAGCGCAACATGGCGCTCGTGCTGATCACCCACAACATGGGCGTCGTCGCCGAGACGGCGCAGCGCATCATGGTAATGTATGCCGGGCAGATCATGGAGGAGCGCAAGGTCGACGCGCTGTTCTCCAATCCGCAGCATCCCTATTCCGAGGCGCTGCTCGCAGCCCTGCCGGAGCGCAGCGAGCATGCGACGCGGCTTGCCACCATCCCCGGCATGGTGCCCGGCCTGAACGACCGGCCCAAGGGCTGCCTGTTCTCGCCGCGCTGCGCCTATGCGACCGATCATTCGCGCCTGATCCAGCCGGAGCTGCGCAACTGGGCCGATGGACGCGTGCGCTGCCATTACCCGCTCAGTGACCCCCAGCGCGACGCCGCGCGTGCCCGCGACGAAGCCGGCCAGGCGAAGGAGGCCGTGCGATGAGCAATCCCGTCATCGAAGCGCGCGAGCTGACCCAGATCTACCCGGTCAAGCAGGGGCTCTTCCGCGCCCCGGCGCAGTTGCAGGCGGTGAACAAGGTCTCCTTCGCGGTCGAGGCCGGGCGCACGCTCGCCGTCGTCGGCGAGTCCGGCTGCGGAAAGTCGACGCTGGCGCGCATGGCGACGCTGATCGAGACGCCGACTTCAGGCGCACTGACCCTCGACGGGCTGGACGCGGTCAACCCGCCGGCCGACAAGCGCCGGCATCTGCGCCGGACCGTGCAGTTCGTGTTCCAGAACCCCTATGGCTCGCTCAATCCGCGCAAGAAGATCGGGACGATCCTGGAGGAGCCGCTCAAGATCAACACCGACCTTTCGCCTGCCGAGCGCACCGAGAAGGCGCGTGCGATGATGGCCAAGGTCGGCCTGCGCCCCGAGCACTATGCCCGTTATCCGCACATGTTCTCGGGCGGCCAGCGCCAGCGCATCGCGATCGCGCGCGCGCTGATCCTGTCGCCCAAGGTCGTGGTCGCGGACGAGCCGGTCTCGGCGCTGGACATCTCGATCCAGGCGCAGGTGCTGAACCTGCTCGCCGATCTGCAGGACGAGTTGAAGCTCGCCTATCTCTTCATCTCGCATGATCTCAGCGTCGTCCGTCACATCGCCCATGACGTGATGGTGATGTATCTCGGCAATGCCATCGAACATGGCCCGAAGGAGCGCATCTACGCGCGCCCGCTCCATCCCTATACGCAGGCGCTGCTCGCCTCGACGCCGCGCGTCGATGCCGGCAAGCGCGAGCGCATCATCCTGCGCGGCGAGCTGCCCTCCCCGCTCAATCCGCCGAAGGGTTGCGTGTTCTCGACCCGCTGCCCGCATGTCACCGATCGCTGCCGCGTCGAGCGTCCGGAACAGCGCGAGATCGATGGCCGCAAGGTCGCCTGCCACTATGCCGAGGATTTTCTCGCCAAGGCGGCGTGATCTCCGGCAGCGGGGTCTGACCAGATAACTCTCCGATACTTTAGAGACCATCTGGACGCATCTGCGGTTGCGGCATCAGAATGTGTTTCCGGTTCGACGTCTCTGGAAACGCAATGCGCACAGGAACCGACTCGATCCACCGCCATATCGGAGACCGACTGCGTGTTCTTCGCGAGAACCGCGGTTTCAGCCAGACAGATCTTGGAGATGTCCTTGGCGTCTCATTCCAGCAGATGGGCAATTACGAGAAGGGCAAACATCGTCTCAGCGCGGGCGCGCTTTACCTTTTATCTCGTTTCCTCAGGGTGAATCTGGGAGACTTTTTCGAGGGCCTGACTTTCCCCGAGACGGGGTTCGCCGAGGACGGCGCCACATACACAGCGGAAATCGAGGAACAATCGCAATCCGACAGGCTCGATGCGGCGTTCGGACGAATCCGCTCGCAACGGGACCGCGCGCTCGCCGTAGCGATCGTGGAAACGATCGCACGGTACGACGATGGCGCTGCCTGAACTCAGCCGGTTGTCCTTAGCTCGCGCCTGATGGCGATGGCGATATCCGGCCGGTCGGTCGTGAAGGCGCTCACGCCATCCGCAAAAGCCTTGCGGACCGCCAGCTCGTCATGGGCTCCATAATAGCCGAGCGTCACCGCCTCGCTGCGGCAGAGATCGCCGTCGCCGTTCTCGGCCTGGGTGATGCGGATCGCGATCTCCCGCACGCCGGCCGCGCTGGCCTCGCGACAGAGGCCGCGCAGATCACGCGACGGCGGCGCCAGCAGCTTATCGGCAATGAGCCAGATCGTCGGCGTCGCAGGTGCAATACGCAGGAGCTCCGCAAGCGTCGGGAGATCGAAAGAGGTGAACGTCGTCCTGTCTAGCAACCGCCTTTCCTGCAATCGCCCGACGACCTGCGCCTCGATGCCGGGATAACGCTCGCCGCCCTGACGCGTCTTGAGTTCGATGCGCAGCCTGATGCCGCTTGGTTCGAGGATATCGAGGACCTCGTCGAAGCTCGGGATGGTCTCGCCGCCGGCTCCGATCAGCTCCACGGCCTGCAGCGCGGCCCAGTCCATCTCCCCGACCGCGCCCGTGCCCGAAGCCGTCCGGCCGAGCAGCGGATCGTGATGGACGACCAGCACGCCGTCGCGGCTGCGATGGATGTCGAACTCGATGAAATCCACCGGCAGCAGGGCGGAGCTACGGAAGGCGAGGCGACTGTTCTCGGGCCAAATCCTGGCGCCGCCGCGATGTGAAGCGATGTCCGTCATATCTCTGTAACCATGTCGGGCGATGTCTGTTTATGCAACAGAAATTGCGCAGAACCGAGTCTGCAATTTAACTTGCAACTCGGTGCGAGCCTCCGTTACGCTGCGTGGCATGGGAGAGACGATGAACCTGACGGAGATCATCGCGGCGCGCCGGGCCGGGCTGACCGAGTCGGACCGCCGGCTGGTCGAGGTCCTCCTGGCCAATCGCACGGCAGGCAGCTTCCTGCCGTCCCACAAGGTCGCCGAGCAGGCCGGCGTTCATGCCTCGACCGCCGGCCGCCTCGCCCGCAAGCTCGGCTTCGCCTCCTATCGCGAGATGCGCGGTGCGTTGCAGGATACGGTCGTCGCCGATCTCGACGCGTCGGTGCGTGTGCGGCGGCGGCTAGACCGCGTCCGCGACGATTCTCTCCTCGGCTCCGTCGTCGAAGGCGAAATCCGCGCGCTCGGTGCCCTGGTCAGCCAGATCTCGGATGCCGAGATCGTCGCTGCCGCCGGCATGCTGCGACAGGCGGGACGCATTCTCGTCGCTGGCGAGGGCCATGCCAGCAGCCTCGCCGACTTGTTCGTGCGACGCCTCGTCCGCTCCGGCTACCGCGCGACGGTCGTCGCCCATGCCGACTGGCAGGCGGCCGACCAGATGCTAGGCCTCGCCGCCGGCGACGTCGTCGTGGCCTTGATCTTCCGCCATGAAAGCCCGGCTATGACGCGCCTGGTCGCCTGCGCGCAGGAGATCGGCGCCCGGACGCTCCTGATCACCGACAGGCGCACCGGCGTGCCGGCCTGCGATCTCCAGCTCGTCGCCGCCCGCGGCGAACAAGGCGAATTCCATTCGCTGACCGTGCCGATGGCGATCTGCAACACCCTGATCCTGGAACTGTCGCGCACCGATGAGGGCCGCTCGCTGGAAACGCTGGCGAAGGTCGAAACCCTGCAACGCCTGTTTCGTGGCAAGCCCGGATAGGGCCGCCGCAACGAAGATCGACGGAACACCAAACGATTCCTGTCCGATGGGAGGATGCCATGACGAAATCGACCCAAAACAAAGCGCCGTTCGGGATGCTGCTTGGCGCTGGCCTCGCGATAAGCGTCGGCTCGGGCGCCCTCGCGCAGGAACGGCCCGCCGTCACGGTGGCGGTCAACGAGCTCGCGCGCTCGCTCGATCCCGGCGAGCACACCGGCAATGTCGATACCCGCATCTATTATTCGATCTTCGACACGCTGATCCGGCGCGACTTTGCCAGGCCGAAGGCCGATGGCGCGGCCAATCTCGTGCCGGGCCTCGCCGAAAGCTGGTCCTGGACGACGCCGACCACATTCGACCTGAAGCTGCGCCGCGGCGTCACCTGCCATGACGGCAGCCCGTTCGATGCCAATGACGTGCTGGCGACCTTCTCGCCCGACCGACTCTGGGGGCCAAAGGCCTATTACCCCGAAGGCCGCATCTATTTCGGCAACTTCACCAATGTCGAGAAGCTCGACGACTTCACCGTGCGGATCACCACGACGCAGCACGACCCGATCATGGAGCATCGCCTGTCGAGCTACATGTCCTTCGCGATCTGCGACGAACCGTGGAACGCCTTCCGCAAGGAGGGCGTCGATTCCAAGGTCTGGATGGACCAGGCCGCCAAGGCCCTGCGCTGGAAGCCTGTCGGCACCGGCCCCTACAGCTTCGTCGACTACCAGAAGAACGACAAGATCACGCTCGCCGCGTTCGACCGCTATTTCGGCGGGGCGCCTGCGGCCAAGACCATCACCTTCCGTTCGGTTCCCGAGGTCGCGGCGCGCGTCGCCGGCCTCGTCGCGGGCGATTTCGACATCGCCGTCGAATTGCCGCCGGACCAGTGGGACGGCTTGAAGCGCTACAAGGACGTCTCGGTGAAGACCGAGCCGCTGGAGAACAGCCATGTGCTCCAGTTCAACACCAACGACCCCGTCCTCTCCGACAAGAAGCTGCGTCATGCGATGAGCCAGTCGATCGACCGCAAGGCGCTGATCGACGCGCTCTGGAAGGGGCAGACCTATACGCCGAACGGCCACCAGCTCCCGAGCTTCGGGCCGATCTACGTCAAGGAAAACAAGGGCTATGCCTATGATCCGGCGCTGGCCAAGAAGCTGCTCGCCGAAAGCTCGTACAAGGGCCAGGAAATCTCCTACCGGCTGATCCCGAACTACTACCTCTACAATGTCGAGGCGGCGCAGGTGATCCAGGAGATGTGGCGCGCGGTCGGCATCAATGCCCGGATCGATTTCGTCGACAGCTTCAAGGAGGTGCGCAAGCCGGGCGCCCAGGTCTTCGCCTGGTCGAACACCTATCGCGTGCCCGACCCGTCCGGCGCGATCCTGACGCTATGGGGGCCCGATAGCGAGAACCAGAAGACCTGGAAGCTCTATGGCGCGAGCCCGGCCTTCAACGATGCAGCCAAGGAGCTGACCGCCGAGACCGATGAAGCCAAGCGTCGCGCGGCCTTCGCCAAGCTGCTCACGGCCTTCGAGGACGATATGCCGATGACGATGCTCTACAACCCCGTCACCGGCTACGGCGTGAAGAAGGGCATCGAGTGGACGCCCTACAGCCAGTACTACATGGACTTCCGCCCCTCGAACTTCTCGCTGGCCGCGAAGTGACGGGGAGCGCCCGCAGGACAGGGCCTGAGGGGGGCAGCGCTGCGCTGCTCTCCGTGGAGGACCTGACCGTCGGCTTCCGCACCGCGAAGGGCTATGCCGACATCCTGCATGCGGTCTGCTTCGCGGTGCGGCCGGGCACGACGACCTGCATCGTCGGCGAGAGCGGCAGCGGCAAGAGCGTCTCCTGCCAGGCGGTGCTCGGCCTGCTGCCGGGAAACGGGCGCCGGACCGCGGGGCGCATCCTGTTTGAGGGGCGCGACCTCGCCGCCGCCAGCGAGGCCGAGCTTGAGACGATCCGCGGCCGCGGCATCGGCATGGTGTTCCAGGACCCGCTCGGGTCGCTGAACCCGCTGCATACGGTCGGCACCCAGTTGCGCGAGACCCTGCGTCTGCACACCGCGCTGTCGGAGCCGCAACGTCAGGCCCGCGCGCTGGAACTGCTGCGTCTCGTCGGCATTCCCGAGCCGGAGCAGCGGCTCGCTTCCTATGTCCACCAGTTTTCCGGCGGCATGGCGCAGCGCGTGATGATCGCGATGGCGCTGGCCTGCGAGCCGCGGCTGCTGATCGCCGACGAGCCGACGACCGCGCTCGACGTCACCATCCAGGCGCAGATCCTCGACCTGCTCAACCAGCTTAAGGCCGAGCTCGGCATGGCGATCCTGTTCGTCACCCATGATCTCGGCGTCGTCGCCGAGATGGCCGATGATGTCGTTGTGATGCGCCATGGCCGCGTCGTCGAGGCCGGCCAGGCCGCACAGGTTCTGAACGCTCCCGAAGCGCCCTATACGCGCGAACTTCTCGCCGCCATGCCGCGCCTCGATGTCGCCGCGCCCATCTATCGCGAGCGGGCCGCGTCATGAGCACCGCGACCGAGCCTCTGCTGCGCGTTTCTGCACTACGCCGGCATTTCGGCGGCGGCCGCTCCTTCCTGCGGACGCAGCGGACGATCCGCGCCGTCGAGGACGTGTCGCTGACCTTGCGGATCGGCGAGACGCTCGGGCTGGTCGGGGAATCCGGCTGCGGGAAATCGACGACCGGCCGGATGATCGTCGGGCTCGAGCGGCCGAGCGGCGGCGAGATCGTGTTCAAGGGGCGC
This sequence comes from Hyphomicrobiales bacterium, assembly GCA_004144595.1. Taxonomy (GTDB): domain Bacteria; phylum Pseudomonadota; class Alphaproteobacteria; order Rhizobiales; family Beijerinckiaceae; genus Allobosea. Next base: position 20,356 of record SEEM01000046.1, read on the forward strand.
GATCTCACGGGGCTGACGCCGCAGGAGTGGCAGCGGCAGCGCCGCGACATCCAGATGATCTTCCAGAACCCGCAATCGGCGCTCGATCCACGGCTCAGCATCGGCCGGCAGATCCGCGAGCCGCTCGACCTGCACGAGATCGGCGAGCGCAGCGGGCGCGACGCCGAAGTCCTGCGCCTGATGCAGGCTGTGGCGCTGGCGCCGGAGATGGCCGATCGCTTCCCGCATCAGATCAGCGGCGGACAGGCGCAGCGCGTCGTGATCGCACGCGCGCTGGCAATGAGGCCGAGCCTGATCGTCTGCGACGAGCCAGTCTCCGCACTCGACGTTTCCGTGCAGGCGACCGTGACGGAGTTGCTGCAGGAACTGCAGGAGCGCTTCGACATCGCCTATCTCTTCATTTCGCACGACCTGCGCGTGGTGAAGAAACTCTCGCACCGCATCGCCGTGATGTATCTCGGCCAGATCGTCGAGGAAGGCCCGACCGACCCGGTCTATCGCCAGCCGATGCACCCCTACACAATGGCGCTGCTCGCCGCGATTCCGGACCTTTCGACCTCGCGCTCGGCACGGCCCACGCGGCTCGCGGGCGATCCGCCCTCGCCGGCCAACCCGCCGGCCGGCTGCCATTTCCACACGCGCTGCCCTTATGCCCGCCCGCGCTGCTCGGCCGAGATGCCGGTTCTGCGCCCGCTCGGCGGAGGCCGCAGCGTCCGCTGTCATTTTGCTGGTGAACTGGGAGTTGCGTCATGACCCGGCCGCTCGTCATCGCCCATCGCGGCCATTCGGCACGCTATCCCGAGAACACGCTGGAGGCCTATCGCGCTGCGATCGCGTCCGGCGCCGATCTCGTCGAGACCGATGCGCGCCTCAGCGCCGACGGCGTCGTCATCGCCTCGCATGATCCCGACCTCGCTCGGATCGCCGGCAGCGATGCCGCGATCGGGGAGACGTCGCATGAAGACCTCAAGGCCATCGCCCGCTCCGGCGGTGTGCAGCTGGCGACGCTGACCGAGGCGCTCGCCGCGATCTGCCCGCATCGACAGGCGCTGATCGACATCAAGACCGGCGATCTCGCAATCATCGACGCGGTGCTCGCGGTGATCCGGGAACTCGGCGTCGTCGATCGCGTCTGGGTGGGCGCCCGCGAAGTCCTTCAGGTCGCGCATGCCACGCTGACGATCCCCGGCCTGCGTGTCCTCGCCTTCCTGCCCGACAAGGCCAATCCGGATCACTATGCCGCTGCCGGCGCGAGCGCTTTCCGCATCTGGGAAGGCGCTCTCGATGGCCCGGTCGCAGCCAAATTGTGCGGAAGCAAGCCGGTCTGGGTCACCGCCGGCGGCCAGGGCACCGGCCGCATCGTCGGCGATGTCGATGGCGATGGCCTTGGCGCCATCCTTGCGCATGCGCCGCATGCCGTTCTGCTCAACGATCCCGACCTGCTGACTGGCCTGCAGAGCCGCAAGGCGTCATGATGCCGGGCCGGCTTTTCCTGACCAAGCTCGCACGCGGCGTCCTGACCGTGTGGCTGATCGTGACGCTGACCTTCGTCGCGCTCAATCTCTCGGGCGATCCGATCGAAGCGCTGGTCGGCGATCAGGCGCCCGCCGAGGTGATCGCGCATTATCGCGAGAAATTCGGGCTCGACCGGCCGCTCTGGCAGCAATACGTCTCCTATGTCGCGGGGATCGCGCAGGGCGATTTCGGGCTGTCGCTCTCGGATCAGCAGCCTGCCATCGATCTGATTGCCGCGGCGCTGCCGCGAACGCTCAGGCTCGGGCTTACGGCCTTCGTGCTCAGCCTCCTGCTCGGCGTCGGGCTCGGCATCATCGCGGCGCTCAACCGCAACCGCCCGATCGACCGCTTCGTGATGAGCTTCGCCGTCCTCGGCTTCAGCCTGCCGAACTTCTTCCTCGGCATCCTGCTGATCCTGCTGTTTTCGCTGCACTGGCGCATGCTGCCGAGTTCGGGCGACGCGACGATCTGGCACCTGATCCTGCCGGCGGTGACGCTCGGCACGCATTTCGCCGGCACCTTCGCCCGCTTCACCCGCTCCGCCATGCTCGAAGTCCTGAACAAGCAATATGTCGTCGCCGCCCGGGCCAAGGGCGTGCCCCGCCCGCGCCGGGTGCTCTGGCACGCCCTGCCCAATGCCGCGATCCCGATCATCACGATCATCGGCCTCAAGCTCGGCGATCTCGTCGCCGGCTCGATCATCGTCGAGACGGTGTTCGCGGTCCCCGGCGTCGGCCGGCTTCTGGTCAACGCCGTGACCTC
>SEEM01000136.1 GCA_004144595.1 Hyphomicrobiales bacterium
CCGCCCTTCCAGTCGCCCTCGTTGGCGGTGACGAAGCGGTCATTGTCGAGCCAGCGCACCGCGTCGGGCTCGCGCGGGACGCCCTTCAGTTCCTCGGTCGGGCTGATCTTGCCGTCGCGGGTCTTGTCGATGTTCTTGAGATCGACCGAGCCCGCCGGGAAATGCGTCACGACCTTGCCGGTCTTCGAGTCGACGATGACGAGGTGATTGTTCTCCTGCAGCGTGACCACGACGAGCCCGTCCTGGTTCGCGTCGACGAATTCCGGCTCCGGATCGGTCGGCTCGACGGCCGCGATGCCGGTGAGATCGACAATCTGTCGGGTGGAGCAGTCGATGGCGCCGTCCTTGATGCCGATCATCGTGAGGTTGCCGGCGGGGAGCTGCGGCAGGGCGCCCTTGTTGAGCTTCTCGTCGCGCTCGTTCTCGATGGCGATGACGACCCTGCCCTTGTCCTTGGTCAGCGTGACCGAGTCGGGCTGGCCGCCGAGATCGCATTTCGCCACGACCTGCTTCGTCCTGAGGTCGACGGTGGCGAGATGGCCGGCCGGCTCCTTGAAATTGTCGCCGGAGGTGACGACCGCGACGAAGGCCTTGTCGCCGAGGATGGTGACCGAGGTGGCCTCGCCTTCGAGCGGGACGAAGCCGGCGGGCTTGGGATTGGCGGGATCGGCGATGTCGATGATCCCCAGCGCCTTCTGCTCCGCGTCGGTATAGGCGAGCAGCGTGCCGTCGCCATTGGCGGCGATGATCTCGGAAACGGTCTTCTTCTTCGGATCGCGGTCGGCCGGCAGGTTCTGCGGCACGGAGAAGGTGGCGATCCGGTTGAAGAGCGGCTCGGCCATGGCCGTGCCGCCGAGCAGGACAGCGGCGAGAGCCGCGAGGACGAGGGGCTGGCGCATGGGATCTCACCGCTGACGGACACAGAGACCCGTCGGCTAGTCAGCCCATGCGACAGTCAGATGACGGTTTTCACCGAAGGGCCGCCGCATCGCTGGAAGGCAGTGCCGCGCCCGAATGCTTGGAGCCGATCACTTCCAGTTCGGTCACGATCGCCACGGCGGCCGCCTGGGCCAGGACGAAGGCGATGCCGAGCCCGGTCGGGGCGAACCAGCCCATCAGCAGGATCGCGATGCTGTCGGCGATCCAGAGCAGGTTGACGCCGATCACGGCGTAGACCGCCAGCCGCGGCAGGGCCGCGCGGCTGGCAAACCAGCCGATCAGCGCCGCGCAAGGCAGCAGCACGAGCCCGGCACCGCGCAGGAACTCTGCGGGCAGGCCGAGCGGCGCGGCGAGCAGCCCGGCTCCAGGGGCGAGGGTCAGGCCTATCCCGGCGCAGGCTGCGGCATCAAGGGCGAGGGCGGTGCGAAGCAGCGGCGAGGACTGGATCGGCGACATGGCATTCTCCTTTGGCGGTTCCAGGCTCAAGCCCGTTTTCGATCGGAGAATGCTGACGGAACCGCGTCGGCCCGTCGATTAAGCGGGAGGTAATTGGAACCGGCCGCCGGGATCGCTAGCTTCTCCGCCATGACGACACACCACGCTCCCCCGATCGGCGCGCTCCTGCGTGACTGGCGCCAGCTCCGCCGCTTCAGCCAGCTCGATCTGGCGCTCGAAGCCGAGATCTCGCAAAAGCATCTCAGCTTCATCGAAAGCGGCCGCTCGCGCCCGAGCCGCGAGATGGTCCTGTTGCTGGCCGAGCATCTCGGCGTGCCCCTGCGCGAGCGCAACGCCCTCCTGCTGGCTGCCGGCTATGCGCCGATCTACCCGGAACGTTCGCTGGAAGACCCCTCGCTGGACGCCGCCCGCAGTGCGATCGACCTGATCCTCAGAGGGCACGAGCCTTACCCGGCGGTCGCCGTCGACCGCTACTGGACGCTGCTGGCCTACAACAACGCGGTGACGCCATTGCTGGGCCTCGTCACCGATGCGGAACTGTTGAAGACGCCCGTCAATGTGCTGCGCCTTTCGCTGCATCCGCAGGGGCTCGCGCCCTTCATCCTCAACCTCACGGAGTGGCGCGCCCATCTTTTGGCCAGGCTGCGCCAGCAGGTGCGCGCGACGGCGGATGCCAGGCTCGGCGAATTGCTGGGCGAGCTGATGAGCTACTCGCATCCGGACGCGGGCACGCGACACGACGCCGAGGCGGAAGCGGCGATCGTCGTTCCACTGCAGTTGAAGCTTGGCGACACCACGCTGTCGCTGATCTCGACGACGACCGTGTTCGGCACGCCCGTCGACGTCACCTTGTCCGAGCTGGCGCTGGAGACTTTCTTTCCGGCCGACACGGCTACGGCGGCCGCCTTGCATGGCTTGGCAGCGGGAAGCGAAGCTACGGCCTGAAACCGGAACCTTTTCATCGGCTGTCGGTTGATCACGCGGAAAACGGCCATGGGGCCGGATGTTCAGGAGCTAAAGCGATGAGCAGCACCACCGACAAGATCAAGGGCATGGCCAACGAGGCCGCCGGCAACGTCAAGCAGGCCGCCGGCAAGGCGCTCAACAAGCCCGAGTGGGAAGCTGAGGGCAAGGCTCAGGAAGTCAAGGGCGAGGCCCAGCAGGCACTCGGCAAGGGCAAGGACGCCGTGAAGAACGTCGTCGACAAGGCCTGAGGCATCCGCCTCGACAGCGAAAGGGCCGCCGAAAGGCGGCCCTTTTTCATGGTCGCGTCTCGCCGTCATGCCGGGGCCTGTGCCCTGAGCCTCCGATGCTTGAAGAAGCTCCCGCGCCGCTTGCCGATATCCTCGGGTCCAACCCGAAACGACGCCCCGGAGCGCTCAGGCGGTGCCGCCGAAGCCGCCGAGGAAATCCTTGACCCGGCCAAAGAATCCGGCGGTTTCGGGATGATTGTTGTGCGAGCTCTCGCGCTCGAACTCCTCCAGCAATTCGCGCTGGCGGGCGGTCAATTTCTGCGGCGTCTCGACCACGACCTGGATGTAGAGGTCGCCGACATCGCGTGAACGCAGCACACTCATGCCCTTGGCCTTCAGGCGGAACTGCTTGCCGGTCTGGGTGCCCTCGGGGATCTTCACCCGCGCCTGCTCGCCCGACAGCGTCGGCACTTCGATCTCGCCGCCCAGCGCGGCCGAGACCAGACCGATCGGCACCCGGCAGAACAGGTCGGCGCCATCACGCTGGAAGATCGCGTGCGGCTTGATCGAGAGGAAGATGTAGAGGTCGCCCGCAGGCCCGCCGCGCAGGCCGGCCTCGCCCTCGCCGGCGAGGCGGATGCGCGTGCCGTCCTCGACACCGGCAGGGATGTTGACCGAGAGCGTGCGCTCGCGCGTGACGCGGCCGGCGCCCTGGCAGTTCTTGCAGGGGTCGTCGATCACCTCGCCGCGGCCCGAGCAGGTCGGGCAGGTCCGCTCGACCGAGAAGAAGCCCTGATTGGCGCGGACGCGGCCATGGCCGCCGCAGGTCGGGCACTGGCGCGACTTCGAGCCGGGCTTGGCGCCGGTGCCCGAGCAGGATTCGCAAGAAACCGAGGTCGGCACCCGGATCGACTCGTTCTTGCCGGTGAAGGCCTCTTCCAGCCCGATCTCGAGATTGTAGCGCAGGTCGGCGCCGCGCTCGCGGCCATTGGCGCCACGCGCGCCGCCACGACGGGCATCGCCGAAGAAGGAATCGAAGATATCCGACATGAAATCGGAGAAATCGGCATTGCCGCCTGGGCCGCCGCCGCCGCCATTCTCGAAGGCCTGGTGGCCGAAGCGGTCATAGGCCGAGCGCTTCTGCGCGTCCGAGAGGACCTGATAGGCCTCGTTGATTTCCTTGAACTTGATCTCGGCTTCCTTGTCGCCGGGATTCTTGTCCGGATGGTGCTGCATCGCGAGCTTGCGGAAAGAGCCCTTGAGCTCGATCTCCGTCACGGTCCGGCTGACGCCGAGAATCTCGTAGTAATCGCGCTTCGACATCGAAACGTCTGTCCCCGCAGCTTTGACGCGGCATGGCCGGGCAGCGAGCCCGGCCATCCGAATAGCCTGCAATTCCCGGACGGGGCGGCCGGGTCAAGCCCCGCCATCCCGTCGCCGGCGTTAAGAGCGCGCGATTACGCGCTCTTCTTCTTGTCGTCCGAGGAGACGTCCTTGAAGTCGGCGTCGATGACGTCGTCCTTCTTGGCCTCCTCCTGATGCTCGCCCTCGGGGGCGGCGGCACCCTCGGCCTGGCTCGCCGCATACATGGCTTCGCCAAGCTTCATCGAAGCCTGCATCAGCTCGTTGGTGCGGGCCGTGATGGCCTCGGCATCCTCACCGGTGAGCGCGGTCTTGAGCGCCTCGACGGCGGTCTCGATCGCACCCTTGTCGGCTTCGGAGACCTTGTCGCCATAGTCCTTCAGCGACTTCTCGGTCGAGTGAACGAGGCTCTCGCCCTGGTTCTTCGCCTCGACCACTTCGCGGCGCTTCTTGTCCTCGGAGGCATTCGCCTCGGCATCCTTCACCATCTTCTGGATATCGGCCTCGCTGAGACCGCCGGAAGCCTGGATCTTGATCTGCTGCTCCTTGTTGGTGGCCTTGTCCTTCGCCGTCACGGAGACGATGCCGTTGGCGTCGATATCGAAGGTCACCTCGATCTGCGGCATGCCGCGCGGGGACGGGGGAATGCCCATCAGGTCGAACTGGCCGAGCAGCTTGTTGTCGGCCGCCATTTCGCGCTCGCCCTGGAAGACCCGGATCGTCACCGCGTTCTGGTTGTCCTCGGCGGTGGAGAAGACCTGGCTCTTCTTGGTCGGGATCGTGGTGTTGCGGTCAATAAGACGCGTGAACACGCCGCCCAGCGTCTCGATGCCGAGCGAGAGCGGGGTCACGTCGAGCAGCAGCACGTCCTTGACGTCGCCTTGCAGCACGCCGGCCTGAACCGCGGCGCCGATGGCGACGACCTCGTCGGGGTTGACGCCCTTGTGCGGCTCCTTGCCGAAGAACTGCTTCACGACCTCCTGCACCTTCGGCATGCGGGTCATGCCGCCGACGAGGACGACCTCGTCGATCTGGCCGGCCGACAGGCCCGCATCCTTGAGCGCCTTCTTGCAGGGCTCGATGGTGCGCTGGACGAGATCGTCGACCAGGCTCTCGAACTTGGCGCGCGACAGCTTGATGGCGAGGTGCTTCGGTCCAGAGGCATCCGCGGTGATGTAGGGCAGGTTGATCTCGGTCTGGGCCGTGGTCGAGAGCTCGATCTTGGCCTTCTCGGCTGCTTCCTTCAGGCGCTGGAGAGCGAGCTTGTCCTTCTTCAGGTCGATGCCCTGCTCGCGCTTGAATTCATCAGCGAGATACTCAACCAGGCGCATGTCGAAGTCCTCGCCGCCGAGGAAGGTGTCGCCGTTGGTCGACTTCACCTCGAAGACGCCATCGCCGATCTCAAGGATCGAGACGTCGAAGGTGCCGCCGCCGAGGTCGTAGACCGCGATGGTGCCGGCCTGCTTCTTGTCGAGGCCGTAGGCCAGCGCAGCCGCGGTCGGCTCGTTGATGATGCGCAGCACTTCGAGGCCGGCGATGCGGCCGGCATCCTTGGTCGCCTGGCGCTGGGCGTCGTTGAAATAGGCGGGAACCGTGATGACGGCCTGGGTGACGGGCTG
>SEEM01000137.1 GCA_004144595.1 Hyphomicrobiales bacterium
TCGCGCCCGAGCGCTGCGGCAAGCTGCGCTTCGAGCGAAAGCGACAGGCGCCTGTCGTCGAAGAGCGCATCGACCGCCCGCACGATCAGGCCGTCCTCGCCCTCCGGCTCGCCGCGCAAGGCAGCGATACGCGCGTCGCTCATCCCGAGCGCCCGTGCCCGGCTGACGTGATGCGCCCATTCATAGGGCGAGCCCATGCGGTGCGCCGCACGCAGGATCACCACCTCGGAGCGCATTGGCCCCAGCGCGCTGTCCTTGACGACATGCTGGCGAAGCGGTGCCCAGGCCTTCAGCAGGGCCGGATGATGCGCCATCGTCCGGTAGACATTGAGAGCGCCGGCAAAGCCGGTCTTCATCTCGGCGATCGCCTCGGGCCAGTCGGCATCGCTGATCGGCGGGCAGGGAGAGGTCGTCATCGGCGGTCTCGCTCGGTCAGGGCTTGAGATACTTGGCGTCGAGCGCGGATACCCAGTCGGCCCAGATGCCCGCGAGGCTGCGATAGCGCGCGAGCTCGGCAAGGTCGATCGCCTCGTCGCAGATCTGGGCGGCAAGCGCCATTCCCCGCCGAAGAATCTGACCTTTCGGGTAGGTACAGCCGGGACCAGAGCCTTGCCGGGACGACGACCTGCGCAGTGGGATCACAGGCCTGCCCGCGTGACCATGGCGCGCAGGCCGTGACGAAGCTTATCGAATATCCCTGGCCGTCAAACGCGGCCAGCTGCCATCGGCGCGGGCGATATAGGTCTTCGTCCGGCCAAGCCAGGTGTCACGCACACCCAGATCGTAGTTCAGATAGAGCCGACCCTCGACGATCGACCACGCTTCCGGCTCGACCTTCACGAGATAGCCGCGCGAGGTGCCGTAGGCGCAGAAGCCGCCATAGACAGGCAGGTAACGGTCCGGATCGGCTTCGAACAGCGCCTTGTGCTCGGCGCTGGCAAAGCGCCAGGTCGCGCCGCCATGGCGAACCGAGAACTCGGGCTTGCCAGGTCGCGGGCCGCCGTCGCGGAAATAGGCGACCGGGTCGTAGCCGCGGATGGCGACGCCATCGGGCGAGCCGAGCGTGTTGACGGGGCGCGGAACCTCGGCCCTGGCCCCGTTCGCGGCAGCCAGCGCTGCCGCCGCGAGACCGATGAAGGCACGTCTGTCGAGCATTGCCTATCTCCCCGCTCAGGTCCGGCGCGCTTCGAGCGCCTCGAAGATATAGGCCGCGAGCCAGCCGTAGATCGCATGGCCGATGAGGCTCATGAAGGACAGGCGCGGCACGTCGTTCAACAGGAAATGCTGCCCGGCCAGCGGCGCGAAGAAGCCGAGCGCGATGAAATAGGTGATCACGCCCCAGATCCAGCCGTCGGCCGGCATGCCGAAGCTCTTCACCCAGCGCGTCAGCCCCCAATAGGCGAGCGGGTAGAACAGGAAGCCGGTCGTGAAATGCAGCAGCTTCGCGGTCGGTGTCGAGATCGTCAGCCCGAGCTGGTGGAAGAGGAGCGACTTCACCAGTTCCGGCGGCTCCAGCGGATATTCGGCGAACCAGGCCGTTGGCACGGCCGAGAACAGTTCCCAAAACCCGAGGCCGGCGAAACCGCCGAGAGCAAGGTTGATCACGGTGCGCGTGGATGGCAGCGCGAAGCTGCGGGTCATGGTCGCGGTGGTCATGGCAGGTATCCCTTCCCGAGATCAGTGTGCGATGGCGAGCGGAGTGGAGGCGATGGCGAGAGCGGCGAGCCGCCCTGCACCGCGACCGCGCAGTTGTGCCAGCCGGCGGGCGGCAAAGAGATTGGAGCCGCCACGCCGCCTCAGGCGTTCGCCAAGGATTTCCGCGGCGCGTTCATGCGCGCCGGAGCGGAGCAGGCTCTCGGCATGGGCCTGTTCGAACAGGTCGCGCTGGGCATGGCTGCCGCCGATCGCGATCAATCCGTTGCGGGCTGAACCCAGGAGCCGGGCAGCCTCGTCATAATCCCCTTCGTGGAACGCGATCAGCCCGAAGGCCGCGAGCGCCCCGCTGCGGGCGGCATCGCGCCGCTCGCCGCTGGGGTGAGCCTTGGCATCCTCGATCAGGCTGCGGGCGATGGCTTCGGCCCCGTCGGCATGGCCGGCACCGAGCAGGGACAGCGCATAGTGCAGATCGGCGAAGACCAGGCGACCGTCGTCGATGCGGCCCTCGGCCTTGGCCGCGAGCTCTTCCCAGCGATCGCCGACATTGACGCCGGCATAGTCGAGCCGCGCCAGCAGCGACGCACCGTTGGCGATGTCGCGGTAATCGTCGGTCGACTCGGCCCGGATCTCCTCGTCGTAGAGCCGCAGCACCTCGCCGGTCTCGCCGCGCTCCAGCCGGAACAGGGCGAGATGCCAGAAGATGTGGAAGCGCAGGTTGTTGGCATGCGTCCAGTCGCGGCCGTCGCCGAGCCAGGCGATGCCCTCCTCGGTGCGGCCGGTCATCTCCAGCACATGGGCGACGGCATGGCGGCCCCAGGCGTCGCGCGGGCTCAAGGCCACGGCGCGGCGGCCGACACGCTCGGCCTGCGCATAGAAGCCGCGCTCCTCCAGCGCAAAGGCGTGGCAGCCGTGGACAAAGCCGGCGAGTCGATGGCTCTCGCCGAAGCCCGGCGCGAAGCGGTTCAGGGTCTCGAGCATTTCGGCCTGGTCGCCGAGCGTGAAGCGCAAGCCATGCGAGAGCTTGAGGGCGAGCACGTCGAAGGGATGCGCGAGGAGAATCGATTCCAGCCGCTCCGCCGCCCGCCGCGGCGCATCGTCGAGCCAGAGCGCCAGCGCCTCGACGACCATCGTCTCGCGCCGCGTGACCGGCCGCAGGAGCGCGGCCGCCCTGGCCCTGACCAGGCATTCGCGGGCGGGGGCGACGAGCTCGGCACGCGCCAGCGAAAGCAGCATCAATCCCTTGGCGGCATGGGCCAGGGCGAATTCCGGATCGGCGGCGAGCGTGCTCGCGAGATGTCCGGGCGTTGCGGCGGCATGGGCCATGAGCGCTTCGAGCATGTCGTTCCAAGCGAGGCGCGCAGCATCGTTCGAGACCGTGATGCAGTCGCCGGAGAGATCGTGGTGAACGGCGTAGGACATGGGCTGCTCCATTGCGGCGCCGCAAACGGCGCTCTTCAGGGAGTTCGCAGGAGGTCGATCAAGCGGCGTTCAACTCGCTTCACGGACCCGTGTTCTCAGCGGCGGCTGCTCGGCTGGCTCGGCTGGGACTTGGCGTCCCGGGCCGGCCCAGGGCGCGCTCTTGAACCAGCCGACGACGAGCGCGGTCGCGAGGATCAGCGCAAAGCCAATGAGATTGAGCAGGCCCACCACGACCTCCCCCCGCCCGGCCATGTCGGCGGCCGTACCCAAAAGCCGCGCCAGCGCTGCGCTCGCCAGGAAGCAGGCCAACGACTGCCGCCCGATCAGGATCAGCACATGGCCGGCGCCGCGATCGAGCCTGTCTCGCCACGGCTCGATCAGGCTGAGCACGAGATAGGCGAGCGCCAGGAAATGCAGCACGCGCAGGATATGCAGGTCGCTCTTCTCGTTGGCGGGGACGAGGAGATCGCGAGTGGCTTGCGCCAGCGGCCAGTGCTCGAGGATACCCCAGAAGGACAGCGGCACCGAGAGCAGAACGAAGATCATCGCAGCGAGCATGAGCCTGCGATCCCCGAGCCGGGGCACCGGAAGCCACTTCATCCCGATGAAGAAGCCGGTGAAGAAGATGAGCTGCCAGGCAAAGGGATTGAGGAACCAGCCCGTGCCGTTCCAGGGATTGCCGGAAAGGTTGATGCCGAAGGTCCAGACCGCTGCGTACAGCGCTGCCGCGACCAGGAAAGGCAGGGCAGCGTGCAGACGCCGCGCCAGCATCATCACCGGGACCAGCGCGAGGATGACGAGATAGAGCGGCAGGATATCGAGATAATCCGGCTGCCAGGTCAGGGTGGCGATGCCGAGCAGCGCGGTCGAAGGATCGGCGAGCAGCGGCGGGAATTGCCGCGCGATCTCGGCAAGGCCGAAGGCGCGATCAAGCCCCGCGGCCAGAACGATCAGCGCCAGGACGAGGCCGATCTGCGCCCAGTAGACCTGCCAGATCCGATAGGCGATCCGTGCCGTGCCCAGCCACAGCCCGCGCCGGACGAAGACGCCGCCGAAGGCGAGCGCGCTGGCGATGCCGGAGCAGAAGACGAAGAGCTCGGCGCCCGAGGAGAAGCCGAAACGCGCCGGGATCCAGGCGTTCCAGCTATTCTCGGGCAGATGCGCGACGAAGATGATCAGCATGGTGAGGCCGCGAAAGAGGTCGAGCCGCTCGTCGCGGGGCCGTTTTGCCGGAGTGTTAGGAAGCGGAGCCATCAGAACGCTGCCTCGTAGCTCGCGGCATCGATGCGGCAGGCCAGCAGAGTGAAGCCATCGCGCCGGAAGGCGGCCTCCGCTTCGCGCGCCAGCGTTGCGCTGTCGTCGATCGTCGCGCCATGCCCGCCCATCGCGCGGGCGACGGCGGCGAAATCGGTCTCGCCGATATCGACGCCGGCGCGGGCCAGTCCGAGCTGGCGCTGCTTCAGCGCGATCAGCCCGAGCGCCTTGTCGACGAGCGTGACGACGATCACGGGGAGGTTGAGATCGCGCAGGGTCGCCAGTTCGCCCAGCACCATCTCGAGGCCGGCATCGCCGACGAAGCACAGGGTCGGTCGGCCGGAGCCGAGTGCCGCTCCCGTCGCCAGCGGCAGGGCGCAGCCCATGGTGCACAGCCCGCTCGACTGCAGCAGGCGGCGCGGCCCATCGCAGCCCCACATCTGGCTGAGGAGGATGCGGTGCGCGCCGGAATCGGCGGTCGCCACCGTCCCGGCCGGTGCGACCTGACGCAGAGTCTCGAAGACCGCGTGCGGGCCCCAGCATCCGGGAGCGGCGAAAGCGGTGTCGAGCGCGTCGCGGACGGTGTCGGGCTCGCCTCCGGCCCATACCGGCTTGCGCGCAAGCCCCTCGCCCAGGAGGTCGAGGATCGCGCCGACATCGCCTTCGAGCAGCAGGCGGGATGTGTGCATGCCGTGCTGGATCGGCTCGGCGACGATGTCGATCACCGGCTTGCCGGCAGGCCAGGGATTGCGCCAGCCCTGCCGCATCTCGATCGGATCGTAGCCGGCGAGCACGATCAGGTCGGCGGCTTCGATCAGCGGGCGCACGAGCGCATCGGCCCTTGGCGAGAGGCCGACGGCGCCGATCACGCGCAGATCGAGCTCCGGCACCAGCCCCTTCGCCTTGTAGGTGGTGAGCAGTGGTGCGCCGGTAGCCGTCAGGAAGCGGTCGAGCGCGGCCGCACCGTCCGGCTCGACCAGGTCGAGCCCCGCGATGACGAGCGGGCTCCTGGCCTCGGCGATCAGGGTACGGGCGCTGGAGAGGTCGCGCGGAATGCAAGGCAGCGGAGCGGCGATCGCCGGAGGCGGCCGCCAGCCGACGCGCGCTTCGGCAACCGCGATCGGCAGGTCGATATGGACCGGGCCGTGCCGGCCGCGCCGGGCGAGCGCGACGGCCTTTGCCACGACGAGGCCCTCTGTACCGGGCGCTGCGCGGAA